>JBBSSM010000021.1:0-48321 GCA_038242155.1 Actinomycetales bacterium | reverse complement strand
CCCTTTGGAACAGGTCATTCAATGGATGTCCACCGGGCCAGCTGAACTGGTCGGGCTGCACCGCAAAGGCAAAATCGCCCCCGGCCACGACGCGGACTTCTCCATCTTCGCCGCCGACGACGCGTTCGTGGTCGACGTGCAAAAACTCAAACACAAAAACCCCATCACCCCCTACGACGGACGCGCCCTCTCCGGCGTCGTCCGCGCCACCTACCTGCGCGGGACCAAACTCGACGGCACCACCCCCACCGGCAAGCTCCTGCGCCGCGGAGAAATCACCATCCCCGCATAACACCACCCACCCAAGCCCGACGGCGGACATGCCCCACAGCACGTCCGCCGACGGGGGTTTTGTCATGAGAAATAACGAATCTCAAGATATGAATCGTGGTGTGTCCTGGGCAGACTTCCGGTCATTTTTGAAAGTGACCTGTATCCATTTTAATACTCGCCTGCGGGGCCCTCATATGCAGTTAGGTCGAACCTCCTGGGGCGGGGTCTGAGCGAGGGCGGCTACGCCGATTCTGCCTCAAAGGCAGCGTACTACTGGTCGTTCAGCGCGACGAGGGTCTAACGCCACCAACCATAAGCTTTTGCAACCGCCGCCACTGTTGATGGTGTTGGATCCTGCTCAAAAGCGTGCCAAAACCTCGTTTAGCTTATTCAGTGATTCCGGGTTCGCTGCGATCTCGATCTTGCCTTCATCCGTCACGAGTGTCATAGCTTGGAGCCCGAGGAACGGAATGTATTTACGGTCCTGGCCGTTTAGTTTTCGGCGCTCAGGGAGAAGTTCCTGGATTTTAATCGTCGTCGCCGGCCCGCACGGTTCCAATGTGTCATATACCGCCGGCTGGAACTGGAGAGATCCAGAGGCGGGCGTTGCGATCCCTTGATTCCAAATGTTGGGAAGTGAACCCGGCCGTGAGTCAGGGTAGCGGAGGTAGATCATGGTTTGGCCGTTGCCTTCGAGCCGGACTTTGGCTTGTCGTCTTCGCCGTACTTGAAAGACTGTAAAAGACCCATAAATTGAGGTCCATACAAAGGCGCTGGTAAGGGCATAAGTTAGGTCCCGTCGCGCTGCAAACCAAATACAGGTGCCAAATACGAACAAAAGTCCGTAGCCGATGGCCATGGCCAAGTAGGGATGCTTCCGGATCCAATCCATCATGGCGCAGTACTTTCGGCACGTCCGCGAATGCCGGTCAGGTGAGTGGTTGAAAGTTTTTGATGAAAAAACGAAGCCCGTACAGCGGTCCAGTCGACATCTGAGGGGCGCAGGCACGCTTCAATGGTTGTGTGAGGGACGACCTTGTTGTTTTCAGCGCCTTGAAGGAACAGGAACACCATCTGCCTAACACCCAGGCGGTGCGCGTACTCAAGAGCGGGAATCATGGGCGCCTTTGGTTTGCCCACTTGCGGAGGCCGCAATAGGAACACTTGCTCGACACCCTCAAACGCTGCCGAGCAGGTCCCGGGGTTCGTGAGGTCAAGCATCACTGGATCTACCCCGCCCCCGAAGGCTCGGACCACCGTTTCAACGCGGCGCGCGGCGCCACGAACTTTGTGCCCCGCTGCGAGCAACTGCTCCACCACCACTTCGCCTCCTCGTGCTGTTCATGAGGCTAACAAAGCCGGTGAACATCAAGGTAAATCCCAAGCAAACCGTGAAAATGGTACACAGTCAAACTGTCATAATCACGCACATCCTCTTCTTATGTCCCAAGGGGAAACCTTGGGTTCTTGTGGTGAAGGCAAAACTCATTCATTATGTGTTGCCATCACCACAAGAACCCGACGAGCTCGGTCCGAGGAGGCGAGAACCACCCCGGTCTGCGCCGCACACCGCACTGGTCTGGGTCAGCTGATTGGCAGGCATGCACTAAAACATTGCCTTATTTTACGAGTCCGTCGGAGATCTCGAGGACCTCGTCGAGGATCGCCAGGCCTCTGGTGGTGTCGTCGATGCTGGTATTGCAGGGCGGTACTACGTGAATGCGATTGAAGTTGGCGAACGGCAGGAGCCCACGGGTCTTGCAGGCTGTAATGAGCTGGTTCATTTCCGGGCTGGAGGCACCGTAGGGGGCCAGAGGCTCGCGGGTTTCGCGGTTCTTGACGAGTTCAATGGCCCAGAAAACACCCGTACCCCGCACCTCGCCGACGGACCGGTGCCGCTTGGCGAAACCGGCCAGCGCGGGGCCAATAACGTCGGCGCCCAGCTTGGCAGCGTGGTCCACCATGCCCTCGGCTTCCATGGCGTTAACGGTGGCAACTGCTGCTGCGGTGGCGAGCGGGTGCCCGGAGTAGGTCAACCCCCCAGGATAAACGCGCTTGCCAAAGGTGGCGGCGATTTCCGGGCTGATCGCCACGCCGCCCAGGGGCACGTAGCCGGCGTTGACGCCCTTTGCGAACGTCATAAGATCCGGGACAACGTTGAAGTGCTCCACGGCGAACCATTTGCCTGTGCGGCCGAATCCGGTCATGACCTCATCGGCAATGAAGATGATGCCGTATTTGGTGCACAGCTCCCGCACGCCCCTCATGTAACCGACAGGTGGAGCGTAAATGCCCGCCGACCCGGGGATGCTTTCCAGGACCAACGCTGCGATCGTTGCAGGTCCTTCGAAGCTGATGAGCTGTTCGAGGTGCTCCAAGGCACGCTGGCTTTCTTCCTCCTCGGTGGTGGAGTGAAAGCTGGTCCGATACAGGTAAGGCGGAAAGAAATGGACTGTGCCCGTGCTGGCGGTATCGTTGGCCCAGCGCCGGGGATCCCCGGTCATGTTAACGGCCAACTGCGTACCGCCATGATAGGAGCGGTAGGCCGAGAGGACCTTCGCCCGCCCGGTGTGCAGCCGGGCCATGCGCACAGCATGCTCGTTGGCGTCGGCACCCCCGTTGGTGAAGAAGACCTTGTCCAACTCCCCCGGTGTCCGCTCGGCGATGAGGCGGGCCGCCTCGGACCGGGCCTCATTGACATAGGCTGGGGCAATGGTGCACAATTTCGCAGCCTGCGCGGCGATGGCCGCCACCACACCAGGGTGCTGGTGGCCGATGTTCGTGTTGACCAGCTGTGAAGAAAAGTCGAGATACTTCTTACCGTCTCCATCCCACACCCAAGACCCTTGTGCAGCTGAGATGACCATCGGGTCTAAGAGGTTCTGGGCAGACCAAGAATGGAAGACGTGCTTACGGTCGAGCTCGTAGGCCCGCCGGGCAGCTGCCTTGTCTATCTCAGGGGATGCATTGGCGACAAAGAGTCCGTTGTCAACGGTTGAGGTCATGTTCTTTTCCTTCTTCCGTGGATCCTCACGAGTGGTTTAAGTTAGGCGTTCTGGGGGAAACCGAGGTTGATGCCGCCATGGCTGGGGTCGGCCCAGCGGGTGGTGACAGCCTTGCCGCGCGTGAAGAAGCTGACACCTTCGGAGCCGTGGGCGTGGGTGTCGCCGAACAGGGAGTTTTTCCATCCGCCGAAAGAGTAGTAGGCCATCGGTACGGGCACGGGGATGTTGATGCCTACCATGCCGACCTCGACTTCGTTCTGGAAGCGCCGGGCTGCACCGCCGTCGTTGGTGAAGACCGCGGTACCGTTGCCGTACGGGTTGGTGTTGATCACAGCGAGAGCAGCGTCAAAGCTCTCGACCCGCAGTACGGAGAGGACCGGACCGAAGATTTCATCCCTGTAGATGGACATGTCGGTGGTGACATTATCGAACAAGGTGGGGCCGACAAAGTAGCCGTCGCCTTCGGCATCCGGGGTGATGGTGCGGCCATCGACCACCAGGGTGGCGCCGGATTCCTCGCCGGCGTCGACATAGCCGGCTACCTTGTCCCGATGCGCAGAAGTGACCAAGGGGCCCATGTCGCAGCCGCGCAGCCCGTCACCCGTGCGCAGGGCACTGGCGCGGCTGGCGATTTTGGCGACCAGCTCATCCGCGATCCCCCCCACAGCTAACAGTGCTGATATAGCCATGCATCGTTCACCGGCGGACCCGAAGCTGGCATTAATGGCTGCATCAGCAGCCAGGTCCAGATCTGCGTCGGGCAGGACGACCATGTGGTTCTTCGCGCCGCCGAGGGCCTGGACGCGCTTGCCGTTGGCGGTCGCAGTTTCATAGACGTACTTGGCGATGGGGGTGGAGCCGACAAAGGAAACGGCCTTGACGTCCGGGTGGGTCAACAGGGTGTCCACCGCCACCTTGTCACCTTGCAAAACATTGAATACACCATCGGGCAGGCCGGCTTCCTTCCACAGTTCTGCCATCCAGTTCGCGGCCGTGGGTACCTTCTCGCTCGGCTTGAGGATGACGGTGTTACCCGCCGCGATCGCCAGCGGGAAGAACCACATGGGCACCATGGCCGGGAAGTTGAACGGGCTGATAATGGCCACCGGGCCCAGGGCCTGGCGGATGGAATGGATGTCCACCTTTGTGGAGGCGTTCTCCGTGTAACTGCCCTTCATCAGGTGTGGCATCCCGCAGGCGAACTCCACCACTTCCTGGCCGCGGCTGACCTCACCGAGCGCATCATCAAGCACTTTTCCGTGCTCCGAGGTGATGATCGCGGCCAGCTCACTCTTGCGGGCGTTCAGTAGTTCCCGGAAAGTGAACAGGATCTGGGTCCGGCGGGCCAGCGACATGTCACGCCAGGTAGGAAAGGCGGTCTTCGCGGCAGCAACGGCCGCATTGCCGTCCTCCACCGTAGCCAAGGCCACCTCGGCCGTGACCTTCCCCGTGGCCGGGTTCGTGACCGGGGCGGTGCGTTGCCCAGCCGGAACGTAGCTGCCGTTGATCCAGTGCTCAATGGTGTTCAATGGTTCTCCCGTACTTGTTGGACTCGTGCCCGCGGTGGTAATTGATTCAAGTCTTCCCGACAAGCAAAGACTCCGTAATTGGCGGAATGTAAGTCCATCTTTGATTTGGCTTACACTATGTAAATGTTGCCGACCCTTCGTTCCATCCTCGATCTCGCTGTGGTACGCGACGCCGGGCCCTCCCTCTTGGGTGGCGAGGCGGCCTTGGACGTCCCCGTACGTTGGGTTCACGTAAGTGAACTCCTCGATGTGACAGGTCTGCTTTTGGGCGGGGAGTTAGTCCTGACCACCGGGCTTGAACTGGACAAGGAGCCCGGCTGCATGGTCTCGTACATTCGCTCGCTGGAGCAGGCAGGCGCGGCGGGTCTCATCGTCGAGCTCGCGGAGCCGCGCACACGCAGCCTTGCGGCACTCCAGGCGGCGGCTCAACAATCGGCGCTGCCCATCATTGCGCTCAAGCGCCAGGTCCGCTTCGTGTCCATCACGGAGAGCGTGCACCGGGTGATCGTCGCCGAACAGCTCGAGAGGGTGGAACGGGCCCGGGATGTCCACGAAGTCTTCACCCTTCTGAGCCTCGAGCGCGCAGAGACACAGCGGGTGATCGAACAGGCCTCAGCGATGATCAATGCCCCCGTCATCCTCGAAGACCTGCAACACCTGGTGCTCGCATACGCCTCCGACCGGATGGCCATTACGGAACTGTTAGGAGATTGGGAGCGGCGCTCCCGTACAACCCCCTCTTCCACCAGGACAGCCCGCACCGGCCCCGAACAATGGCTACAGGTCCCGGTTGGAGTGCGGAACCAATTGTGGGGCCGGCTGGTGGCCCCTACCGTCGTAGCAGATGACGAGATGACGGCCATAGTCCTCGAACGTGCTGCCCAAGCCTTGGCCATTAACCGGCTGGCCGAACGCGACCAAACCGAACTGGCCCATCAGGCCCAGGCCGGTCTGCTCAACATTCTCCGTAACCCCCGAGGAATGGGTGAGGCCGAGGCCTTGACCCGCGCCGGGTCCCTCGGACTCAAGCGCGCTCCCTTTTACCTTCCTGTGGTTTTCCGCACGGCACCGCGCAGCAACACTCCTTTAGGGTCCGCACCCCCGCCCGACGACCCACTCGCACGTCAGCAGGAAGAACGTGAACTGCTCGAGCTCTTGGCTGAAACATTGAAATCTATCTCCGGCAGTGCACTGACGGCAAGCATACAATCTGGCTCTATTGGCATGGTTCTCGCGCTGCCTGCGAGGCAACTTGAAGGGCCCACATTGGACCGACTATCAGAGAGGCTGACAGCCAACGCCGACGAGGTAGCCGCTCGTTGGAGAATTGGTGTCGGCCGTCTCCGTGGAACACTTCTCGAAGCAGCGGAAGGAATCAACGAAGCTGCGCTCGTTGCGGAAACTGCAGCAACGCTTCGCAGCCCAGATCGGCCATTTTACCGTGCCACCGACGTCCGGCTCCGGGGCCTCCTGGCGCTGCTGCGTAACGACCATCGTGTCCAGCAATTCGCAGAATCCGAACTCGCTGGCATTCTCGATGCAGAAGCCCAGGGCCGGGAAGGGCTCCTGGACCTTCTCGGACAGTACCTGGAATTCAGCGGCAACAAAGCCGCGTTAGCCCGCAACGGATACCTCAGTCGCCCAACACTCTACGCACGCCTCGCCAAGCTGGAAGAACTGCTCGCCGTCGATCTTAACGACGCCGAATCGCGGACATCGCTCCACGTGGCACTGCTCGTGCACCGTCTGCGGCGGGAATCACCATAGGTGAGATCGGAGACGCGCGACCACGCCCTTCATACTGGCCCAGCTTGCTACGTGTGACGCATTCAGCGGTGCAAGCAGGACAGGCCAGGCTGATCAACTGGAAGCCGGCGATGAATTCCACAGTGAATTTATCCTTAGGCACAACATGAATATGCGCACTCCACTGGGGAACGTTTGAATGAAGGAGCCTGATATGCCCGCATGATCCGGGCGGGCAAGAACCAGCCCGGGCCGCGTCAAGACCGACGAGGCCGCACCAACCGCGCAATGTCATCGAGCACAGATCCAATTCGCTCCAGCTGACGCTTTTCATCCGCAGTAGCGATCTAAAAGCACGATTTTAAGGTTTTTTTAGCGGCTGCTTCGAGTCATATCTAGTTAGTGTGAGCGTTATTCTGCGGGTAGCGAGCCGCCGGTATGGGCGTTGGCCAGTAGAGGTGCCGGTCCAACTCCCCATCCGTAGGCCAGCTTGTGAGCTTCGAGCACAAAGAATGTTTCCGTTGCAGACACTCCGTCGATCAATTGCAGCCGGTCATAAAGCAACTCTGTATAGTGCGCCAGATCTCGGCAGACCACCTCCACCATGACGTCATAACTTCCGGTGGTGAGGACGACATAACTGGACTCTTCCAGCTCGGCCATGGCTTGACATACGTTTCTTGCTTTCCCAGGCGCACACCGCACCCCTATCAACGCCAGCCTGTCAAAGCCAATCGAAAGCGGGTTTGCGATTCCAACGATCTGCAACGTGCCAGATTCCTCCAGCCGCTGGACCCGGTACCGCACCGAGGACGCCGGTATGCCGGTTTCCTCGGCAATTTCCTTGAATGATTTGCGACCATCAAGCTGGAGCACTGCAATAAGTTGGCGGTCAATGTCGTCGAGTTCGGTCATGGCGAGTCCTTCGGGCTGTGGCGTGAACTGATCCCTTATTAAACAAGTGCGGCTGTGGCGATACATCTGCATCGCCACAGCCGCACTTAGCACTTACCTTAGCTGAGGTGGATAACACCCGTGCGGAGGTCCGTCATGTCGAGCAGCGTGTGTACACCGCCGATACGACCCCATCCGGTTCCCTTACCGCCAGCCCCACCGAATGGCATATTGATGTCCCACCACCCATTCGAGTCATTGACAACCACCTGGCCCACTTCGAGTTCTTCCATGAAACGGTATGCCTTCTTGATGCTTTGGGTGAAAACGGCCCCCTGCAGACCAAGTGCATCAGCGTTAGCAATGCGCAAAATGTCGTCATCGTCCTGACCCACAATGATGGGTAGAACTGGGCCGAAGGACTCTTCGCGGCCCAACAGGCTTTCCTCGGTCACGTTATCCACCACGGTGAATTCGTAGTAGAGGTTTGTGGGGAAGTCAGGGCTACGCTGGCCACCCATAAGGATGTCGAGGCCGCGTTCACGGGCGTCTGCCATGTGGTTGTCCATCTTGACGGCAACTAGCTCGTTATTCAGCGGGCCCAAATTGGTGTCTTCAGCGAAGGGGTCCCCAAGCTTAACGGTCGCTTTGGCATACTCCAAAACTTCTTTGACGAACGCCTCATGGATGTTCTTGTGGACAATGACGCGCTCTGTGGCACAGCAAACTTGGCCTGCACAGAAGTAGGTGCCATCGACGGCAGCCTTGGCGGCGCGCTTCAAGTCGGCATCCTCCAGTACAACGACAGGTCCGTTGCCTGAGCATTCCATGATGGAGCGTTTCAAGCCTGCCGTCTTCTGAATTTTGGCTGCCGTGGCTGAGGAGCCGATGAAACCGATGGCGTCAATGCCGTCATGGGCAACCAGCTTGGCACCGAAGTCGCCTTCACCGGGCAGGATGGAAACTAAACCTTCGGGCACCCCTGCCTCAGTGAGACATTGCATGGCCGCTAGGACTGTAAGTGCCGTGTTTGCCGGCGGCTTTACGACGTGTGCGTTGCCTGTGGCCAGGCCCGGAGCAACGAATTCTGCGAACATCAGCAGCGGGAAGTTCCAGGGCGTGATAATACCCCACACGCCTACTGCGGCGCGGAAAGTAAACATGCGCTTATCGGTGTCGGACGACGGGATGGTTTCGCCGTTGAGGCGGATGGCATCTTCGGCGTGCAGGTGAAAGAGTTGTGCTGCTTCCTTGACGTCGGCAACGGATTCGGCCAGCGGCTTGCCCTGCTCAGTGGACTGGAGTTGGGCCAGCTCGTCAACTCGCGCTTCGAGTGCTTCACCAATCTTGTGGCAAATTTCGGCGCGCTTGAAGACGCCCAATTTCTGCCAGGCTCCTTTGGCTGCATGTGCTTTGGCCACTGCTAGATCCAGGTCCGCCTCAGTGGGAACCGGGATGGAGGCAATGATCTCTCCGGTGGACGGGCTGGTTACGTCATAACGGTCCTGCCCACTTCCTTCTGAGTACTTTCCGGCGATGAATAGCTGAGTGCGCGTTGGCACAGATACGGCGGTCATGGAATCAATATCCCTTTCTAGAGGAGCTCGTCAAATCATGATGTAGATCACTATAGCCGGGTTAGACTTGGCGTCAACCTAATTTTCAGAAGGGTTTTTGTTCAAAATACAAATAATGACCACACTATTGACTTTTACAGCAATCTTGAGAGGCTACTACTTGTTCTGTAAAACAGTTCTCCAAGTAACAGCCACCGATTTAGCGAGGTAAGCATGTCTGAGCAGTTGACGCTCCCTGAGAGCACAGAGCAACTACCAAAAAAGATGCGATGGTTCGATGGATTCGCCATGTCGATGACCATGCCGGCCGCGTTAATTGCAACACTTGGCGCATCCATTGCCGATCTCGGTGGTTGGGGCGCGGCCGTCTTGTGGGCTATTTCCATGGTGCTCGCGATGGGCGTCAACTGGATCTATACGGAACTAGCAACTATGTTTCCAGATTCCTCCGGTGGCATCACCCATTACGCGGCAGAAGCGTGGAAGAAGCGCGCACCCTGGGTCGCACCGTTGGCCAGCGTGGGCTACTGGTTTCCTTGGGGCACGAACTTGGCAACATATGGCGCCATTACTGGCGCCTTGATCCAGGCCCAATGGTTCCCTAACTCCACCTGGGTGGTTAATTTAGGCCCCCTCGAGCTGAGCCTGCCGATCGCGATTGGCATCGCGGTCATTTTATTTATGTACTTGATCAACATGTTCGGCGTGCGTTTGACCATGGCTTTCGTCTACATCACGGCTGGCATCCTCATGATCCCGTTGTTCGCGTTTATTGTCCTGCCGCTGTTAAGCAGCGACTGGTCACCTTCGGAATTGACATGGAACCTGCACGGCATGGCAGGCTTCCACAAAGCGTTGGTTTGGCTCTACATCATGGCTTGGACTACTTTCGGCATTGAAGTATGTGCCACTTTTGCCCCTGAATACAAGAATTCGGTCAAGGACACCACCAAGGCGATCAAAGCCGCAGTGCTCTTTTGCCTGGGTGTATTCTTCCTCGTCCCGATCACATTGGGTGGCTACGCGGGTGAAGCCGCAATTCAGGACGATCCTGCCACTTTCTTCGTGGCAAGCTTCGGTTCATTAGTGGGCGGCGCCTCGGACCTCATGGTTCTGTGTCTGATTGCTTCACTGCTGCTGATCATGACCACGTCAGTTGCTGACGCTTCCCGGGTGCTGTTCAACATGGGCAAGTCAGGCATCACCATCCGCGCAGTGGGCAAGCTCAACAAGCGCGGTATCCCAGTGCGGGCATTGAACGTCATGCTCATCTTGAACATTGTGGTTCTTGTCGTGCTCAAGTCACCGCTGGCCATCATCGTGACCGGAAACCTCGGCTACATCCTTACTCACATCTTCGCGGTCTCTGGTTTCTTCATGCTGCGCAAGGATCGTCCTGAAGCAAAGCGTCCCATCAGACTTCCCAATTTCTTTGTTCCCCTGTCCGTCATCCTGACGATCGTCATGGTCATTATCCTCGTTGTTGGTGCAACTGGCTTCTCCGTGACCGGGTACGGAGGGTTCAAGGAATTGGCCATAGCCTTGGGCGTCCTCGCTGCAGGTGTCGTGATTTGGATCTTCGTTCGAAAAAACGATGCCAAAAAAGCGGCGGCACTCGAATTAACGGACCACTAACCACGAAGAGCAAGGAAAACATACATGCATTGGATCCTGCTTGCCGGGGCAATCGTGGCAGAAATTATGGCCACCACACTTCTGAAGGTCTCCAGCGGATTCAGCAAGCCTCTGGCTAGCGTCGGGACGGTCATTGGCTATGCCGTCTCCTTCTACTTGCTCAGTTTGGTGCTCAAGTACGTGCCGTTGAGCATTGCGTATGCCATTTGGTCGGCCGCAGGAACCCTAGCTATTGCACTGATTGGTGTAGTGCTCTTTTCGGAACGCCTCACCTGGATGCAGATTGCAGGAATTTTGGTCACTGCTGCGGGAGTGGCCATGATCAACATCGGCGCCGCACCGGAGGCGACCCCAGTTGCAGTCAACGTGCTGGAACAACCGCACAACTGACCTACCAATAGGCGGAGGACAGACCAGACAACGGACAAGTCCCACCGCACGCGTCACGAAATGGAAGAAACTAAATGAGTATCTATGAAAACGTAGCAGGAAGCTACAACCCCTCCGCACTGGCAGCAGCCCTGCACGGCGCCAGCACGGTGCCCTATTGGCTGGACGACCCAGCACGCCCGGAGGCGCTTCCCGCTTTGGAAGGAACCGCAGAAACGGACTTGCTCGTGGTCGGCGGTGGGTACTCAGGCCTGTGGACGGCATTGATGGCCAAGGAACGCGACCCGAACTGTTCCGTCACACTGCTGGAGGGCCAAACGATTGGTTGGGCGGCGTCGGGACGCAACGGCGGTTTCTGCGAAGCATCCTTGGTTCACGGCGAATCAAATGGACGCCAGCACCTGCCCAAGGAAAGTGACCTCTTGCATCAGCTCGGCCTGGAAAACCTACGTGAACTGGCCGCTACTGTCGAGCGGTACAACATCGACTGCGAGTTCAACCCTTCAGGCGTGCTCAAGCTCGCCACCGAGGACCACCAGGTAGAGTGGCTCCGCACGGCGGCTGAGCTGGATACCACCTTAAAGTTCCTGAACCGCCAGGAAGTGCAGGAAAGTGTGCATTCCCCGGTCTACAAGGCTGGCCTGTGGGACCGCGACGGAACCTACATGGTCAACCCGGCAAAACTTGCCTGGGGCCTGCGTCGCGTATGTCTGGAATTGGGCGTCCAGATCTACGAGCACAGCCACGCCACAGAACTGGAAGATGCCACAGACCACATTATTGTCAGCACCACCGCCGGGCGGGTCAAGGCTCAGCGGGTGGCCTTGGCAACCAATGTTTTCCCATCACTGCTCAAACGTCACCGTCTCTTCACTATCCCGGTTTATGATTATGCGCTGATGAGCGAACCCCTTACTGAAGAACAGTACGAATCACTGGGCTGGAAGGATGAGCAAGGTCTGGCCGATCTCAACAACCGTTTCCACTACTACCGCATGACCCGTGACGCCAACGGTGCAGTCCGCATTCTCTTTGGCGGGTACGACGCAGAGTACTTTTACGGCGGCAAGGTCAAACCAGAATATGACCAAAACCCGGAAACTTTCCGGACACTTGTTGCCCACTTCTACTTCACCTTCCCTCAGTTGCAGGGTATGAAGTTCACCCATGCATGGGGGGGTGCGATTGACTCGTGCAGCCGCTTCTTTTCTTTCTTCGACAGCTCACACGACGGCCGGGTCGCCTACACGGCCGGATTCACCGGGCTGGGTGTGGGTGCCACCCGCTTTGCCGCCAATGTGCTGCTGGACGTGCTCTCCGGCCAGGCCACCCAACGCACCGAGCTGGAGATGGTCAAGAAAAAGCCCATTCCCTTCCCGCCGGAGCCTGCCGCTTGGGTTGGGGTCAAGATGATGACCAGCGAGTTGGCCAGGGCCGATCGCAACCAAGGCAAGCGCGGACTTTTCCTGAAGACCCTGGATTCGCTGGGTATGGGATTTGCCTCGTGAGTCAATTAATTGCCTCGGTAAATCCTCCCACTGACCCAACCTTGCCCGGCGGAAACAAAATTGATGTGGCAACCCTCCCGTTAGAACATACCCCCGTTGCACCGGCTCAAAATGGTGGAAATAGCCCCACCACAGGCGCCATAGGGTTGGGTGTCCTGGCTGGTACGACGTTCGGTGTCTGGGAAATGAGCGTCGGCACTATGTTCGACGTCGAAGCCGAGGAGATCTTCATTGTCACCGAGGGCTGCGGCGAGGTGGTCATTGAACCCTTCGGTGGCCTGCCAGAGCGGCATGTCGACTTGTTTCCCGGTACCTTGATGCGCTTAAGCGAGGGCATGACGACAACATGGACTATTAGTAAAACACTCCGCAAGGTGTATGTGACACCAGTCAACCCCACTGTGGAAACATCTAATGACAGGCAGCAGCAATGACATCGTTTAACCAAGGACATCAATACATCAACGGCGGCTACCTGCACGGTTCGGGCGGGAATTTATCGCGCGTGAACCCGGCCACGGGTGACCTGGCTGAGGAGGTGGACCAAGCCAGCCTTGAAGATCTTGAATTAGCGGTTCAGGCTGCCGCCGCAGCATTCCCAGCGTGGTCGCGCCTGACCCCAGGCGAACGTTCCGGCCACTTGCTGAAGTTTGCTTCGGCAGTGGAGGCCCGCGCCGGTGAATTGGCGGATTTGGAGACCGCGCAAACCGGCAAGACCGTGCGCATGTCCCACAACTTTGATGTTCCCGGAACCATTGACAACGTTGCCTTCTTTGCGGGGGCGACCCGGAACATCCAGGGCCTTGCCGCCGGGGACTACGCGGGCAACTCCACGTCAATGGTCCGGCGTGAGGCCATCGGCGTGGTGGGTTCAATCGCTCCGTGGAATTACCCGGTGCAGATGGCCGCATGGAAGATACTGCCGGCCATCGCAGCAGGAAACACTATTGTGCTTAAGCCGAGCGAGATCACACCGGGAACGTCCTTGCTCTTTGCGGAGATTGCCTCGGAAGCGGGTCTGCCTCCCGGTGTTATCAATATTGTGGTAGGCCCTGGTCGCACAGTGGGCGAGGCGCTTATCAAGCACCCCCTAGTCAAAATGTGTTCGTTCACCGGTTCCACAGGCGTTGGCCGCCGAATAATGGAGATGGCTGCCGAGTCAGGCAAACGAATCCACCTTGAGTTGGGTGGGAAAGCGCCGTTCGTGGTATTCAAGGACGCTGACGTGGAAGCTGCGGCCCACGGGGCTGTGGCCGCCTCAACCATCAACGCCGGCCAGGACTGCACGGCTGCCACACGCGCCTATATTCATTCCTCGGCATTTGATAAGTTCACGGCCCGGGTTGCCCAGCTCATGGACACCATGGTGGTTGGTGATCCACTGTCGGACGACACCGACATGGGCTCCCTTATCTCTGAAACCCACCGCTCGAAGGTCGCCTCGATGGTGGAGCGCGCAGTTACCTCCGGTGCTACAGTCCTAGCAGGCGGCTACGCCCCGGAGCGGCCGGGGGCTTTCTACCGGCCAACACTGATTGTGGGCGCAACCCAAGACAGCGAAATTGTGCAAGATGAGATCTTCGGCCCCGTTCTGGTTGCGTTGCCCTTCGAAACAGACGACGAGGCCATCGCTCTGGCCAATGACACCCCCTTCGGCCTAGCCGCCTCGGCTTGGACCAGCAACGTCACTTTGGCCATGCGTGCTGCCGCTGAAATCGAGGCGGGTTGTGTGTGGATCAATGAACACATTCCTATTGTTTCGGAGATGCCCCACGGCGGATACAAATCCTCTGGCTTCGGCAACGACATGAGCTCGTACTCTTTCGAGGAGTACATGAACATCAAACACGTGTTGATTTCCCATAACACCGTTGCCCACAAGGACTGGCAGGACACGGTCTTCAAGCACCGCACCGCCGAACCTTCACCACCAACTGGCCCGCAGGAAACGGTATGAAATCTACGATTTCATTGAATTCTCTTCCATTTCTGCGGTTCGATTTTTACGTTAGCTCCAAGCGAAGCTCCTGTGCCCGACAAACCGTGAGCGCCACTTTGTCACTGCTGGAGCCGAACACCCGACCAGGATGACCACGCCCTTGTTCGCCATCGCCTTTTTAAAGGTTCGCAGAATAAATATTTTGTATTCGTTACTAAAACAAGAATATTTTGTATTAGTTGTTGTATTGATCATATTCTTGATCAATACTTGCTCATATGGGACTGCCGACCGATCGCAGCAGAGGCCGGCTCAGCGGGTCATCAAACACTGGAGGACTACAACCATGAACAGCAGCTCCATGGGTTACTCACCGCTAACCCGGCGCCAATTGCTCATAACAGGCACCGGCCTAATTACCTTGACCGGGCTGACCCTATCTGGATGCGCTCCGTCATCCGAGAGCGTAGATGCCAGAAAGGGCAGTGCAACCTGGGACGCGATCGTCATTGGTGCTGGCGCCTCAGGTCTTGGTGCTGCTCGCGAGCTTGCCAACGCCAGCAAAAAGGTCGTCGTGCTGGAAGCCCGGGACCGCATTGGCGGACGCATGTGGACCGACACCACTAGCATGGGGATCCCGGTGGAGCGTGGCGGCGAGCTTATCCACGGCTCCGATGTCTCAACTTGGGAACTTGTGGAAGCAGGTGGCCTAAAAACCCGCAAGTGGTCAAAGTCGGTATCTCGTTTCAACACTTCAGGGGCATGGGTGGACCAAGCTACATGGGAGTTCTACACGTTCCCGGAGGGTAAACCCACAGTTCCTAATCCCCTGCCGGAACCGACCGCCACCGAAACGGCTAAAGAATACCTAGAAAAGCTGGGCATCAAGCGTTCCAATTATCCGCTCTCTCTTCTGGTGATCGAGGTGGACAGCGAACAATTTGAGGCCATTCCGGCGAAGTTCATGGTTGAGGACCTGCAGGAGGCGCTGGATGCCCGACCCTCCGGCATGCTGCCCGACGACGGATACGGCGACTACCGTGTCCTGGGCGGATACAAGCAGATTCTTGAGCCACTGAAGGCCGGGATCACCATTGAACTGGGTACCCGCGTGCAACAAATTGACTACACGGAAAAGGGTGTCAGCGTCCATGCTGGCGGTGAAACGTGGGAGGGCAGAAGCGTTGTCATTGCCCTGCCCGGTGGAGTCCTGCAAAACGGTGACATCACCTTCAACCCGCCCCTACCAGCTAATCGCGCCAAGGGTTTCGAAAGTATCGTCTACCTGCCGGTCTTCAAGGGGCTGTTGGAATTTGAACAGCCGGTGGTGCCGGAAGAATGGGATCTGATGGAAACTTACGACGCTCTGCCTCCCGTCATTTGGAACGCGTCATCCGGTTCACCCGACTACACGGGGCAAGTGCTGGTTTCGTGGGCCACCGGCGATGCGGCACGCGAATTGCTGGAGCTCCCCGAAGATCAGCGCCACCAAGCCTCTCTTGACACCGTCAGGGGAATTGCAGGCGACCAAGGCCTGCATTTCAAGACCGCCTCTACCTACGATTGGTCCAAGGACGAGTTTTCCCTCGGCGCCTACCCTGGACCGTTCTCGCAACGCGAGGGCCTGCACGATCCCCTGAACGACGTCATCTTTTGGGCAGGCATGACAACCAGCACCATTCACAGCTCGCGCGATTCCGGTATCATTGCGGCCGGGCAGGTGCTGGCTGTATTGCAGGCGAAAGCTTAGTATTCCGCGTGGTGAATTCGCTAAAACGCCGCCAAGGTTGATGCATGGCACACCAGGCCAAACGGACCCCCACCGCTAAGGAACGCCGTCAACCTTCACGGTGGACATGCGGAGGCAAGCCTTCCCAGGCCCTAGCAATGCGTTCGCGCATCGTTCGACCCTCCTGCATGGAAGGGCGAACAAGGACGTGGTCATCTTGGCTGAGTGTTCGGCCCCGACGGTGACAAAGTGGCGCGCATGGTTTGGTGAACACACCGTGGATGGATGAAGCGATGATCCGCGCCCCGGATGCCCGGAAACGATGGTCATCGAGCAGGGTGAAGGTATCGTGATCGCCACATGAGAAAGCACTTTATAAAAAACACGACCCATTGGTCACGCTCCAAAATGGCCGAACGCAAAGGCTTGTCCACGCCTACCCTGGGGCGGATCTGGAAGGTCCTGAGCCTTGCGCTCCGCGGCCCCAACGGGTTTCATCTCTCCCTTGACCCAGTCTTCTAAGGGAAGGTCTAAGACATCGTCGACTTGGACCTAAGTCCGGTGAAATCCGCGTTGCCTTCAGTGTGAATGAGAAGTCCGGGGTTTAGGCCGTGCCCCCATCACAGCAGGCCCTTCCGATGACGCCGGGCATACCCGGGAACTGCTCTCCCCAGTATGCTCGGCGCAGGGCACTACCTGGGTGTCACATGGAATGCACCAAAGGACAGGAACTTACCGTTCTGGCCGGAGACCACCAGGTTGTCCTTGCCGTTCTTGGTTCCCGCAGGGACCTCGAACGTGGCAGTGCCGTCGGCAGCGGCCAAAAACCAGCCGATGCGGGCACCGTGTTGGTTCAGGTGCACATAGGCCCACTCATTTGCCGGGAGGTTCTTTACTGTGACGACGTCGCCCACACTGTACTTGCCAGCCTGCAAACCCAGGTCCACCGGAGGCTGACCCTTGAGGTTGGCGCGCGCTACTGACGGTTCAAAGGCCGGCATCTCCGGGGCCGCAGGCAGAATGGGCAGCTCGGCTGCCTGGGCGATGGCTTCTGTCGAGGCATCCTTGGCACCGTTGGCTCCGGTGACCACCATGGAACGCTCCGCCACGGCACCCGAGGCGAGCTCCGCCGTCGTCAGTTCACGGGTTTCGGTGAAACTGGCTGATTCGCCCACGGCCAAGGCGCCGGGGACGGTGCCCAGTGCGGCAACCCCTGTCAGGGTGACGTTGCCGGAGTTCACCACTGAGACAGTGGTGGTGAGGGTGTCGCCGGTGTTGGCCAGGCCGTTGCCGTCGACGTCGTTCCACACCTGCGCGGCGGACGTCTGCAGGCGTGGGTCGCGTGCCAGCACGTCAACTTCCTCGCCGGTGACGTTCAGGACCAGCGTTTCCATGCCGCTGGCCGTTGCCTGCCAGGTGGTGCGCGGGACGAAGAAGCCGTTGGCCAGCTCATCCGCGGTCACCGCATGGCGGGGAGTGCCACAGGTATAGCCGGCCCACATGGCCAGGCCGTTCCAGCGACAGTTGCCCCCGGCCGGCGGCAGGAGGGGGTTGAAGTTGCCCGCGGTGGGAGTTACGTTCGCCGAAATGTTGCTGAGGTTGGTCACCTTGAACTGGTACGGGAGCGCCTCGCCCACCGTGTACGGGTTCGCCGCCAGGTCACGTGCCTTGTCCGTGTGGGAGCCCACAACTTCCAGCCCCAGCATGGGGCCGGCACCGCCGGTGACGGTGACGGAAACCACTGCACTGAATTCGTGGGTCCCGTAGTTGATCTTGGCGGTGACACTGTAGGTTCCGGCTTTGGCGCTGGCCGGGATGGTCACGGGAACTGTGACAGTGCTTGAAGCGCCTGCGGGAACATCAGCGAAGTTTGCGGCGCCGAAGCTCCAGGCGTTTTGCGGCGCAATGGTGGCTTTGGCTCCGGAAATGGTCTTTTCGCTGCCGTTGACCAGCGTCACTTCGGCGTCAACGGTTGCCCCGTTGCCGCCCGTGATGGAGTTGGCGCGCACTTCCACGCCGCACTCAATGTCCAGCCATTCGGCATCGAACTTACCGAACGTCATGGTGTTGTTATCGCCTTCGTAAAACACGCCAAAGGTGCCGTCGCCCAGCGCCGTGACGCTGGAGTAGCTCATGGCGCCGGCTTTAAACTGCTTGCCGGAGCTCCAGCTTGCTCCATCGTCGCAGGAGTAGCGGATGGTGCCGTTCTGCCGGCCCGCGGTGGAGTTGGCATTGGAGAACAACAGCATTTTGGCTTCATCCGAGCCCTGGGCGGCAGCCGGGTACATGCGGGCGATGGAGGCATTATTGACGGGGTCAGCCAGGCGCGTGTCCACGGTGACGGGACCGTAGCTGTTGCCGCCGTCCTTGGAGATGGCCACTTTGCGGCCGCCCTGACCCCCGGAGCTGGCGCGGGAGTTGAGCATGACGTCACCATTGGAGAGCTCAACGGTTTTGTTCTCATCCATGCCGGTACCCGTGAACGCCCCGCGCTGCCAGGTCTTGCCATGGTCGTCGGAGTAGACGCTGTAGGCCTGGTACGCGATTGATCCGTCAGCCTGCTTGACCTTGCCGGTGAACTGTTGGACCAGGCGGCCCTGGTGCTCGCCGTACTTGAGTTGAATGCCCTGGCCCGAGGACGCAAAGACGCCCTGGACCCCGCCGACGTTGTTCCCATCACCCACCGGCTTGACCACGTCCGTAATGAGCGGGCCCGCATAGTCGGAAAATTCCGAGTCCGCTGCGTAGCCGGAGGGAGGCAGCACAGGCATATGGGTCGGGTCCATGGACCAGGTCAGGCCCTTGTCGCGGGAGACAGCAACGGCGGCGCTGATGATGTTGCGGTGAGTGTCGTCGTTGCCAAAGCCGCTGGCCTGGAAGCTGACGTCCTTGGAGTAGACAAAGAAGTTGAAGACTTCCCCGGTAACCTCATCGACCACGTAGCTGGGATCACTAAAGCCGAAGACGGGCTTACCGGCAACAGGCATCTGGCCGCGCGCCACGTAAGTGGGTGCGCTCCACGTCTTGCCATTGTCGAGGCTGCGGCGCTGGATGATCGAGTTCGGCTGGGGTGCATCACCGCCGAAGGGGCGTCCGTCATAGGAAGCCAGCACCACGCCGTCGCCCAGGTGGGCGAGCGCGGGAATGCGGTAGTTGGCGCCCAGCACGGGGTCAATGGCATTGTCGCCATTCTTTGCCAGCACCTGTTCCAGGTAACTGCCCTCTGCGGCGGCGGCATCTTCGCCCACTGCCACAGCTGGGGCAATCAGGCTGGTCAACAGACCGGCTGTCAAGGCTCCGGCAATGGCCGCCGCGCGGGCGTTCTTCCATCGTCGTTGGGCGTTGGTGAATTTCATTTGATCCTTTCAAATCGACCATCATGGGCCGCGTGGCTGTCCCCAATTCACAGGGCGAACCATGGCTGAAGGCGGTCATCAAACATGGAACGTCCTATGACCATAGCGTGTTCTTAATCACAAAACGAGCCGCGGAAATTGTCCTGCCCCCGGCTGGAATCAAACGCCGGCGTTCCTTTAGGCGAGCTGCATCACCTCAAATTCTTGAGTTTGCCAACACTGCGTAGAATGGAATGGCAAGCTCGCGGAGCGCTCTCCTCACAGGTTTATTAGCCAGTCCCCCTTGGCACTGGACAGCGTAAGACGGCACTCCGCGGCCACCCCTTTTAATTACCAGGAGTTCCCGCGATGCCCCGGATCGTTGTCGACGTCATGCTCAAGCCCGAAATTCTGGATCCGCAGGGAAAAGCCATTGTTGGCGCACTCCCCCGTCTGGGATTCACCGCATTTTCCTCCGTCCGTCAGGGCAAGCGCTTTGAATTGACGGTGGAGGGTGAAGTGACCGAGGAAATTCTGGCCCAGGCCCACGCTGCTGCAGAAGCCATGCTTTCCAACCCCGTTATTGAAGATGTGGTCAACGTCGAAGTGGTGGCGGACCAGTCATGACTGAAACACCCTTGATTGGCGGGTTCGCCCCCGCCCCGGTGGATAGCCGCCTGGCAGGTGCACGCATTGGCATTGTCACGTTCCCCGGCACCCTTGATGACCGCGACGCAAGCCGCGCCGTCCGCCTGGCGGGGGGCACCGCCGTCGAGCTTTGGCATGCCGACACGGAATTGGCCCCGGTGGATGCCGTGATCATTCCCGGCGGGTTTTCCTACGGCGATTACTTGCGCGCAGGCGCCATTTCCCGCTTTGCACCCTTGATGTCCAAGATTATCGATGCTGCAAATTCGGACGCCAAACTGCCAGTTCTGGGCATTTGCAATGGCTTCCAGATCCTGACCGAGGCGCACCTTTTGCCCGGTTCCATGATTAAAAATGATCACTTGAAGTTCCTGTGCCGCGACCAGGTGCTGCGCGTGGAGAACAATGCCACCGCGTGGACCGGTGCTTATGCAGCGGGTCAGGACATCACCATCCCCTTGAAGAATCAGGATGGTCAGTACATTGCCGACGAGAAGACGCTCGATGCCCTGGAAGCGGAGAACCGCGTGACCTTCCGCTATGTAGGTTTCAACCCCAATGGATCACGGCGCGACATTGCAGGTATTTCCAATGCCGCCGGCAACGTGGTGGGTCTCATGCCCCACCCCGAGCACGCTGTGGAAAACGGCTACGGCCCCGGGCATACCGGAACCGATGGCCTGGGTTTCTTTAGCTCCGTCTTGAACACCCTTGTGGGAGGCAAATAAATGAGTGAAATTTCAACAGGGACCGTCAAGAAGTTCAACATTGACACCGTTGAACACGCTGCAGCCACCCCTGAAGTGCAGCTGCCCTGGGCCGAGTTGGGCCTGAAGCAAAACGAGTTCGACGACGTCGTGCAAGTCCTGGGCCGCCGCCCCACTGCCGCTGAGCTGGCCATGTACTCGGTTATGTGGAGCGAGCACTGCTCCTACAAGTCCTCCAAGAACCACCTGCGCCAATTTGGTGCCAAGGTTACGGAGGAAATGAAGAAGGACATGCTGGTGGGCATTGGCGAAAACGCCGGCGTCACCAATCTGGGCGACGGTTGGGCCGTGACCTTCAAGATCGAATCCCACAACTCCCCCTCCATGGTGGAGCCGTACCAGGGAGCCGCAACCGGCATTGGCGGCATTGTCCGCGACATCATTTCCATGGGTGCCCGTCCCGTGGCCGTGATGGATCCGCTGCGTTTTGGTGCCATTGACCACCCGGATACTGCCCGCGTCATGCATGGCGCCGTGGCTGGCATTGGCGGCTACGGCAACTCTCTGGGGTTGCCGAACATTGGCGGCGAGATGGTGTTTGACTCCGTGTACCAGGGCAACCCGTTGGTCAATGCCCTGGCCGTGGGCGTGATGCGCCATGAGGACATCCGCTTGGCCAACGCCTCCGGCAAGGGCAACAGGGTGGTCTTGTTCGGTGCCCGCACCGGCGGTGACGGCATTGGCGGTGCGTCCATCCTGTCCTCGGAATCCTTTGACAACACCAAGCCGTCAAAGCGTCCGGCCGTGCAGGTGGGTGACCCCTTCGCTGAGAAGGTGCTCATTGAGTGCTGCCTGGAACTGTTCAAGGGCTCCCTCGTGGAGGGCATCCAGGACCTGGGCGCTGCAGGAATTTCCTGCGCCACCAGTGAACTGGCATCCAACGGCGACGGCGGCATGGAAGTTGAACTGACCTCCGTGCTGCTCCGCGATCCTTCCCTGACCCCTGGCGAAATCCTCATGTCCGAATCCCAGGAACGCATGATGGCAGTGGTCTCCCCGGACAACGTGGCTGCCTTTGAGTCCGTCATGGACAAGTGGGCTGTGGAGTACTCTTGGCTCGGCGAAGTCACTGACACCGGACGCCTCATTATTAAGTGGGCCGGGGACGTGATTGTGGATGTGGATCCACGCACCGTAGCGCATGACGGCCCCGTCTATGACCGCCCGTATGCCCGCCCCGAGTGGCAGGATGCGCTGCAGGCCAATACCTTCACGGGCTCCGTGGAAGACGGCGGCCGCCCCACCACCGCTGAAGAGTTGAAGGCGGCGGTGCTGGAACTCATTGCCTCCCCCAACATGTGTTCCAAGGACTGGATCACCAACCAGTACGACCGCTATGTGGGCGGCAACACCGCTTTGGCGTTCCCGGACGACGCCGGTGTGATCCGTGTGGACGAGGAGAGCGGCTTGGGCGTTGCCCTGGCCACCGACGCCAACGGCCGTTATACCTTCCTGGATCCGTACCACGGCGCGCAGCTGGCCCTGGCCGAGGCTTACAGAAACGTGGCCACCTCAGGTGCCATCCCCATGGCCGTCAGCGACTGCCTGAACTTTGGCTCCCCCGAGGACCCGGATGTCATGTGGCAGCTGGCCGAGTCCATCCGCGGCCTTTCCGACGCCTGCATGGTTTTGGGTATCCCCGTCACGGGCGGGAACGTTTCCCTGTACAACCAAACGGGTTCCACCCCCATCCATCCCACCCCTGTGGTGGCCGTATTGGGCAAGTTCGACGACGTTGCCCGCCGCACGCCGTCGGGCTGGGTTGAGGACGGGCAGGCCATTTACCTGCTGGGCACCACCGCCGCTGAACTGGATGGTTCCGAGTGGGCCAATATGCGCGGCCACCTGGGCGGGCTGCCTCCGGCGGTCAATCTGGAGCGCGAACGCGAGCTGGGTCAGATCCTGATCAATGCCTCACGTGACGGCATGATTGACTCCGCCCACGACCTCTCCGAAGGCGGTCTTGCAGCAGCTTTGGTGGAGTCCGCTTTGCGCTTCAACACCGGGGCCCGCGTGGCCCTCGATGAGGTTGCCCAGCGCGACGGTGTGGACACATTCACGCTGTTGTTCTCGGAAACCCAGGGCCGCGCCATTGTGTCGGTTCCGCGCAGCGAAGAAGTCCGCTTCAACGACATGTGCACTGCCCGCCGCTTCCCGGTGGCCCGCATTGGCGTGGTGGACGCGGCGGGTAAAGCACTGGATATTCAGGGTCTGTTCAGCGCTCCGCTGGACGAATTGCGCGTGGCACATGAGGGAACACTGCCGAAATACTTTGGCTAAATCCCAGGGGTAAAAAACCCCGGCCGGCTCCTTCAGGAGCCGGCCGGGGTTTTTCTATGACCGCTGTGTTAGCTAAGGTTTTAGCATGCCCTCTTTCACTGGTATTGACCATGTTGCACTGACTGTTTCAAATCTTGCGGTCAGTGTGCCCTTTTATTCGCGCCTGTGGGACGTCGAGCCCGTCGCCACCATGGACGACGGGCCCTTCTCCCGTCAGATATTTGCCCTCCCCGGCGGAATAACGCTGGGTTTGACGCAACATGACCACGGTTCAGGCGCACCCTTTGAGGCCAAAACTCCCGGGCTTGACCACCTGGGCTTCAAGGTCGAAAACCGTGCGGAGCTCGAAGCGTGGGCGCACCTCCTGGATACCCAGGACATTGGCCACAGCGGCCTGGTGGACGCGTCGTACGGGACAGCGCTTAGTTTCAAGGATCCAGACGGCATTGCCCTTGAATTTTTTGTCGGAGCCTGATTCCTGACCTGAACCAGGGGCAACCATTTTCCGTGCCGTTTATCGTGGCTGCGCGCTCAGGGCAACTTCAGGCCGGGACAGGCCCAAATGTCCCCGGAGCGTATGGGTGTCATAGCCGCGGCGGAACAACCCGCGCTGCTGGAGCACGGGAACCACATGGTCCACGAAGTCTGTAATGCCTCCCGGCAGGGTCGGTGGCATCAAGTTGAAACCGTCGGCGCCATCATGTTCAAACCAGTGGGCCATTTTGTCCGCGATTTGTTCCGGGGTGCCCACCATGGTGCAGTGCCCGCCTCCGGCAGCCAGACGGCCCAGCAGTTCACGGACGGTTGGCTGCTCCACGGCGATAATTCGCTGGATGGTGGCATACCGTCCCCTGGGCCCGGTGAATTCTTCCAGGGGTGGCAGTAGCGGCACGGGGGCATCCAGTTCCCAGTCCATGCAGTCCTGCCCGACGAATTGGCTTAGTTGACGCAGCGAATCCTCGGCGGGGAGCAGTTCATCGAGTTCGCGCTGCTTGGCTTTAGCCTCGGCTTCAGTGGAGCCGACGTAGGTGACCAGCCCCGGCATGATCGCCACGGCCTCCGGGTTGCGCCCTGCCTGGCGGATTCGTGCCTTGAGATCCCGGTAATACGCCTGGGCGCTGGGCAGGTCGTAGGCTACCGCGTAAATTGCTTCGGCACGGCGGGCAGCCAGCTGCCGGCCCGCTTCTGAGGCGCCGGCCTGAAAAAGCACCGGATGGCCCTGCGGCGGACGCGGCACATTCAACGGTCCGTCAACGAGGAAACGTTCGCCGCGGTGATTGATGGGCCGCACCCGGGCGGGATCCGCGTAGACGCCGGACCGGTCATAACGCAGCGCGTCGTCAGCCCAGGAGTCCCAGAGACCCAGCACCGCCTCGACGAATTCCTCCGCGCGGGCATAACGGTCCAAAGACTCCGGCATGCGCTCCAACCCATGGTTGCGGGCTTCGGCGTCGAACATGGAGGTCACTACATTCCACCCCACCCGGCCACCGGAAATATGGTCCAGTGATGCCAAAAGCCGCGCGGCATGGAACGGGGTGTAGAAGGTGCTGGAAACGGTGCTGACCAGACCAATCCGGCTCGTGGCCCGGCTCATGGCCGCCAACGCGGTCAACGGCTCAAGGAACCACAGGGGACCGTCGGCAACGTTGCCGGCGGCGTGCCCGTCGGCGAAAAACACCGCGTCGAAGGAGCCTCGCTCGGCCGTGCGGGCCAGCTCTTCCAGGTATTTAATGTCCCCGAGCTGTTCAGCCGGCGACTGGGGATGGCGCCAGGCGGCTTTGTGGTGTCCGCAACCAAAGATGAACAGGTTCAAGTGCAGCTGGCGGGTAGCGGAGCTCATCCCTTCACCAGCCCGCCGTCAACAATCAGGTTCTGTCCGGTCACCGAACGCGACCACGGGGAGGCGAAGAACAATGCTGCGTCCGCGAACTCCTCCGGCGTAGTGACCCGGCGCAGCGGAGTTCCGGCGGCAATCATGTCAAAGACTTCCTCGGGCGTGGCGGAACTGGCATCCGTGGTGCGCAGCAACCCGCCCGAAACCATGTTCACTGTGATCCCCGCAGGGCCCAGATCATGGGAAAGTGTGCGGGTCAGTGACAGCAGCGCAGCCTTCGCGGCCGTGTAGTCGTGGTAGGGAACCACCGGGTGTTGAAATAAATTGGTGCCGACATTGATGACGCGGCCAAATCCGGCCGCCCGCATTCCGGGCAATGCTGCCTGCACGGTGTTTAGCGCCCCGCGCACGGTCCCTGAGAACTGCTGCTCCAAGTTTTCCCAGCTCAACGTGTCAGCCTGCGGCCGCGCGTCGCCATTGAAGGAAAAATCAGCCAACGCATTGTTAATGACTGTGGTGATGGGGGAACCAAAATGTGCCTCGGCTTTTTCAACCATGGCGCTGACCTGCTGCGCATCGCGCACATCTGCCTGAAGGGCCACGGCCCGTTCGGGGAAAGCCGCCGCCACTTCCTGGGCCGCGTCCGCGCTTTTTAGGTAATTAATGACCACGCGGGAGCCTTCGTTGAGGAAGGACTGCACCAGGCGGGCGCCCAGTCCGCGGGCGCCTCCTGTCACAAGTACTACTTGATCACGGAGGGGCAGGACGCTGGAGGAGGTTGTTGTGGACTGCATGTGAATCACCTTTCGACCGGTGGCGAAGGCATGCAACATGGATGTAAATAACCGTTGACCGGTGCTGACATCCCTTCGCCAGTACTAACTGGGGCAGGTTCACCGGGTTTGATCTCAGCTCCTGACAGGCTTTCGCCGTGCCGGGGCACCCCGTGTCGCTGTAGCCACCATAGCCCATCAGGAAACCATTGCGTGGCACCGCTGAAACTTATCGAAACAGGCACCAGGCTTAAAAGCCACCTGCCAGAGCACGGGCAGCCTGTTGATAGGAGCGCGAAACTCCCGCCTGGGCCAACCTCGTGACAGGAGATCCCAACTTGTAAATTAAGCCTGCAGGCTTGCTGAAGGCCAACAGCCTGAAGTGCACACCGCCGTCGGGAGTCATGACGGCGGTGAAGGCCTCCTCCCCCAGTGCGGGATGGCCGGGAAGTGTGCCGTAACCAAACCCGGCCATGGTGACCTCGACGCCGTCGAACCCTGTGACTTTTTGCGTTTCCATGGACCAGACCACCTCGCACGGCACAGGCAGCCGCAGCTGACCCACACCAAATCCGCTGACCACACGGGCGCCTAAAACAGCGCGTGGCGGGGCCTGCACTGTCAGACCCGCGCGGCGTTGAATGTGCCACGTCATGATGCCCTCGGCGAGCGCGTCGAAAGTGGCCTGTCCGCTGCCCACGGTGGTGAGCTTGTCCACGTGGTCAAAACTCTTGGGCCAGGCAATGTCCGCAGCAGAGGTGAGTGCCGCCTGTCGGGTGAATCCCAGGTACGGGTAGTCCATTCGGCTATTCTTCTGCGGCATGCGCACTCCATTTCAAGGCAATTTGTTGCTTTTTGGGCAGACCGGCCACCACCAGATCGTAAGAATCCTCCAGCATTTCCAACACCATTTCCTCCTCCACCTGGGAGGTGTCCACAGTGTTCCAATGCCGTTTGTTCAAATGGTACCCCCCGGTAATGCCCGGATTGGCAGCCCGCAGGGCCGGGGCCAGCTCGGGATCACATTTGAGACTAATACTGCACGGTGCAACGTCCAGCTCGCCTAATGCGAAGACCTTGCCCGGGCGATCGGGCCCACCGCTGGGAGCTTTGACTTTAAAAACGTTGATTTCCGGACCAAACGGGAAGTCTTCATAGGCGCCGGGCATGGCCAAAGCGGCAGCACGTAACGTGGCGGGGGTGATGCTCACGCGGCACCCCCGGCAGAGAGGACTTGGTATCGCAGCATGGCGAACTGACCTTGTTGCTCGGCGCTGGCGAGTTTCAGCCTGTCTGCACCAATGGTGCGCGGTAATAGTGGCGCACCGCCGCTCAAAGCCGCTGGGGCGTAGCTGATGACGAGCTCATCCAGGGCCCCTGCGTCCAGGAACTGGCCGGCCAGATCCCCTCCACCGACAAGCCAAACATCTTTATCCCCGGCGGCATTCTTAATTTGCTGGAGCACAGGGGCCACTGCTCCGTTGACTACGCGCACGTCGGCGCCCGCAGGGATGGCCAGGGCGCGTGAAGAGAACACATAGGTGGGTGAATCGCCGTAGAACTGCTGCCATTTTTTTGGTTCCGCCAGCAGATTCTCGGCCTGTAACACCCATTCATACGTTGCAGAACCTTCCACAAAAACGCCCGTGGTGTCTTTGAACGCGGTAATGTCCGGCGAGCCGGCGTTATCTACGGCAAAGAGCCAGTCCAAACCGTGATTGCTGTCAGCCAAAAATCCATTGAGACTTGCCGCCGTGTAGTAAATAATGCGCGTCATGATCCAACGCTACCGGGTAGGCGCGCAACCACAACTCACCGTGGATAAATGCCCAGCCGGGCGGCCTCAATTTTGGGGCACGTGTCCATGACTACGTCCAGACCTGCATCGAGTGCCCGTTGTGCGGCTTCTTGATCCACCACGCCCAATTGCAGCCATACCGCCTTGGCTCCGATGGCTATGGCCTGGTCCACGATGGCGCCCACCTTTTGGGAGTTGACGAAGCAATCCACGACGTCAATATCCCCCGGCACTTCCGCCAGGGTTTTGTAGCCTGTGGCGCCGTGTACGTCGTCGCCCTTTAAGCTCACGGGAATGATTTGGTGTTTCAAGTCCTGCTGGAGAAAGCGGGAAACATCGACGGCGGGGCGCAGCGGATTGCCCGAGAGCCCCACCACAGCCCAACGAGCGGGTGTGGTCAGCAAACGGTGAATGAGCTGTGGATCGTTAATGGCTGCCATCTTTCGAGCCTAACGGCCATTGACACAGTTGCCCAGCCCAGCGGCGGCGGTGACGGCGCGGTGGATTGTTACGTTGCGCGAACTGCGATCGTTAGCTTAATTGCTCCACCCCTTAGTGCCGACCTACTCTTAAAGCGACCATCCCGAGCGGCCGAGAGATCTGGCTCAATGACGCCGCAGCAACCCTGGTCGGTGCTTCTCTGCAGAGGTGCCGATGCTGGCAGGGTGCTACCGCCAGGACCGATGGAGCTCCCATGCCTGCTGTACTTTCGCCGTCCCCACCAACTGCCCCGGCTGTCACGGATCCGCAAGGAACTGTTGCCATGTCAGTGTCCTTTCAAGACCTGGGCCGCTCCTTTGGAAGCGGTGCGCACACCCATCCAGTGCTAAGAAACATCTCTTTTGACGTGCACGCTGGAGAAATCGTGGCCCTGCTCGGGCCATCAGGTTGCGGAAAATCAACGCTATTGCGTGCCGTAGCCGGGCTCGATGCTCCCAGCAGCGGTGCCGTTCGCATTGACGGCAGCAAAGTGTCAGGCATCGATGCCCGCTGCGCCGTGGCCTTCCAAGAACCGCGTCTGCTGCCCTGGAAATCCCTTGCCGGAAACATCGCCATTGGCGTACCTGCCGGGGCCGACGCCGTCCGTCGCCGACACGTCGTGGCCAACCTTTTGGAGCTGGTTGGCCTGGCAAAATTTGCCGGCCACCGGCCGCGGGAAGTTTCCGGCGGCATGGCACAGCGGGCTTCTCTGGCCCGTGCCCTGGCCCGTAATCCAGGGGTTTTGCTCCTGGACGAGCCCTTTGGCGCGTTGGACGCACTCACCCGCATCACCATGCAGGATTTGTTGCTGGACGTCCACGCCGCCGAACCCACTACCGTGCTGCTCGTGACGCACGATGTGGATGAGGCGCTGCAACTGGCTGACCGCATCATCTTGCTGGGCTCCGACGGCACTGCAGAAGCGGGGGCAACCATTATGCGCACGGTAGAGGTTCTCGGACCGCGTCCCCGCGACCGGGCCTCCACTGAGCTGGCCAGGCTACGCAGCTCATTGCTGGCCAGCCTTGGGGTCAACGGCCACTAATTACTGAAACGCACACACTACTTTCTGTTCCCCCCAACATTTAAGGACCACCATGTCTGCTTTAAACTCTTTCAACCGCCGCTCCTTCCTGAGCGTCACAGCTGCTGTCTCCGCCCTGGCCTTGGCTGGTTGCGCCGGTGAAAATGCTGCCTCCAGCGTTGCCGGCAACGAGGGCGGTTCAAGAACACTGAACATTGATTTCGCCACGTACAACCCCCTGAGTTTGATCATTAAGAACAAGGGCTGGTTGGAGGCAACCCTTGCGGATAAGGGGGTCGACGTGAACTGGGTGCAGTCCGCCGGGTCAAACAAGGCCAATGAGGCCCTGCGCGCTGGCGCCATTGACATTGGATCCACTGCCGGATCCGCAGCACTGCTGGCCCGCGCCAACAACTCCCCCATCAAGACAGTGTCCATCTACTCCCAGCCTGAGTGGGCTGCCCTGGTGGTCGGCCCCGACTCCACCATCAAGAGCGTTGCAGACCTTGCGGGCAAGTCAGTTGCCGCTACCAAAGGCACCGATCCGTACTTCTTCCTGGTCCAGGCCCTTGAAGAAGCCGGGCTCACCACTAAAGACGTGACGGTGGAAAACCTCCAGCATGCCGACGGCAAGGCAGCTCTGGCTAACGGTTCCGTGGATGCCTGGTCGGGCCTGGATCCCATTATGGCCACGGCCGAGCAGGAAGGTGCCACACTTCTTTACCGGAATTTGAACTTCAACACGTACGGGTTCCTTAATGCCACCGAATCGTTCCTGAAGGATCAGCCCGAACTGGCCCAGACAGTGGTTGACGCTTACGAAAAAGCCCGCGGATGGGCCGCGGGCAATCCCGAAGAAACAGCGCAGATCCTGGCCGACGCCGCAGGGCTCAAACCCGAAGTGGCCACAACTGTCATTGCCCAGCGCAGCAACCTTGACGTGTCAGGCGTTCCCGGGGAGAAGCAGCGCGCCGTCCTGGCCAAAATTGGCCCCACCTTTGTGGAGCTTGGCGACGTGAAGACCCAGGCCGATGTTGACAAGGCACTTGAAACACTGCTCGATGATTCGCTGGCCCAGAAGGCCAACCCTGATTCCATCAAGGAATCCGCATGACCCACCTTGGCAACCCTGGAGCCACTGGCAACAGCGTCGTCCCCTCGAACGTTGCAGGCCTCGCTGCCATCGGGGCCCCCGTGGGCGGCCCTGGCATCACAGCAAAGGCGGCCGCGCCCACCTCTCTCCTGGCCAAAGGCTGGGTCCGTCTGGGTCTGGGGCTGGTGTTGCCGGTCCTGATCTTTTTGGCCTGGCAGTTCAGCACTGCCGCAGGAATTTTCTCCCCCGTCCAGCTGCCGGCTCCGCGGGCAGTGCTGGAGGCTGGAATGGATCTCATAGCCCGCAATGAACTCTTTAGCCATGTGGGGATTTCCGCCCAGCGCGTGATCATTGGTTTTGTAGCGGGCGCTGCCTTGGGAGTGACGCTGGGAGCGCTGGTGGGGCTTTCCAAAACGGCTGAGGCGCTACTGGGACCAACCATTGGCGCGCTGCGTGCCGTCCCATCTTTGGCGTGGGTGCCGTTGCTCATTTTGTGGATGAAGATTGGTGAGGACTCCAAAGTCACACTGATCATTATTGGGGCGTTCTTTCCCGTGTTTACCACCGTCTCCCTGGCGCTGCGACACGTGGATAAGAACCTGGTGGAAGCGGCACGCGCCTTTGGCCTCAACGGGCTGAAGTTGCTGACCACGGTGCAGCTGCCGGCAGTGGTGCCCTCCCTCTTTTCCGGGCTCCGCCTCGCTTTGGCGCAGGCCTGGCTGTTTTTGGTTGCCGCGGAATTAATTGCAGCGTCCATGGGTTTGGGGTTCCTGTTGACGGATTCCCAAAATAACGGCAGGACCGACAGGTTGCTGCTGGCCATTGTGCTGTTGGCGGTACTTGGCAAGGCTACCGATGCCCTGCTGGGTCTGGCAGAGAAGTGGGCCGTGCGCCGATGGTCCTAGCAACGCAGCCAGCAACGCGCACGCAAACCGCTGAGATGACGGAGCAAGACCGGCTCGCATTTTGGGCCACAGCCGCGGAGCGGCTCGAGTGGGCGGAATCGTGGCACACGGTTCACAGCGCCACACCCGCAAACCCCGCAACTCGGCGCGGTCCTGACATTCGCTGGTTCGAGGGCGGCACATTAAATGCCGCGGTGAATTGCGCTGACAGGCATGTTGCAGCGGGCAACGGAAGCAAGGTTGCACTGCATTTTGAAGGTGAGCCGGGCGATCGCCGCAGCGTCAGCTACCGGGAATTGACGGAACTGGTCAGCCAATGCGCCAACGCGCTTCTTGCCCTCGGCATTGGGCAGGGCGACCGCGTGGTCATTTATCTGCCCGTCTTGGTGGAAACCATTGTCATCACCCTTGCCTGCGCCCGGATTGGTGCCGTGCATTCGCTGGTATTTGGTGGCTTCTCGGCGGAGGCGTTGCGGTTCCGCATTGCAGACACCGGGGCAAAACTACTCGTCACCACAGACGGGCAGTTCCGTCGTGGCACAGCCGTCCCCGTCAAAGCCAATGCAGACCAGGCAGTGAAAGGCCAAGACTGCATTGACCATGTTTTAGTCATTAACCGCACCACGGCCGCCGATCCCCTGGATACAGTCCCGTGGACGCCGGGCCGGGACGTGTGGTGGCATGAGGTGGTGGACACGGCGTCCCGCGTGCACCAGGCAGAGGCGTTCAACGCCGAGCACCCCCTATTCATCATGTACACCTCCGGCACCACGGGCCAGCCCAAAGGTTTGGTCCATACCACCGGCGGGTATCTGACCCAGGCCTCGTGGAGCCACGAGTTCCTTTTCAGCAACCCGGATCCGGCCCGGCGCGCCCGAGACGTGCACTGGTGTACGGCCGATCTGGCCTGGGTGACAGCCCACACGTACGAGATTTACGGTCCGCTCTCCAATGGTGTCACCCAGGTCATTTACGAGGGCGTGCCCAATGCCCCGCACCCGGGCCGCCACTTTGAGATCATTGAACGCTACAAGGTCACCAGCTATTACACGGCCCCCACCCTGGTGCGCTCCCTCATGGGCTGGTTCCCGCAGGGCATCCCGGCATCATATGAGCTGTCCTCCATCCGGCTTGCCGGGACCGTGGGCGAGGCCGTCAACCCCGAGGCGTGGCGTTGGTTGCGGAACAATGTGGGCCGCGATTCGCGTGTCTCCGGGGAGCCCACGCTCGGCATTCCCATGGTGGATACCTGGTGGCAATCCGAAACGGGTGCCACCATCCTTTCCCCACGGCAGGATGCCAGCACCTTTAAAGCCGGGTGTGGCACCAAAGCGCTCCCCGGGGTCGCCGTGGACATAGTGGACGACGCCGGTCGCACAGTCCCAGCCGGGGTGCAGGGAAATATTGTGCTCACCAAAACAGGCCCCGCCATGGCGCGCACCGTGTGGGGGAACCCGGAACGCTACTTTAGTTCCTACTGGGAAAAGTATGCGCAACAGGGCTGGTTCCTGGCCGGCGACGGCGCCCGCTTCGACGCTGACGGTGACGTGTGGATCCTGGGACGGACCGATGACGTTATTAACATTTCCGGCCATCGCCTCTCCACCATTGAAATAGAGTCGGCCCTGGTATCCCACCCTGCCGTGGTGGAAGCCGGGGTGTGCCCCACCTTTGACGCGGCCACCGGGCATGCGGCTACAGCTTTTGTGGTGCCGCACGATCTGTCATTAATCCCGGCAGGCAACACCGGCGCCGGAACACCGCAACAGCTGGCTGCGGCCGTGCAGTTGCGAGCGCAGGTGACCGCGCATATTGGTCCCATTGCCAAGCCGCGCGACATTATTTTTGTCCCCGACGTGCCTAAAACCCGCTCCGGGAAGATCATGCGCCGGCTGCTGTCACAAATGTTTGAGGGTGCAGCCCTGGGAGACATCACCAGCTTGCAAAATGAGCACTGCATCCCCCTCATCCAGCACATCTGTGCCACCCTTCCCACCCACACTGTCAGCCCCTAAGGAAACAGCACACCATGAACAGTCCGCAAACATTTCCAGGAGCGCTTCTCTAATGGCTGAGCACCACTTCGGATTCCGTACCCGCGCACTGCACGCTGGCGGCACCCCAGACGCAGTACATGGCGCCCGTGCCGTGCCGATTTACCAAACCACCTCCTTTGTCTTCAAGGACACTGACGATGCCGCCAACTTGTTTGCGCTGCAAAAGTACGGCAATATCTACTCCCGCATTGGCAACCCCACGGTTGCCGCCTTTGAGGAGCGCATTGCCTCACTGGAAGGTGGACTTGGTGCTGTGGCCACATCCTCGGGCATGGCAGCAGAATTCATTACTTTCGCCGCCTTGACGGGGGCGGGGGATCACATTGTGGCCTCGTCCAAGCTGTACGGCGGCACCATCACTCAACTGGACGTGACGCTGCGACGCTTCGGGGTGGAAACCACCTTCGTGGATTCCAACGATCCCGCCGACTACGCCGCGGCCATCCAGGACAACACCAAGGCCGTGTACACGGAAATTGTGGCCAACCCCTCCGGTGACATTGCCGACCTGGAGGGCTTGGCGGCGGTGGCCCATGCGGCCGGTGTGCCACTGGTGGTTGATGCAACCCTCAGCACCCCTTACTTGATCCGTCCCATTGAATTTGGCGCCGACATTGTGATCCACTCCGCCACGAAATTCCTGGGCGGGCACGGCACCACTTTGGGCGGCGTGGTGGTCGAATCGGGGCGCTTTAATTGGGGCAATGGCAAGTTCCCCACCATGACCGAACCCGTGGCGTCGTACGGCAATGTCTCCTGGTGGGGGAACTTTGGGGAGTACGGGTTCCTGACCAAACTCCGCTCCGAGCAGTTGCGTGACATTGGCCCGTCGCTCTCCGCGCAGTCGGCCTTCCAGCTGCTCCAAGGGGTGGAGACACTGCCCCAGCGCATGGACGAACACCTGCGCAATGCTGCCGCTGTGGCCCAGTGGCTCGAGCAGGATGAACGGGTGTCATGGGTAAACTTTGCCGGACTGCCCGGCCACCCCCACTATGCACGCGGTCAGCATTACCTGCCCAAGGGTGTCGGTTCCGTCTTCGCCTTTGGCGTGCGCGGCGGACGGGCTGCCGGTCAATCGTTCATTGATTCCCTGCAATTGGCCAGCCATTTAGCCAATATTGGCGACTCCCGCACCCTGGTCCTGCACCCGGCCTCCACCACCCACCAACAGCTCTCGGCTGAGCAGCTCGACGCCGCGGGCGTACCCGAGGATCTCATCCGCATTTCCGTGGGACTGGAGGATGTTGCCGACATTGTGTGGGATCTGGACCAAGCCCTGACCCTTGCCCAAGCCGCACGCCCTGACAGCGAAGCCACTACCGCCGACGCCAGCGACACTGGTCTGTCGTGCCAGATCGGAGCCACAGCATGAGCGCCATTGCACGTACGTGGATAAGCCCCACGGCCCCCGAGAGACTGGCCATTTTACGCAAGACCACGTCGATCGCCATGGTGGGTGCCTCCGACAAACCCTCCCGTGCCAGTTACTTCGTGGCCACCTACTTGCTCTCTTCCAGCCGCTACCGCGTGTACTTTGTTAACCCGGTGGCCAAGGAAATTTTAGGGCAGCCCGTCTACAAGACCCTGGCGGATTTACCGGAAGTACCCGACCTGGTGGATGTTTTCCGCAAACACGATGATCTGCCCACAGTGCTAAGCGAGGCCATTACCGTGGGCGCCAAGACCCTGTGGTTGCAACTGGGCTCCTGGCATGAAGACGTTGCGGCGGACGCGGAAGCTGCCGGCCTGGAGGTGGTCATGGACAGGTGCATTAAAATTGAGCATGCCCGCTTCCATGGCGGCTTAAACCTGGCCGGCTTCGACACCGGCGTCATTTCCGCCAAGCGGCAGCTGCTGGCCTAGTGCCGCGTGGGGCATCAGTTAGGCGTCAGCGAAGGACTGGGCTGCGCCGGGCCTGTCGTTGTCTCCGGAGTCGCTCGGGCGATCTTCCTCGTCGTCGGGCTCATCAGTGATGTCAACATAGTCTTCGCTGGTGAGCTCGTCGGTGTAGAGGGCCCAAAATTCAATGGGAGCCGCGGCGGGAGGATCAATGACCTGGAGTTGTTCCTGGAAGGACTTTTTCACGGCTGTGAAGTCTTCGTCGTCCTCGGGGCCCACGGTGTCCCTGTCAATGGCACCCCAGGCGGCAACAATGAGCGGAAGGGTCTCCAACGAGGAGGCAATGAGCGTTTCCTCGTCCTCGCAGACGTACAGGATGGCGCCGGTACCGCGCTCCACCACCACGAACTGGAAATCACCGTCATTGCAGATGATGGCCCGCCCCTGCGCGTCGTCGGCAAACGGGGGTTTGAGCCAGTCACCATCCAAGGGCACGTCTTCCAGCATCCTTGGATACATGGGTTCCAACACTTGCCAAATACGGGAGTCGTTCATGGCTTCCTCCTGCCCTTAGCTTTGACACTAATCACCGCTGAGAGGCACGTCAACGCCCAGCCTCACTCCGCCGGCAATACCTGCGTGCTGCCGGCAAGGCGGCGGTTGCGCAGCACAGGCAGGAATTCCCGGACTTCCTCCACGCGCCGGTGGGTGACGTCCGCCGTCGCTACGCCCTCAGCGTCTTCGGCCAGGAATGACACGGCAATGCCCATGGGGTCCAAAATTGCCGAGTGCCCAATGCAATGGTCGCTGGACGTGCCTGCCGCCGCCACCCAGCACGTATTTTCAATGGCACGGGCCTTTAGCAGTGTCTCCCAGTGCTCAATTTTATGTTCACCCTTGAACCAGGCGGCGGAGACACTGAGCAACTCCACCCCTGAAACAACCAGGGCACGGGCCAGTTCGGGGAAGCGCAGGTCGTAACACGTCATAATGCCCACTTTGAAACCCCCAATTTCCACGACGCTCACACCCCTGTCACCGGGCTTGATGCGCTGTGACTCCTGGTAGGAGAACGCGTCATACAAGTGGAGTTTGCGGTAGGTGCCCAGAATGCCACCATCGGCATCCACGGCCACCACGGTGTTGTAGGGGCGCGACTCGCCGCTGGCCTCATACCCGCCCGCAAGAACTGCGATGCCCAGCTCCGCCGCCAGCAGTGACAGGCCCTGCACAAAAGTGGTCCACTGCGCGTCCACGGCCTCGGTGAAGTCACCTTCCACCTGCCCCACGGAAAACATGGCTTCCTCCGGAAAGATGATCAGTTCACTGCCGTCCTGCGCCACGCTGGCTGCCAGGCGGCGCATGGTGGCAAGATTGCCCGCAACGTCGCCGCCGGGATTGAATTGTCCAACACTGACTTTCATGGCCAAGGTCCTTCCGCAAATTATGTGGTAGCTCCACCCTAGCCCGGCAACACGGCTGCCCACCCCGGCAACGCAAAAGGACAAGGACGACGCCGGGACCTGCGTTCCGGCGTCGTCCCTGTCCTTTCGTTGTGGCTACTTCTCGCTAATTAAGTCGTGCCGCACAATAGTTTGATCCCGGTCCGGGCCCACGCCAATGGCGGAGATCCGGGTCCCTGACATGCCTTCCAGGGCCAGGATGTAGTTCCGCGCGTTCTGGGGCAGATCTTCCATGGTGCGGGCCGTGGTGATGTCCTCGGTCCAGCCCGGGAAGTACTCGAAAATGGGTTTGGCGTGGTGGAACTCGGTCTGAGTCATGGGCATCTCGTCATGACGGACGCCGTCGACGTCGTAAGCCACGCAGACGGGGATGGAGTCAATGCCCGTCAGTACGTCCAGCTTGGTGACAAAGTAGTCAGTGAAGCCGTTGACGCGGGAGGCGTGGCGGGCCAAAACGGCGTCGTACCAGCCGCAGCGGCGGGGACGTCCGGTGTTGACACCAAACTCACCGCCAGTTGTCTGCAGGTAAATGCCCATGTCATCAAAGAGTTCCGTGGGGAACGGTCCGGCGCCAACACGGGTGGTGTACGCCTTAATGATGCCCACGGCGCGGGAAATGCGGGTGGGGCCAATGCCCGAACCCACGGAGGCGCCACCGGCTGTGGGGTTCGAGGAGGTCACGAACGGGTAGGTGCCGTGGTCAACGTCCAGGAACGTGGCCTGGCCACCCTCCATCAGGACAACTTCACCGCGGTCCAGTGCCTCATTGAGGACAAAGGTCGAGTCAATGACCATGGGGCGCAGGCGCTCGGCGAACGCCATGAAGTACTCGACAATTTCCTCCACCTCCACGTCGCGGCGGTTGTAGACCTTCACCAGCAGCTGGTTCTTTTGCTTCAGGGAGCCCTCGACCTTTTGACGCAGAATGGACTCGTCAAAGAGGTCCTGGACGCGGATGCCCAAACGGGCCACCTTGTCCATGTAGGCCGGGCCAATGCCGCGCCCGGTGGTGCCAATGGCCCGCTTACCCAGGAACCGCTCGGTGACCTTATCCAGCACCTGGTGGTACGGGGCCACCAGGTGGGCGTTGGCGGAAATGCGCAGCTTGGACGTGTCCGCCCCGCGGGCTTCCAGTCCGGCAATCTCGTCAAACAAGGCTTCAAGGTTAACCACGCAGCCATTGCCAATAATGGGTATTGCATTGGGGCTCAAAATACCCGCGGGAAGGAGCTTGAGCTCATACTTCTCACCGCCCACAACAACTGTGTGCCCGGCGTTGTTACCGCCGTTGGGCTTAACAACATAGTCGACCAAACCACCTAAAAGATCTGTGGCCTTGCCTTTTCCCTCGTCACCCCACTGGGCTCCGACGATGACAATTGCTGGCATGGGACCCTCCCCCTTGCTCAAAAGTTGAGCCGGGCGCTCGCAAATTCAGGCGGAAGGTTCCGCCTGAGAACACCCGGGCACGAAAATACCCCTTGGGAACCGCTGCCCAACACCGGCAGTTGACGCGAGCTGGCAAACGATCAAGGGGGTCTTACGTCCCGAGTTTACCGTCAATAGCCACCCGGCGCACATTGACGCCACGGGATGAACTGCCCCCCAAAATCTCCCCCTCCCCAACGCTGCCTCACCTACGGGGGCATTTTCCCAAACGCTGCCTCACCTCTGGGGTATTTTCTGTAGCGCCACAGCATTTAGTGTCTTCAGGACAGTAAAGGAGTATACTGTCTATAGGACACTAAATAAGCGCCTTATTTGAGAAGTCAGGAGAAAATCATGCGGTTTAGCAACAAGACAGCAGTTGTCACGGCGGCAGGGGCGGGTATTGGCCGCGCCATTGCAGTGCGGCTCGCGGCCGAGGGGGCCGACGTCGTGGTTTCAGATATCAATGACGCAGCCGGCACACAAACAGTTGACCTAATCACCGAGGCCGGGGGCCGCGCCGCCTATAAACATGCCGACGTCAGCAACGCCACCGACGTGGAGGCCCTCATGGCGTTTGCGCTCAACACCTACGGCCGCTTGGACCTGGCCGTCAACAACGCCGGAATCGGCGCGATGCCCAAACCCGTGGAGGAAATTTCCGAGGCCGACTGGGACCGGACAGTCAATGTCACCCTGCGCGGCACATTCCTGGCCATGCGCTCGCAAATTGCCCATTTTCGCAGCATTGGATCCGGATCCATTGTCAATATTGCCTCGGTGGCCGGCATTTCCGCCACGCCGTCCCTGACCCCGTACGGCGCGTCCAAGCATGGGGTGGTCAGCCTGACCCGCAGCGTGGCATTGGAAAATGCCGCCCGGGGGATCCGCATCAATGCCGTGGCCCCCGGCGCCGTGGAAACTGCTGCATTGGCCTCGCTACCCGAGGAAGCGAAGGCCGGCTACGCCGCTGAAGTCCCCATGAAGCGCCTGGGACAGCCGGAGGAAATCGCCAGCGCCGTGAGTTGGCTGTTGTCGGACGAGGCAGCATTTGTCACGGGCATTGTTCTCCCCGTGGACGGCGGCACCAGTGCCTGATTCCGGCAGTTACCAGGAATCGCTCATGGCCTCACTGATCCGCATCATTGGGGAATGGACGGCGCCTGACTTTCTTTCCGCCGTCGTGGCCCGCGAGGGCGTGGACCTGGACCCGGCCGCCATCACCATGGTCACGTTTTTGTCCGTGGACGGACCCCTGCGCCCCTCAGCCCTGGCCAAGAAAATGGTCACCGGCGCCTCCAACGTCAGCAAGGTCGTGGCCAGGCTGACAGCCGCCGGCATGGTTGACCGGATTCCCGACCCCGTCGATGCTCGGGCAGGCCTGGTAAGTCTGACCGCCGCCGGACATCGCGTGGCACAGGCCTTTGTCCGTGCCGGGGACGGCCTCGTCGCGGACCTCCTGCAGGATTGGGCTCCCGAGGAACGCACTGACCTTGTCCGGCTGCTGGCCAAACTGGAGCAATCCACCATTAGTTTTTCCACGCAACTGCGCGCCAACCACACACTCCCCGGGCAATCCGAGCCGGGAACCACAAAAGGAGCACAGCAATAATGACTGTCACCGCATCCACCCGTACCTACATCATCACCGGAGCCGGCTCCGGCATTGGCCGGGCCACTGCCGAACTGTTGCGCGAGCGCGGCGCCACTGTCATTGGCGTTGACCTCAAAGGTGCCGAGGTACAAGCCGACCTGAGCACCACCGAGGGGCGCAGTGCCGCGGCCGACGCTGCTCTCGCCGCAGCCAATGGCACGGTCGACGCCGTTATTGCCTGCGCCGGCATCTCGGCTCCCATCCCGCTGACCGCCAGCGTGAACTTCTTCGGCGTGACCGAATTCCTGGATCATCTGGCACCTGCGCTGGCCAAGAGCGCCAGCCCGCGTGCCGCCGTCGTCAGTTCCATGGCCTCCCTCCAGGCCAATTCCCCCGAACAAGTTGCGGCCATGCTGGCCGGGAACGAAGCCTTGACAGTGGAAATTGGCGCCAAACTGGCCGGGCAGGGCCCTCAGGCAGGCTACTTGAACTATCCCTCCAGCAAGCGCGCCCTCAGCCGCTGGGTCCGCCGCGAGGCCGTTGCCCCGCGCTACGCCGGCGCTGGCATCCCTTTGAACGCCGTGGCTCCCGGCACGGTCATCTCCCCCATGACAGAGAAGCTGCTGGCAACCCCCGAAGGCCGCGCCATGGTCGATGACCACGTGCCCATGCCGCTCAATGGGCACTCCGAAGCCGTGGTCATTGCCCGTCTGCTCGCATGGCTGACCAGCGAGGAAAACACCCACACCACCGGCCAGATCATCTACACCGACGGCGGGGCGGACGCCACGTTGCGCGGAGACAATATCTGGACCTAAGCGCGGGGCCCAGCCGGGATTAACACCTGCTTAAAAGCCGCCGCTCCCGCTTTTCGTGCCGTTTGAACGGCACGAAAAGCGGGAGCGGCGGTTTGTGTACATGCAGCCTTAGAGCGCGGCCTCAATTGCTGCCCGGGCAGCCGGGTCGGAGTCATTGAGGAACGTGGCAATGCGCGCTGCCTCATCGGCTTCGCCTATGGCGCCCGCGGCCCGTCCCAGCGCGTAGAGCGCGCGCAGGAATCCCCGGTTGCCCTCATGCTCAAACGGGACGGGGCCCGTGCCCTTCCAACCATTGCGGCGCAGCGAGTCCAGACCGCGGTGGTAGCCGGTGCGGGCATAAGCGTAGGACTCAATGGTCCGGCCCTCTGCATAGGCTTCGTCAGCCAAAATGGCCCAGAGGAGAGATGACGTGGGGTGCTTGGCCGCTAAGTCAACGGCCTCATCGCCGGCGGCGAGACGCGCTTCCACATCCACTTCAGCTGGCAGCAGTGTGGGCTCGGGGCCCAGTAAGTTGCGGCGGAATTCATCGCTCATTTAGTTGAACGTCTTTCCCGCTGATCCCAGCTGCGAGGCGGCTTCCACCACGCGGGCAGCCAGACCCTTTTCAGCCGCGGCACCCCAGACGCGGGGATCGTAGGTCTTCTTGTTGCCCACATCGCCGTCGACCTTCAGGACGCCGTTGTAGTTGGTGAACATGTGATCCACCACGGGGCGCGTGTACGCGTACTGGGTGTCGGTGTCAATGTTCATCTTAATGACACCGTAGGAAACGGCGTCGGCAATTTCCTGGTTCGAGGAGCCGGAACCGCCATGGAACACCAAATCAAAGGGGTTTTCCTTGCCAATCCGGGCACCCACTGCAGCCTGGATTTCCTTGAGGATCTCCGGACGCAACTTCACATTGCCGGCCTTGTAGACGCCGTGCACGTTGCCGAAGGTCAGCGCCGTGATGTAGCGGCCATGCTCACCGGAACCCAGGGCCTCAATCGTGGCCAGGCCGTCTGCAACGGTGGAGTACAGCTTGTCATTGATGGCGTTTTCCACGCCGTCCTCCTCACCACCCACAGCACCAATTTCCACTTCCAGGATCATCTTGGCGGCGTGGGTGCGGGCCAGCAGTTCGCGGCCAATGCGCAGGTTCTCTTCCAGCGTTTCGGCGGAGCCATCCCACATGTGGGAGTTGAAGATCGGGTCGCGTCCGGCGGCAACTTCACGCTCGGAGGCTTCCAGCAGGGGCAGCACAAAGCCGTCCAGCTTGTCCTTGGGGCAGTGGTCGGTGTGCAGGGCCACGTTGATGGGATAGTTCTTGGCGACCTCGCGGGCGAACGCTGCAAATCCCAGGGAACCGGCGACCATGTCCTTGACACCTGCACCTGACCAATAGGCACCGCCACCGGTGGAGACCTGGATGATGCCGTCAGTACCTGCGTCGGCGAAGCCCTGAAGGGTGGCATTGAGTGTCTGGGAGGAAGTCACATTTACTGCGGGGTAAGCGAAACCGCCAGCCTTGGCGCGGTCGATCATTTCGGCATACTTGTCCGGTGTTGCAATGGGCATGAATAGCTCCTTTGGGCTGAACGGTACAAACTGACGGCCAAAGCGCCGCCCTGGTGTGACTCCATCTTAGCCAGTGCGTCCAGAGTCTTGCAGAAGATGAAGCCACAGCCCTGCCCGTGGCTCTTTTTACGGCCGACGCCGGCCCCGCTCACCCTGGGCGGTGAGCTTGGTGGAACACTAACTGACGCTTTGATTAAACACGTGCCGCCGAATCCACGCATGCATGGCAATGCCGGCGGCGGAGGCGGCGTTGATGGAGCGGGTGGAACCGAACTGTTCAATGGACAAAGTGGTTTGCGCAGCGGCATGCACCTCGGCACTGAGCCCCGGACCCTCCTGGCCGAACACAAACACACAGTTGCGTGGCAGCTGGTACGTCTCCAGTTGTTCGGAATCCGGAAAGATGTCAATCCCAATAATGGCCAGGCCTTCGCCCTGCGCCCACGCCACAAAGTCCTCCACGGTGGGGTGGTGGCGGACGTGCTGGTACCTGTCGGTGACCATGGCGCCGCGCTTGTTCCACCGGCGTCGGCCAATAATATGCACTTCCTTGGCCAGGAACGCGTTGGCGGTGCGCACCACCGTGCCAATGTTCATGTCATGCTGCCAATTTTCAATGGCAACGTGAAAGTCGTGGCGGCGGGTGTCCAGCTCGGCCACAATGGCCTCCATGGTCCAATACCTGTATTCATCCAGGACATTGCGCCGATCCCCCTCGGCCAGCAGTTCCAGGTCCCAGTGATCCCCTTCGGGCAGTTCGCCCTCCCACGGACCAACACCCACTTCATGATGCGGCTGCGGATATTCAAAAACATCGGAAACGTCTATAGGCACAGCTGCGTCCGGCACGGAAAAATCATTGGAATTACTCACCGCCTAATTTTAGCTTGATACACCGCACGCGCTGTCGCCCATCTGACAGACTGGAGGGCAGAACATTAGTGCCACATCAGGAGGAACCTTGAGCCACGTACTATCCCGCCAGCCCGTCGATATTGAATGCTGGCTCACCGACATGGACGGTGTTCTGGTCCATGAGAACAAGGCCGTGCCAGGTGCCGCCGAACTCATTCAAACCTGGGTGGACACCTCCCGGCGCTTTCTGGTGCTGACCAATAACTCCATCTACACCCCCCGCGATCTCGCCGCCAGGCTCAAGGCCTCCGGGCTGGAGGTGCCGGAAGAGAACCTGTGGACGTCAGCCCTTGCCACCGCCCAGTTTCTCAAATCCCAAATGCCGCATGGCCGTGCGTATGTCATTGGCGAGGCTGGATTGACGACGGCGCTGCACGAGGCAGGCTTCATTCTCACCGATCAAAAGCCCGATTACGTGGTTTTGGGCGAAACCCGCACCTACTCTTTTGAGGCCATCACCAAGGCCATTCGCCTCATTGGCGGTGGTGCGCGTTTCATTGCCACCAATCCTGACGCCACCGGTCCGTCCGCAGAGGGTCCATTGCCGGCCACGGGCGCCATTGCCGCATTGATCACCAAGGCCACGGGCCGGGAACCTTACATTGTGGGCAAACCCAACCCCATGATGTTCCGCTCCGCCATGAACCGAATTGACGCGCATTCAGAAACCACTGCCATGATTGGTGACCGCATGGACACCGACATCATTGCCGGCATGGAGGCCGGGCTGCACACGGTTTTGGTGTTCACAGGCATCACCCAGCCCGAAGACATTGACACCTACCCCTTCCGCCCGGACCAAACCATGAATTCCGTGGCCGATCTGCTGCATCAGCTCTAGGAAGCTGGCCGGGAGGTGGTCATCCCGCCGGGAGGTAGTCATCCCGCCGGGAGGTAGTTGTTATTTTTGGAGGCCTGTCGAACTGCCTCCGAAAATAAGAAATACCCCCGTAAAGCTGATCGGACTCGTCGAGACCTGTGCTGCGCCGCTGCTTCAGCTGAAGATGATTATCCAATTGAGGAACGTTGAATGCTCAATGGCACCCCTGCTACTGAATCGGTTTTGTTTGCCCAACTGGGAACCAGGCGACACAAGTCTTTGAAAGATAAACGAAAGTGAACGCCACCAGATTGCTCCGTCTTGACGACGCCGAGGAACTCACCGGGCTGCTGCAACAAAACCGACAGTTCATGGCACCGTGGGATCCGCTGCGCGAGGATTCATACTTTACGGTGGCCAAGCAGAAGGACCTGGCCGAGGCCGCCTTGGAAGCTTATGCGACGGGCAACCGGGTGCCGCTGGTCATTCTGAATCTTGAGGGAGAGCTGGCCGGCTGTTTGAACATCAACGGCATTGTCCGCGGTGCCTTGGAATCGGCTGCCCTCGGGTATTGGGTCGGCGATCGCCACAACGGAAACGGTCTGGCAACAGCAGCCGTAGCCGAGGCGGTTGAGATCGCGACGACGGAGCTGGGCTTGCACCGTTTGCAGGCGGAAACGCTGAGCCATAATGTCCGCTCCCGGCGGGTGCTGGAAAAGAACGATTTTGTGCAGTACGGGCTGGCGCCGCAGTATCTAAACATCGCCGGCCGCTGGCAGGACCATGTCATGTTTCAGCGCCTTTTGGGGTCCTGACACCCAGGTCCGGGCATCCCCAGGGTCAGGACCCCAGCTGACCGCCGGATTCCTGCAAATAGCAGTTTCCGCACAGGGATTCATACCAAACGTCGGAACCTTCAATGGCGACTTGATCGCCGTCGAACACTACCTGGCCATCAACCCGGCGGGTGTTAAACATGGCTTTGCGCCCGCAGCGGCAAATGGTTTTCAACTCCTCCAGGGAATGCGCAATTTCCAGCAGCCGCGCAGCCCCCGGAAAGGCACGGGTGCGAAAGTCCGTGCGCAAACCGTATGCCAGCACCGGGACCCCGTCCAAAACCGCGATCCGGAAGAGATCATCAACTTGGGCAGGGTCCAGGAACTGCGCCTCATCAACCAGCAAACACGCCACCGGCGCCATGTCCACATGCTTCAGGAGCGCGTCTGGATCATCACCGCGGGCCTGGGCTGCAAACAACTCCCGGGCATTGGTTCCGGGCGGGATGATGAAGTCCACCTCGCGACTGACCCCCAGGCGCGACACGACCGAGCTTTCACCCTTGGTATCCAGACCGGGTTTGGCCAGCAGCACCCGCTGCCCACGCTCCTCATAGTTAAAGGCAGCCTGCAGCAGGCCCGTGGATTTGCCGGAATTCATGGCGCCGTGGCGAAAATACAACTTCGACAAAACAGGTCCTTCGTATGGGGGTGCCCGAGGTGGTGGCTGCTGGTGAGAGTGGGAACTAGTTCAGACCAAGTTCGTCTTTGCCAAAGATGAACAGGTAAGGGACCTTGGCTTCAGCTTCAATGCGTTCCTTGGCGCCGGTGTCCCGGTCAACAATCACGGCGACGGCTTGAATGTTGCCTCCCGCCTTCCGTACGCCCTCGATGGCCGCCAGTGCGGAGTTGCCCGTGGTGGAGGTGTCTTCCAAAACCACAACCTTGCGGCCGTCGACGGCGGGACCCTCGACCTGCCGACCCATGCCATAGGACTTTTGCGCCTTGCGGACCACAAAGGCGTCAATGGCCCGGCCAGCATCCCCTGCGGCATGCATGAGGGCCGTTCCGACGGGGTCGGCACCCATGGTCAAGCCGCCGGCCGTGACAAACTCAATACCGGCGTCGTCCAGCATGGCCAGCATGACCCGGCCGGCCAGACGGGAGGCCTCATGGTGGAGCGTGATGCGGCGCAGGTCGATGTAGTAGTCGGCCTCCTTGCCGGAAGAGAGGATCACCTTGCCGCGGACCACGGCGAGCTCCTTGACGAGTTCGAGCAAGCGGGCACGGTCAGCGGAAAGTGTGGAGGTCATGGGGTCCATTCTAATTGGGTGCGGGCGACACCGCCTCACCAGCTCTCTTGCTCGCCGCCCCAGCCCGATATCCCCAAATCAACTTCACTGCCAAGCGAGGTGGCTCATATTCAAAGACAGCGTAAGCTGTTCGCTGGTGCATGCTACCGGCAGGGAAAGCGTTCCGGACTGGACCTGCCAGTTCAGTCCCCGGTTCCGCCCAGCAAGCATAGAGGAGCTACCTGTCCAGGCGTGACGACATTTTGCGGGCCAGCGCAAAAGCAATTGCCACCCGCGGGGTTCGCGGTCTGCGCGTCAGTGATGTGGCCACGGTGGCGGGTGTTGGCCACGAGCCTTATCTACTACCACTTCAATGACAGTGATGGGCTGCTTTCCGCCACCCTGGAGTTCCTCAGTGATATGTACGCTTTATCGCATTGGTTCGCATCAAGGTGGACCATGCCCGAGGGGCTTCTGCCAACGGTTATTAGGAAAACTGGTGATGGACACCGGCTCCTTCTCACCCGTCGCCTACGCGGCGGATAGAGCCGCCGTCCCGTCAATCCCGGAAATTTCATGACGACGGCACTTGCCGGATGTGTTCTTCATCAGCAACCTCTGACGCCTGATCTGCCAGACTGCTAGCGCCTAAACCACAACACGAACAATTCCACTCAAGGAGGCAGGCGCTAAACGATGATGGCAAAAGGGTACTTTTTCGAGACAGCTACGGCCATCTGGTCAGCTAACGTACTAATTCCGCCGTCGGATTCGAACCCAAGATAACGGTCACCCGTCTGGTATTCAAAGTTCGTTGAAATGATGACCCTGCCGTTGGAGTTTGTGAGCGTGGCACCTCCCAATTCTGCAAGCCCCGGCAGGAGCGTCTGCTCAAGTGAGGAAACAAGAACATCAACACAAATTACGCCGGCAAACTTTCCATCAATTTTAAGCGGCATGGAGGCGGTGATTGTGACCTCGTTAGAGCAAAGATAGTCCACGAAGGGTCCGGCGACATGTCGCTTTTCGGTTGTTTCCGGTATCCGGTACCACTCGAGACGTTGAAGATCGATGGCGGCTTGCCCGGGTCCGAACATCGATGCTCCCAGCAGGCTACGATTCGATCCCTGCCACCAAGCCAAAGGGTTCCCTTCATTTATTACGACGTCACTGGCACAGTAACCCGCACCATATAACTGTCGTGGGGATGTATCGAGAATGTTGTAAACATCAGCCTCGATCATCACCGGAAGCTGCAGGCCGTTCAGGCGCCCGCCCGCGTTCAACTGCGACTGAAGTTGTTTTACTAACTTTGGTAACCAGCCTTCTAGTGGGGTGAAGACGTCGTTGTAGAAGTTATCTATTAGGGCCACCTTAGCCTCGAGTTGTAAATCTCGATCTTGTACGCCCTTAGTCTGCACGGTATCCGTCCCCGTTCTGACCAAGCGGTTCACGTAGCTGTGAGCCGCTCGAATCGAGGGCTTCATAGTCGATGGAAATCTCATGTCGTGCACTTAACTTTTCCTCTCGATACGCCATAAGCCAACGCACAGAAAACCGGACGCTTCTGCGCACAGCCTGTTTCACACCATTAAAGTCGCCAGCTATCGTGCCGTTGATCTGAGCAACAAGCTCATCGTGAGTCGAATTCCGCGCCTTCATATCGAAGTCTTGGAGCGTCAAGAGCGGCGTGAATTCGGTTTGCAAACGAATGTGTTCGTTCGTAAGACGCACCGATTGACTCAGTGCTGCCAGTTCAAGCTGTACGTTAGTGACCCGTTGACGCCAAACGTCGCTGGGTTTATCCCTCACCTCAGCGAGAAGGCGCCGGACGACCTCGAGCTCTTCCGCACTCGCACGCAGGCATGCATACTCGGCACAATTAGAGGAAGTTGCTTCATAGTGCAGCCCAAGATCAGCGAGAGCTAAACGGGACATTTGCAGGAGAGCGCGTGTATTTACGGCTTTCATCGCCTCTGGGCTTGGACGCACAAAGCTTCCGCCGTTTCGCCCGCGTCGTGTCTCAATGTAACCGCGGTGCCGTAGGGCGATGAGGGCCTCTCGTACAGTAACGACGGATACGCCTAAAAGCTGTGCAAGCTCGTTCTCGCTTGGAAGCCGCTCGCCTTGGGCGAAGGTCCCTGTGGAGATTGCCCGCACGAGCTGCCCCTCGACTAGCACACTTCGACCCTCATCGCCGATAGGTGTGAACGCAGCGATCCGCAGCCTACTGGGTGATGACTGTGCAGATGACTCCACTAAAGGGTCTGACACCTATTGCCTCCCGCCGCTTCCTTGAAGTACTGAATTTTACAGTCTCAACACGTGACTTCTTTGATTCACATTAGACCTATTGTGATTTGAGTCTCAGTTCTTGTAGGCTCTAACATTATACCTTCTATTTTAGATGTTTTATCGTAAGCGATTGAGGAGCAGTGCTGATGGATCGATCTATCACTCTTACTATGCATTCCCTGAAGGAATCGGCGGTTTCCCTTCAGAAGGTAAGCAAGCGTTTCGGCGACGTTTCTGCCGTGAGTGACCTAGACATCGATATTCACAAAGGGGAGTTCTTTTCAATGCTTGGCCCCTCGGGG
>JBBSSM010000020.1:0-49202 GCA_038242155.1 Actinomycetales bacterium | reverse complement strand
GTCGTAGAGCGGAACTTCAACACCTTCAAGCAATGGCGCGCCCTAGCCACCCGCTACGACAAACTCGCCCTCACCTACCGCGGCGGAGCCGTCCTCCGCGCCGTCACCATCTGGCTAACCACATTAGGAGACACACCCTAGGCGCGGAGGTGAAGTGGAGTGAGAGCGGCGAAGAGCAGCTATTTGAGGCATTGAAGCGGGGAGACCTTGATATGGTCATTGGCGGATTTACGGATCAAACACCCTGGACCGAGTACGGTGCGGTAACCCGCCCCTACACGGAAGAGCAACAGGATGACACCACAAAGAAGCACGTGATGGTGGTTCGCATGGGAGAAAACGCATTCCAAGTGGAGCTGGAGAAGTTCCTGCTGAAAGAGGTTGAAGCACCATGACGGCAAGGTTTGGTCGTACCGAGTTGCCTGCATCCCAGGAAGCGGCGTTGCGCCGCGCGATCCGCATTGAATGGTTCACGCTGGCGTTCCTGGCGGTCGCGATCACGCTCGTGTTTTTGGTGATGGGCAGTTCACAGGCCATGAAGGCAGCATGGATCGAAGATCTGCTCTCGCTTGCCCCACCGATCGCATTTCTTGTCGCGGTGAAAATTGTCAACAAGTTCCCGACCGCCAAATACCCGTACGGGTTCCATCGCGCCATCGGTGTAGCGCACCTGGTGGCCGGCGTTGCCCTGCTTACCATGGGTGCGTTTCTGATTTTGGACTCCATCACAGGTTTGATAAGTGCCGAGCATCCACCCATTGGGTCGGTCGTTATTTTCAGTCAACCAGTATGGCTGGGTTGGCTGATGATGGGCGTCATGGCGCTCACCATCCCGCTCCCCATTTACTTTGGCCGCGTAAAGATGAAGCTTGCCAAAGAGCTTCATGACAAGGTGCTGTACGCGGACGCGGATATGAACAAAGCGGACTGGATGACCGCTGTGGGGTCAATCGTCGGCGTCGCCGGCATTGGGTTGGGCCTCTGGTGGGCTGACGCCGCCATGGCACTGTTCATCGCTGCGAGTATTTTGTGGGACGGCATTAAGAACCTTCGCGCCGCCATTACCGACCTCATGGACACCCGGGCCACCACTTTCGACGACGGCAGTCCGCACCCCGTTGGACAGAAGGTTGACGCGTTTCTTCGAGACCTCCCGTGGGCGGGCGAAGTCGGGTCGCGCGTCCGCGACCAAGGCCACGTTTTCCATGTGGAATCCTTCATTGTTCCAACATCTGGGCAGATGCCCTCGCTACAGCAGTTGGTTGATGCCCGTGACGGCTGCATTGACCTTGATTGGAAGATCCAGGACATAGTGCTCGTCCCCATCAATGAGCTCCCTGAAGAGGTGGGCGGGTCCAAGAATGTACGTCAATCAGAACGGAATCGCTAACTGCTGAGGTTAAGGTTTTGAGGAATTTCAATGTTGCCGGGTCCGCGGCAAATGCAAAGTGCCCGTGTGCGTCATAGCAACCCCTACGAAAAACGCTTCGACTGGCGCCGCGCTTGGTCACTGAAACAGCGCTTCTTAGCGAAGCGTGCCTAGATCGCGGTCAAGATGTGGCTGACGAACAGCCACGGACGAGACAAGCTAGAAGAGCTAAGAGGCCTTATGTTTCTTAGATGGAACGAAGAATGCTGAGGATTATGTTCTTGTCGGAGTCCCTAGCGGCAAGCGCATCGTATGGAAAAGCATGCCCTCAGGATGTCTCTGACGTAGGACTTCGGCTCAAATGTCCAGCGAGAGCCGTGGAGAGGTAAATCTCCTCGTGGCAGTGGGGCGTAGCTTGGGCCTACCTCTCCGAAACTCACACGGCCGTCCATATCTGTGAACATGAAACCCCAGTCTGGGATTGGCGGCCTTTGCTCGATGCCACAATCGACGGACCGGATGCTCGTGGCGTATACATCCTTACCTATAAACTTTGGACTTCCGTCCCAAGTTGCTACTCCTGCCTGACCGTTCCACCCGGCCGCAATGTCAATTTCTTTTCCAGGCTTAACTACCCAAATTTTGATACCGGGCGCACTGTCGGGGGCACAAGACGGGTCTGAAATACTCAGCACATACTCTGCGTCGTCAGTGGGGGTGATATCGATGGTCCCGGTGCCGCTCGGATCTAGTGAAGATACAGGTATGTCAGCGCCATTTTTTATGTCTTTAATGACGGCTGAATTAACTGCACTTACGTCGGTGATGGCATATACCAGAGTGACTTTGGTACCCGGACAGACGATCAAGTCCATTTGAGTTCGACTTAACTCTTTCTCGTCATGACGCGAGAATTCTTCACTAATTACTGCCCCAAGACGCACGGACGACACTTTGCACGGAGGGCCCTTTGAATTGTCAACCTCCCTGAAACGTCCGATGCCTTCGACTAAAGACCGTGGGACCGACTCGGGCAGTTCAAAAGTCTCCGCATGCGTTTCTATAATCATTTCCCGGGAAACGCTTATTGTGCCTCGCTCTACTATTTCCATTTGGATGCTATCGATTCCCAGGAGCTCGCGCAGCCGCGGCGCCAGCTCAGTCCGGAGAGTGAATGCCAGCCGAAACCATCCTTCCTCCGTTGCTTGGTCTACTTCACCTTCAGAGGCTGAGAGGTCAAAATCTCTCGCAGTAATGGTAAATCCCTCAATGTCCACGCGTTCCCCATCGACGTCGGCATGGAACGGCTGCACATTCGCCTCAGCATCGACGAGACGGAGGTCTACGATGGACGAATCGGACCGACCAGCCACAGCGAATTCAAGGTAGCCAATACTTCGGAGGCTGAGCGCTCTGTTCTTTACTCGGTCCCCGGTTTTGAGAAGTATCGAACATTTGACAGGAAACCGGCGCTTAAACATGACAACAATCCTTCCGAGGATAGTTTGCATATGGTGTGCTAGTTATAGCTCAGAAGACACCCAAACACTGGGCAAGTCAATGGTTGTGGGCAACAAAAAAACGGCTACACCCTATCTGCAGGGGAGATTTTCGATGCGCTGGGTTCATGACCTTATTCGGGAGCCATCTGACGCCCAGGATGTCATGCCCAGCTCCTTCATACCGGGTTTCGACACTGGGAAATTCGTTGAGCACCCAAATTTGAAGCTTTCATCGCACTAATCGGACTCCTTGGAATCCAGAGTGTAGTCAGGACTGCCATGCTGCCCCCTTGGCCCTACTTACGGATCAACTTTCTGCAAAACCCGCAGGAGGTCGGCTGCAACGCTGATGGCGATGACGGCGGGATGTTTCCCGGTGAGATCGGGGACGCCGATGGGGCACTGGATCCGTTCAATGGCCGATTCCGTGTGCCCCTCGGCCATGAGTTTCTTCCGGAACCTGGCCCATTTCGCGGTGGAGCCAATGACCCCGATGCTTCCGACGCCTTCTCGTCGAAGGGCTGCGTCACAGAGCATCAAGTCTTCCGCATGGTCGTGGGTGAGGATGAGGATGTGCGCCCCCTTCGGGAGCTCGGCAATGAGCGTCTCGGGGGCAGGCAAAGTATGGACAAGCACTGTGGCCGGCCCCGTGTTGAGCATGGCGCCCAGAACGTCGTCGATCATGCCTTCCCGGGAATCGGCAAGGTGGAGAATGATCTCGTTCCGGCTGAGGATGCGTGCCAGTTCCTTGCCCACATGGCCCGCGCCAAAGATCGCAACCGTGGGGCGTTGCCCAATCAGTTCCAGGAGCACCCGCACAATGCCCCCACAGCACTGGGTGCCGTACTGGACCCGCGCGTGTTCATTGAGCCCGAACTCGGCTTCCAACACCGTGTCGGTCCCATCGTGCAGCATGGTCCGGGCACGCTGGATGAGCGTGGCCTCCATGTTGCCGCCACCAATGCTTCCCGACGTGGTGGCGGCGTCGATGAACATTTTCGCACCCGCGTCGCGCGGGGAGTGTCCGCGCACCTCGACAATTGTTGCCAAGACACCGGGCGTCCCGGCAGCACGGGCCCTGGTGAGGCCGTCGAACCAGTCCATGATGCCCTGCCCGACTTACTCGGCTACGAGGGCCGGTGACGGGGCCGGTGATGGGGCCGGCGCTGGCTGGCGTGCCCGGTCAAGCGCCCAGTACACGGCCTCGGGAGTGGCGGGGGAGGGCAGCTCGACCTGGTGCCCCGTTTCGCCGAAGGCTGCAGCGGCTGCCCGCAAAGCCTCCCGCACCGCGATGGACAGCATGAGCGGCGGTTCACCGACGGCTTTTGAGCCATAAATGCTGCCGTCGTCGGAGGGGTGCTCATCCACGTACAGATCGACGTTGAACACCTGCGGCAGCTCCGAAAATGACGGCAGCTTGTAGGTGCTCGCTGCTTGCGTCAGCAGTTTGCCGCGGTTGGGTCCGTCGCTCGTATCCCAGCGCAGGTCCTCCTGGGTGAGCCAACCCACGCCCTGGACGAAGGCACCCTCGACCTGCCCCAGGTCAAGCAACGGCGAAAGGGAACGGCCGACGTCGTGCAGCAGGTCCACCTGGCGCATCGTGTACGCACCCGTGTACCCATCAACCTCCACCTCAGCCACCGCGACCCCGCGGGCGTAGTACTTGAACGCGTTGCCCTTGAAAGTCTTTAAGTCGAAGAAAAGACCCTCCGTGCGGTAATAACCCGTCGTCGACAAGGACACGCGCTGGAGGTACGCCGTCTCGACGAGCTCCCCCCAACTCACGGTCTGGTCCGTTCCCAACCCACTGACGACGTCGTCTGTAATGCGTACCTCGTTCGCATTGACTCCGAGCAAGCCTGCCGCCACCGGTGCCAGCCGGTCCAGGATGATCTCGCAGGCGTTCTTGACCGCGCCACCGTTGAGGTCGGAACCCGTCGAGGCCGACGTGGCGGAGCTGTTGGGCACCTTGTCGGTCCGGGTCGGAGAGAGCCGGACCCGCCGCAGGGGCACGCCGAGTGCGGTTGCAGCGACCTGCAACATCTTGGTATGCAGCCCCTGACCCATCTCCGTGCCGCCGTGGTTAATGAGCACCGAACCGTCCCGGTAGACGAGCACCAGCGCACCGGCCTGATTCAGAAAGGGCTTGTTGAAGGACACCCCGAACTTCACAGGTGTGATGGCCAGGCCCCGCTTGACGTGCTCGTTTTGTGCGTTGAATTCTGCAACGTGCCGGAGCCGGGCGTCGTAATCACTGGTCTTTTTGAGTTTCTCCCACATGTCGGACATGCGCCCGGCTTGGCTGACCACTTGTTCGTAAGGTGTGGTTTGGCCCGGCTTGTAGAAGTTCCGACGGCGGATCTCCTCCTCACCGATACCCAGCTTCGTGGCCGCCTGGCCCAGCATGTCCTCGGTGACGATCATGCCTGCCGGGGCGCCAAACCCGCGAAATGCCGTGTGCGAGGTCTTGTTCGTTCGGGCAACCTGACCCACCACGTGCACGTTGGGAAGGTAGTAGGCATTGTCAATGTGACACAGCGCGCGGCTGACGACGGCGGGGGAGAGGTCCACGCTGCATCCGCCATCGGCCGTCAATACGGCCTTGTACGCCAGGATGTGCCCGTCGTCGTCGAGCCCGGCCTCCCATGTGGCGTGGAATCCGCCACGCTTGCCGGTCATGGTCATGTCCTGGGTGCGGTTCAAGCGCACGCTCACCGGCCGTCCCGTCAGCACAGTCCCCATGGCGGCGATGGACGCGAAAGCATTGGCGTTGGTCTCCTTGCCGCCGAAGCCGCCTCCCATGCGCAGGCACTGCACGGTGACCTGGCTTGATGGAACACCAATGACCCGGGCCGCGACTTCCTGCGTGTGGCTTGGGGCCTGGGTGGAGCACTGGATGAAGACCTGCCCGCTTTCGTCAAGGGTGGCAAATGATGCCTGGGTTTCAAGGTAGAAGTGTTCCTGGCCCTGAATGTCGATCCCGCCGCTGATGCGGTGCGGAGCGGTTGCAAGAACCGCATCTGCGTCTCCCCGTTGCAGGGTCAACCGCGGCCCCTGGAAATGCCCTGCTGCAATGGCTTCCTGGGTTGTGATGATGGACGGCAGCTCCGTAATGGAGATTTGGATGGCTTCAGTTGCCAGGCGGGCTTCCTCGAGGGACTCGGCGAGCACCCAGGCCACGTGTTGGCCGTGGTATTGCACCTCGTCCGGGAAGAGCGGCTCGTCGCCTAAATCCCCGTAGTCGTTGATGCCTGGGACGTCGTCGGCGGTGAGCACGCGGACAACCCCGGGCATCGTTTTGGCCGCGGAGGTGTCGAGGGAGTCAATGCGGGCATGCGCGGCAAACACCTGCAGCGGCCATGCATAGAGAACATTGGCTGACCGGTAGGGCAGATCGTCGGTATAGAGCGCTTTTCCCGTGACGTGTTCCCACGCGGCCTCATGCGGCACTGTGAGACCGGTGGCGGCGCCGTCGGGAATTTCAGCGAGGGGGCGGGACGAAAAGTGATTCATGATGAGACCTCTGCCTGGAAGCGACGGATGGATTGGGCGAGTGTGGCACTGCGGTACTCGGCACTGGCCCGGTGGTCGGTCATCGGTGTCACCTCGGTCATCAGGACCTCGGCAGCAGCGGCGAATGATTCTGCCGTCCAGGGCTTTCCGGTCAGTGCGGCCTCGGTGCCCCGTGCGCGCAGCGTCATGGCGGCTGCACCGCCCACCCCCACCCGGATCTGTTCAACCGTCCCGTCCGTGGCGGTCGCTGAGATGGCTATGGCCACCGAGGAAATGTCGTCGAACTTGCGCTTGGCGACCTTGTAGAACCGGCTCAATGGTGCGAGAGGTGTGGGGATGTGCACTGCCCGGATGAGTTCGTCGGCTGCCCGCACGCTTTGACGGTAACCGGTGAAGTAGTCGGCCAACGCCACTGTCCGGTCACCTCGTGGGGAGCTGAGGACAAGATCTGCGTCGAGGGCAAGGAGGGCGGGGGCCATATCCCCGATGGGGGATCCGGTGCCCAAATTTCCGCCAATCGTTGCGGCGTTCCTAATGAGCTGGGAGGCGAAGCGCGGGAAGACCTGGTCCAGCAACGGCACCGAACCGTCCAATAGGCGTGCCACTTCCGACAGCGTCAGTGCCGCGCCAATCTCAATGTGGTCGTCGGCAACGTGAAACTGGCGCAACTCGGAAAGCTGGTCGATCGCGATCGTCAGGGACGCGCGGCGGTGCTTGATCGTCAGCTCCACACCCCAGTCGGTGGAACCGGCCACCAGGACGGCCTCCGGTGTCCCAACAAGCAGCTCAAGTGCTTCCGACAGGTTGGCCGGGCGCACGAACGCGCTGCCCGCGCTCTCGATTCGCAGGGGCTGGCTGGCGGGTGCGGGCTGGTCGCGGCGCCGGGCTATTGGATCGCTGGGATCGACCTTGCCGAGGGCGAACGCCGCGTCCCGGATTGGCCGGTATCCGGTGCACCGGCACAGGTTCCCGGAGAGTGCGTGCAGGTCGAAGCCATTGGGTCCGACCTCCGCTTCGTGTGGGGGAGTCGCTTCGTACCTCGTGACCGGCACGATCCCGGCATCGGCATCCTGCCCCCGTCGCGGTGGCAGCTGGAGGTCACGGGCTTGGGCGTTGTCGCCCACGACGAGTGGCCATGGAAGCTTGTTGCCGGTGGGCAAGGCCCGCGCAGTGGAGACAATGTCCGAGGTGGTGGAAGCCGAGCCGCAGCCGCCCGACTCGCACGCGCAATCAGCGCGGTCTTCCCGGTAGTATTCAGCCGCCATGGAAGAGATGAAACCCGGGGTGCAATAACCGCACTGGGAGCCGCCACGCAGGGCCATCTCTTCCTGCACAGGATGCAGCCCCTCATCGGTGGCCAACCCCTCCGCCGTATAAATTTCCTGACCGGCGAGCATTGCGGCGGGCACCAGGCACGAGTTGACCGATGTCCAGCGGGTGCCGCCGTCACCGTCCGGGCGGGAGACCATCACTGCGCAGGCGCCGCATTCCCCTTCCGCGCATCCCTCCTTGGGGCCCGTGACCCCGCTGCCGCGTAGCCACTGCAAGGTGGTCGTATAGGGGGCGACGCCCGCGACGGACATCTCGTTTCCATTGACGGTGACGGCTGTGGCGGCCGCATTCGTCTCGGTTTGATTGACGGTTTCGGTCATGGTCAATTTCTCTTTCGCTCTATCCAGCAACGGTGTAAAGCCAGTGCCTGCAGGCGCTGGTTTTAGCATGGTTGGGACCGGCGAAACCGGGACGTCCGCACCAGGTTATCCATGCGAACAGGTGCGGTCACTGTGACGCAGCATACACCCTTGAGATTGGAACCGAAAGTATCCCAGTTCACAAAGATGTCCTGAACGAATGGGCTGCCACTGCACATCAGGCGGGGGCAATTTAAGGCGGAAAAAATGGAATGTCAATGCTTTGGGGATTTCATGATGCGAAAAAAGATTGTCACAAACATCCTTGTCTCGGCTCGATTTCTGGTGCTATGGTCTCAATCATGTCTAGGCGGGCACCCCCATCGGGTCGCTATCTACCGGGCGTGTCTTGAAGTCAAACCCGACTGCACACCGGTAGGTGAAGCCTCTAAAGCTCCCCCATGAGAAAAATCCGGTTGCCCCAGAGACAAGGAAGTCTCCATGGATACCAACGAAAACAATCAGCGTTACATGGCCCAGGCCGTTGATTTAGCCACCGCCAACGTCTTGGACCACGGAGGACCCTTCGGCGCCGTCGTGGTTACCGCGGATGGAAGGGCCTTTGAGGGCATCAACAGGGTGACTGCCAACAATGACCCCACAGCTCACGCCGAGGTCACCGCCATCCGCAATGCCTGTGCGGCTCTGGGCACCTTCGATCTCACCGGCGCCACCCTTTACACCAGTTGTGAACCCTGCCCCATGTGCCTGGCCTCCGCACTGTGGGCCCGCGTGGACAAGGTCTACTTTGCCGCGGACCGGCACGATGCGGCCCGCTCCGGTTTCGACGACGCCGTCTTTTATGACTTCTTTGATACCCCTGTCGAAGAACGAACCATGCCTGTCAGGCAAATCGCCCCGGGCGCCAATGACCCCCTCACTCCATTCACCACCTGGGACGCCCTCGACACCCGCATTGATTATTAGGTTAGGTGAAAGCAGACATGTCCAGCTTGAACCGCCACGGAAACACCAGAACTGTTTCCTCCCCTCATTCGGAGCTGCCGGCGCCCAAGCGCGGCCTCGCCAATTCTCTTGACCACTATTTTGAAATCACCACACGCGGCTCCACCGTCATGCGTGAATTTCGCGGCGGACTGGCCACCTTCTTCGCCATGGCCTACATTGTGGTCCTCAACCCCCTGATCCTCAGCGCACCTGACGGCTCGGGAGCCACTTTGGGGATTCCCCAGGTGGCCGCGGTGACAGCGGTGGTGGCCGGCGTCATGACCATCATCATGGGAGCCTGGGCCAAGTATCCCTTTGCCCTTGCCGCCGGGCTGGGCGTTAATGCCTTTGTCTCAGTCACGGTTGCCAGCACTCCGAATCTCACGTGGCCCGAAATCATGGGACTCGTGGTTATTTCCGGGATTATCATGTTCATTTTGGTCCTTTCCGGGCTGCGGGAAGCCGTCATGGTTGCCGTACCCGCGGGGCTGAAAACGGCCATCGTGGTTGGCATCGGATTGTTCATCGCCATTATTGGGCTGGTGAATGCCGGGTTCGTCCGCCGCGTGCCGGACGCTGCGAACACCACCGTGCCCGTGATGTTTGGCCAGAGTGGAAAACTCTTTGGCTGGCCCACCTTGATCTTTGTCCTTGGCTTGGTGCTCACCATCATCTTGGTGGTGCGCAAGATCAAAGGCGCCATTCTTATTGGAATTGTGGTTTCCACGCTCGCCGCGGTGGGCACGCAACTGCTCACCAACACCGCATCCAGCCGGGAAGATCCCTCCGGCTGGTCCCTCATGGTCCCCGTGGTGCCGACGGACATCTTCTCCGTGCCGGATTTGTCCCTCTTTGGCAAGGTGGATTTGTTCGGGGCCTTCGTCAATTTAGGCTTCATGTCCGCGATCCTCCTGACGTTCACCATTTTGCTCAGCGTCTTCTTTGACGCCATGGGCACCATGACGGGACTGGCCAGTGAGGCTGGGTTGTTGGATAAAAACGGCAACATGAAAAATGCCAACAAGGTACTGCTCGTGGATGCCACTGGCTCCATTGCCGGTGGTTTTGGTTCCGTCTCCGCCAATGAAATCTTTGTCGAATCAGGCGCCGGCATCGCCGAAGGGGCACGCACCGGCCTGGCAGCCATCTTCACGGGTTTGTTGTTTATCCTTGCGGCGTTCTTTGCCCCGCTGGTGGCAATAGTGCCCTTTGAGGCAGTGGCGCCGGCCCTGGTCGTGGTTGGTTTCATGATGGCCTCGCAAGTGCGGCACATTGACTGGAACGACGTCGGAATCGCCCTGCCGGCGTTCCTGACGTTTATCTTGATGCCGTTCACGTACTCGATCGCCAACGGACTCGGTGCAGGCTTCATTGCCTACGTGCTGGTCCGTATTGCCCAGGGACGGATCAAGGAGGTGCATGTCCTCATGTGGGGTGTCGCTGTGGCGTTCGTCATCTACTTCTGCATGGGACCCATCCAGCAACTCCTCGGCACCACCTAGGGACGGCGGCTGCCCCGGCAATGCTGCGGGGCAGCCACAGCTCTGGGGGTTGATCCTGTCCAACAAGGTGCCCGTGAATCACGGATAATTTTCATTATCCGGTTTTCACGGGCACTTTTTATTGACCCGCACCGGCATTTCAAAGTGCTTTTTCAGTCCAGCGGCACGGAGAGCAGACGGTCGTCGTCGGGGCCGGGGGTACCGCGTCCGTCGGTGTTGTTGGTGAGGAACCAGAGTGCGCCGTCGGGTGCAACCGTGACGTCCCTGAGACGTCCAAATTCTCCTCGAAAGTAGTCCGTGGAGCTTGTGGGGTCCGCCACGGGAACGGCGCGCAGCACTTGTCCGCGCAAGTTGGCGATGTAGAGCATCCCGTTGGCGTGCGTCATGCCGCTGGGGCTGGCGGCATCGGGTGTCCACTGCTGGACGGGGTCGGTGAAACCGTCGATGCTGGCCATGCCCTCAACGGTGGGCCAGCCGTAATTGGTGCCGGCCGTGATGATATTGAGCTCATCCCAGGTGTTTCGACCAAACTCGGTGGCAAACATGGTGCCATCATCAGCCCACGCCAGACCCTGCGGATTGCGGTGCCCGTAACTGTAGACCAGGGAGCCCGGAAAAGGATTGTCCTCGGGTACGTCGCCGTCGGGTGTCATCCGCAGAATTTTCCCGCCCAGCGATCCCAGATCCTGGGCACTGTTGCGCTGTCCGGCGTCGCCGGCGGTGACATAGAGCATGCCGTCGGGGCCGAAGGCGAGGCGGCCACCGTTGTGGTTGCCGGCCGCGGGAATGCCGTCAAGGATGGTTTCGGGTTCGCCCAGGACCAGCGCCCCGGCGTCTCCGGCGATATTAAAGCGCTGGACGCGGTTCCCGTCCGCTGCTGTGGAGTAGACATACAGGCGTCCCTTGGCGTCGACCGCCAGGCCCAGCAACCCGCCTTCACCGGCGCCTTCCACATCCGGCACGACCCCCACGGAGCGGGTCGTGCCGTCAGCGGCGAGTTCCAGGATGCGGGCGCTGTCCCGTTCACTGACGAGCGGCGTGCCGTTGTAAAACGCCACCGACCAGGGGGCCTGGAGCCCGGTGGACAAGTCGGCTGGCGCGGCGGGCTGGGATGGGCCCGACGGTGGCACAGGGGTGCAGGATGTCAGCAGTAAACCCACACCCAGGACGCAACCCAGCAAAGCGGCGGCGGAACGGGGTCGGGCCACCATTGACTCCTCAGCTGAATTGCCGGGTACGGACACTACTGCGTCAGCCAGACCGTCAAACGGCAGACTGTGAAACGGCCAGCCTCACCTAAATAGCCCAAGTTGGCTGGCCGCTTCAGTGTCCTGCTTACAGGGTGGCGGTGTCAATGACGAAGCGGTAGCGGACGTCAGAGGCGAGGACACGTTCGTAGGCATCATTGATTTGATCAGCGGAAATGACCTCAATGTCGGAACCAATGCCGTGCTTGGCGCAGAAGTCGAGCATTTCCTGCGTTTCGCGGATGCCGCCAATCATGGAACCGGCGAAGGACCTGCGTCCCGTGATGAGCGAGAACGCCTGCACCGGCAGGGGTTCTGCCGGGGCTCCGACGCTGACAAGGGCGCCGTTGAGGGTGAGCAGCTGCAGGTAGGCGTTAATGTCAATGACGGCGCTGACGGTGTTGATGATCAAGTCAAAGCTGCCGGCCAGGCGGGTGAAAGTTTCCGGGTCGCTGGTGGCGTGGAAGTGGTCGGCGCCCAGCTTTAGGCCGTCGTCGTGCTTCTTGAGGGTCTGGGACAGGACAGTGACCTCGGCGCCCATGGCGTGGGCAATTTTGACTGCCATGTGGCCCAGTCCGCCGAGTCCAACAACGGCGACCTTTTTCCCGGGGCCGGCGCCCCAATGGTTAAGGGGGGAGAAGGTGGTGATGCCGGCGCAGAGCAGGGGAGCGGCGACGTCGAGCTCGAGTCCGGCGGGGATGCGCAGCACGAAATCTTCGGTGACCACCACGTGGGTGGAGTAGCCGCCCTGGGTGATGGTGCCGTCGCGGTCCGGGGCGCCGTAGGTTCCGGTGTTGCCGGCCAGGCAGTACTGCTCCTCCCCTGCCAGGCAGTGGACGCATTCGCGGCAGGAGTTCACCATGCAGCCGACGCCGACCCGGTCGCCGACGGCGTGCTTGCTGACTTCTGCGCCGACTTCGGTGACGATGCCGGTGATTTCGTGGCCGGGGGTCAGCGGGTAGTTTTGCGGGCCCCAGTCGCCGCGGACGGTGTGGATGTCGGAGTGGCAAATGCCGGCAAACTTAATCTCAATGAGAACGTCATGGGCGCCAACGGCCCGGCGTTCCAGGGTGGTGGGGATGAGTGCTTCGGTGGCGGAGGGGGAGGCGTAAGCCTTGACGGTGGACATGGTGCTCCTAATGCTGGGCGTGGATGGGGAATGGGCGGGGATGGCTGCCCCCGCAGGCAGTGCAGGCTAGTTCTGCCAGAACGGGTAGTCCGTGTAGCCCCTGTTGCCTTCGGTGTAGAAGGTGGCAAAGTCGGGCTCATTGAGCGGCAGTCCGTCGCGCCACCGGCGGACCAGGTCCGGGTTGGCCAGGGCGGGACGGCCCACGGCGACGGCATCGGCCAAGCCGTTGTCGGTCATCTCCTGCGCGTCTTCCAGTGAGGTGACACTGCTGAATCCAGTGTTCAGGACCACGGGCCCGCCGAAGGCGCTGCGGATTTGCTGGACCAGCTCCCCGGATGGGTCCGCGTGCAGGATGCTCAGGCCCGCCAGGCCCAGCGGGGCCAGACCGTTGGCCAGTGCCAGATAGGTGGCCAGGGCGTCGGCGTCGTCCGTTTCCAGGGCGTCCTGGATATTGTGGGCGGGCGAAATGCGCAGCCAGGTCTTGTCGGCGCCAATGGTCTGGGCAATGGCCGTGGCTATTTCCACGGTGAGTCGGGCCCGGTTTTCAAAACTGCCGCCGTAGGCATCCGTGCGGTGGTTTGACGACGGAGCGAGGAACTCGTGCAGCAGGTACCCGTTGGCTCCGTGGATTTCAATACCGTCAAACCCTGCCGTGATGGCGTTGCGTGCGGCCTGGGCGAATTCCTCGACAACGCCTGGCAGTTCCTCCGTGGCCAGGGCGCGCGGCACCGGATACGGTACCTTGCCGGCATAGTCGCGGGTGAAACCGTCAACGGCAATGGCGCTGGGCCCCACCGGGTCAAGGTCGCCGGTGATCCCGGCATTGCTGACCCGTCCGGCATGCATGATCTGGACAATGATCCGGCCGCCCTCGGCATGGACGGCGTCAGTGACCCGCCGCCACCCGGCGATCTGCGCTTCGGTGACCAGTCCGGGCTGGCGGATAAAGCCCTGGCCCACGAAACTGGGGTACGTGCCCTCGGTCACCAGCAACCCCATGGACGCGCGCTGGCGGTAATACTCCACGACGTTGTCCCCCGGTACGCCGTCCTGTCCGGAACGTGACCGGGTAAGCGGGGCCATGATGAGGCGGTTGGGCAGGGTCAGAGCACCGAGGGTGACGGGGCTAAAGAGGCTCATGTAGATTCCTGATTCCATGTGGTTGATGGCGGGCGGGTGGCCTGCCTTTGAGACAAGGAAGTTTCTGCCCAGATAATTCCTGCCCACCTATTTTTTCCTCTACGGGGCGACCCAGATGGTCGTTGCCCCTTCGATGGTCCTGTTCTGTGCGGGGGATGCTGCCTGATCTGCAGCTGGTCCTGCTGCCGCCGGTCCGCTGCTGCGCAGGACAATCTTGGCAAGATCGACGTCGGCGGGCAGCAAGGTTGGCTGGTCGCTGAAGTTGGTGAGCACCTGCCAGCCGTTGGGCCTGACAAAGTGACTCAGCGTGGCAGTGGGTTCGCTCACCCATTCCAGCGTTTCCGCCGTTTGCAGCGTGCGTCGCAGCGCCAAGGCGGAACGGTACATTTCCAGCGTGGACCCGGCCACCCCGTCCTGCCCCGCTGCCGAGTGCTCAGCAAACCAGGCCGGTTGTGGCAGCCACGGGGCACCGCCAAAAGCAAAGTTCGGAGCGTCGGCGGCCCAGGGCAGCGGCACCCGGCAGCCGTCCCGGCCCTTGACCTGGTGCTGGGTGCGGAACCAAGTGGGGTCGGCCAGGGAATCCGCGGGGAGATCGGCCACTTCAAACAGTCCCAGCTCCTCGCCCTGGTACAGGTACGCGGAGCCGGGCAGTCCCAGCATGAACAAGGTCGCGGCCCGGGCCCGACGCAAGCCCATGTCCGGGTCCAACACGCCTTGCACGGAAGCGGGGGAGCCGCCAGCCAGCAGCCACGCCTCAATGTCGGCGGCGGTGCTCCCGGCGGGGAAGGCGTAGCGGGAGGGGTGGCGGACCACGTCGTGGTTGGAGAACACCCAGGTGGAGGAGGCCCCAGACGCGGCGGCTTCAGCCAGGCACTTTTGCGCAATGGACCGGAACTGTGTCGCGTTAAAAGGTGCCTGGAGCAGGTCAAAGTTAAATGCTTGGCCCAGCCCCGTGGGGCGGGCATATTGCAGCCGCCGCGTGGTGAAGGGCACCCAGGCCTCGGCCACGGCAGCGCGCGGCGGATCGTATTCATTGAGCACCGAACGCCAGCCGGCAAAAACCTCATGCACCTCGTCCCGGTCAAAGAGCGGGTCGCTGCCGTCGCCGACCAGGATTTCCAGCTCCGGCTTGGAACGCAGCGGCAGGGACATGTCCTTGATCAAGGCGTGGGCCACATCGACGCGGAAGCCGTCAACGCCCCTGTCGGACCAGAACCGCAAGGTGGTGTGGAAATCCTCGCGCACCTCGGGATGGTCCCAGTTAAAGTCCGGCTGTTCAGTGGCAAACAAGTGCAGATACCACTGGCCCGGCGCGCCGGCATTGGGGCCGGAGGGTTCCACCACCCGCGTCCAGGCAGGCCCGCCAAAGTGGGAGGGCCAATCCGACGGCGGCAGCTCGCCGTCGTCCCCCAAACCGTCCAGGAAGTGGTAGCGGGCCCGCTCGGGGGAGCCGGGCGCCGCGGCCAGGGCGGCTTGGAACCATGCGTGTTGATTGGAGGAGTGGTTGGGGACAATGTCCACAATGACCTTGATGCCGGCAGCGTGGGCGGCGGCGACCATGGCGTCAAAGTCGGCCAATGAACCGAGCCGGGGATCGACGTTGCGGTAGTCGTCGACGTCGTATCCGCCGTCGGCCAGCGCCGACGGGTAGAAAGGGCTGAGCCAGATGGCGTCAATGCCCAGCGCGGACAGGTAACCCATGCGGGCCGTGACGCCGGGCAGATCTCCCAGACCGTCGCCGTTGGTGTCGGCGAAGCTGCGAGGATAAATTTGGTAGACGGCGGCTTGACGCCACCAGTCGAGATCAGTGGGCATTATTTGATGGATCCTCTCATGACGGCCGGAGACGAACCGGCACCGTGCAATACGGGTAGGCCACCAGCTACGGTGCCATGCCTAAGAGGCAGGACGCAAAAGCAGTGTCACGACTTTGATGCGCTTGCGTGTCCAGTGCCCGGAGAAACCAGGTCCGCGGGGCTAACGCATGCCCTCTCGCCGGATGGCCGTGGCAATGGCCGCCGCGCGGGTGTCGACCCCCAACTTTGCGTAAATATGGGCCAAGTGCGTCTTGACTGTCGCCTCGGAGATGAACAGGCGCTGGCTCAGCGCCTTGTTGCTCAGCCCCTCAATGAGCAGGCTCAGCAGTTCCGCCTCGCGGGTTGTCAGCACCTCGCCGGGATTGCGGAGCTGCTGGAACAGCCGGGAAGCAACGGGCGGACTCATGACGCTTTTCCCCTGGACCGCGCCGCGCAGGGCCGCAAAGATCTCCTCCGGCGCCGCATCCTTGAGCAAATACCCCATGGCTCCGGCGTCCACGGAACGCACAATGTCCGCATCGGAGTCGTAGGTGGTGAAGACGAGAACGACCTGCTTGCTGTTGCGCCGCCGCAACTGCTTAATGGCCTCAATGCCGTCCATTCCGGAGCCCATGGCGAGGTCCATCATGACCACATCCGGACGGTGTTCCTGCACGGCCTGCAACGCTTCCTCCCCGGAGGCGGCCTCGGCCACCACCACCAGGTCGGGCTGGGTGCCCAACAGGGCCTTGAGTCCGCTGCGGACCACCATGTGGTCATCAACTAATAAAACGGAGATTGGGGTCATGACAGTGTCCCTTCCGTAGGCAGCTGCACGGCAACAATTGTCCCCTCGCCGGGCGTGCTTTCCACGGAGAAAACGCCGCCCAGCTGTTCCACGCGGGCCCGCATGGCACGGATGCCGTAACCGCCGGATTCCGAGGGCGGGTCGATGCGCACAAGATCAAAGCCCACGCCGTCGTCGTACACGTCCAACGTCACGGCGCCGGGCAGGTAGCTCAGGGTGATGGTGGCCTGCGTGGCGTTGGCGTGGCGCTGAATATTGGCGCAGGCGCTCTGGACCACCCTGATGAGGGCATGCCGGACATCGGCCGGAACGCCGCGCTCCGGGCCCGTTTCCTGCACCCGAACCTCCGAAAAGTGCAGTGCTGCGGCCTGTCGCAGCGCCTCGGGCAGCGGCATGCCGTCGAGGCCCGGCGTGGCCAGATCATGCACCAGGCTCCGGGTGTCGGCGAGGTTCTGCCGCAAAAGCTCTCCGGCCCTAACCACGTCGGTCCGGGCCTCGGGACCGGGCCAGGCCCGGGTGGCCGCCTCCAGCAACAGGACGCTGCTGGCCAGACCCTGGGTCACGGTGTCATGGATTTCCCGAGCCACCCTTTCGCGCTCGGCAACGGTGCCGGCCCGGCGCTCGCCGGCCGCCAGCTGCACGTGCGCCGCCGACACCTGTGCATGGAGCTGGCGCTGCACGCGGGCATCGTGTTCAATGCGGTCATGGATCAATGCCAGCATGGCGCCCACCGCCAGCGGACCCAAAAGCATGGCGACGTCGCTGCCTCCGCTGAGCCGGAACAAGCCCACGGCGGTGGCCACGGCCAGCGTGCCGGTGGCAAGATGCGCCACAGCGCCCGCCAAGGCAGTGCGGCAGAGGAAAAACAAGGCAAAGGATCCCCACGCAAAGCTCGGCGCCAGCAGCACCAGCGCCGACCACAGCGCAACCAGCCCGAAGATCCACCAGGTGCGCATTCGACGTCGTTGGCTCAACACGGCAATGAGCGCGTAACTGGCGCACGCGGCCGCGGCCAGTGCAAGGATCCACAGGTTCTCCGCCGGCCTGTGCCGCATCACGTACCTGACGGCAGAAGCGACCATGAGCACCGCGAAGCCCAGGTGGACCACGGCATCAATCCGACCCATGGGCGGGGGCGGCGCCGCTGTTTGGGAGAGGACAGTGTCAGGGCGGCCAGAGTGCGCGGGCGGGGCAGTTGCAGGTGTCATGGTCCAGTTCCGGTACGGCAGGGGCGTTCCTTCCATGCTAGAGCGTCCGCCGTTGGGCGTCTCTCAGCCTTTTGGCTGATACTGCCAGCCCGACGGATGAGAGCAATCCAGACGAACGCCCGATGCCCCAAAGGTGCCGCTTGGGAAACCATGGAGTCATGGCCACGGCAATCCGCCGCCAGCCGCGTACTAACCCACATCTTCAGGAGTCACCCGTGCACAAGCATCTCAAAATCATGACCATCACCACTGCAGCGCTGCTGCTCACCGGCGGTACCACCATCATGGCGAACGCAGGCGTCCCCGCCCCCGCCGCCGCCCCTGCCGCGAAACCCGTGGCGGAAGTTCCCGTAGCGGCAGCGAATGCCGTGGCACAAAACCGGGTCTCCGTCGGGGCATCCGCCAAGGCCGTGGCCGCAGCGCTGGCCCAGTGCCAGGCCGACAAGCTACCTTTCGTGACGGTTGCCGTGGTGGACCGCTTTGGCACGGTCCAGGCGATCCTGCGGGGCGACAATGCTGCCGAACACACCATTGAATCCGCCAAGGCGAAGGCTTACACTGCCGCCGCCTTTGGTGCCCCCACCAGCGAACTGGCCCAGCGCATCACGGGCAACGGCCCCACCATTGCCGACCTGCCGGGCACCCTCTTTTTGCCCGGCGGCGTTCCCCTAAAGGTCGAGGGAGTATCCGTAGCCGGGATCGGCGTGGGCGGCGCACCCGACGGGAAACTCGATGAAGCCTGTGCCGCTGCCGGCGCCGCGGCACTCGCGAACTAGGCCGCTCATGACAGCTCACACCGGAGGAATTCGCACGGTTCTGCTCGCCGTAGCGTCAGTCCTCGTCCTGGCCAGTTGCTCGGGACCGGGTCCTGATGCTGGCGCCGGTGGGACGACGGCGGCACCCGAACGGCCGCCGTCGTCCGCGGTTGCCAGCCCAACGCCGACTCCCGTGCCGGTCACTCCGACGCCAAACCCGCCCGATGTGGTCGCGCTTGCCCCGGAGGCCCAGGCCGAGCTGGACAGGCAATTGGTGTCCGCAGCCAAGGCCAACGACCTTCCGCGGGTTACGGAGCTTATTGGGGAAGGCGGCAATGTGAACGCCAAGGATTCGATCCAGGATTCCGCGTTCCTCTATGCCGGGGCCGAGGGGTTTAACGAGATTCTGCAGCTCACGCTTGCTCATGGCGCGGACGTGTCCAGCGTCAACCGCTACGGCGGGACGGCGCTCATTCCGGCCAGCGAGCACGGGCACGTGGAGACTGTGCGGATACTCATTGCGGCCGGTGTGCCGGTCAACCATGTCAATAATTTGGGTTGGACTGCCCTGCAGGAGGCGGTCCTGCTCAACAATGGCGGGCCCAGGCAGCAGGACGTCATCTTGCAGTTGCTGGCTGCCGGCGCCGACCCAGACATTCGGGATCCGCAGGGGCGCACCGTGCTGGAAAACGCCCAACGGCTTGGCTTTGGCGAGATCGCGGCCATCATCGAACAACACGAACAACACCTGTCACACCGCTGAGCCGGGCCTCAAGGGGTGGTTATGTCAACGGTGCCACCGCCACGGGCACGGGATCGGCTCTAGGGGAGCGGGTACCGCCGCGCTGTGCAGCAGCTCCGGCGAGCACCACGAACACCATGCCAATTCCCTGAACCAGCGACGGCACCTGGTGGAGCACCAGCAGGCCAAGGAGTACGCCGAAAGCCGGTTCCAGGGACATCAGCGTGCCAAAGGCCAAGTGGGTCATGCGGCGCAGGGCCAGCATTTCCAAGCCAAAAGGCAGCACCGGGGCGAGTAGGGCCAAACCGACGGCAATTGGTAACACCCACCAGTCGAAATGGCTGATGACCTGGGGCACGCCAACACAGGCTGTTAACAGGGCGGCAATGGGGATGGTGATGGACAGTGAGCTAATCCCGGAAAAACGGTCGCCCACCTTTTGGGTCAGCAGGATGTAACTGCCCCAACCCACGCCGGCCAGGAGAGCGAAGCCGATGCCCGCCAGGTTCGTCTCCCCGTGCCACGGCTCCGTCAGCAGCACGACGCCGGCGAGCGCCAGGGCGGGCCACATCAGTGCCCGTACCTTTTTACCCAGTACGGCCGCGACTGTGAGCGGACCCAGAAACTCTATGGCGACGGCGGTGCCCAGGGGAATGTGTTCAATGGCCGACAGAAAGGCCAGTGTCATCAAGCCGCTGGCCGCACCCAAACCCAGCAAAGGGAGCACGTCCTGGCGGCGAATCCGCTTGAGCGGCGGCGGGGCAATCAAGAGGAAGATGACCCCGCCCATGGCCAGGCGCAGCCAGGCTGTCCCCGCAGCCCCCACGTGCTCGATCAACCCCACCGACAGTGCGGAACTGAGTTGAATGAGGAGCATGGCGGCAACTGCCATGGACCAGGGCGGCAGCGGCGTGCTGGATTTCATGGCGTGTCCAGCAATTCCGACGAGACAAGTGGGTGGCGGAAACGTGCGTCAGGCATCCGTCGCCTCCGCCCGGTGGGCCGTGCCGACGCCAGGTTCAAAGACCGTGAGCGTGAAACGTGCCGGCAGGGTGGTGGTGTTGCCGTAGGCATGGGGCTCATCGCCGGGGAAGGACATGGCGTCTCCTTCGGCAAGCAGGAAGATCTCGGCGTTGACCATGATGGAGACATCACCGGCCAGAACCTGCAGCAGCTCGCAGGTGCCCGCGGTGTGTGGTTCGCTGGCGTGGTGTTCCCCGGGCATGAGCGTCCAGTCCCACAGCTCCACCACGTCAGGGGACGCCGTGCCGGCCATGAGCAGACCGCGCCCGCCCAATTCACCGCTCCACAGTGCGGCGCCGGCACCCTTGCGGGTCACCTTCACGAGCTTGGGCGTTGGCGGTTCCACCAGTGCAGGAAGGCCGACGCCGAGAGCGTCACTAAGGCGCAGGAGCGTCCCCACACTGGGGTTGACCGTGCCCTGCTCCACGCTCACCACCATGCGCCGGCTCACCCCGGCGTGGCTGGCGAGCTGGTCAAGTGTCCACTGACGGGCGTGGCGCTCCTGCTTGACGCGCACCCCAATGGCGCGCGCCAGCAGGTCTGATGGAGTATCCATCAGAGCAGCATACTGCACTAATAGTGCATTGAGAATTATTACCGTGGCGTAACGGTCCGGTTAGCGCAGCACGATGGTGCGGTTGCCCTGCAGGATCACCCGGCCCTCGCAGTGCCAGCGAACAGCGTTGCTCAGCGCTTTGCATTCGGTGTCGCGGCCAGCGGCCACGAGGTCCTCCGGGCCAAAAGTGTGGTCCACCTCCACGACCTGCTGAGAGATGATGGGCCCCTCATCGAGTTCGCTGTTGACGTAGTGCGCCGTAGCTCCCACGGTCTTCACCCCGCGCGTATACGCCTGGTGGTAGGGCTTGGCACCTTTAAAGCTGGGCAGGAAGGAGTGGTGGATGTTGATGGCCCGCCCGTCCAGCCGGCGGGTGAGCTCGTCGCTCAGCACCTGCATGTAGCGCGCCAACACCACCAGTTCGACGTCGAACTCTGCCACCAGCTCCAGCAGCCTGGCCTCCGCGGTGGGTTTCGTGGCGGCGGTGACGGGGACATGGAAGAACGGGATGCCGTGCCACTGTGCCAGGCGCTGATGGTCCGGATGGTTGGAGACCACGGCCACCACCTCCACGGGCAACTCTCCCGTGCCGGTGCGAAACAACAGGTCGTTCAGGCAGTGCTCAAACTTAGAGACCATGATCAACACACGGCGCTTGGCGCCGTGCGGGCGCAGCTCCCACCGCATGTCATGCCGGACAGCCAGCGGTTCAAAGTCAGCCCGCAGCCGGGCCAGGGTTTGTGCCCCGGCCGGGGCGCTGAAGTGCAGGCGCATGAAGAACCGCCCGTCCGGTTCGGGTCCTCCGGCGAGCGCCTGCAGGTGGAGGCGGTCGCTGAACTGGCGGTTGTCAATAATGTCGGCGCCGTGCTTGAGCAGGGCTCCGGAAATTTCATGCACCAATCCCGGACTGTCGGGGCAGTCAAGGGTCAGCACATATTGGGCGCTCGCGGCCGGTGCTACAACTATTGTCATTTCAGCACTCGATCACATTCACGGCGAGGCCCCCGCGTGAGGTTTCCTTATACTTGCTCATCATGTCGGCACCTGTTTCCCTCATGGTCTTAATGGCTTTGTCCAGTGATACTTTTTGACTGCCGTCCCCGTGCAGGGCCAGCCGGGCAGCGTTGATGGCCTTGACGCTGGCGATTGCATTGCGTTCAATGCAGGGGATCTGCACCAGGCCGCCCACCGGGTCACACGTCAGGCCCAGGTTGTGTTCAATGCCGATCTCGGCAGCGTTTTCGGCCTGGACAGGCGTGCCGCCCAGAACCTCGCACAGTGCCCCGGCAGCCATGGAACACGCCGAACCCACCTCGCCCTGACACCCCACTTCCGCACCGGAAATGGAGGCGTTGAGCTTAAAGAGCATGCCGATGGCCGCGGCCGTCAGCAGGAACCGCACGACGCCGTCGTCATTGGCCCCGGGCACAAACTTCAGGTAGTAGTGCAGCACCGCCGGGATAATGCCGGCCGCACCATTGGTGGGGGCTGTGACAATGCGCCCGCCCGCGGCATTTTCCTCATTGACAGCCAGGGCGAACAAGTTCACCCATTCCATGGCCCGCAGGGGATCAGCTGTATCCTCCGGCGCCTGCAGGGTGCGAAAGAGCCCCGGCGCGCGGCGCGTGACACGCAGCCCGCCGGGCAGGATGCCCTCGGCCGCGCAGCCGTTCTCCACGCATGTCTGCATGACCGACCAAATGTGCAGCAGCTTGGCCCGTAACTGCTCCTCCGTGTGCCATACCAGCTCGTTGGCGAGCATGACCTGGGAAATGCTCAGGCCCTCCCGTGCGCAGATGGCCAGCAGCTCATCGGCGGTGCTGAAGGGGTGGGGCAGCACGGTGTCATCGGGCACCACCTTGTCCGCCCCAATGGCCTGCTCATCCACCACAAAACCGCCGCCGACGGAGTAGTACGTGCGCTCACGCAGCACCGTTCCGGCATGGTCCAGGGCCCGGAATGTCATCCCGTTGGAATGTCCCGGCAGCGACTTGCGCCGGTGCAGCACCACGTCCTGGTCGAAGTTGAAGTCGACGCGGTGCACGCCGGCGAGCATCAGCTCGGCGTCCAGTGCCGCCGCGGCCACCTGGTCATCGGCCGTGTCCGTGTTCACCGTTTCCGGGTCCCGGCCCTGCAATCCCAGCACCACTGCCTTGTCCGAGCCGTGGCCGCGGCCCGTGGCGCCGAGGGAGCCAAACAATTCCGTCTCAACGCGCACGACGCCGGACAGCTCGCCGTCGCGCGCCAGACCGTCGGCAAAACGCTTGGCCGCACGCATCGGGCCCACCGTATGGGAGGAAGAGGGCCCGATGCCCACGGAAAACAAGTCCAGGACACTTAGTGCCACGGTGCGCCCCCCGACGCAAACTCCCGCATCCCGTCCAGGAACCAGCGGCCCAAGTAATCGGCAAAGGACGCTCTGGGGAAGATGTGGAACGACTCGTCCCCGGTCTTCCACAGGAGGGTGGGGATCTTGTTGATTTCCGTGGTGATGGCCGTGCCGGTGGTCAAGGTGCGCGGGTGCAGGTCCGCAGCGCAGCTCTTTTCCAGCACGGCCCGGGCGCTGGGACCGGCCAGTTCAAAGGTGGTGCGGTTGCTGGAGAGGTCAATGACCTGCCCGGCCGTATCCCCCAGGGCGGCCACGAGGGCTGTGGCCAAGGTTCCGGGAGTGGATTCGTCCGGGACCACCATCAGGAACTCATCCGGGGCAAGCCAGAGAGTTGCTGCTGCCGGCGCCAGGGAATCGGCTGTGCCGTGCGTAACCTGCCCGGAGGTGGCGGGCAGCCCGCCTATGAGGGCGGCGATCCGTTGGCCGCCGTCGGACAGCGGATCCACCCGGATGCCCACCATGGCCTGGAACGGGATCTCGCGCAGGGACACCCCGTACTCCCCGCCCACGGTGCCCACCTCGAAATCAGTCCAGAGGTGTTCAGCCGGACTGTGCCGGCGTGCCTGTACATTCGCGTTGTTCACTGTGTTACCCATCTCGGCGCTTCCCTTCAGCATCAAAAAGTACTGTTTCCCCTACAACGACGTCCACCAGCTGGGAGCCGACAACCGCCACGAGGCGCTCGCCGATCCGTTCGCGGCCGTTCTTAATGAGCGCCAGTCCGAAGGACCGGCCCAGTGCGGCGCTGTGGTAGCTGGAACTGACAAAGCCCTGCATGGGCACGGGACCGTAGGCCGGGTTGACCGTAATGCCCGCTTCCACCAGCTGGGTGCCTTCCGGTACGCGGATGGAGCCGTCCACGGGCAGTATTGTCACCATTTGTTTGCGGTTGGCTTCCGACGCGGAGGCGCGCAGGTAGGAGCGCTTGCCAATGAAGTCCTTGACCTTGGAAACCACCCATTCCATCCCGGCGTCCTGCGGGGTGACCGTGCCGTCGGTGTCCTGTCCCACAATGGGGTAGCCCTTTTCGGCGCGGAGCACGTGCATGGTTTCGGTGCCGTACGGGGTGATGTGGAATTCCTCCCCGGCCGCCGTTACGTCTTCCCACGTCGCCAGCCCGTACCAGGACGGGACATTGATCTCGTAGGCGAGCTCCCCGGAGAAGGAGATCCGGCATACCCGCGCCGGCACGCCCGAGGTGAGGATTGTTTCGCGAAACGCCATGAAGGGGAATGCCTCGGCGGACAAGTCCAGTTCCGGTGCCAGTTTCGCCAGCACGGCCCGTGACTTGGGGCCGACGACGGCAATGGTGCTCCACTGCTCCGTCACCGAGGTGCACGTGACGTCCAGTTCGCTCCATTCCGTCTGCAGCCATTCCTCCAGCCAGTCCAGCACCTTGGCCGCGCCGCCCGTGGTGGTGGTCATGAAGTAGCGGTCCTCATCCAGACGCAGGGTCACGCCGTCGTCAAAGATCATCCCGTCCGGGGTGCACATGACACCGTAGCGGGCCAGACCCGGGGCGAGCTTCTTGAACGCGTTGGTGTAGATCCGGTTCAAAAACTCTCCGGCGTCCCTGCCGCGGATTTCAATTTTGCCCAGCGTGCTGGCATCCATGTAGCCCACGGAGTCACGGGTTGCCGCGCACTCGCGCAGCACCGCGGCGTCCATGTCCTCACCCGGCAGCGGGTAGTACCAGGGGCGCTTCCACTGCCCGACGTCCTCAAAAAGGGCGCCGCGGTTTTCATGCCACGGGTGGATGGAGGTGCGCCGGGCAGCGTCAAAGAGGTCCCCGCGCTGCCGTCCGGCTAGGGCCACGAAGGCCACGGGCGTGAATGGTGCGCGGTAGGTGGTGGTGCCAATGGCGCCAATGTCCGGGTCCACCACCGTGCCCTGCTGACGGAACGCGGCGGCAATGACACCAATGGCGTTGACCCCGGAGGTCTTGCCCTGATCATTGGCGGTGCTGATGGAGGTGTAACGCTTGATGTGCTCCACGCTGCGCAGCCCGGCCCCGGTGGAGCGCCACACATCGGCAACACTCTGGTCCCGCTGGAAGTCCACAAAGTGGTGGTGCCAGTCCGACGCCGTTCCTGCCGTGCCGCCGACCAGCCACAAGGCGCGGGTGGGGGCTGCGGGCTGGGCCGCGCGTGCCGGGCGTGCTGCCGCGGCGGTGGCGGCAGCAACGGCGTCGGCCGTGGCAAATCCGGCATTGACGGCGGCAACTGCTCCGGCGGAGGCCCCTTCAGCCACGCAGTCGGACAATGCATAGCTGCCGCGGGCGGCTCCGACAATTTGCTGGTGCTTCACCACGTTGGAGGGGACAAAACCCACCAGCTCGGCATCCCAACGGACCTTGCCCTGGCCCTGGCTGTGCAGGTGCACCACCGGGCTCCAGCCGCCGGAGACGGCCAGCAGATCGGCAGTAATCTCCTCCACCTCGCCCACCGGCGCGCCGTCGGCGTCAATGCGGGCCACCAGGACCGATTCCAGCACGGCCTCCCCGGTGGTATTGACCACGGCGCTGTCGAGGATGACGCGTACGCTGTCTGCCGCTGCTGCAGCGAGGGGTGTCAGCTCCGGGCGGGCATCCACCACGGCGGCCACCTCGACGCCGGCCGCGAGCAGGTCCGCGGCGAGCGGGTAGGCACTGTCGTTGGTGGTGGCAATGACCACGCGGGAGCCGGCGGCCACCCCATAACGGTTCAAGTAGCTGCGTGCGGCCGAGGCGAGCATGATGCCGGGGCGGTCGTTGTTTTCAAAGACGATGGGGCGTTCGTGGGCCCCTGTCGCCAGCACCACTTGCCGGGCGCGGATGTGCCACACGCGTTGGCGGGACACGCCGTCGGCCGGTTCCTCCGCCAAGTGGTCGGTGCGGTTCTCCACGGCCAGCAGGAAGTTGCTGTCATAGGAACCAAACACGGTGGTGCGGTGCAGCACCGTGCACTCCGGCGCGGCAGCGAGTTCAGCGGCAATTTCCGAGACCCAGTCCAGGGCGGGCGTGCCGTCCACGTGCTCGTCCCGGCCCGACAGCAGGGTGCCGCCCAGCTCGGGCTGGTCGTCCATGAAGATGACACGGGCACCTGTGCGGACAGCCTGCCGGGCTGCTGCCAGTCCGGCGGGGCCGCCGCCCACAATGAGCACGTCGGTGTGGACGTACTTCTTGTCATACAGGGCCAGGTCCTCGGCGGGGTCCAGCTTGCCCAGTCCGGAGAGCAGTTCCACCTCCAGGCCTTCAACAAGGGACACGGCCGTGGCGGGCAGCATGGATTCGGCGGCGTGGCCGGGGAAGCGTCCGGAGACCTTGATCAGGGCATTGGATTCCTCGACGCCGGCGGAAAGGATACCTCGGGGGCGCCCCTCATAGAGGGAGTTGCCGGCCGCCAGGCGGCCATTGGCGATTAAAGCCGAGGCGACGGTATCGCCGGGGTGGCCCACGTACGGGACGCCGTCGACGGTGAAGTTCAGGGTGCTGCTGCGGTCGATCCGGCCGCCGCCGCTGAGCCTGTTCGGCTGGTTGTTGTGCCCGGTCATCTCTACGCGCCTTCCGATGCTGTGGTGGGGCCAGCCTCGGCGGGTGCCAGGGGCTGGGACTTGGCCTGTGCGGCAGGTGGGGCGGTCAGGCCTTCCGGCGCTGGTTCGCCCACCCCGTAGACGGCCTGAATTTCATAACTGACGGTGTCGCGGACCATGTTGAACCACTTGCGGCAGCCGGTGCTGTGCACCCACCGCTCGGCGAACAGGCCCTTGGTGTTGTGGCGGTAGAAAAGATATTCCGCCCATTCCCGGTCGGACAGCTGGTCCGGCTGTGCAGGGTAGGCCACGTGGGCTTGTCCGCCGTAGTGGAATTCAGTTTCGTTGCGTGGCCCGCAGTTGGGGCAGGTAAACAACAACATTGTGGGTGCCTGATCTTTCGTGTGGGGGCCGGTTAGTGGGCCACGGCTGCGGCGCCGTGTTCGTCGATGAGGGCGCCGGTTTCAAAGCGCTCCAGCGAGAAGGGCTTGTTGAGTTCGTGCGGGGTGCCGGTGGCAATGGTGTGCGCGAAGGTCAGCCCGGCCGCGGGGGTGCCCTTGAAGCCGCCCGTTCCCCAGCCGCAGTTCACGAACATGTTCTCCACCGGCGTGGCCCCCACAATGGGGGAGGCGTCCATGGTGGTGTCCACAATGCCGCCCCAGGTGCGCAGTACGTGTGCCCTGGCGAAAATGGGGAACAGTTCGACGGCGGCCGCCATCTGCTCCTCAATCACGTGAAAAGATCCGCGCTGGCCGTAACCGTTGTAGGAGTCCACGCCGGCACCCATGACGAGTTCGCCCTTGTGGGCTTGGGAAACGTAGACATGCACGTGGTTGGACATGACCACTGTGGGGTGCACGGGTTCGTGTAGTTCCGAAACCAAGGCCTGCAGCGGGTGTGACTGGATGGGGAGCTTGAAGCCCGCCATCTCGGCCAGCACCGAGCTGTGCCCAGCCGCGCACAACCCCACCTTTTCCGTGTTGATGGTCCCTCGGTTGGTCTTGACGCCCGTGACCCTGTCACCGTCCTTGATAAAGCCCGTGACCTCACAGTTTTGGATAATGTCCACGCCGAGCTCGTCACACTTGCGGGCAAATGCCCACGCCACGTGGTCGTGCTTGGCAATGCCGGCACGGGGTTGATAAGTGGCACCCATGACGGGGTAGCGAATGTTGTCGTTAATGTTCAGGATCGGGCAGAGTTCCTTGACCTGCTTCGGATCCAACCATTCGGCGTCAACACCGTTGAGCTGGTTTGCCCCCACGCGGCGCATGCTTTCGCGCACATCGCCCAGGGTGTGGGCCAGGTTCATGACCCCGCGCTGGCTGAACAGGAAGTCGTAGTCAAGTTCCTGCGGCAGGATTTCCCACAGCTTCAGGGAGTGCTCGTAGATGGCGGCACTTTCATCCCACAGGTAGTTGGAACGGATGATCGTGGTGTTGCGGGCCATGTTTCCACCGGCCAGCCACCCCTTCTCCAGGATGGCAATGTTAGTCATGCCATGGTTTTTTGCCAGGAAATAAGCTGTCGCCAAGCCATGGCCGCCGCCGCCAACAATCACGGCGTCGTAGGATTTCTTGGGATCCGGGTTGCGCCACAGGAACTCTGGGTGCTCCGGAAGGTGATCTGCGCTCACTGTGCGACTCCGTTCGAGGTGGTTGCGGCGGTAGTGGAAGGAACAGCGCCGTTGAGATGGGGGTAGAGCGGGAATTTTTCGGCCAGGACAGCAACCCGGTCACGGAGCAGTACGGCGGATTCATCACTGAGTTCGCCCTTGATGGCCTCGGCAATAATGTCCGCGACCTCCGTGAATTCGGCCGCACCGAAGCCGCGGGTCGCCAGCGCCGGGGTGCCAATGCGCAACCCGGAGGAAACCATCGGGGGGCGCGGGTCAAAGGGGACGGCGTTGCGGTTGACGGTGATGCCAATCTGGTGCAACCTGTCCTCGCCCTGCTGGCCGTTCAACTCGGAGTTGCGCAGGTCCACCAGAACCAGATGGACGTCGGTGCCGCCACCCACCACTGAAATGCCATGTTCGGCGACGTCGGGGCCGAGGAGGCGTTCCGCGAGGATGCGTGCGCCCTCCAGGGTCCGTTCCTGGCGCTCCTTGAAGCTGGGGGAGGCGGCAATTTTAAACGACACGGCCTTGGCGGCAATGACGTGCTCCAACGGTCCGCCCTGTTGTCCCGGGACCACTGCAGAGTTGATCTTGCGGGCCAGGGATTGGTTGCTGAGGATGACGCCGCCACGGGGACCGCCGAGGGTCTTGTGCGTGGTGGTGGTGACAATGTGGGCATGGGGAACAGGGTTCGGGTGCAGGCCGGCGGCCACGAGTCCGGCGAAGTGGGCCATGTCCACCATCAAGTACGCGCCCACCAAATCCGCAATGCGGCGGAACTCTGCGAAGTCGAGTTGGCGGGTGTAGGCGGACCAGCCAGCCACAATCAGCTTGGGCCGGTGTTCCAGGGTTAAAGCCTCCACCTCGGCCATGTCCACGCGCATGTCGGATTCACGCACATGGTAGGGAACCACGTTGTACAACTTGCCGGAAAAATTCAGCCGCATGCCGTGGGTGAGATGTCCGCCGTGGGCCAAGTCCAGCCCGAGGATGGTGTCACCTGGATCAAGCAGCGCCGACATGGCGGCCGCGTTGGCTTGCGCCCCGGAGTGGGGCTGGACATTGGCGGCCTCGGCACCGAAAAGCGCCTTGATCCTGTCGATGGCCAACTGCTCAATCACGTCGACATGTTCGCAGCCGCCGTAGTAGCGCTTGCCCGGGTACCCTTCGGCGTATTTATTGGTCAATACCGAACCCTGGGCTTCCATGACGGAGGCGGGCGTGAAGTTTTCAGAGGCGATCATCTCCAGCGTCGATTGCTGGCGCTGGAGCTCAGCCGCAATGGCAGCGTCAACTTCGGCGTCGGTACCTGCCAGGGAGTCACTCAGGGTGAACGTCATCATCATTCCTTCGTAATGTCACTATAGGTGCAACAGCGTTGCGTTGAGTGCAACACTAAGGGGGAAATGTGATGTACGTCAATAGATCCGGGAAAGAAAAGCAGATTTCTCTTGCCTATAGAAATTCTTTGGATACTTTCAGGAGAAACCCTTGACGGTGACCTGGACCACACATAATCTGGTGCAACAGTGTTGCGTTGGATGCAACCCCAAACCTTTGGTGGATCACATGACAAATCAGCAACCCCCCGGACCCGGAGGCGCGGCAACGATGCCAACGCCGTCGGGACCGACAAGTCTGAGCGGCCAGCCCAACCCCAGTTATGACAATGGGGTGTCCAAGAGCACCCTGCGCCGGGTGGTCAGTGCCAGCTTTATCGGCAATTTCGTCGAATGGTTCGACTACGCCGTGTACGGCTATCTCGCCGTCACCATCTCACACGTCTTCTTCCCTGAAGCCGATAAGCAAACAGCGCTTTTGCTCACCTTTGGCTTGTTTGCCATCTCCTTCTTTGTCCGTCCCATTGGCGGCTTTATCTGGGGTCACATTGGCGACAGGGTGGGACGCAAAAACGCCTTGTCCCTGTCAATTTTGATCATGTCTGCGGCAACGTTCGCCATTGCCTTGATCCCGGACTACAGCATCATTGGCATTTGGGCGCCGATCCTGCTCCTGATCATCCGCGTTGTTCAGGGATTTTCAGCGGCCGGGGAGTATGCCGGCGCGTCGGCCTTCCTCGTCGAGTACGCTCCCGCGCATCGCCGCGGACTTTACGCAGCCGTGGTTCCGGCCAGCACGGCCACCGGGTTGCTGCTTGGCTCCCTCATTGCCCTTCTACTCACAGTGGTACTAACCCCGGACCAGCTGAACTCCTGGGGCTGGCGCCTGCCGTTCCTGCTGGCCGCGCCCATGGGGCTGATCGGTCGTTACATCCGCGTGAAGCTGGAGGATACTCCCGCATTCCTCGCACTGGAAAAAGAAGATGAAGCAATCAAGGCACCTGTCCTTTCACTGTTCAAGGAACAGTGGCGGCCCCTGTTGATCGCCGTTGGTGCCGTGGTCTTGAACGCCGTTGGTTTCTACGTGGTGCTCAGCTACATGCCCACCTATCTCAGTGAGGTGGTGGGCTTGGATGCATCCCTGTCATTCTTAGCCACCACTGTTGCCCTGGCCACCTACATTGGTTTTATCTTCCTCACCGGCATGGCCTCGGACAAGTACGGCCGCAAGCGGGTGCTGATGACGGCGTCGATCTCCTTTGTGTTGCTGACAGTGCCGGCCTTCATGCTGCTGGGCACCGGGAACTTCCTGGCGATCCTTCTGGTCCAGATCCTGCTGGGTGCCATGCTGACACTCAATGACGGAACACTGCCCAGCTTCCTCGCCGAACTGTTCCCCACCAAGGTCCGCTACAGCGGATTTGCCGTGAGCTTCAACCTCACCAATGCCCTCTTTGGCGGCACCGCACTGTTCGTCTCGACCCTGCTGATCAACGTCAGTGGCTCCGACCTGGCCCCCGGCTGGTACTTGATGGCCGCCGCCGTCGTATCCCTCATCGCCGTCTCCCTGGCCAAGGAAACCTCCCAAACCCCGCTCAAGCACTAAGCGATCCCTCGCTAGACCCTATTTTTCCCCGACATCACCCAACACCTGCATTATTAATAAGGAGTTACCATGAGCATCATCTTGCCCGAAACAGCCAGCACCATCGCGGAGCTGGAGCGCCTGAAGGTCCTACACAACGGACAGAAAGTGGAACTCACCTTTTCGGACATTGAAATGGAACGACGCCTTGCCGGGCTGCGCCGCATCATGGCAGCCAAGGAGCTCGACGCCGTCGTCCTGACGAGCTATCACAGCATCAAGTACTACTCCGACTTCCTCTTCACCTCCTTTGGTCGTTCCTACGCCATGGTGGTCACCCCGGATGACACCGTCACCGTTACGGCCAACATCGACGCCGGCATGCCGTGGCGTCGAGGCTATGGCGAGAACATTGTCTACACTGACTGGCGCCGCGACAACTACATCTTCGCGATCCAGGAATCTTTGCGCACCCGCGGCATCAAGGTTCGCCGCCTCGGGGTGGAAGATGACTCCCTGCCGCTCGATAACCGCAACAAGATCCAGGCAGCGTTCGACGGCGCTGCCCTCGTTGACGTGGCGCAGGAAGCCATGCGCCAGCGCATGATCAAGTCGGCCGAGGAAATCGCCGTCATTAAGCATGGTGCCCGGATCGGGGACCTCGGGGGCGAAGCCATCCGCAACGCCATTAGGGTCGGCATCAGTGAATACGAGGTGGCCCTGATTGGCACCGAAGCCATGGTGCATGAGATTGCCAGGACCTTCCCCAACTCGGAAATCCGCGACACCTGGGTATGGTTCCAGTCCGGAATCAACACCGACGGCGCCCATAACTGGGCCACCACGCGCAAGCTCCAGGAACACGACATCCTGTCGCTGAACTGCTTCCCCATGACCAGCGGCTACTACACGGCACTGGAGCGAACCCTGTTCCTCGGGGAACCCGACGCCCGCTCGCTGGAACTGTGGAACGTCAACGTCGAGGTTCACCGCCGTGGCCTGGAACTCATCAAGCCCGGCGCCGTGTGCAAGGACATAGCCGCAGAACTCAATGAAATCTACGTGGAGTGTGGACTGCTGGCGAACCGGACCTTTGGCTACGGACACTCCTTTGGCGTCCTGTCCCACTACTACGGACGTGAGGCAGGACTGGAACTTCGGGAAGACATTGACACGGTCCTGGAGCCGGGGATGGTTGTTTCCATGGAACCGATGATTACCGTCCAGGACGGCCAGCCCGGTGCGGGCGGCTACCGTGAGCACGACATCCTGGTGGTTGGCGAGGACGGAGCCGAGAACATTACCAAGTTCCCGTTCGGCCCGGAGCACAACATCATCAGCGCCTAATACAGGCACCGGCTGCGGCGGCCTGCGCCGCCGCAGCCTCGAATGTCGCCGCAGCCTTGAATGTCTTCGTGCGGATGGCAATAGGGAAAGATGGTGATCATGACGACTTCAGCGAACACCTCAGACGCCAGCAGCCCCAGCGCCGGCAGTCCCAGCGCCGATGCGCGCGGCACCTCCGTGATCGTCAATGCCATCGCAGTCCTGCGTTGTTTCTCTGCCGAAGAACCGTTGCTGGGCGTGACCGAGATTGCACTGCGGGTAGGCATGCATAAAAGCACGATTTCGCGGATTCTTGCCACCTTGGAGCAGGAAGAGCTCGTGGAACGGGATGCCAGTTCGCGCCGTTACAGGTTGGGTTTGGGCCTGATTGCCGTGGCCGGGCCCCTGCTGGCCGAACTGGAGGAACGCAAGGTGGCCTATCCCTTACTGCGCCAGCTGACGGAACGGACGGCCGAGACCAGCGCGCTCATGGTGTGGAACGGCAGCGCAACCATGTGCGTGGAACAAATCGCCAGCCCCCAACAAGTCAAACACACGGCACCGCTCGGGGCCCTGTATCAGGACGCCATGAGCGCTTCAGTGCAGGTTTTCCTTGCTCTGGAACCCGAGGCGCGGGTGCGTGAGCTCATCCTCAATGGCACCATTGCCTTTGCCGGCGTCGACGAGGCGGGGCTCGAGGCGTACCTGCTGCGGCTTGCCGACGGGGCCAAGCGCGGGTACGCCACCAACTACGGGGAATCATCACTGGATGAGGTGGGTGTGGCTGCTCCCGTCTACGACCATCGCGGCCACCCGGTCGCCGCCGTTCTCATCCCAGCCCCTCGGTTCCGGGTATCCCAAGAACGTCTGCAAACCCTCGGTGAGGCGTGCGCCAACACTGCACGTTCGATCACCCGGAGGTTGGGCGGCAGCTGACGCCATGGTGGTTCTTCTCAGGGACCGAATGCGTGCAGCTGGCGTTATTGCAACGTGATTACCCCTGTCCAACCCCGGCCAATAATTGCTTCACCTGGCCGTCAACCGTCGCCCCGCGCCGGGGCCGGGATTTTTAGCCAGCCGGGAGCCAGTGCCCGGAAGGCAGCGGGTTGCAGTGCTGCTGCACCGGCTGGCAGGGCCCCCAGGAAGCGTGTTCCCATGAGGTCTTCCAAATATGCGCGGTTACTGGATTCCACCTCTGACGGCACAGCCGGCCAGGAACCGATCACCAGCGCCGCGTCGCTAAAGCCCCGGTACCTCAGAACCTCCAGCGTCAGCCCGGTGTGGTTCAGGGTGCCCAGGCCGCTGCGGCACACCACCACGAACTGTGTGTTCGCTGTGCGCATGGCAGCCCCCGCAAGATCCACCAACGTATGCCTCTGGTTGTCCAATTCCACAAGCAGTCCACCGGCACCCTCCACCAGCACGTGGTCATGGGAGGCCGCCAGTTCCGCAATGCGGTCAACATGATGGGCGAGATCTGGCAGGGCCTGGCCGGCACGGGCCGCCGCGGCCCTCGGTGCCATGGCCTCGTCCAACCGGATGCCGTCGCAGGCTGCATCGATTCCGCCGAGCCGCATCACCTCGTCAGTGTCACCGTGGCCGTCGGCGGCAACCCCTGACTGGGTGGGCTTGTACATTGCCACACTGGACCCTGTGGCAGACAGCGCGGCCGCGAGGGCCGCCGTCGTCAGTGTTTTGCCCACGTCGGTGTCGGTGCCGGTGATAAAGATGACGTTCATGAAGCAACTTTCTTCGGGAGCTGGGCCTGGACACTGAGCGGGGCTTGAAAGGACAGCAGCCGCAACCACGGGGGAGGGGGCCCCGCCGGCTGCAACAGGGGGAAGGCGGCCGCGGTTTCCTCAAGGACCAGCGTGGTTTCCAGTTCAGCCAGCCTGGCGCCCAGGCAGCGGTGCAGGCCGTGGCCAAAAGCCAGCGAATACGCAGTTGCCGGCGCTGTTTCCGGGTGCCGTCCCGTGAGTTCCAGCAGGATTTCCGCCCCTGCGGGAATGACATGGTTCGCCACTTTCGTGTCGCGCTGTGCTGCCCGCCGCCAGGTGTGGACTGAGGATTCGTGGGCCAGCGCCGAGCGGACGTGGGCGCGGGCCGCTGCCGGATCGGCCAGGCCGGCCCAGCCACCGGTGCCCAACTCTTTTTCGAGCCCGCGGAACAAGACAGTATTGATGAGTTGTGAGGTGGTTTCCTGTCCGGCAATGATCAGGAAGTACCCCAGGGAACACACCTCCGCACTGGAGAGCCCTGCCGCGTCGAGCACGCCAAACAGCGACGCCGTGCCCCGCGCGGCTGCCGCCTCCTGCCGCAGCCATAGGTAGAATTCCGCGGCGCTGTGGGCCAAGACGAGCTGGCGTTCGGGATCCGGCCAGCCCCAGAACAACTCCAGCGAATCCGCGCTCCATCGCTTCAGCAGTTGCAGCTCCGGGGTGGGCTGTCCCGTGAGCTCAGCCATGACAACGGGCGGAATGTGCCTGCCCACCAACTCGGCCAGGTCCACGGGACTCCTTCCCAGAGTGATCCGTGCCAGGGCAAGTCTTTGCCGAGCCAGTTCCCGCACGAGGGGCTCAATTGAGGCAACCTTCGCGGGCGTGAAGAAGCGTCCCACCATGGTCCGCACGGCCCGGTGCCGGGTTCCGGTGGCGGAGGCCAGGACCGGGGGCAGTGCAAAGCGGGCCTTGCTGAGGATGCGCAGCGTCGCCGGAGCCAGGGGCACCACCGAGGTCAAGGCGTTGGTCGGCGCAAAGTCCTCCGTACGACGCATGATGTCCCGCACCTGGGCCGGGTCACCAATGATCAGATGGTTCATGACGGATCCTCTTGTGGTTCGCCGGCCACGGCCCGGGCCACGGTGGAGGCAGCCCATTCCAGTTCGGTGGCGGAGATGTTGGCGCGGGAGGTGAGCCTGAGCCGGGACACGCCGTCGGGCACGCTGGGTGGGCGGAAACAACCCACGGACAGGCCCTGGGAGCGTAATGATGCGGCCAGTTCGGCGGCCCGGGCAGCTGATTCGATAGGGATGGACTGCACGGCCCCGGCGGCTGCTGGAACCCCGCAGCGGAGGGCCAGCAGGGCCGCGTTGGCAAGCACCCGTGCGGCCAGTTCGGGTTCCGCCATGATGATGGCCGCGGCCCGTGCTGCTGCCGCTGCGGCGGCCGGTGCCAGGGCCGTGTCGAAGATGAAGGTCCGGGCCGTGTTGACCAAATGGTCCCGGAGCGCAGCCGTGCCCAGCACGGCACCACCCTGAGAGCCAAGCGCCTTGGACAGCGTTGCGGTGAGCGCCACATGCGGGGCGCCGGCCAGTCCCGCGGCATAAACGGCGCCCCGGCCCTGACCAGCCACGCCGATGCCGTGGGCCTCATCGACCAACAGCAGGGCATCAAAGCTGGCACAGAGCTTCGCCACGGTGGCAAGGTCTGCGGCATCCCCCAACACCGAGTAGATGGATTCCACCATCACGACGGCCCGCGGCTGGGTCCGCCCGGCCAGCGCGGTGGCAATGGCGGCCGCATCGTGATGGGCCACCTCAACGGCGGGGGAGCGGGAGAGCCTGATGCCGTCAAGCAGTGAGGCGTGGACGTGGGCGTCGTGGATCATGAGGGTTCCGGGTCCGCCCAGGCTCGTCAGGATGCCAATGTTGGCGGCGTAGCCACTGGAAAAGGCGAGCGCGGCCTCCTGACCGGTGAGCAGGCACAGCTGCCTCTCCAGTTCCTGGTGTGCTGCCGTGGTGCCGCACACCACCCGGGAGCCGCGGGCCCCGGCGCCGTGTTCGTGTAGGGCCTGGGTCGCTGCGGCAATGACGCGCGGGTCGTTGGAGAGGCCAAGGTAGTCGTTGGAGGCCAAATCAAGCAGCCCGGTTTGGGGTTCGGCGCTGCGCCCAAGTCCGCGTTGTGCGCGGACCTGGGCGCGTGCGGCGAACCAGTCCTGCAGGGCGGTGGTTTCGGCGGCCATCAGCCATGCACCCGGGCGACGGCGGTGCAGATGCCCGCACCGATCGTGGCCACGTCCGCTGTTGAACTAATGAAGGGAGGCATGGTGTAGACCAGGTTGCGGAACGGGCGGACCCAGACGCCGCAGTCCAGTGCCGCTGCGGTGACGGCCGGCACGTCGACGGGCCCCGCGAGTTCCACCACGCCCACGGCACTCAGCACCCGCACGTCCAACACCGAGTTCAAGGCACGTGCAGGGGCCAGGCCAGCTGCCAGTCCCTGTGCAATGCCATTTACCTGGTGCTGCCATCCCGACGTTGCCAGCAGGTCCAGGGAGGCTGTTGCCACGGCGCATGCCAGCGGGTTGGCCATGAAGGTGGGCCCGTGGAGCAGCGCTCGCAGGGGGGAGTGCGTGACCACGTGAGCCACCCGGGCGGAACAGAGCATGGCGGCCAGCGTCAGGTACCCGCCGGTCAGGGCTTTTCCAACGCACATGATGTCAGGAACCACCTGCGCCCACTGAGAAGCAAACAGCTTTCCGGTCCGGCCAAAGCCGGTGGCAATCTCATCGACAATCAGCAGCAGTCCGTGCTCATCAGCCACCCGCCGGGCGGCGGTCAGGCATTCGGGGGCATAGACATGCATGCCACTGGCACCCTGCAGCACGGGTTCCACAATAATGGCCGCCAGCTCATCACTGTGGGTGCGTGCCACTGCCTCAAGTTCAGCAATCCAGGCAGCCACCTCATCCGGGCAGGCTGTCAGTGTTCCGGCGGTGAGCCGGGCAGCGGGCGGACGCGGCAGGAAGAATTGTTGGGCAATGCTGGCGGGGAAGGCAGCGTGCATGCCGTCCACGGGGTCGCACACGCCCATGGCCGCAAAGGTGTCGCCGTGGTAGCCGCCGCGCAGGGACAGGAAGCGGTTCCGTCCCGGCCGGCCGCGCCCCAACTGGTACTGCACCGCCAGTTTGAGGGCCACTTCAATGGAGACCGAACCGGAGTCGGCAAAGAACACGTGGTCCAGCCCGGTCAGGGACACCAGCTGCTCGGCCAGCCGTACGGCGGGTTCATGGGTCAGGCCGCCAAACATGACGTGGCTGAACCGGCCTGCCTGCTTCGCCAGGGCCGCATCCAGGACGGGATTGCGGTAGCCGTGAATGGCCGACCACCACGAACTCATGGCATCCACCGCCACAAAGCCGGTGCCATCAGCTGCGGAGAGCGTAAGCTGCGTACCTTCGGCCCCGTGCACGGCGTACGGGGCGTCCCCGTCCAAGGGTGCGTAGGGGTGCCACAACAACCCCCGGTCCCGCTCGATGAGTGTGGGGCGGACAGGCAGGGCCGCGGAGGTCGGCGCCGGCCCGGAGTTGTCAAGCATTGGGAGCTAGTGCCGTGCCGGCGCCACGACGGCGAACGGTGAGGGGCCCGCTGGCGCAGGTGCCGCCGTCGTCCGGTTCCTGGACCGTTTTGCTGCCGAGAACCACGAAACCGTTGTCCTTGATCATGTCCAGGTCGGCGGTGGCTTCCTGTCCCTCACTGGTGAGGTAGTCGCCCAGGAACAGGGAATTGGCCACGTGCAGGGCCAGGGGCTGCAGCGTGCGCAGGTGCATTTCACGTCCGCCGGCCATGCGCAGCTCGGTCGCCGGGCAGGCAAAGCGAACCAGCGCAAGCACGCGCAGGCAGGCGGCGGGGGTGAGCAGCCAGGTGCCTTCCAGCGGGGTGCCATCGAAGGGCATGAGGAAGTTGACCGGGATGGAATCACTGCCCAGCCCGCGCAGGGCAAACACGGCGTCAATGAGTTGATCGTGGCTTTCCCCCATGCCCACGATGACACCGGAACAGGGGGACAGGCCGGCATCTTTGGCGTGCTCCACGGTGCGCACGCGGTCGGAAAATTCGTGGGTTGAGCAGATGTCCGCATACATCTCCTCGCTCGTGTTCAAGTTGTGGTTGTAGGCGTCGACGCCTGCGGCTTTCAGGCGTCCTGCCTGCCCCTCCTTGAGGATGCCCAGGCAGGCGCACACCTCCACCTCCGGGTGCTGGTTCTTGAGTTCGGTGACCATGCCGGCGACGCAATCAACATCGCGGTCGCTGGGGCCCTTGCCGCTGGCCACCATGCACACGCGGGAGGCGCCGGCCCGGATGCCGGTGCCCGCTTGGGCCACGGCCTCATCGGGCTTGAGCCAGGTGTATTTCAGGATCTGGGCAGCCGAGCCCAGGCGCTGGGAGCAGTACGTGCAGTCCTCCGGACACAGCCCCGATTTCAAATTGACCAAATAGTTCACCTTGACGGTGTTGCCAAAGTGGAAGCGGCGCAGGCGCGCAGCGGCAGCCACCAGGTCAAGCAACTGATCGTCGGAAGAGCTGAGGATGGTATGTGCATCTTCACGGGTCAAAGTGGCGCCGTTGGATTGGCGGACGGCAAGGTCATCGAATAAATTGAACACTGTTCAATTGTGTGGCGCGGGTGTGCCGCTGTCAATTGAGGGCGGTACTCATGGGGGAAGATGGAGGGTGTCATGAGGGCACTGCAGCGCAGGTGAAAGGGTTGAGGGCAATGGTGTTGTCGCGTGCACTGATTGTGGATATGGCCATGACCATTCTGCGGGAGTATGGATTGGCTGACCTTTCCATGCGCCGCCTGGCCAGGGACCTGGACGTTCAGCCCGGCGCCCTTTACTGGCATTTCAAGAACAAACAGGATCTTCTCACCGTGCTGGCAGGGGTAATTCTGGAACCTGTGGGCGAACCTGCGTCGCTGCGTGCACTGTTACTGGACATCCGGGGCGTGCTGCTGTCCGTCAATGATGGTGCTGAGGTGGTTGCGCTGGCCCACGCCTTGATGGGCAATGCTGACTCGCCGCTGCAGCAAATTCCCAAGGCCCTGGCCCGGCAGGGAGCTTCCCGGCAAAAGAATCAGTGGGCTGCGGATGCCCTCATCCACCACCTGCTGGGATCTGTCATGCAGGAACAGAACCGGGCTGGACTTGTCCGCGCCGGCCTGCTGCCGGAAACCGACGATGACACGGAGGCAGCATTTGCCTACGGCCTGGACCTTTTGCTTGCCGGCTTGGCCGTAGACGCGCGGTAACTGAAAAGTAGTGCGCGCCCATGGTGGTTTGGGCAGGGCCTGGGAATGCCGGCTTTACCGACGGTGCTCAGCCGTTGGAGCCAACCTGGGTTTTATGCAGCTGTGCGTATCGTCCGGAACGGGCAAGGAGCTCGTCATGCGTACCGATTTCGACGATTTTCCCCTGTTCCAGAACCACGATGCGATCGGCCTGCCGGATCGTGGACAGGCGGTGGGCAACGACCAGGGTGGTGCGTCCCTGCATCAGACGGACGAGTGCCTCCTTGACGAGTTGTTCGGACTCCGGGTCCAGCGCGCTGGTGGCCTCGTCCAGGAGCAGGATGCGCGGGTCGCGCACAAGAGCCCGGGCAATGGCCAGGCGTTGGCGCTGCCCTCCCGAAAGGCGCGCACCGCGCTCGCCGACAATGGTATGCCAGCCGTCCGGCTGTCCTTCGACGAAATCAAGGACGTTGGCGTCCTGCAGTGCAGCGCGAATCCGCTCGTCCTCCAGATGGGGGAGGCCGTAGGCCACGTTGTCGCGGATGCTGCCCTCGAACAAAACGGACTCCTGGGGCACCACTGACACAAAGCGGCGGGCTGTACGCATGTCCACAAGCTGCATATCGATGCCGTCCAACAGAATTCGTCCACTCGTGGGGCGCACAAAACCGAGCACCAGATTCAGCAGGGTGGACTTGCCGGATCCGGACGAACCGACGAAGGCGACGGTTTCCCCGGCCCGGATGTCGAGGTCAAGGCCGTGGATGGCGTCCGCGTCGGAGTCGGGATACCGCTGGCTCACCGATTCGAGCCGCACATTCCCTGCAAGCTGTTCGACCAATTGCTTGCCCTCGTTCTGCTCCAGATCCGGCTCCTCCAGCACCTCGGCAATGGAACGCACGGATTCGAGCCCGCGCGCTCCCACTGGAATTAACATCAACAGTTGTGTCAAACCCTGCGTGAGGAGGGCGAAATAGGTCGACAGCAACACCACCTCGCCGGCAGAGATGGGAAGGAAGCCCGTCAGGGAGAACACGGCTGCGAGCACCAGGCAGCCAACGCCGAGCAGCTGCATCGTGACCCATGAAATTGAGGCCACGTGGCCGTTGAGCATGTCAAGGTGCAATCCCGCACGCCGCACGCCGTCGGCACTGCTGGCGACGCGGCTCACAGCTGTTTCTTCCAGCCCATGCGCCCTGGTCACGGGGATCAGTGACGCCATTTCACCCACCCGTGCTGCGAAGCCTTCGACCTCGAGGCGGAAGGTTTCATTGCGGGAGCGCGAGCGGTTGCGCATGCCGAAGCGGATCCCGATCGCAATGGGTACCGTAAGGGCGTACACGGGCAGAAACTGGGGAACGGCAATGGCCGTCATGGTGAGGGCACCTGCCATCACCATGATCGAAGACAGCAGCGGGTGGGTCACCTGCTGGAGCATCAGCTCAACGTTCTCGACATCACGCACCACTTTGGTCTGCACGATCGAGGAGTTGACGCGCGTATGGTAACCAATCGACAGGCTCTGCAGCCGGGCGGCCAAAACGTTGCGCAGTTCGGAACCAGTGTCACGCACCACCGTCATAAAATTGCGGGTGTAAATGATGTGGTTCGGGTAGTTCTGCAGAAGAAGGACCGCGGCAATCACGCTCCACCACAGTACCGATTCCACTGGTCCGCCGACCGTCACAATGTCAATGACCGCCGCCGTGATCACCGGGAGAAACTACATGGGGATCTCTTTTATGGCGAAGGCCAGGACAGCCACCATCATCCGCCCCGGGCGTCGCAGCAACAGACGGAGCACTGATCGAACCGGCTGGTCCCCGTTGTCACCGGCGGCAGTATTGGAAAGCGCTTTCTTTGGCATGGTGATAACTGTAGCAAGGGAACCGGGAGCAGGCCTTGGTCTTCAGGGAGGCGGACGGGGCTAAACTGCCAAAATTGTCACCACAATTCAGTGAGGCACTCCGGTTTCCGCCCAGGCCCCCACTCCAGGCCTGGTGTTTACAAGGATTGGGAATTGGAAAAATTACATGGTGCCCTTTCCAGGGTGCCCCACTTATGCGTAGATTGGCTGTGATGAAAGCGCGCAGCAAGCGGCGGTGCCAGTAGCTGACCCGGCGCAGAAACAGGCAGGGAGGAACACCGGTGACGGAGCGACTTGTGGCGGACACGATTGTGGACCGTCTTGTGGACTGGGGCGTCAAACGGATTTTCGGGTACAGCGGTGATGGCATTAACACCCTGCTGGGCGCCCTGCGACGGCATCCCGAGGGGCCGGAATTTGTGCAGGCCCGTCACGAAGAAGCTGCAGCTTTTATGGCCGTGGCGCATTCAAAGTTTGCGCTGGGGCAGTTGGGTGCCGAGGAGGACGACGGCTCCGCCGGGGGCGTGAACATCGGTGTGATGGTGTCGACTCAAGGCCCCGGCGCCGTGCATCTGCTCAATGGACTGTATGACGCCAAGCTTGACAGCATGCCTGTCGTTGCCATCGTGGGACAGCAAAACGTGACTGTTCTGGGATCGCAGTACCAGCAGGAAATTGACCTCAAGGCCATGTTCAAGGACGTGGCAGCCCAGTTCTGCGAACAAATCTCCTCCCCGGAGCAGGCGACGTCGGTCATGGACCGTGCTTTCCGCACGGCCTTGGCCACCTCTTCGCCCACCGTGGTGATCCTTCCCCACGATGTGCAGCAGCAACCCGAAGTCGCACTCAGTGGCGAGCATGCACAGATCCCGACGGCCGCCATTTGGGCGCCTTCGGTGGTCACCCCACAGAAAGCCCAACTGGAATCGGCAGTCGAACTACTCAATGGTTGTGAACGCATTGTGATGCTCGTGGGGCAGGGTGCGCGCCGTGCTTCGAAGGAAGTTGAGCAGATCGCCGAGCGGTTGGGCGCGGCCGTGGTGACCAGCCTGCTGGGTAAACCTTATGTGGATGAGTCATTGCCTTATGTTGCCGGGGTCATGGGGCACTTGGGGACGTCTGCGAGCGCCGCGGTGCTCAATCGCTGTGACGGGTTGCTGATTGTCGGATCCAATGATCCCTGGACCGAATTTTATCCAAAGCCCGGCGCGGCACGGGCCGTCCAGATTGACATTTCGGCGCAGCGTCCCGGCAACCGGTACCCCGTGGAGGTGGCGCTGGTCGGAGACTCTGCCGCCACCCTCCGCCAGCTTCTGGCGCTTCTGCCCTCCGTGCCCGAGCGCCGTGAGCCGTGGCGCAGGGAAGTGTCCGAGGCTGTGGCGTCATGGGATGAATTGCGCCTGGAGCGGGCATTTGTCACGGCGAATCCCGTCAACCCTGAACGTGTGGTACATGAACTGGGTTTGCAGTTGCCCTCCAATGCGCAGGTGGCACTGGATGTGGGCAGTTGCGTGTATTGGTATGCGAGGCAACTCGTATTGCCGCGGGAGGTGCCGGCCCACCTGTGCAGCACTTTGGCCAGCATGGGCGCAGGGCTTCCCTATGGCCTGGCGGCGAAGCTTTTGCATCCGGAACGTCCAGTGGTGGTATTGGCGGGCGACGGCGGAATGCAAATGAGCGGTGTTGCTGAACTCATCACACTGTCCGCCCGCTGGCGCGAGTGGGAGGATCCGCGGTTTGTGGTCTGTGTCTTCAACAACGGGGACCTGGCGGAAGTGACGTGGGAACAAAGGGAGACCGAAGGTGATCCACGCTTTGTACCGAGCCAGCACCTGCCGCATTTTCCATTTTCTGAGTACGCGGAGCTTCTGGGGCTGCGCGGCATCCGAGTTGCTGACCCGAATGAGTTGGCAGGTGCATGGGAGCAGGCCTTCAGTGCCGACCGGCCGGTGGTCATCGACGTGCGCAGCGACCCGGCCGTTCCCTTGCTGCCGCCCTTTCCCGAGGGTGCGCAGAAGCTTGACGCCATTCGCCGAGCGCTAAGCCAAGAGGGCGACGCGGGCATGCACCCTCTCGAATTGCTCGAGGAGTACGTCCAGCTCGAACAGCGACACTTTCCAGTCTGAGCGAGGGCACCGGATTCATGACGCACGTTTAGCCAGCCGAGGGTAGATTCCCAAGTTCCCAGCCGGGCAGGTCTGGCCCACACAGTTGCCCAATGTGCCTTTTGGAACCTTCGCTGAAGTTCTCACCACGACTAAGTTCAGGCATAGTGGTTCAATGAAGCACTACAAAAGGAGCAGGCATGTCTGATAACTTTTCGGTCGGCGATCATGTTTCATGGAACTCGGAAGCTGGCCAGGTCTCGGGTCGAATTACCAAAAAACATACATCCGACTTCGACTACAAAGGTCACACTCACCGAGCGTCCAAAGATGATCCGCAATATGAAATTAAGAGCGACAAGTCTGAGCACATTGCAGCACACAAGGGCAATGCTCTGCGCCGCATCAAGAACAAATGAATAACGGCGAAGGAGACAGATTTTTTACCATAGGCCACTCGAATCGGTCGTTGGAAGAATTCATTGAACTTCTCCAAGAAGGTGGCATCGAGCAAGTCGTAGACGTCCGTAAATTGCCCGGATCAAATAAGTATCCACATTTTAATGCCGACACACTTGCTGCTTCGCTCTCTGAGGCAGGCATTGATTTCATTCGCTCGGCCCCGCTTACGGGACGCCGGCCGGTCAGTAAGGACGTTTCGTTTGAAGTGAACGCCTGGTGGGAGAATCGAAGTTTCCACAACTACGCGGACTATGCGCTCTCCGCCGAATTTTCCGCCGGATTGGCTGAATTAATCAAGCAGGAACCGGCACGGCGCGTAGCGTTAATGTGTTCGGAGGCTGTCTGGTGGCGATGCCACCGACGGATCATCGCCGATCACCTGCTGGCACACGACGAGAATGTCCACCACATAGTGGGTAAAAATCAAATTAAACCCGCAGAGCTAAGCTCCGGCGCCCTCATTGGCAGTGACAAGAGTGTCACTTACCCATTAGATCAGGAACTGGTGCCGGCCGCCCCTTAGTGAGGTGTGTCCCTGGGAAAAGAGGCCGAAGCAGATACGATTCTGCAATGTTTATCCTGTCAGGGGTCTTCCTGGGTGGTGCTGCAGCCGAACACAATCCTGGACCAGGTGATCTCTTCAATGAGCTGGGACCCGTTGTGCTTCCTTAGCCGCTTAGATAGCCCCGCTTACACCTTTGGGCCAAGGCGGATGCCCGCCAAATCATATGGGTGCGCTCCAAGGCAACAGCGTCCGTGAGGTCCTCACCATTCAACTGGCGAATCACAAAATCGGCCATGCATTCACCGGGGGGCCTCAACCGGGGATCAAACAATTTATCCGCGCCTGCCCGCACCGGGGCAGGGAAGGGGTTTCCGGGCCGCCGTCGTCGTTTCAATTGGAAATTACCCCGCGCCGGGATTCCCAGCGCCGCAGCAACAAGGCGAGCAAGACCGCTGCGGTAATTCCCAAAAGCGTGAAAATGACCCGTTCAAGGGTCAACTCGAACCCACGTTCAATGTCCCCAAGGGAGGCGAAAATCAGCAGCATCGGCGTCAAACTCAGCGTTTGCATGAGGTAGGCCCCGCCCATGGAATACCAGACGAGGAAAAACAAGCACAGCACAGCTACTACGGCCGCACCCCAGACGGGCAGGAACAACACGGCCAACAAGGCAATAATGGCACCTAAAAAGGTGCCCAGGAGACGGCCGTTGAGAGTCTCGCGACGCTGACTGGCCAGCGGCCGTAAAGCCATCAAAACTGTCACTGCTACCCAGTAACCATGGGGAATATTATTAGCCAGGGCCCAGTACATGATCCCGGCACACAGCACACCCACCGCAATGCCGTGCTCCCACGCGGCGCGTTTTTCCACCGGAAGGGTAGGGGCGTGGAACTTGAGCAGGCGGGTGATCAGGGCGCCGGCCAAACCTCCGGCAAGAATCCATAGAACCGCCGACCACCAACTGAGGTCGATGGGGCCGGGACCAAACAAGATCACCATGACCGGAGTCAATGAAAGCAGTCCGGCGGAGCGTTGGTTGGTGACCGCGAAGAGAATCGCGGAAACAAACATCAAGACAGCAATGGCCCACGGTGTTGATCCGGCCAGGGACGCCAACCCACCAAGAGCGGCACCCACGATCACCAGCAGCGCGGCCTGGCGCGGTCGACTCACTGGAGTGACCGCCATCCCCAAGCCCATGGCCAAACCAAATCCCATGCTGGCCGAAGCCCCTCCCAGCACGCTCACAATGACGGAAGGAACCATGATTGCCGCTAAAAGTCTAAGCGTTGTAGACAAGGTCCCCGGCTGGGGACGGCTAAAAATCACCATGGTGTTGTTACCTTTGCATGGGTTGCCGGGCAACGGAGGTAGCGGTCCGCCGCGAACAAATGTGGTGAGAAGATCTGCATAAATAGTCACCTTACCGGTGCGAATTCACTTCACACCGGTAAGCGGGCAGCTTTATCCGCACAGCAGGAAACAGTCCTAAAATGCGTGCTGTCTGCTACACCTGAAAAATGTACTGCAGTGTTCTGGACCCTGTTCACGCTTCCCACGTGATGTCATCTCCTGAGTCAACCACCGCGCACCTGCCAAAACGGCGGGTAACAACTGGCCCCGCAGATTTTGCGAGCATTTTATCCGGGTGCCGTTGAATCATTGCTAAATTATGCCTACCCATGGAAAATGAAAAGGCACCGAACCATGTCTTGAATAATTCTTTGGAGCGTACCATGTTGACTTTCGCACCGATCAGCTCACAACGACGCGGCCGCTACATGATCGCCTCAGCAGCCGTTGCCTTATTGACGCTCACGGGATGTAACGGTGGAAGTACGAACGATTCGGCTTCAACTGCCCCGGTAATTCCCACGGCATCCAGCGAATCCGTTGTACCGACAAACACATCAATGAAGCCCTCACCCAGTGCTGGAGCATCCTCACCCACTGACAGTGCGGCACCTGAATCCGGTGGTACAACGTTGGTGAAGGCCGGGCAGACCGCCCTGGCGCAGGTATCTGGCAGCACGCTCATCTCCATTGAAACCGAGCGCAATGGCGCGGCCTGGGAAGTGCAGCTTGTCACTTCGGACGGCACCGAGCAGGAGCTGGAACTTTCAGCCGACGGCACTCAGGTAGTCGCCGGTCCGGTGACTAAGAACGAGGACGTTGCTGATAAAACCAAACACCTCGACCGTGTCAATGCAGCAAAACTCGACTATGCACAGGCAGCACAGAAAATGCTGTCGGCTGTACCAAACGGCACCATCACTGAATTAAACCTCGACAGTGAGCAGGGCACCACCGTGTGGGAGGCCGACGTCATGGATGAATCGAATGTCAAACACTCAGTACAAATTGACGCTGCCAGTGGTGAGGTATTGAGCAATTCCCCGAACTGAAATGGCTAAGTTCCGCTTTTCACACGGGAACCGGAGCGCCCAATGCCAGCATTGACCGCCTAACGGGTCAACACGCCAGAATCAGTGGCAAAACACGTCCGCAAGTGACGGATAGTACAGACTCTCACCGCCGCTGCCGCCGTGCCAATGAAAAACTTTCCGGTGCCTGCGGCGGTATCATTGATCCTGAAATAGCTTCGGGACAATACATTAGTTGCTACATTTCAGAAGTGCTGCCTGCCTCTGCGCGGTGCCCTAAGCCGGGCACCGCAGTGCTGCCATCACCGAAGTGGAATCAGAGCTATTTGCGCCCACTGTCCCTCAACACCATGAACCATGTCATTAAACTCTAAGGTTGCCCGATGTTCACCCAAGCCCGCCACGACGCAGATACCCTTCTTGGGGGCAGATACCGCGTTCTGGAGCGTATTGGTGTAGGGGCAATGGCCACGGTATACCGGGCGCAAGATGAGTATCTGGGACGCGAAGTGGCAGTGAAAATAATTACCAAGCCGCTCCGTAAGGAGACCGTGGGCGACGTTGATGATGGTGAAGTCAAGGTCCTTGCAGGCCTGCAGCACCATGGGCTGGTTGTTCTCCTCGATGTCGGGGTGGAGCGTGACGGAGCCGATCAGCCCTGCGTTTATTTAGTAATGGAATTAATTGCTGGTCCCGACTTAAAACACCATCTAACCCTGGGGGCCTTGAGCCAGCGACATGCGGCTCAAATTGGCAGTGATCTCGCGGACGCCTTGGCCTATATCCACAATAAGGGTGTCATTCACCGAGACGTTAAACCCGCCAACATCATGGTTTTTGATTACCACCAGGATGCTGCCAGAATGCGGGCAAAGTTGACAGACTTCGGTATTGCGTTAATTGCAGAAAGGCCGGAGGACCCCGATGGAGGATTTTTTGGCACCGCGGCCTATCTCAGCCCGGAGCAAGCTCGCGCCGAGGTCCTTACCGCTGCCAGTGATGTTTATTCTCTCGGTCTGGTCATTTTGGAAAGTCTCACTGGACGGGTCGCTTTCCCGGGAGAGCCAATGCAAAGCGCTGTTGCCCGGCTGATCCAAAATCCCCCCATTCCTGAAGAACTTGACCAGGAATGGAAAGTACTTTTGGCCGCCATGACAGCTGCCAACCCCGAAGACCGGCCCACTGCCCGGGAAGTTTCTCTGGCGCTGGTGGAAAAATCGGCAGCAGAGCGTGGAAGACACAAAATCGACCCCTCCCTTATTCTCCCAGAAGAACCGGCACGCATGGCGGCGGTGCAGGAACACGCAATTCTCGACACTCCACCCGACGGGGCCTTTGATAAAATTACCTCACTGGCGGCCAGGCTGTTCGATGTACCCATTGCCATCGTAAGCATCGTGGACCACGATCGGATTTGGTTCAAATCCCACCATGGGCTCCAGGTGGAGCAAATTGATCGTGACCCAGGTCTGTGTGCTTCGGCAATACTCCAAGACGAGGTCTGGGTTGTTGAGGACACTGCAGTGGACCCGCGGACACTGTCAAATCCCCTGGTCACAGGAGACTTTGGTCTTGGATTCTACGCGGGGGCACCCCTGAAAACGCGCGAGGGGTACAACCTCGGAACCCTGTGCATCCTTGACGTCAAGCCCAGGCAAATGTCATCGGCAGACGAAGCAACTTTAGCTGACCTTGCCGGATTGGTCATGCAGGATATGGAACTTCGTCTCGACAATCGACGTGTCACGCAGGCTAGTTCAGCCTCCTGAAACAAACACTCAGGAGCACCGTTTCTGTCATGCCGGCAGCGGTTAACCGAGCCCCAGGCACCCAGTACAAGGATTAACAGTACCTATCCCGCCGGGCAATGCTGGAATTTTGCCGCTTGGCGGGAGTTTTGCGATAATCGACTAATGATTACTTCCGGAAAACTTTTCAGCCGTACCCTGCAGCCCCTCTCCGCAGGCGCGGCCGTGGCCATGCTTGGTTTGTTGCTTACCGCCTGTTCTCCCGCCGAGACGGCAGCCCCAACCGATACCTCCGGTGCGGCAGGCTCCACTGTGGTGTCCGCCCCCGCTGCGTCCGATGCTGCTCCCACTGCAGAGGCTGGCCAGCATAATATTTCCGTAACGGTGACAGGTGCCCGTGACAGCGCTCTGGTCAAGACCGTCG
>JBBSSM010000019.1:0-50038 GCA_038242155.1 Actinomycetales bacterium | reverse complement strand
TCTACATGTCTGCGACCCGCGCAGTCCCCCCCCACGAGCCCCGGCTCTTAAGGACGCCGGCGCCCGGCACCTTCCCGGGCCCCGGCGCCGGCCGCCGTCGTGCTTTAAGGCCTAGCTGAAGGGGCTGCTAAATCCACATGGCCGGGTCAATGTACTCGGCAGGATCCACGGCAGGTGCCATCTCTTTGCGCGCATCACGATGCCGCACCGTGGCCGGAATGCCCGTGAGGATGGAGCAGGCAGGGGCGTCCTTGACCACCACGGCGTTGGCGCCAATGGCGGAGTCGTCGCCAATATGGATGGGGCCCAACACCTTGGCGCCGGCACCAATGGTGACCCGATTGCCAATGGTGGGGTGGCGCTTGGTTTTTGCCAGGGAGCGCCCGCCCAGGGTGACACCCTGGTAAATCATCACATCGTCGCCAATGTTGGACGTTTCACCTATGACCACGCCCATGCCGTGATCAACGAAAAAACGCCGGCCAATGGTGGCGCCGGGATGAATTTCAATGCCCGTGGCGAACCGGGCCAGCTGGGACAGTGCCCGGGCGGGGAAGCGCAGCAGCGGGTTGGCCCACATTTTATGCGTCAAGCGGTGCATCCAAATGGCATGCAAACCTGAATAAATGAAAAGATTCTCCGCCGAACCACGTGCGGCCGGGTCATGTGAGCGGGCAGACTTAAGGTCTTCTTGTATTCTGGCGAAAAATTCCACAGACTTCTTTCATGTAACGGCCGCACTCAGGGTGGGCGGGTAGTCCTTGCAACGTCCCACTTTAGAGCAGGACCCACACCACTGATGCCATAGCGTCAATGCTGCGTAAAAACAGTCCTGCAGAAGATGCCGGCGCTTAGCCGCGGATGTCGTCGTACAGCACAGTGGAAATGTAACGCTCGCCAAAATCGCAGACAATGGCCACGATAAGTTTGCCGGCATTTTCCGGACGTTTAGCCAACTCCAAGGCTGCCCACACAATGGCGCCCGAGGAAATGCCGCCAAGAATGCCCTCCTGGTTGCCCAGGGCACGTGCCACAGCCACTGAATCTTCCAGGGTGGCATCCATGACCTCGTCGTAAATGTCACGGTCAAGGATTTCGGGAACGAAGTTCGCGCCCAAGCCCTGGATCTTGTGCGGGCCGGGTGCGCCGCCGCTGAGAATCGGGGAATCGCTGGGTTCCACAGCGACTACCTGAACCCCGGGCTTGCGCTTCTTCAGCAGCTGTCCTGCTCCGGTGATGGTACCGCCGGTGCCCACCCCGGCGACAAAAATATCCACGGCCCCTTCAGTGTCTTCCCAAATTTCCTCGCCCGTGGTGCGGCGGTGAATGTCGGAGTTGGCCGGGTTGGCGAACTGCTGGGCCCAAATGGCGTTCTCCGTGGTGGCGACAATTTGCTTGGCCCGTTCAACGGCGCCGCTCATGCCTTCTGAGCCCGGGGTGAGCACAATTTCCGCCCCGTAGGCGCGCAGCATCACGCGGCGTTCGGTGGACATGGTCTCGGGCATGGTCAAGATGACCTTGTAGCCGCGGGCGGCCCCCACCATGGCCAAGGCGATCCCCGTGTTGCCAGAGGTCCCCTCAACAATGGTGCCGCCGGGGCGCAGGGCACCGGCTTCCTCCGCAGCGTCAATAATGGCAACACCAATCCGGTCCTTGACACTGTTCGCTGGATTGTAAAACTCAAGCTTGACGGCGACGGTTGCGGCCAAACCTTCGGTGAGGCGGTTCAAGCGCACCAGGGGTGTGCCGCCAACCAGCTGGGTGACATTGTCATAAATCCGTGCCATGGTGGGGTCCTTAGCTTCATATATCGATGGGTGAAAGCGCAGCGCGGGCAGGCTGCGCCTGGGCATATCCGCCACCCTAGCGAGTGGCTATGGGAGCTTCTAGGCGGTGAGCCACTTCGCGTAATGTTTTCTTACTTTGGCTATTTTAGGGTTGATAATGACCTGGCAATAGCCCACGTCGGGCCGTTGCGCATAAAAGTCCTGGTGATCCTGCTCCGCCACATACAACGTGCCCAGCGGCGACACTTCGGTCACAATGGGATCAGACCACAACGGCTGGTTCCGGGCAATGGCTGCCCGGAATTCAGCCTCCTCTTCCGGAGTGCTGTAATACAGGACCGACCTGTACTGGGTGCCGACGTCGTATCCCTGCCGGTTCAAGGTGGTGGGATCATGCTGGATGAAGAACATGTCCAAAATGGTTTCGGCCGGGATCACGTTTTCATCGAAGGTCACGGAGACCACCTCCGCATGTCCCGTCATGCCCGTGCAAATTTGTTCGTAGCTGGGGTTGGGCAGGGCACCTCCGGTGTATCCGGACACTACTGATTCCACACCGCGGGTCATTTGATACACGGCATCAAGGCACCAAAAGCACCCGCCGCCTAATACAAGAGTCTTCATATCTCCTATAAGCACCCAGGAGGCTCTGACATTCCCGGTACATGCCACGGCACCGCGCACCCCGCCCGACCCCCGCAAGTAAGCTAGGAGCATGAGCAAGGAACTAGAAACGCCACCGTACGACGCCGAACCCGCCTCCGGCGCTACGGGAACCGACGCTCCCCACATGGTGGCCGAGGCTGACGCCGGGCATTTGCACCTGGAAACACCAGTACTTTCCGAGGTGCTGGTGGCGGCTGAGGAATTATGGCCGGAGTCCCTGGCGGAGGACTGGGACAAGGTTGGTCTTGTGGTGGGACGCCCTGAAGCCGAAGTGGACAGAATCATGTTCGCCGTGGACCCCACCCTGGAAGTCATTGACGAGGCGTTGGAGTGGGGCGCGAAGCTGCTGATCACCCATCACCCCCTCCTGCTCAAAGACGTGAACTCAGTGGCGGCCACCTCGGGGAAGGGCCGTGCCATTCATCGTCTGATAGAGGGCGGCTGTGCATTGTTGACCGTGCACACCAACGGCGACAGTGCCGTGGGTGGTGTTTCCGACATTCTGGCCGACGTCATAGGTTTGGCGGACGTACGCCCCCTCCTGCCGGCAACACACGGGCTGGTGGAGGAGGGGATTGGCCGGGTGGGCCTGCTTCCCAATGCGGAAAAGCTGGGGGATTTAGCTGCCAGGATCTTCCTGCAACTGCCGGCCGTTGCCGGGGGAGTGCGCGTGGCCGGAGACAAAGACGCCCTGGTGCACAAGGTGGCCGTGTGCGGAGGTGCCGGGGACAGCTTGTTCGACGCCGTACGCACCAGCGACGCAGACGTGTATGTCACAGCAGATTTACGCCACCATCCGGCGTCGGAGGCGCGGGAAGCCCGGGCCGATGGAAAACCTTTTCTCATTGACATGTCCCACTTTGCCAGCGAATGGTTGTGGCTGCCCGCCGCGGCGGAGGCCTTGGGTAACGTCTTGGCAGATCAGGGCTTTGCGGCCGAACTGGCCGTCAGCCAAGCCAACACGGACCCGTGGGACTTTATTCTCACGCCCAACAACTAGGCTTAGCCCAACAAATGACCCAATAAGCAGGAGAATTTTATGGCCAAGGCAGCACCGGACGAGCAAATGCGCTTGCTGGACCTTCAAGTATTAGACGGCAAGCTACGTGGGCTGGATGTGCAAGCCAAGGCGCTCAAAGATGACCCGCGTTTGCCCGACCTCCATGCCGGGGTCACGGTGGCCAAGAGTGATCTGGTGGTGCTGGACACCGCCGTCAGCGACGCCCAGCGTGCCCTGACCAAGTCGGAGGATGACGTGGCAGCCGTTGTGGCGCGCATTGAGCGCGATGAAAAACGCCTGAACAGCGGTACTGGATTGTCCAAGGACCTCGTGGCCCTGCAAAGCGAAATTGAGTCACTGACCAGGCGCCGCAGCGAATTGGAAGACACTGAACTCGAAGCCATGGAGGCCTTTGAGGAGGACACCTCCAAGCAGGCTGCGCAGCGCGATCTCGTGGCCAACATGCAATCGGTGCTGGATGAGGTCGTGGATGAGGTGCGCAGCAAGCTGGGCGCCTTGAAAATGGAGCGTGATGCCACGCTCGCCGAACGAGCCGAGCTGTCCGCCACCTTCGCCCCGGAGCTCCTCAGTGTTTACGATCGTGCCTTGAACAAGTACGGTGTGGGCGCCGCCCGGCTGTTCCACGGAAAATCCGAAGGTTCGGGGATGCAGCTAAGTGCCGGGGACTTGGCCGACATTAAAAAAGCCAGCCCCGAGTCAATAGTCTTTTGCCCCGATTCGGGCGCCATTTTGGTCCGCTCAAAGGAGTGGGGCTAAGAAATTTCAGTCAGCCGGGCAGGATAATGCTCAGTGCATGTGCCTTGCGTGCGGTTCCCCCGACTAATTCCACCCGCCACTTTTCACCGGCGGCGCTCGCAAGCTGGGCGGGAGTTTCAGGCTCCGGGCCCCTGCGGGTGATGAGGTGCCGGGCCAGCTCGCCGCGCGTGTGTTTGGCGAAGTGCGAGACCACTTTGCGGACGCCGTCGCGCTCTGTAAAAACATTGATGGCGACTGTGCGTGTGGGATCTGGAACCCATGCCGCGGCGTAACTGCTGGAGCGGCAATCCACCAGCAGGTGGCCCTCGGCATGCTGGGCCACAGCCTCTGCCAGCCGTGGCTTCCAAAAACCAGCCAGCTTGCCCAGTCCGGGCAGCTTCACTGACATGGAGAGTCTGTAGGCCGGAATGCTGTCGGCAAATGCCACCGCTCCCCAGAGTCCCGAAATAACGACGACGGCGGCGTCGGCCCTGCGTTGCTGCGGCTTCGAAAGGCTGTGGTAGCCCAGAGCGTCGAACAGGACGCCCGTATAAATGCTGTGGGCCGGGGCGGCGGGCTCATGGGCCAGCCGGGTGTTGCGGCTGACCTCGTGGACCAGTGTGGCGCCCACACCCAATTGATCCAGCGCGTCATCCTGCGCCGACACCTCAGCCAGGGCAATGGCCACGTCCTGGCGCGCCTGCGTCAGCGCCGGGAAGCTGAGGGTGGACAAATCAACGGGGATTCCGGCGTCGGCGGGGGTTTTGCCTTCGGACGGGGGGAGCAGAATAAGCACCGTAAGAGCTTATAACCTGGGTTGCTCTCCCATTTACAGGGTTCGTGCTGGGGAGAGTGACCGGGAAAACAGGGCCACCAGTATCCCCGCGAGCGGGACAATCAGTAGCCCAAATCGGAGTGACGACGCGTCGGCGATCATACCGACGACGAGGGGAGAGATGAGGAAACCGATCCGCATGAGCCAGCTGACGATCGTGACGCCGGAACCCTGGCGGCTCGTCCGTGTCGCCCCACTTGACGCGGAGGGCACGGTCACTGCGGGACCATTTTGCTGCGCGCCATCCCGCGCCGGACTCACCGTTCACTTCACATTCTGGCGCGCCACCCCGCCGGACGCCAGTCTGCATTCAGACGCCTGAGTTATCGAGACCGTAAAGGAAAATGCAGAATGAACAATCAGGAACGAATGCTCGCCAGTTAGGTCTACGACCTCAACCATGCAGGCATCATGGCCGAGCAGGCCGAAAAGCTCGAGCGGATGTACGACTTCAACGCCATCTGCCCGTCCCAGCAGGACGAACGGGTGCGCCTGCTGCCCCAGATGTTCGGATCCCTCGGCGACGGACGCTATTTCGAGCCCCCTCTGCCGCGAACTGGGGCGGCCACCACGGCCACGTCGGCAGCAACGTCTACGCCAACTTCAACCTCACCGATGGCGGGGACCTCCACATCGGATCCAACGTGTGGATCGGTGGCGGTTCACGGATCAAGCCAGGCATCACCATCGGCGTTCCCTGCCGCGTCGTCCGAGAGATCAGCGACTACGACCACGGGTTCTCCCGGCGGGACCGCCGCAGCAACCTCCAGACGGCGATCTTCACGCCCCGTGGTACACCTGGCAGCGCGTACTTCTTTGGTTTGGAAGCTCGTAGGCGTTGCTGTCTTCCACGTCGATGCGGACGAGGCAGCCGATGGCTCCATGGACTCTTCGCACTTCGATAACTTCCTCATTGGGAATCAGCGCGGCTTCGCACTGTTCAACAATTTCTCGGCTGGCCATGCTGATTTCCGCCGCCATGTATGCCCTGATGGCCCGACCAACAGCCTCGGGATCCAGCCGAGCGCAATAGCCGTAAATTAGACTTTTGTCTTCCAAGCACTTTATCCTCCGCAGACATGGCGTCGGGGTCAAAGCTACCCGCTCGGCGAGTTCCACGTTGCTGAGCATGCCGTCGCGTGTCAGCTCGTGAGGGGTTGCGCAATCAATGGTATCCAGGATTTTGAGATTGCTTATTCATCGATTCTAAGCGCTAATCGAGTAATAAAATTTCGTGGGAATAGCAATAAAATGGCTGGATAATTGTTTAGACAGCAATGAAAGGCCCTCCCTTGATTCGTTCGCGCCCGTTCGCCCAAGTCGACGTATTCTCCGCCCACCCTTACCAAGGAAATCCGGTGGCCGTGATTCTCGACGGCGAAGGGCTGGATGAGGAAGCGATGCTCCGGGTAGCAAGATGGACGAACCTGTCCGAGACCACCTTCGTGCTGCCTCCCACGACAGATGCGGCGGATTACCGGCTGCGGATCTTCACGCCCGGCGGCGAGTTGCCGTTCGCCGGGCATTCCACACTTGGTACGGCCCACGCGTGGCTTGAAAACGGCGGGATCCCGCGGAATGAGTCCCTTATTGTGCAGGAGTGTGCCGCGGGTTTGGTCGGGGTGGCACGGCGCGATGGTGTCTTTTCTTTTGCGGCCCCGCCAACGCGACGCAGCGGAGAACTGGCGGAAGACTTTCTGAACGACATTGTGACGGCCTTCCACATTCGCCACGATCAGGTACTCTCCCATCAGTGGGTCGATAACGGCCCCGGATGGGCGGTAATACGTCTGGCGACTGCCAGGGAAGTCCTCGACCTGAACCCGGATCTATCGCTGATACCGACTGCGATGGTCGGCGCGATCGGTGCCCACCCGGAGGGATCCGAGCATGCTTTCGAAATGCGTACGTTCGCACCCGGAGTCGGTGTGGCCGAAGATCCGGTGTGCGGAAGCATGAACGCATCGGTTGGGCAGTGGCTCATTGGCTCCGGCGCCGTGGCAGGCAGCTACAAAGTGACTCAGGGCGCGAAGCTGAGCCGCGCCGGTGACATCACCGTCAGCGCTGACCCTAACGGAGCCGTATGGGTGGGTGGTGCGACCCACACCTTGTTCCGCGGCACCGCAGTCCTCTAGAAGTGGAGTCCGTTTACGCAGAGCCGGAAGCACAAGGTGTGGGCTGCGTGGCCCAGGGAACTCGCCGGTTCATCGCGGTCCTTTCCTTGTTGGAGGCGACATTCGTACTGTCTTGAAAAGCAAAAGCTTTTCGAGACACCGCATGCGCACCAACTTTGTCGGTTGTTCATATCGGTGTGGACGGTCAGCCTCAACGCCCTCAAAACGGTCAAGGATCAATTTAGGCCGGTATGTGGTGACATTTGGCGGTGCGAAAACTCCGTCGTTTGGTACCGGAATTCACAAGCCAGAGTGGGCGGGCTTATCCACCTTCCCCTAACCCATATACCGGTCTAGTGAAGCGCGTCACTATATTCGCTTGACGGATAATGGTGCTGGCAAACTGAAGATAGCTTAAACCAAGGGTGTTTTGAGCTGGAAGAGAGTACCAACGTGACGCAAAAACCTGCAGTCAGTAACAGTGACGCCGTCCTGGAATCATGGATAGAGCGTGAAACCCTGGCAGAGGCCATGATTCCGCTCATTGGCCGCCTCTACCGTGAGAACAATGTGATTCTCTCCGTTCATGGACGCAGCCTGATCAATCAGTCCGCGGTTTCGCTGCTAAAGGCACACCGTTTTGCCCGCCATGTTGACGGGGTGCTGCTTCGTCCCGAGGAGACCCTGCCGCTGCTGCAGGCGATGACCACCCTCCGCTTGGGCCCCGCATCCATCAACCTGGCCACCTTGAACCTCAAGTACGCCCAGGAAGGCGCCGGACGGACCCGGGAAGAATTCCTGCGCACCGAACTTGCCGACGTCGTTGACCGGCAGGGAATGGACGAGCGTCCGGGCACCGACGTGGTCCTGTACGGCTTTGGCCGAATCGGGCGGCTGCTGGCACGGATCCTGATCGAACACTCAGGCGGCGGCCAGGGCCTGCGCCTGCGGGCCATTGTGGTGCGTAACGGCGGGGCGGATGATTTGACCAAACGCGCCAGCTTGCTACGCCGCGATTCCGTCCACGGGCCCTTCAACGGCACCATCACCGTGGATCATGAAAACAACATCATTCAGGCCAATGGCACCGCCATTCAGGTCATTTACTCGGACAATCCCGCCACCATCGACTACACCGCCTACGGCATCCACGATGCACTGGTGGTGGATAACACCGGCCGCTGGCGTGATGAAGAAGGCCTGTCCCAGCACCTGCAAAGCAAGGGTGTCAGCCGGGTGCTGCTTACCGCCCCGGGCAAAGGCGCGCTTAAGAACGTGGTGCATGGCATCAACCACGGCACCATCTTGCCAGAAGACAAGATCATTACGGCCGCATCCTGCACCACCAATGCCATCACCCCGGTATTAAAGGTCCTTAATGACAAATACGGCATTGTCCACGGCCATGTGGAGACGGTGCACTCATTTACCAATGATCAAAACCTCACTGATAACTTCCACAAGGGCGACCGCCGGGGCCGTTCGGCAGCGCTGAACATGGTCTTGACTGAAACCGGTGCGGCCAAGGCCGTGGCGAAGGCGCTTCCGGAACTTGCGGGCAAGTTGAGCGGAAACTCCATCCGCGTTCCCACCCCCAATGTGTCCATGGCAATTTTGAACCTGACGCTGGAAAACGGCACCACGAAGGAAGAAGTCAACACCTTCCTGCGGGAGACGTCCCTGGGTTCGGCCCTGCGCAAGCAAATCGACTTCATTGATTCCCCGGAAGTGGTTTCCAGTGACTTTGTGGGTTCCCGCCGGGCAGGCATCGTCGATGGCCTGGCCACCATCAGCACCGACAAGCACCTGGTGCTCTACGTCTGGTACGACAATGAATTTGGCTACAGCTGCCAGGTGGTTCGCGTCATGGAGGAAATGGCCGGGGTTCACCCGCTCCAGTTCCCGCCTCTGGAGGCAGTCGTCGAACCAGGCGCAGCGCTGGTGTAACCCAGACACCCCGGGGTGCGTTCCGACGTCGAGCAGCAATGCACGACGCCGGAGCGCACCTTTTGTGTTTCCGCTGCCCTCGTTTGGGCCTCCTAGAGGACGAGGAATGCGGGGCGTGTTTGACGGCGGCCAGGATTACTGGAAACAGTTCAGGTTCTTAACCTGCTCCCTCGGTCATGGTGGCCTGTCAGTGCCCGTCTTTTCCACGCACCGGCGATGGACCCAGTGGCAAATGGAACATCAAGTGCAATGGCGGATCTTTGAAACTACATGGCCGAGCCTTAAACACCCACCGAGCAAGGCGTTCGTAGCCACTTCTCGCGTAGCTGCGGACCCCTAGCCAGCCGTGCTGGCGTGGGGCCTGTAGACTTGCTAACTGGATAGGGCAGCTGGGCAACCGCGCGTCACGCAAGTGGCTCGAGGAACGTCCGGGCTCCACAGAACAAGGTGGTGGGTAATGCCCACTCGGGGTAACCCGCAGGACAGTGCCACAGAGAACAGACCGCCTGCACGGCCCACGGGCCGGAGCAGGTAAGGGTGAAACGGTGGTGTAAGAGACCACCAGTTCCTCAGGTGACTGGGGAAGCTAGGTAAACCCCACCAGGAGCAAGGCCAGACAGGGCATGACCGAGGGCTGTTCGCCCGAGTGCCTGGGTAGGCTGCTAGAGGGCGTCGGTAACGGCGTTCGTAGATGGATGGTTGCCTCTCCGCCGCGGGTGACTGCAGCGGATGACAAAACCCGGCGTACAGGCTGCCCTATCCAACCCACTCCCCGGCAGGGCCAGGGTTTAGGATCTTATGGTTTGGTTATTGGCCACGCCGGCGGTTTCCCATTCCTCGACGGCCAGGGTGTCTTCGATATAGTAGCCATCCTCCGGATGATAGGGGCTGCCACAGTGGGCGTGCCGATGGTTGTTCTCCGTGGCGGGCCGGGAACCGAGTTTTCCACCATGGGTGTGTGTCCTGGCGCATTTGTAGCAAATCACTTCAACTGTCCGGTGGACCAGACCGTTGTCCATGTACCTCTCATGCCGAATGACGGGGTTGGGCTTCCCTGCGTGGGCATCAATCCACGCCATCGCTATGGATTCCGGCAGTTCGCCGATGGCGTTGACGGGAATTCCCGCTTCACTTGCCCAGTCGAATAAACGTTTGCGGTCCTGCGGTTCGCGCTGGATCGGGTAGTTCTTGATGTGCTTCAATACTGCGTCAGGTTCGTAGTGTCGCTGTACCATGGTGTTCCTTGCCGTTGAAGTGGTGCTCCCATCATCACCGATATAGTCCGCACATTGTTGGTTTCCGCTTTCATTTCTTTATTCAAGGTCCCAGCACCACGACGGCCCGCCACGGCCTTGTGGATAACTGCATCCGTCCAACAACGCATTTACCTAGACTTGTTGCACCACAATTCTTCCTGCGGGCAAGCCGCCGGGGCAGGGACAACTCATTATGGGACGGCATGCAGGAGCTGAACAGGGAAGCTTCCGCAGTGCCCCGGCCGTACCAGGGGAAGCGCCACATCCACCGTGGCGCCTGGCAGTGTTGCTGACGCTGACGGTGTTATTGGTCTTGACCGGGTGGCTGCACACTGCCGGGCGGTGGCCGTTCGCCGCACATCCCGGCCCGCCTCCCGTGGTCAGCACCCCGGCACCGGGTCTGGGCCAGCCGGCGGTTGCCGTGGAACCGGGCTCGGCGCTGGCCCTTTTGGAAACCCTCCCCGTCAAAGGCAAGTCCGGCTCCACTGATTACGACAGGGCCCTTTTCGGTGCGGCGTGGCTGGATGCTGATGCCAATGGCTGCGACACCCGCAATGACGTCCTGCGCCGGGATCTGCAGGAGGTACTTTATACCGATGACTCGCAGTGTCTGGTGGCCGCGGGTCTTTTAGCCGAACCCTATACGGCGGAAAATATGCGCTTTCAACGGGGCAAGGACAGCAGCGCCGTGCAAATCGACCACGTGGTGGCGTTGGGCAATGCCTGGCAAACGGGCGCAGCGGCTCTGACACCGCTGGAGCGCGAGAACTTCGCCAACGATCCGCTGAATCTTCTGGCCGTGGACGGCCCGGCCAACCAGGAAAAATCCAGTGCCGATGCCGCCACGTGGCTGCCACCGTCCAAAAAATTCCGCTGCCACTATGTGGCCCGGCAAATTTCCGTCAAAGCCAGTTACAGGCTGTGGGTGGTGCCTGCGGAAAAAGCCGCCATGCAGCGCGTGCTGGGACTGTGCCCACACCAGCAAAGCCTGCCCTCGGGCTACCTCCCGTGACAGGCCCGCCGAGGACAGGGCAGCCGAGGGCAAGCTAACGGCCCGGCGCGCTATTTTTGCATTGAGGTGCCAATCTCGGTCAGCGGCAGACCGGGGTGGTTCTTTTCCACCCGCCGCATGGCCCAAATGTCATTGAACAGGGCCAGGAATTCGCCGTCGGTGCGCTCCAGCACCTCGGCGCCGTGGACGTTGGCCAGCACGGCTGTGGCATCCGGCGTCGTCAAGCGGGCCAGAGAGTAGGACAAACGCTCCAAACGCATGGGGGCATTAAAGTCATGGTGCATCCGGTCCTCCACCACTTCAAACTGCATGGGCCCAACGGCGGCCAGCACAGGTGCTTGATCACCGCGCAAATCCGAGCGCAAAACCTGGATGACGCCTTCATGCTCCAGTTGCTCAATGCCGCGGCGGAATTGCTTGTACTTGCTGGGGTCCTTGGAGCGTGCCACTTGGAAGTGCTCGGGGGCAAACAGCGGAATGGCCGGGTATTCCACGGGCTCCTCTACAAACAAGCTGTCTCCCACACGCAAAGCGGAGGCATTGACCAGACCCACCACGTCACCAGGGAAAGCGGTGTCAATAACTTCGCGGTCGCGACCAAAGACCTGCTGGGCGTACTTGGTGGCGAAGGACTTGCCCGTGCGGGACTGGGTGACCACCATGCCGCGTTCAAACATCCCCGAACAAATGCGGATGAAGGCCACATGGTCGCGGTGTGCCTGGTTCATGCCCGCCTGCACCTTGAAGACAAAGCCGGAGAACGGGGCATCGACGGCCCGTGGTGCGCCTTCCACATCTGCCCGCGGACTGGCTGGCGGGGCAAAGTCCACCAGGGTGTCGAGAATTTGCTTGACGCCAAAGTTCAGCGCGGCGGAGGAAAACAGCAGGGGAGTGGCTTGACCGGCGTAAAACGCCTCCAAATCCAGTGGGTTCGCCTCATCCACTACCAGGCTGGCCTCATCGGTGGACTCGGTCCAGGCCTCGCCTTCGGATAGGGCGGCCATTTCAGGGGTCAGGTACTCCGTCAGGGCAATGTGCGCGCCGGAGCTGTTGCGGGCAAACTTCGCAAATTCATTGCGGCGCACATCCCACACCCCACGGAAGTCGCCGGCAATGCCAATGGCCCACGTCAGCGGCATGGGTGTCAGGCCGGTGCGTTCGGTGATTTCATCCATCAGTTCCAGGGGGTCAAGACCCGGACGGTCCCACTTGTTGATGACTGTGATGATGGGCAGGTTGCGGGCCTTGCACACCTCGAACAACTTCATGGTCTGTGTTTCCAAACCCTTGGCAGCATCAATGAGCATGACGGCGCAGTCCACTGCCGCCAGCACCCGGTAGGTGTCCTCGGAAAAGACCGCGTGCCCGGGGGTGTCGAGGAGATTAATGACTGTGTCGCGGTAGGAGAACTGCAGTGCTGCGGAGCTGATGGAGATGCCGCGGTCCTTCTCCATTTGCTGCCAGTCGGAGATCGTGTCCTTGCGGTTTGACTTGCCGTTAGTAGCGCCGGCGGTGCCAATGACCTTCGCATGCAGGGCCAGGGCCTCGGTTAAAGTGGACTTGCCGGCATCGGGGTGAGAGATGACGGCGAAGGTACGCCGACGTTCCGCCTGGCCGGAAATTTCAGTGGCACGGGCGGGGGACTGGGCCGGAGAGGACACAAGACTACTTTCTAGGGAAGAGGTGGGCGCAACTGCTTAGTTTACCGCAAACGGCGTAGGCAGCTCGGTGGCCTCACGGGGCAGCGCCACCGTCCCGCAGCCCACCTGCCAGATCCCGCCGGCAGCAATGCGTTCCAGGACCAGCCTTTGCAGCGTGGTGGTGCGGGGCAGCTGATCGAGGTGGTTCATGATGCGGGTGCGGAAGGTGAAGTACACGGCATCCGTTGGTTCATCCCGCGGTTCCCCGTAAGGGGTGAAAAGGGCCGCGAACCGGGCAATATTGGACGTTGGATCCAAGTGTTCCCGGAGGTACGGATCCAGCAGCCACGACTCACAGTTCGCTGTTCGCACTGGCTGCTGCGGGAAATACTGCGCGAAGAACGCCGCTGCCTGTGCCAGGCTTTCACGCACCGCAGTCACACTCAGGCCGCCGTCTTCGGGAATGTGCAGGCCTACAATCCATTCATCATGGACTACGCCGGGGATAGTGGCCTTGGGCCGATGAAGCAGATACTGCAGCCTTCCCAAGTGATAAAGACGCCCGGCGAAGACGTGGCCGAGCCACAAGTAGGTGTCCATGCCAAAGCGTTGGTGGACCCGGCGATTGATGGCCATGTTCCGGCCAAAATCAGCCAAGGTGGCCACTGTCACGGCTTCCGGAATATGCCGGGCCCGGTGCCAGACAAGAAGGTCCGGGACAAAACGCATCATCCCCGTGATCCAGTCCAGCTCAGTGGCAACCACCGCGGAGGCACCCAACTCCGGTTCTGCGGCCTCGGAGCTGCCCAGCTGAGAAGCCAGATGGGCCATGACGCACTCAACCCCTGGCGTCACGGGATTTGCCAACAGAGCTAAACATGCGGGTTTGTCGGCCCGGGCAATGCCCAAGAGTGCCACTGTATCCTCGGCGCCCAGCGCGGTATATGGAGTCATGAATTCAGCCTAAAGGGAGCCGCTTAGGATTTCTTGACGCCCTTGGGCTTTTTCACAAAGAGCGTTTCGGCCTGTTCCAAGGACATGCCATTGGTTTCCGGGATCTTGAACATCACGAAGAAGAACGATGCTGCAGCAAACATGGCGTACATGGCGTAGGTCAGCGGCAGGGAAGCGGCAGACATGGACGGGAACGTAAGTGTAATGAGGAAGTTGGCAATCCACTGTGCTGCGGCGGCAAGTCCGAGGGCGCGGGCACGGATCCGCGAGGGGAAAATCTCACCCAGCAGGACCCACACCAGCGGGCCCCAGGAGGCGCCAAAGCTGACCACAAACACGTTGGCGGCGACGAGGGCAATGGGTCCCCACGCGCCAGGGAGGCTAATGTTCTCACCGGTACCCGTGGAAGAGGCAAAGGCCAGGGCCATGGTGCCGAGGGAAACAGCCATGCCCACCGAACCGGCGAGCAGGATGGGACGCCGGCCAATCCTGTCCACCAGGGCAATGGCTATGAGGGTGACCAAAATATTGACCACGGCCGTGACCACGGAAATGGTGAGGGAGTCCTTCTCCTGGAAACCAACGGCCTTCCACAACGTGGTGGAGTAGTAAAAGATGACGTTGATGCCCACGAACTGCTGGAGCATGGACAAGATAATGCCAATCCAGACCACGGGCAGCAAGCCAAAGCGTTTGCCGCGCAAAGAGCCCTTGCGGGAGGCCAACCTGTCGTCTTCAACGGCTGCCTTAATGTCGCGAATGCTGCGTTCGGCGTCGTCGTCGGGGGCAATGGTGCGGAAAACTTTGGCTGCTTCCTCTTCCTTGCCGTGCAGCACCAAAAAGCGCGGGGACTCGGGCAGGACAAACGCGATCCCGCCGTAGACCACGGCGGGAACCACCGCTGCCAGGAACATCCAGCGCCACGCAGGAAGACCCAGCCAGAGCTCCTGGGCCGCACCGCCGGCGGCATTGGCAAAGAGCGCATCGGAAAGCAGCGCGGCAAAAATACCAATGGTGATGGCCAGCTGCTGGAGCGAGGCCAAACGGCCGCGGTGGCGCCGGGGCGCAATTTCGGAAATATAGGCCGGCGCAATGACGGAGGCCAAGCCAATGCCCAAACCGCCCACCAAGCGCCAGAAAATCAAATCCCAGACGCCAAAGGCCAGACCTGTGCCCAACGCACTGGCGAGGAACAATACCCCGCCAATTTTCATGGCAGGGATGCGGCCCTTGGCGTCGGCAATCTTGCCAGCCAGGTAAGCGCCCAGCGCGCAGCCCAACAGGGCCACGGCAATGGCAAAGCCCGTGAGCGCATCACCTAAAACAAACTCATCTTGCAGGGCATCAACGGCGCCATTGACCACTGAGGAGTCAAAGCCAAAAAGGAAACCTCCCACGGCACCGGCAACAGCTAAGCCAATGACCTTCCGGGGTATTCCGGTGGGTGCCGGAGCGGGCTCGGTATTGTTGGGCATATTTCCCCCTTGCGGCTACCAGCAAGTAGTCGCGGCCAGTGGTGCTGAAAAATGATGGAGCAGTCCTCCATGGCTAAGCTACTGCATTTCGCCTACGCTAGCTGTTCCATTTCATAACTATTTTGCGTGACAAAGCCCTCAGTGACCGAAAGGGTCCGGATCCACACCGGGCATCCACGTCAGGCCGGGAACGCCCCAGCCGTTGGATTTCGCCGCACGCTTGGACTTTTTGGCGTAGCGGGCATTGAGCCTGTCAACGTACAGCTTGCCATCCAAATGGTCATATTCATGCTGCATGCAACGCGCAAACCAGTCCGTTGCCTCAAAGTCCAGTGCCTCTCCGGCCACATCAAAACCACGTACGCGCACCCATTGGGCGCGTTTGAGCGGGAAGTCAATGCCCGGCACGGACAGGCAGCCTTCAACCTCTTCTTCCGGGTCGGGTGCATTCCCGGAAATTTTACCCACCGTCAGCACGGGGTTCACCACGACACCCTTGGTGGGGACGCCGTCGCCGTTTTCCAAGTGGTAGGTGAACAGGCGCAGGCCCACACCAATCTGTGGCGCGGCCAGACCGACGCCGTGGGCTGCATCCATGGTCTGGTACATGTCCTCAACCAGCGCCTGCAGTTGCGCGTCAAAGGCCTTAACTTCCTCGGCGCGACGGTGCAATACGGGCTCACCCAAGATGGTGACGGGACGGATAGGCATGAGGCTTCCTTTGCAGACCGAGGACAATATGAGAACCTGTGCGGCTCACTATGGCAATAAAAAACACCCCGGCCAAATGACCGGGGCGTTCTTGATGATTCACCAGGAACCACTTGGGGTGAGATACGGGGGTTGAACCCGCGACCTCCTGGACCACAACCAGGCGCTCTGCCAACTGAGCTAATCCCACCATGTCCGCCGCAGCCCGAGCGGAACCCTGCGGTGTCCTTCGTGCTTGTGGCAACGACGACTAGTCTACACGATCAAAAGAGGTCAAAAAACCACAAGCGTGGCGTCCGCGTTTTGCGTGCCGTAAACGGCGTGCGATTGTGGGCGGGCTAGTACCTGGCGGAGATCTTCTTGGCCGTGGCGGAGTCGGGGCCCGGCGCGGGCACAAACACAGCTTCGCGGTAGTACTTGAGCTCGTTAATGCTGTCCTTAATATCGCCCAGCGCCCTGTGGTTTCCCGTTTTGGCGGGGGCCTGGAAATAAGTCCGCGGGTACCAGCGGCGGGCCAGCTCCTTGATGGTGGAGACGTCAATGATCCGGTAATGCAGGTGTTCGGCCAGTTCCGGCATGTCCCGGACCAAAAAGACCTTGTCGGTGCCCACGGAATTACCCGCCAGCGGCGCCTTGTTGGCCACGGGCACGTGCTGGCGGATGTAGGCCAAAACCTGGGCCTGTGCATCCTCCATGGTGGTGCCGCCGTCGAGCTCGTCAATGAGTTTGGAATTGGTGTGCATGTCGCGGACAAAGTCACCCATCTGCGTCAAAGCCGCCGCAGAAGGCTTAATCACCACGTCCACGCCCTCGCCCAGGATGTTTAATTCCGAGTCGGTGACAAGCGCGGCCACCTCGATCAAGGCGTCATTTTCAGCGTCCAGACCCGTCATTTCGCAGTCAATCCACACAATACGTTCATTAGTAATAGCCACCTGTCCAATGTACCGCTAACCTGAGCGCTGGGTCCGCGCTGGTAAAATCAGCCTGCGGGTCAGCTACGCGCCCACACCTTGACATGTACGACGACGGCTGGAGACTTGGGTTGACTGCGACACCATCCACCCCCACGCAAAGGGCGCCCCATGCGGTGCGGCCCTGGATTGCGCTGGTGGAGGGCTTTATTGGCTCGCTCCTCATTCTGGTGGGTTCGGTGGGTGTGGGCTGGATTGCCAATGGTTCGCCCATGATCCGTAATCCCCTGGTCATTGCCATGCGCACCGACGGTGCCGGAGTGATGGTCTCCACCATTATGCTCACCCTGGGTGCGCTCATACTGTTGCGTGCCTGGCTGCGGTTGGGGCAGCGGCTGGCCGGTTGGGGGACAGGAACACTGCCCCTGGTTGTGAAAGCCGTGTGTCTCTGGGGCGGGCCCTTGTTCTTTGCCGTGCCCATTTTCTCCCGCGATGTATACGCCTATACGGGGCAGGGCCGGCTCATGGCCGAGGGGCTGGATCCCTATAATGACGGTATTTCAGCGCTCAATAACTGGTTCATGCTGGGCACGGATCCGTCCTGGGCGGAAAACCGCACCCCGTATGGGCCGGTGTTTTTATGGCTGGCACGGGGGGTCGTGGGCATTACGGGGGCCCAACCCGACGCGTCGGTATTGTTCTTCCGCGCCATTGCCTGCATTGGCGTGGCGCTGTGTGTGATCTTTATACCCAGGTTGGCCGCGCAACACGGCGTGGATGGCGCGCGCGCATTATGGATTTCGGTGGCCAATCCGCTTTTCTTGATTTCCTTTGTGGCGAGCGCCCACAATGACGCGCTCATGGTGGGGCTCGCCGTTGCCGGTGTTTGGTGTGCTGCAAACAAGCGCGGCTTTTGGGGCGTGGTCCTTGTCACCGCTTCCATTGCCGTGAAGCCCATCACCATTTTGCTCCTGCCCTTTGTGGGATTGTTGTGGGCTGGCAAAAAGGCTGGGTGGGGGAGGCGTTTTGCTTTTTGGGCTGCCACTGGATCCCTGAGCTTTTTCATCCTGTGGCTGATGGGGCTGCCGCGGGACATTGGTTTTGGCTGGACCTGGGCCATTTTAGACACCACCCCGGGCTATACGGGCTATTCGCCGTCGGGCTTTAGCGGCCAAATAGTCGAGGCGGCCTTCGACGTCGTGGGGCTCGATGGCGGTGCCGTGGCCGGAGGGTTCCGGTTCCTCCTGACACTTGCCAGCATTGCCATCACCCTGTGGCTGATCCTTTTTGGCAACCCCGAGCGTGTGGTGCGGCGCCTTGGCTTGGCCTTCGCGGCCATTGTGTTGCTGGCCCCCATCATTCAGCCCTGGTACATCCTGTGGTTCCTGCCGTTTTTGGCCGCCACGGGGATTCGCAATAACTGGGAAATCAAATTCTGCTACGTCGTGGTGGGGTTCTTTGTGGTGTTTGGCGCCCAGGATCAACTTTTTGCGTGGCAGTTCGTGGAATTGCCCATGGGCGCGCGGACCCTGTCGACGGTGGTGGCGTTGAGCGTTGTCATTTACCTGCTGGTGCTCGATGTCCACACACGCAAGCTGCTGTTTGGCCGCAGCACGGAGCAGCCCTAAAACGGAGCAGCCTTAGGAACCAGCAGCCCTAGCAGGCGTCCCTGGGCACGGTTTTTGCCGCCAGCGGAGCATGCCGCCCCAGGTCAAGGGTCCGCCGGATGGCCCATATCAGCAGTGTCACCAGCAGGACGTTACGCACTGTCAGGACCGCTGCCATGATGGGGTTGGCGTGAATGAGGGGGGTGTAAAACAGCGGGTAAATGATGAACGTGGTGAAGGCAATTCCCATCAGCAGCGTTGCGGGCAGCTTCCAGCGGTCCCAGTTATGGACCAGTCCTGCCACCACCACGGGCAGTAGCCAAATGATGAACTGGGGTGAGCCCACCTTGTTAAACACAATGAAGGCGGTGACCATGAGCAGGGACCCTTCAAGGAGCAGCTCTTCACGCTCGGCTCCGCGGCGCAGGGCCCACACCATGAGGGCAGCCCCGACGAGCGCTGCGGCAATAAGCAGCGGCTGCATGAGCGTAGCGGCTAAATCCGCGCCGGGCCCATAAACCTCCGTGGAGTTAATGGCAACATTGTCGGCAATCCTGGAATCGGCAAGATTAAGCACGCTTAGCCACACCCAGGGGGTGGAGAAGGTGGCTTCGAGCTGCATGCCGCGGTCGCCTTGGTTGATGGCAAAATCCAAAAGATGCCCCCCCGCGCCCGTGACCACGGCAAAAAGCGCGACGGCGGCACTGACGGCAAGGCCGGTCAAAAAGAGCTGCACACGTTTGGCGCTGGCAATGAGCAGGGGTGCAATGATGGCTGCCGGCCACACCTTGATCCAGGTGGCGATGGACAAGAGCAGTGCCGCCACCACGGGACGTTCCACGGCGTAGAGCAGGGCCACTAAAACCAGTGAGGTGGTGATGCCCTCCACGCGGGCAAAGCTGAGAAAGCCCATGAAGATGGTGAAAAACAGCCAGAACCACGCCGGAGCCACACCACTGCTGGCACGTTTGCCCCGCACCAACATATACAGGCCCGCGGCGTTGAGCGCTGTGACAATGAGCATCCAGCCCAGCAAATACAGGGAGGGACCGAAAATATTGGCGGCAAAGATGGGCAGCTGGGCCAGGAGCGGGTACACCCAGGGGCTGATGACATCACCGAGGAAATCCGGGTTGTAGCCCAACAACGCCCACTGGCGGTACTGCTCAGTATCACTGAAGGTGTCGCCATGGACCACAAAGCTCATCATCCACGCGAGGAAAAAAAGGTGCACGGCGGCAAAGCCCCACCAGACGCTGCCGGGCGTGCGGAACCAGGCGAGCGCCGCGGGGGAGAGGAGACGATTACGGACTGTGGTGGCTTTGGCCAGCAGGGAGTCAAACGACGGCGTGGAAATCTCAGTGCTCCTTGGCCAGGGTGCTGCCTGTGGCTGTGCCAGCCGTGTCACCTGTCCGGGCCGCTGCGGAAGGGGCGCTGCCTGCGGGGGAGGCGACGGCGTCGTGCCTGGCAATGGCGTGGGGGTTGCGGCCCATCACGAACAATTGGCGCACGCTCCACACAAAGAGGATCACCAGCAAAATGTTGCGTGCGCTCAGGACGGCGGCCATGAGCGGATTGTTGTGGGACAGGGCGTCGTAAAAGAGCGGGTAGATCAAAAAGGTCAGCACGGCTACACCAATGAGCATGGCGGCGGGGGTGCGCCAGGCCTTCCATTGCAGGGCCAGGCCTACGGCGACGGCGGGGGCTAGCCAGACCATGAACTGCGGGGATCCCACCTTATTGAAGACAATGAACGCGGTGACCAGGGCCAGGGTGCCAAAGAGGAGCAGGGCTGTGCGGTCGGCGCCGCCATTGCGTTTGCCGGTGTGGAGGGCCCAAAAGATCAAGGCGGCAACCAACAGGGCGGCGGCAATGAGCAGCGGCTGCATGAGGAAGCTCATGATCTCAGAACCGGGACCGTCCACCTGCATGGAGTTAATGTCCTGGTTCATGTACATGCGGGCCCCGCCGAGGCCCAGCACGCTCATCCACAGCCAGGGGGTGGTGAAGGTGGCCTCGAGCTGCATGCCGCGGTCACCTTGTTCCAGCAGGAAGTTCAGCAAATCCGGCAATGCCCCCATGGCCATGGCCAGCGCCACCACAAAGGCCGTCACCAGCACCCCGGCAACAACCACCTGCACGCGTTGCTTGACCACCGTGAACAATGCCAGTATGACCGCAGCTGGCCAGACCTTGGTCCAGGTGGCCACGCTGAGAATCAGTGAGGCGATGAACGGGTTGGCGGCACCAATGCAGAGCGCCATGAGTACCACCGGCGCGGTCAGCCCGTCAACGCGGGCAAACCCCAACCAGCCCAGCAGGAGCGTGAAGACAATCCACCACAGGGCAGCCGGAATGGCCTGGCGGGTACGGCCCCAGTTGGTCAGCTTCCCCACCGCCAAGGTGTTCAGGGCCGCGATCATGAGAACCCACAGGAAAATGAAGGGGGCGGGACCAAAGACAAAGGCCGCAGCCATGGGCAGCAGCGCCAAAATGGGATACACCCACGGGCTGGGACCTGCAACGCGTGCACCGTCAAAGTCCACGGAAGCCCAGACCCGGTAAATGTACGTGTCACTGAAGGCTTCTCCCCGCAGGGACAACAATCCAGCCAGGACTAAAAAGGCCACGTGGACGGTGGCGAAGATGACCCACATGCCGCGCGCAGTGAGCAGCCGCGACTGGAGCTTAGCCGGCAGCAAGGCGTTCCTGGTGCGGGTAAGAGAAGCAAAAAACGTATCCGAGGAGATGGGTCTGGTCCTTCTAAAGTGCGTTGCCACCGGGGCCGGGAACAACTTCCAAGGCCTGCATGGGCCATTGCTGCGGGGCAACGTCCGGCGGGCTGCTTAGTGGAGTGGGTAGAATGCCAAGAACGGATGTCGTGGCTGCTTATATGTTAGCGCAGCGCACTGTGCCTGGCTCGGCCCAGCCGGGGTAGGAACAGCGGACACTGCCGCTGTTCCCATGGCCAAACAAATTCAGGAGTTAGTAATTGACCAGCACTCGCATGGCCCTGCCGGAGGTGAAATCCACAGTGTTGAATAAGCGTCGATGGCGCTCCGGCACCGTTAATTCCGCCATTTGGCAAGGTTTTGCCGGCTCGGTCCTCCTGTTTTTAGGCTCCCTGGGCGTGGGCTGGATGGCGGGCAGCTCCGTGCTCATCCGCAACCCCGTCTTCATTGTGGCCCGCACCACCACGGCGGCTTCCATCATCAGCACTGTGCTCCTGTGCATGGGGGCCGTGTTGCTCCTGCGGGGGTGGCTGCGCATCCGCGGACACCTCACCGGCTGGGGTCCCGAATCGGCTCCCGTTTTGAAAAAGGCCCTGATTTTGTGGGTGGCCCCCATGATGGTGGCATTGCCGCTGTTTAGTCGCGACTCCTACGCTTATATTGGCCAGGGGCGACTCATGCAGGAGGGTCTTAACCCTTATTCCGCAGGGATCTCTTCCCTCAACAATTACTTTTTGCTGGGCCCGGACACGCTCTGGACAGAGGCACCCACACCCTATGGGCCGCTGTGGCTGTGGCTGGAGTTGCTGGCAGTTTCCCTTCCGGCCGCGAGCCCCGAGATTGCCCTGATCCCGTTCCGGCTGGCGTGCCTGGCCGGAATTGTTTTACTGGCCAGCTATGTGCCCAAGCTTGCCCTCAGGCATGGATTCAACCCGCACCGGACCCTGTGGATGACAGTGCTCAATCCAGTGGTGTTGGTGAATTTTGTGGCCAGTGTGCACAACGACTCCCTCATGTTGGGTTTGGTGGTGGCGGGCCTGTACTTCGCCTCCACCAAGCGCGCCGTCCGGGGCATCCTGCTGGTCACGGCCTCAATAGCCATTAAGCCCATCACCCTCATTGCCCTGCCTTTTGTGGGTCTGCTGTGGGCCGGATCCAAAGCGGGCTGGCTGCGCAAATTCGGTCTGTGGGCGGCAACTTTGTCTATTTCCATGGCTGTCATGGCTGTCATGGGTTTCCTCAACGGCTTGGGCTTTGGCTGGATCGGGGCCCTGCAGACCCCCGGCGCGGTATGGATTTGGTATGCACCCGTGGGGTTGTTCTCCAATGCCCTGGGCTGGGTGGTCACCGTGCTCGGCGGCGCCGGCGCCACTGTGACCGATGTCATTCAAACCGTGTGCCAGCTGGCCTCCATTGTCCTGGTCATGGCGTTGGCGCTTTTGCCGGTGAAGCTTCCGGCCGCCTCCCTTGCCGCGGGTGGCGGTTCCGCCTCCGTCTTGGACGACGCCGGGGCTTACAGCCAGGCCGTGGTGCGGCGGATGGCCTGGTCATTTGCCGCCATTGTGCTGCTGTCCTCGGTGATCCAGCCCTGGTACATGGTATGGCTGCTGGCATTCTTTGGCATGACGGGCGTCGCCGACGGCTGGCCGCTGCGTACTGTGGTGCAGCTAACGGCCTTCTTCACGCTGATTGCGCTGACGGACCAGCTCAGTGTGTTCCCCTGGATTCCCATGGCCTTGATTCGCGCTGTCGCCATTGTGGCGGCTTCGGCGTGCCTGGCCTACGTGGTGTTGTGGGACAGGAAAACACGCGGTTTTTTTGTCCCCAAATGGGAGCGCCCCGCTAGTTTTGCCACAACGAAGGTTTAACTGCTGCACCTTGTGAGGTGCGCTGTCTTTCCTTCGTCTGCTTCGCGTCCAGGAAAGCTCCGGCGGGTGCTGTTGCATTTGCCGTAAATACGGGAAGATGAGGACACAGCCCGCACCATCAGGGCCGGGCACTAACTTCCGGGGATGCGCCATGAAACCGCAATTTGGCCAGGGACCGGTGATTGTCGGACTGCTGCCGGAGCAGGATCCAGCGGTGTTGGAATGCGCTGTCTCCCTCGCTGCCGCATCGGGAGCTGACCTCATCGGTGCCTATGTGGATCCCGGCAGCTACCTCATTGAATGGGATCCCAGCGGCAATGTCCTGGGCAACTCCCTGGAACGTGCCCTGGACCCCGACGACGAAGCGGCATCGGCCGTGCGTGAGCTGGGTCCGCTGCTCTCGGCGGCTGTGCAGACACGCGGGCTGGAGTGCAGCTTCCGGGTCCTGGGTGGGGACCCGGCCAGGGCACTGGGCAGACTCGCGGAGGCCATGTCCGCAGCCGTCATAGTGGTGGGGGCCCGCCGGCCGGGACTGCTCGCCGGCGTCAATGAAATCGTGGCTGGATCAGTGGTGCGGAAACTGCTGGCTACACAACACGTGCCCGTGTTGGCAGTGCCTCGAATCGATGCGCATGCGCGCCTGCACGGCTAAAAATTTTTGCGGGGGACTTCTCAACCATGGAGAAACAACACCAACCCAACAAGAAGCGGGATTTGGAACGTCAACGACGGGTGCAGCCCGTAATGTGCAACTCGCGCCACGAAAGACGACACTAAAGACATGGAAAATATTGTTACTAAATGGCGCAGGGAATTGCTGGGCACTTTCAGCAACAACTCGCCCACCGTCCCACAGTGGCAGCTTGACCTTGAAAAAGGTGACGACGGCGGGTATTTCGCCCCCGGCTCTGCGGCATGGACCGTGCATGGTTCAATGTCCACGCTGATAGCCGGCATTCAAGCACTGCTCATTCAAGCCCTGCACCCGGGAGCGCTCGCCGGAGTGCTTGAACATTCCAACTACCGGGAAGACCCGCTGGGGCGTTTGGCCGGCACCATTCGCTGGATCTTCACGGTGAGCTACGGGGACACTGCCACGGCGCGGGCAGCGTCCAACAAGGTCCTGGGCATCCACGAGTACATCCGGGGCAGCTACACCAGCAATGCGGGGGAAGAGCGGCAGTACACCGCCAATGATCCGGATTTGTTGCGCTGGATTCACTTGGCCTTCACCCAGGCGTTCCTCGGTGCGCACGAAGCATTTGGCGGGCCCATTCCCGGCGGCTCAGATGCCTATGTTGCGGACTGGGCCGTTGCCGGAGCGCTGATGCAGGTAGCGAACCCGCCCACCACCGTCAGTGAGCTGCAAGCCCAGCTCGCCGCTTTCCGTCCCGAGCTGCGCTACGACGAGCGCGTGGCCGAGACCGTGGCCTTCATTAAAAATCCGCCGCTGGCACGTTCCCAACGGCAGGGCTACCAGGTGCTTTTCGCCGGCGCCGTCGCAGCGCTGCCGGACGAATACCGGACCCTGCTGGGCCTGCAGGCCCCGTCGCTTGGTCCGCTGCCGCTGCCGGTGCGTCTGCCTGCCAAGGCGGCACTCGGCGTCGTCGGTTGGAGTTTAGGGACCATTTCTCCCAGCGAGACCGCGGCGCGGGCACGGTTGCGGCGACTGGGACTGGGACTGCAGCAGACTCCCAGCAAATGAAGCTACGCTGTTCTTGGCAATTGCCGCCCCGACTTCCAACTATTTTCAGGACTGTATTTCGACCATGACTCCGCGCATTTTATACCGTTCCCTGGCCACGGCCGAGGCCATCACCTGGACCCTGCTAATAGCCGGCATGATCTTGAAATATGGGCTCAAAGCAGGTGACTGGCCCGTCTCCGTGGGCGGTTTTGCGCATGGACTGGTGTTCATTGCCTACGTCACCACAGCGGTGCTGGTGGGGCTGAATCAACGGTGGCGGGTGCGGCTCATTGTGGGGGCGGCTTTCACGGCGTTTATTCCCTACCTCACCATCCCCTTCGACAGGTGGCTGGAACGGCAGAACAAGCTCGACGGCGAATGGCGCACCTCTGCCACCAACCACCCCCGCGATGGGCACTGGGTCAATGTTGTCCTGCGCTGGATGCTCAACCGTCCGGTGTTGCTCAGTGTGGTATTCGTGGTGTTTGTGGGCGGCACCATGGCCGTCATGATGTTTATGGGCCCTCCCGGCGGCCGCGCTTAAACCAGCTGATCCTTGACACAGCTGCGGCCGTCCCGGAGGACGTGTTTAGGTCATCACCGGCCTTGCCCTGGGCTCAAATGCGGGTTTGTTCCTGCGCGGCGGTGGGATCGATGACGTGCAGGTCCAGTTCAAGATGCAGGCGTGCTGCCTGAGGGACTTCCAGGTCTACAACACTTGCCGGTGGGACAGGGACTCCCTCCCGAAGGAAAGAGCCCCTGTCAAAGGGGTGCTGGATTTACGTAACGAACTACTGCAGGGACGTACCAGCGGTGATGAAGCCCTTGTCCACCATCCAGTCAAAGGCAACGTCGGCGGGGTCCCGCCCATCGACGTCGACCTGCAGGTTCAGGGTACGCATGACGTCGTCGTTGAGCAGGGGTGAAATCTGCTCAAAAATCCCCTCCAGTTCCGGGAATTGCGCCAGCATTTCTGAATTAAAAACAGGGGCAACGTTATACGCGGGGAAGAACTGCCGGTCATCGGCCAGTACTGTCAGCCCAAGCGCGTCAATCCTGCCGTCCGTGGAAAACACCTCACCGAAGGTGCAGTTGCCTGCGTCCGTTGCACTGTAAATGGCGCCAACATCGTAAAGGCCGATGTTTTCTTCCAAAACACCGGTGGCGGAACCCCGCGCAATACCGTAATGTGCCAACATCGGTGCGAAGCCGTCCGGGCGGGAATTGAACTCGGGTTCAACGCAAAACGTCCTCTCCGCGGCGGGCAACTTCTTAATGTCCGACAGGGTGCTGAGCCCCCACTCGGCCGCTGTCTCATTAGTGACGGCGATGGCGTAGGTGTTGTTCAGCGGTGCCTTGGCAGTCCACGTAAGTCCATTGCCGAGGTCTTCATCGTGGACGGCCTGCCACTGGGCGTCCTGGTCGGGGATGCCGTCCGTGTTGCCCATGAAACTAAGCCACGCAGTTCCCGTGTACTCCCAAATAATGTCGGCGTTGCCGGCAAGCATGAGCGAACGGGTGGGTTGGCTGCCGGGAACATTGGTGAGGTCGTTGGTTTTGAATCCGGCGGCATCCGCGGCAAGCACAGCCATCTTGCCCAAAATCAGGCCTTCGGTGTTGTTGCGCCCGGTGATGGTTACCTCGACGCCGTCGGCCTCCGGGACGGCTTTAATGGTCCCTGGTCCGGCCGCCGGAATGTAGGAGGTTGCCGGAGCCAGCCCACAACCTGACAACAGGGCCAAAGAGGCAATCATTGCTGTGACGGCGCCGGTGAAACGGGTCAAAGATCGGGTGGACGTTGGAGAAGTACTGCGCATCTAAAGTCCTTTCGGTCGGGCGAAGTACTCGACGACCCTGCCGGCCCAGTCAACGAGGAGCGCCAACAAGGCAACGAGAAGTGAGCCCACGACGAGCACTGTGGGCAGGTTCAACTGGACGCCCGTGGTGATGAGGATTCCCAGGCCGCCACCATTGACGAATGCGGCCAAAGCCGCCGTGCCCACAAGGAGAACCAGGGCTGTTCGAATGCCCGCGAGCATGATTGGCACAGCCAGCGGCAGCTCTACTTTGAAAAGCACAGCGGTGGCACTCATGCCCATTCCGCGGCCTGCCTCAACCAGTCGCTGGTCGACGTGCTGCAAGCCCACCATGGTGTTCCGCAGCACGGGTAGAACCCCGTAGAGAACGAGGGCAATTACCGCAGGCCAGAATCCAAAACCGAGCCAAAACGCGAGGAGCACCAGCAGGCCAATGGAGGGTGCTGCCTGACCAATGTTGGCGAAGGCAAGAACCGGCCCGCTGAGCAAGGCAAATCTGTTGCGGGTCAGTAAAACTCCGAGGGGAACGGCTATGACCAGAACTATCACCGCAGCGAGGAGTGTCAGTTGGAGATGTTCGACCGTGTAAGCCCAGAGCGCCGCCGGAGCGAGCGTGGTCAGCTCGCTTGCTGATAGGGGCGCCAACTGAAGCCAAATGATGAGCGCTGCGAGAACCACGAGAATCGCGAGGAGCTGAATGACCAGTGCGCGCCACGATTGCCAGCCCGTCGATGCGTCAATGGTTCCCTCAAGCGCACCAACCCCCTCGGAATCGAGTTCATTGACGTCAAGTGTGTTGGACTCCTGCTGTTCGTGCCGAGGTGGCGTCACTGTGATACCTCATAACCGGACAGTTCTGCCGGGACGGCGTCGGGTACGAGAACCGGCAGGGAGCTGGTGTTAATGCCGATGGGGGCATTAACCGACTCACCTGCTGCGGATTCATGTGCCGCTGTGATTGCCTCCATAATCGTCGTCACGTCAATGACGCCTTCAAAAACGTCGCGCGGTCCGGTGACAAGAGCCGCACCTGCGCTCGAGACCAGCATGGTGTCCAGCGCATCGTTGAGCGTCGCCCGGGCACTGACAATGGGCAGTTTTGGATCGACGGTTGCGGTGACAGCGGTCATCCGCCCCAGCTGCCGGCGGGAGAGCCGTTGGATGGGACGGCGTCGGTCATCGACGATGATGGCGTGCCCGTGACCGGCTGCGGTGATGCAGGCCAGTAGTGATGCCGCGTTGTCCCCGGGGTGCGCCACAGTGGCTTCCGTAAGAGGGACATCACCTACCCGGGTCAATGTGAGCTGTTTGAGGCCTGCGCCAGCGCCAATGAAATTCTCCACGAAGTCGTTGGCAGGGTTCGCCAGAATCCGTTCCGGAGTGTCATATTGCACCAGTTGGGCGCCCTCATTGAAAATGGCTATCCAATCACCGAGTTTCACAGCCTCATCGAAGTCGTGCGTGACACAAACGATCGTTTTCTGCACTTCAGCTTGGATGTGGAGCAGCTCATCCTGCAGGCGTTGCCGGGTGATCGGGTCAACGGCGCCGAAGGGTTCGTCCATGAGAAGCACGGGCGGATCGGCGGCAAGGGCACGGGCAACACCAACGCGCTGTTGCTGGCCACCGGAAAGCTCCTTGGGGAAGCGATTGCGGTACACGCCGGGATCCAGCGAGACGAGTTCCAGCAATTCATCAACGCGCGCTGCAATGCGCCGAGCGTCCCAGCCCAGCATTTTGGGGACAATGCCAATGTTTGCTGCGACCGTTTTGTGCGGAAAAAGACCGCCGGCCTGGATCACATAGCCGATCTTGCGGCGGAGCCGATCGCCGTTCATGTTGGTCACGTCGTCGCCATTAATGACAATTCGGCCATCACTTGGTTCGATTAGTCTATTAATCATCTTCAGTGTCGTGGTCTTACCGCAGCCCGATGGGCCGACAAACATCACGATTTTGCCCATGGGGATCTCCATCGTGAGGCCGTCCACTGCGGGTTTTTTCTGGCCGGGGTACTGTTTTGTGACCCGTTCAAGAAGGATGGATGCGCCGCTGACGCCAGCTGCATGTGGTGCGGGGGAAGTGTTAATTGCTTTAGACACGGATACCTCGGGGGATTGTCAGCCGGCCGACGCCGACGAGAAGGAGATCGAGCAGGAGGGCAAGAATGATAATTCCAACGACGCCTGTCACTACGGATTCCAATGAATTCGCGCCGCCCAGCCTGGATAGCCCGGAGAAAATAAAACCTCCGAGTCCGGGGCCGAGCGCATACGCAGTGATGGCGGCGATACCCATGATCATCTGTGCTGACACGCGGATGCCGGCGAGAATGATGGGCCATGCCAGGGGAAGTTCCACCTGCAGCAGGGTGCGCATCCGGGTCATGCCGATGCCCCGGGCGGATTCCACTACCGTGGGTTTAATGGAGGAGAGGCCAACGACCGTGTTGCGCAGGATGGGCAATGCCGCGTAAAACGTCGTGACAATGACCGCTTGAGTGACGCCGAAGCCAAAGGGCACCACCAGGAGGCCTATGAGTGCAAAGGACGGCAGGGTCAGGCCAACGGCTGAGACGGAGTTGGCCGCGGATACCAGTGACTTTCGTCGGTATACCAGGAAGCCGATTACAAGTGATAAGAGAGTGGCGAGCACGAGGCATTGGATGACCAGGCTGAAATGCTGCCACGCGGCAAAGAAGATTTGGCCGAGTCTTTCTGAGACGAAATTCGTCAAAACTGCCTTTCTTCTTGAGTGAGCCGGAAGGATCGACACAGTGGTTCGATCGCTCATTCGTTCGGATGCTTGCACGCGCGGTGCCAACCCGATACGAAATTACCGGGTGATTTCCACGGGAAATTTTCTCGCATTTTTTGCGAGTGCATCTCTTGACTGTGTGGCATTTTGACGAAGCCCTTTGTTCACTTCGTTCGCGTATGCCACCACACGACATGGTCCATTCTAGCGACTTCCGTGCTGTTTAGCTCAAATGGGCCCTCGATGATGGGCAGATTTTGGCTGTTTTTCAGTCCGCCTTTGCCTCTTTTAATGCGAGGGAGCCTGCCATGTGGTGGCCCTTTTCGGTGCGGATTCCGCACCGGAAAGGAATGGGCAGCAACCCCTCGGAGCACCCAAGCCGGGGTGATAACGCTGCTGCGCTCGCGTTCACGCGATTTTGGGTCCTGCTTCTTCAGCTGCTGTGGGAAGGTAGATGAACGCCGTCCCATGAGCCAGGCTTTCAACCGACGGGCACAGCCAAACCCCCAAGTGGTGACAATATCCGCTTTGGTATTTTGCAAACGCTGCCCTCTCACGGCTAACTGGACTCAAATTGGTTTGAGGAATTCCCCATCTTCCCCTTATGATCAGCTGAAAGCGCTGCTTGGGTGGTGGCGCCTGCACGGACTGGTCTCACTGGTGCCTGGCACCACGTCTCAAGGGGAAGTGCACTTGGATACATGGAAGTATCGACTGCGTAGGAAGCGTCAGTACAAACGGCTTCCCACAGCTGCCTTTCTCGCCTGTCTGGTGGCTGCGGCCTTATTGGTGGTTTCTTCCGCGTCAGGGGTTTTTAGGGCGGAAGCCGCGGACCAGTCAGAGCAATGGACTGAACTTGCTGCCGGTGCCGCTCCGGCGAGCAATCCACTGGCAGGGTTCGTGCCGTATGCCGGTAGTTACGACGGCGTGCCCCACTCCATGGAATGGTTTTACTTCCCGGTCAATGCGGTGGTCGTAGGTCCGCAAACGTATGACTGGTCGAGTTTTGAAACACAGTTGAATGAAATTGCCGCCCGCGGTCACCAGGCAGTTTTCAGGTTTTATTTGGACTACCCCGGCAGGGTCTCGGGCCTTCCCCAGCATCTTGTGACGGAAGGGCTGACTGCCACCGCTTATGCGGATCATGACAACCGTGGGGTGAGTCTTTCCCCCAATTACGAGGACCCGGCTCTACTGGAAGCTTTGGAAAGCTTCATTGCCGCACTGGGGGCGCGTTACGACGGGGATCCACGCATTGGTTTTATCCAGCTGGGCCTTTTGGGGTTTTGGGGCGAATGGCATACCTACCCCCATGACGGGTGGGGTACTCCGGAAAACTGGTTCGCCTCGCCGCAGACTCAACAACGCGTGCTGCAGGCCTACGTTGGAGCCTTTACAGGAACGAAGCTGCAAACGAGGTACCCTGACGAGGCCAATAAGGGTTTAAACGTGGGGTATCACGATGACTCTTTTGCTGTAGGCACTTTGCCAGGTCCCGGTTGGCATTTCATGGACAAAATCACGCAGGCCGGTGCCAGCGAGAAGTGGCTTACACAACCGGTCGGAGGTGAACTGCGTCCCGAAATCCAGCACTGCATCTTCAACACGCCCCTGAACTGCCCCGTTATTGAAGACAGCGCCAATACCGACTTTGCCGGAAGCGCGCAGGCAACCCATGCCTCTTGGCTGCTCAATCAGCATGCCTTCAACCCCGGGTACACGGGGCAGTCGCTCATCAACGCCACTGCAGCCTCCCAGGCACTGGGTTACCGGTTCCAGGCGACAGGCTTTGGAGTATCGCGCAAGAACGCCCAAGGGGACAGTGCCCTGAGCATGACTGTCCGCAATACGGGGGTCGCACCTTTTTACTATGACTGGGCAGTTGAAGTCGCAGCAGTTGATGATGCAGGAACAATGGTCAAGACATGGGGAACTTCGTGGAAGCTCTCCGAAGTGAAGCCCGCCATGGAGGTCCAGTGGGAAACGCCCCTGAGCACCAGCGGGCTGGGAGCCGGGTATTACACCCTGCTCGTGCGGGTGGTTAACCCACTGGCTCAGGGAATGCCCCTTCGTTTTGCCAATGCTTCCCAGGATCAAACCAGGGCCGGATGGCTTACGCTTGGCCGCACCTACCTATCGGCGCCCTAAAGGAGTGAAGACAGGATGCGGAGCTGAGGACTGCACCGGGGATGGGCACTTTAATGTTTTTGCCCCCGTTGGTAAATCACACCGCGTTGTGCCGGCAGAACCACGGTTGACGGGGCCGGGTTCCCGGCCGCGTCTGCCAGGCCCGGCGGGACAGTAATTTTACGTTTGCGGCGGCCGTCGTTGTTAAAGTTGACTGCAGCCCATCCATCAGTGAATTCCCGCGACCAGACGTGGTTACGGCCCCGGGGTTTATCCAAAGGGCGTCCCAGGTCCCAGTCGAGTTCCAGGATATGTTGCGTGCGGCTGTAGTCGTCGTGGGCTGTGCCCGAGAAAGCACCCCGTCCGGCGCTGAAAATCCAAAAGGCGGCCAGCCCGTACTTGAAGTTTGGGTGGTCATCATGTCCGTCAGTGGGCACGCGCAGTATGGATAAGCCAGGACCCTCCGCCTGTGAAAGCTGCGCCGTGACGGTCTGCGGGTCAAAAAGGTTGGCCGGACCATAGCCGAGCCATACTTCCTCAAATCCGCCGCCGTATGCTGCATGCGAGGCCCATCGGCCCGGAATCCTGCGGGATTCGGCAATGTTCGGTACCAAAATTTTGTTGATCTTGTTCAGGGACTGACCCGCAGCATGCACCAGCAGGTCAAGGCCCTCGCGAAGGTCCGCCATCGAAGCGGCCCCCTGGATGGGAACGTTCAGCTGGTAATAGTCTTCAAAAACATCATTGTCAGCCATGACCCCGTCGAAGGGGGAGTCGGCCAGTTCGGCCGTGACATTGGCAACCCAGCGCGCCCTGTAGGAGGCATCACGGACGTTCATTTGCCAGTGTCCGGCATACCTGGCCCACTGAATGCGGGTATTGTCCAGCCGGGTGGCGAACCAGGCCCCTCCTTCGTCCTGTGCTTCCTGGTAGGTGACCCCCGAGGTGTATACCGGCCCGGGTTCGTAGTCCCGGGTTGAGGACAAACACTTGTAGCACAGCACGGTCATATCGGGGCGCAGCCGTTTAAGTTCAGCTGCCGCTTCCAGTTCCCAGGGCTGCAAAATGGCGGCACGGTAATGTTTGGCCGCAAATGCCGTTTGTTCGGCCGTGATGGGTTCGCCGTATCGGATCCAAGCCCCGACACCGCTCACAGCTCCACGACCTGGAATTTCTCGGTGGGAAGCCCAAGATGGTCTCCCGCATCGGGAAGGTTGCCCAGGGCGCGGTAAATCTCGTTATACGAGGACATCACCTCATGCATTTGGAACAGTTCCTGGAGCCGCAGGCGGGCATTGGCGGCGTACTGGGCGTAGGCGTCAACGTTTCCAAGCACCGCCTGGATGCCGTCGGCCATTTCCACCATGTCACCGGGGGTAACAGTTTCCCCGCAGGGGCCAATGGTGCGTCCGTCACGGGTGAGGAGGTCATCGGCAATTTGCTGGGCGACGCCTCCGACGTCGGAGCCCACGGTGGGGATGCCAGCGGCCATGGCCTCGAGAATGACGATGGGCTGGCCCTCGTTGTAACTGGGCAGAACCAGAAGGTCGAATTGGTCAAGCATCTCCCGAACATTGACGGTCCCATGAATGGTGACCTTGTCCTGGAGCCCCAGGGCAGCAATTTTTGCAAGGCAGGCTTCGTAGTATTCAGGAACGTGTTCAGTGGGGCCCAGCACATCAAGGTGCATGTTGGGGTAACCCCGGTCCTGCAACATGGCCATGCTCGACAGCAAATCCAAGAGTCCCTTGATGGGCACCACCCTGGCAATATAAACAAGGCGCCAGATGTGCTTGGAACTGTCACGCTGCAGTTTTTCCAGCACTTGCTGCCGGATGCGGTACTTATCATCAAATTCTGCAATCACCATGCCGTTGGGCACCACCACGGACTTGTCCATGTCTGAGCCAAGGCGGGCCGCTTCGGTAATGGCGCTGGGGTAGAGGTAGGTGGTCAGCTGGGCGCTGGGGTAGCAAAAGCGGCCCATTTCCGTCCACCACGCCATCCAGGCACGTTCATCAGCAGTCACATCAAAGGTGCGGTAGTCATCCTCTGTGATGGACAGGGCCATGTTGCGGTCCAACAAGGTGTTGATGGTGTCACGGACATAAAGATTGTGCTCGGTGAGCAAAAATGAGGTGTCATGGTCCCGCCCGGCCGCCGCACCGAGCAGGGACGCGTAACCGGTGGTGTGGGCGTGGTAAACGCTGGCCCGCGGCATGGTTTCACCCAGCACGGCGAAGGCCAGGGAGAAGAAGTTGCGCAGTGTCCAAAATGAATCCGCCAGGGACAGGCCCAACTGAGGCATCCGTTCCTGCAGGGTGCCCATGAATTCCCTGGATCCCAAAAGTGCCCACAGGGGATATTGCCGGGTGCGTTCATTGAGGCCTTCGTCGATGAGTTCCCACAGTTCGGCAACTTCCCCGTTTTCAGACAGGGCGTAAAGGGCGTCAAAGAGCCGGTGGGACAGTGCCGCGCGTTGCGAGGCCGTCATATCCAGGTCTTTAGCGGATACGGAGAGGAATTCGGCCCGGTGTTCTTCCATGCTGAGGAACACCGGCCGGACCCAGCGCACATTGGGGGGCATGCCATAGAGGTCACGCAGCGGCGATTCCGAATCCCAGGTGATGTGAATGATGCCATAAGTCAGGTCCGGATTATGGGTCACAATGTCATGGACCACCGCCGAGACCCCTCCTTTGAGGTACGGATAGGTGGACTCCATCACAATGGCTACGTCGACGTCGTCATAAACCGCCCCTGCAGTCATTTCCTGGATGGAGACGGCCGCCGGCGCCACGGCCTTTGACGCTTTGTTCGAGCTTCTGGCAATCGAGTACAACGTTTTCCCCTTAGACATTTTAAACATTCAGGCCTGCAAATTGATGAGGTGAAGAGTTCACCGGTGGCTGGTGTGCGGCAGGTTACCAAGCCGTGGCGTGGCGCCAAAAAAGTGTGTATTCCGGCTGGCTCCAATGATGCTTGTACAGCAGCCATGCGACGCCCATGAGAATGACGTCAACAACCCCCAGGAGCAGGTAACTTCCCACAGCTCCGGTGAGCGGGCTAAACAGCCCATCGCCCAGGAACGCGAGCAGGCACACCGCCAAATGCACGGCGCCCAAAATTTGTGGTGCGGCTTTTTCTCCAATGAAATCCAGTTCGTAGCTCAGGAGCGTCAAAACCATAAACCCCCATGAAGCTATGGCTGCCGCAACCGTCAGCAATAGGTATGACGGGGCCACCCCGGCCATGGCCAGGCACACGACAAGTGTCAGCAGTGCCGCGATGGAACCGGTAAGCACCACGGACCTGTCAACAACCCGGGTCAGCCTCCGGGAGCTGCCTTTCAGGGAGCTTATGGGAGCTTTGGCAATGTCCTGATGCAGGCCGTGGAGGGCTTTATCTATTCCCGGAGCCAGGTGTACAAAGTAAAAGTTGTAGGCAATAACCGCGGGCAACATGGCAGCGAACACTGCAATGACTTGGAAGTTGCCGCCTGTCACGAGGAACAATGCGAACTTGTCCGACCAGAGGACTGCCCCCATGAGCAGCCCCCGGAGCAAGTCGCGGCTAAAGACACGCACGCTCAGGCGCCGGGCAAAACTTAGGTGGCGGAGGCTGGAGCCCATGGTCAGGATCTGTGTCGCGGTTCCCACCAGCGGCGGCAGCCACCACAAAGTGGGAGCCATGAAAAGCGCAGCCGCGTAACCCGTCCAGGCAATGGCCCACAAACCGCGGCGGTTGGCTACATTGGCCAGGACAAGTGATTGCACAAAGAGCAAATGCAGGACACAGAGGACCACGTAGTCAAACATCACTGTTGCCGACCACCCTGTCACCAACCACATGGGCACAGCGAAAACGGCCACCAGGGGCAGTGACTGGAGGAATATCATGGGCCAAAACTGGCAGAACCTGCGCGTGATCTCCTCAAGGTTCCGTTCCGCCATGAGGTCTCCCAGAACCCGGTAAATCGGCAGGCATGCGGCCTGTGCCATCCACGGCACCGTAATGGAAGAGGCCAGCACTATGATCGTCAGCGGCACCCCGTCGATGCTCGTGGCAGCCATGGTGGGACTGACCACTGGATACACCACGTTTAGCAAGATGACGGGGGAGAGGTAGAGCAGGAGGGCAGCGCCGAGCCGTTCAGATGAAGAATCCTCCGCAGCACGCTGGGGCCCAATACCTGGTTTGGCAATTAAGGCCAGGGCCAGGAGCAAAGGCAGCACCGCAGCACCGAGAATCGGGAAGCCTGAATCACCGGGGAGAAGCTGGACGGTAAAAGGAACAAACGCCGACAACGTCAGTCCGACCACAATGAGCAGAAACATTTGACGGGTATACGAATCTTGCAGCAGGAACTTCAAAAGAAGCGGTTCCTTCCTCTAAGGCAAACGGGGCGGGCCGGGGTGAAGACGCCAACTTTGCCTCGCATCGACGGTTGAAACGAAGCCGGCAGGTGGCAGCCAGATAAAACAAGATAAAAAGACGGGTATGAATTGGGCTCCACTCCGTTCCGGACCACCGCGCGGGCGCAAATGTCATATTCACAGACATTTACCTTCCCCGCGGGAAAACCGAGCCAGGAATCCAGCCATGCATGGGAAATTCCAGCAAAAGCCCCCTAGTAAAAATTTTCCCGGGAGGGCATCTTGCCACCAGTGGACTGCGGGCACGAAGCTGTGCGGGCCTTCCAAAGGCACTTTGGAAGAACCGCGGATTTCACAGCTGAAGCTAACCATCGCCATCTCAAGGTTCTCTTCTGCTAGCGTCAAGAACACATCAGAATTCTTGCCATTCTCAAGAATGCAGCAATTTTGGATTGAGATAATGAGGTCGTTGCGAGGGTGGGAGAAGCGCAGGGCGGGGCGTCCGGGGCCGATTTTCATGACGATTTTGGCTGGCCCGCGGATCTTATGGGTGCTGGCATGAGGACCGGTCCCTGCGGTCATTGCCCCGTTTGAGTCACCGAGTCCTCCCTGCTCACGGGCAGGAACGTCAACTTTTCTGGATGTTTCCCCAAAAAGGGTCAAAAATCTGCAGTGGACCGGCATGCCGGCAGGGGTCCCCGCCGTGCCAGTGGGCGGCAGGCATGGTGGAACGATCCCCTCGTTTTCAGGCTGCAGGGTCCGACGGCGGTGGGACATGGATGGTTTGCCGGTCCTTATCTGAAAGTTTCTGGCCCGGCGTGGAATCCTGCAGAAAATCCGTGTGGAGCGTGATGCCCGCGAAGGTCCTCCGGCTGCGCGTTCCCTGTCTCCTGGGCTTGAGGAAAAATTAGGGTCGGAAATTTTTTACCGCCATCTCCGTACGGGCACCGAATCCGCCGCTAAGCGCAGCAGCCTGCCGAACCCGGCCCTTGGCGGTCCATCAGCTGCAAAAACCGTCAGGCGCAAATGACCTTTCCTGCAATGGACTGCGGATCCACCCGTGAGAAATTCCGATGCCTTGCCCACCGGGATCATTCCACCAGTATTTCGATTTCCCCTTATTCTTTTCAGATACCACCCCACTTCAGACATGACGCCTCGGCCCATATTAAGTGGGCGGGTTTGCAGCCAGCAGCCAGGCCGGGGACGTTCAAGGTGCAAACCTGCGGTTGCCATGAAGAAATGAAAGAGGGTGGTTGCGCGAGCACCTGTACCGGGCTACGTTGGCTTTTAAACGTAACCAGCCCGTTCCGCTGCATGACCACGGGGCGGGCACTGTGAAACTGCACGGGACGGAGTGAACGTGGTTGATCGTATTGCCAATATTTGGGGCACACGCACCCCGTACGCACAAGATGAACGTTGGCCGGTGCGCGTGGATCAGGTCCTGGCCGAAGGGGTCCAGGAAACAGAGATCGAGCGGTGGGTACAGTCGGCCTGCGTGCTGTGCAGCAATGGCTGCGGCCTTGATATTGCGGTGAAGAACGGTGCCATGGTGGGTGTCCGCGGCAGGGCTGTTGACATTGTCAATCATGGCCGGCTGGGTCCCAAGGGTCTTTTTGCCAGTTGGCAGGGCATGAATAACAAGGACCGGTTAACCACACCCCTGGTGCGCGAGAACGGGGTACTGGTTGAAGCGGACTGGGATACGGCCATGGAACGAATCGTTGCCCGCAGTAAAAGCCTTCTTGAGAAGAAGGGCCCGTTGAGTCATGGATTTTATACCAGCGGACAGTTGTTTTTGGAGGAGTACTACGCGCAAGCCATTGTGGGCAAGGCCGGCATAGGCACCCCCCACATGGATGGAAATACGCGATTGTGCACGGCAACTGCGGCGGCAGCCATGAAGGAATCCTTTGGATCCGACGGTCAACCCGGCAGTTATGTCGACATTGACGAGTGCGACGCCATGTTCTTGTTCGGGCACAATATGGCCGAAACCCAAAGCGTGCTGTGGATGCGGGTTTTGGACCGGATTGCCGGCCCGGACAAGCCTCGGATCGTCTGTGTGGATCCGCGGGACACCGAAGTTGCCCGCGCTGCAGAAGTGCACTTGCCGGTAAAACCCGGCACCAACCTGGCGCTGATGCATGGGCTGGTGCGGGAATTATTCGTCAATGGGTGGATTGATCAGGATTATATTGACCAGCACACGATGAACGTTGACCAGCTGCGTGCCACGGTTGAGCCGTGGACTCCGGAGGCAGTTGCAAAAACGTGTGGGGTTGCCGCGAACGATGTGCGGCGTGCAGCACAGATCTTTGGAACCTCGGATCGGGTGTTATCCACGGTCCTGCAAGGTTTTTACCAATCTTCCCAAGCCACGGCTTCCTCGTGTGCTGTGAACAACCTGCATCTGCTCCGGGGACTTTTGGGCAAACCGGGCTGTGGGATTCTGCAAATGAATGGTCAGCCCACTGCGCAGAACAACCGGGAATGCGGGGCAGATGGTGACTTGTCCGGTTTCAGGAACTGGGAAAATCCGCAACACGTGCAGGAACTGGCAGATTTATGGCACGTTGATGCGTCAGTTATTCCGCACTGGGCACCACCCACCCACGCCATGCAGATCTTTCGGTACGTGGAGCAGGGATCAATTGAATTTTTGTGGGTTTCCGCCACCAATCCGGCCGTTTCGCTACCCGAGCTGCACCGGATCCGCAACATCTTAAATTCTGGGAGTTTGTTTCTCGTGGTACAGGATTTGTACCTCACTGAGACTGCCCAGTATGCCGACGTCGTTTTACCCGCCGCGGGTTGGGGGGAAAAAACCGGGACATTCACCAACGTCAACCGAACAGTTCACTTGTCCGAGAAGGCCGTTGAGCCGCCAGGACAGGCCCGGAGCGACTTTGACACATTTTTAGATTATTCGCGGCGGATGGGCTTCAAGCGGCTCGATGGGACGCCGCTGTTGAACTGGGACGGGCCCGAAGACGCCTTCAATGCTTGGAAGGAATGCACGCGGGGCCGTCCATGTGATTACACGTCCATCAGCTATGACAAACTCCGTGGGGGCAGTGGTGTGCCGTGGCCCTGCAACGAGGACCATCCCGACGGCACAGTGCGGCTCTACCGGGACGGGGTGTTTCCCACGGAGCCGGAAAACTGTGAAAGCTATGGGCATTATTTGTTGACGGGGGCCAGCGTCGAACCGGAAACGTACAAGGCCATGAACCCTGCGGGACGGGCGATCTTTAAAACTGCGCCCTACCATCCAGCCCATGAAACCCCGGATGCAAATTACCCATTCCGGTTCACCACCGGTCGAACCGTGTACCACTTCCATACGCGCACCAAAACGGCCAGAGCGCCGCAGCTCAATGACGCGGCCCCCGATGTGTGGATAGAAATGTCCGTCAACGATGCCGAATCCCAAGGACTCACGGAAGGCGATATTGTCCGGGTGGAATCCAGGCGCGGGGAGTTGACAGCTCCGGTGCGGGTCAGCGACATTCGCGACGGGAGTATTTTTGCTCCGTTTCACTACGGGTATTGGGACGAGGGCGGATCACCGGAGGGCAGGTATCGCGCGGCCAACGAGCTCACCGTTACCGAATGGGATCCGGTCTCAAAGCAGCCCGTATTGAAAAATGCGGCTGTGAGGGTCTCCAAGATCGCTGAAAGCATCCGCTCCTCCCCGGCCCCGACGACCACCGCCTCCCGTCCGGCAACGAAGCTGCCGTCACAACAGAAACGCGGGAAGCGCGTGATCATTCCGACGGCGGGGGGAGCTGCCGCCGAGGCCACGGAGATCATTGCCCCGGTGAAGCCGCCCATGGTGGCAACGAAGGAGGAACACTCATGAAGCTTCCTGTCTATTTGGGGTTGTTGCATCAGTCGGAAGGAACACTGGCCGAATCGTTCCGGCAGGTCTCAGAAGGTCATGGCCACGAACCCGACGTTCACTTTCTGTGCCATGCGCTCGCAGACCAATGCGATGAGCACCAGCAGGCACTGGCGCCAATGCTTGAACGTTACGGTGAAGTGCAGGCCGACGACGAACCGGAACGGTTCCACGCCGACGGGCTTCAGAGCACCAGATCCGGGCCGGTGGGTTTGCTGCGGGATCTGCAGGACCTTTACCTTCTGGCAAGCATGGTCGACATCACCTGGTCCATGGTGAAACAAGCCGCGCAGGGGCTCCGGGATAAGGACCTTTTGGCTGTTGTGCAAGATTGTGATGGCCAAACCAGCACGCAGCTCTCATGGTTGCGGACCCGCATGAAACAAGCGGCACCACAAGCACTGATCATTGCCGAATGAACGCCCTCGAACCCCGCGGGATCCATGCGATCGGTGGTCGACGATGGGCGTCACCGGAAAGTCCGCGGGTCAGCTAGGTCCGGCACATGAGGAGCAAACCCCTGCATGCCCGCCTGCAGGAATCGGGTAACCCACTAGGTGCTGGTTTTTACGCGGCCGTGCTCTCTTTGGTGGTCCTTGCAGCTGGTGGCCTCATGGGGATGGTGCTGCAGGCGCCCTGGTTGTTTCCCAGCCTGGGACCGACAGTGATGTTGTTCTTTGAATCCCCACAGGAAGAGTCCTCCCGACCTGCAAATGCCCTGGTTGGCCACGGAGTTGGTCTTCTTGCCGGGGTGGCATGCCTTTATGCCTTTGGTTTGCAGGATGACCCTTCGACAGTTGATGGCGGGCTGACAGCTGGGCACGTTGCCGCTGGGGCCCTCTCTGTAGCACTGACAACCCTGGCTTTGACGTGGATGCGCCGGCCACATCCACCAGCCGGCGCAACGACGCTCATTATCAGCCTCGGCATATTTACCAGCCCGGGTGACCTATGGTCCATGGCCGGCGCCATCATTCTCACGACCATTCTGGGATGGTCACTGAACATCATGTTAGGCACGAAACCCGCCGTGCCCAAGCGTAAGGGCTAATAGAATTCAAGCGGGCAGGCACTCATCAAGGCACTAACTCCACCACACCCCGCATGGCGGAGGCGGGCACGCGGCAGCTTTCCCACTCAGGCAAAGGCATGGCTGCAGTTTCAAGCAGGGAACTGCTGAACGACGCCCCTAAAGAGGTCGCCCTGGACCAGGGTCTGTCATGAACCCGTGAAAGCCCTCCCGGTGACGACCCAAGGGTGAGTCGAGCAACTTAGGTGGCAAGCGTGGGTGCCTGCACCAGACCGGCGCCCACGTCCACCGGGTCCGTGCCCGTCTCCAGTGGTGTGAACGTTCCGGAACCAATTAATTTGGACTGCAAAAGGACCGGGCTCAGTGGCCCCTGTGCAAGGAGTCGTTCCGCCCACAGCGCCGTTACGCCGGCCACATGGGGGGTGGCCATGCTGGTTCCGCTGATGGTTTTGGTGCCGCCGTTAAGCCAGGCACTGAAAACCCCGACGCCGGGACCGGCCACGGTTGCCATGGTATTGGAAAATGGTGCCACGGTGAGTCCACTGCCGCTGCCACTCCCGTTCGCCAAGGCTGCCACGGAAGTGATTCCGTAAGCCGCAGCCGGTGGGGCAACGTTAATCTCGTACGCAGGTTGGCCGGTGCGTTCGCTTTCATTACCGGCGGCGGCGATGATCAAAGTAGTTTGCGCGATGGAGGCACGGGCGTTGAGAAGGTTGGCCAGCTGTTCGAAAAGGCGGACATTGGCGCGGTAGCCTTCGAGGGCAATTGAGGTGGCGGCGGGAATGGCCAAACCGTTAACCTTGACCAGCTCCTCGACCCAACCGGGAAAGTCCATGCCCAATGACATGGAGATGACATGGGCACCATTGTCGGCAGCCCATAGCATTGCCGTGGCAAGAGTGTCACTGCCGCCGCCGTTGGGGCCTCCGAGGACCTTGCCAATCAATGCTTTCTGAACGCCACGGGCGACGCCGATCCGCTGACCGTCGAGATCGCGGCCGAAAATCGTGCCCGCACAGTGCGTGCCGTGGCCGTTGTCGTCCTCGGCGCTGCCTGCGCCCGTGAAATCATTCGTGACCAGATCGACGCCGGCGAAGGCCGGGTGGGTGGTGTCGATGCCGGTGTCCAGGACCGAAACGATGACCCCAGCCCCCGTGTAGGGAGACGAGTCCGCGCCCACGGCCTTGACGCCCCACGTCACGGAAGCGGTGGGTGCAGCATCCGCTGCAAAGGGCTCAATGAGTTTCATCGGCATTGCCGGGGCAAAACCGAGGATCGTGGGATCGTTTTGCAGGGCATTGAGGACGGAACGTGAAGGGCTGTCGTCGGTCTCCACTGTCATTTCTGCAGCCCGTTCCGCGAAGTTCTGGGTGGGGGTGTCGAGTCCCCGCGCTGCCGGTCCGTCGAAGGGGTCGCGGGTGGCATGCAGGCCGGGTGCACGCAGTATGATGATCTTTTTGTTGAAGGCTTCGGACACTTTGTGCTCCTTAGTCGCTACACAGCAGCGTGGGTTTTAGGGCCGCGGCCGCAGTGCGAGTTCTTTGCAGATGCCGGCGAGAGGCCAGCTGGAGGAAGGGGAATACCCCGGACGTGAAATCACGCGGCGAACAGCAAAGGCCCGGCAAATCTGCCGAGGCAGCTGCTCAACATGTGTCAAGACTCAAAGTGCCGGGCGGGTCCACCTCCTCCTGGTCCTTCCGGATTACGGCCCTGGTTCGAATACCTATATAGGATCTTATGACGTCTTCGGATGCTCCGTCGAAGACGGCAATTCTGGCGTCCCTGGACGTCAACTGCTCTCCGTGCCGTTGCTCCCTCGAAAGCAGACATCGGCCCCGTTTCGAACCCCGCCCGCCATACCGTTTCCTACCGCTGGGTGGGTGTCCACACCCAGTCGCGGATCTCCGGCAAATCTTCCAAATGCTCGCGAATGTAGCGCTCGTGTTTGTGCAGCATCTGGTGGCAGTGCTCGGACAGTTCCCGGGCTCCGGCAAAGTCCCCGCTCACACGGTCAAGCGCGTTGAGGGCCAAATGGTACCGGCTCATTTTATTGACCACCACCATGTCAAACGGTGTGGTGGTGGTGCCTTGTTCGTTATAGCCCCTGACATGGAAGCGGCCGGGATGTGAGCGGCCATGAAGGAGTTGATGAAAAGCCCGGGCATAACCATGCCAGGCGACAATCACCTCACCGCCGACGGTAAAGAGCTCTTCAAAATCGGCATTGGAGAGACCATGGGGGTGGGCATCGCTGGGCGGCAGCACCAGCAGGTCCATCACGTTGACCACGCGCACCTTGATGTCGGGGACATAATTTTGAAGCAGCCACGAAGCGGCCAGAATCTCCTCCGTGGGCACGTCCCCGGCACACGCCAAAACAATGTCAGGTTCGGTCTCCATCGCGGCTGCGTCGGTCTGTGTTTCATTTCCGGCCCAGTGCCAAATTGAGGCCCCGGCAGCAGCGTGCCGCCGTGCGTCGTCAAGGTTGAGGTATTGCGGGTGGCTTTGCTTGTCCACCACCACCAAGTTCACGTAGTCCTCGCTGCGAAGGACGTGCTCGGATGCCGCCAAGAGGGTGTTGGCATCTGGTGGCAGGTAGATGCGAACCACGGAACCGGCCAGCGAAAGCACCGTATCAATCAGGCCGGGCCCCTGATGGCTGAAGCCATTGTGGTCATTGCGCCAACAGGTGGAAGTAAGCAGGATGTTCAGGCTCGGGACGGGGTTTCGCCAGCTCAGTTCGCGGGCATGCTGCAGCCACTTGACATGCTGGACGGTCATGGAGGCGCTCACCATGGCAAACGCCTCGTAGGTGGCAAAAAACCCGTGCCTGCCCGTCATCAGGTAACCCTCAAGCCAGCCCTGGCAGAGGTGTTCGGAAAGTACTTCCATGACCCGGCCGTCGGGGGAGAGGTGATCGTCGCCGTCGTGCGTGGTCCCCATGAAGCACCTGTCGGTGATTTCAAAGACGGCACCCAGGCGGTTGCTGTTGGTCTCATCGGGGCTGAACAACCGGAAGCGAGGATCGTGGGCTGTGTCCGAGTAGATGTCGCGCAGCATCTCGCCCAGGGGCCGGGTGGTCTCGTGCATGGTGGCACCAGGAACTGGCACCTCCAAGGCGTAATTTTCCAGGGCGCGCAAAGGAAGCGGAGAGGGCCGTGGGCCGCCATTGGCCCACGGGTTGGCGCCCATGCGCAGCTGCCCTTCGGGGGCCAGGGTGGCCAGCTCCGGTAGCAGGCGGCCGGAGGCGTCGAAAAGCGTTTCGGGTTTATAGGAGTGCAGCCATGTCTCAAGTTGGGCCAGATGGGCGGAATTATCCCGCACGCCCGATAAGGGAACCTGGTGGGAACGAAAAGTGCCCTCCACCTGGACGCCGTCCACAACGTCTGGACCCGTTAACCCTTTGGGGGTGCGTAAAATAATGGCGGGCCACGCCGCCGGGCCGCCCGCACCCTGTTGGCGGGCCTGTTGCTGAATTTGGACAATCTTGGCGTGCGCGTCATCCAGGGCTGTGGCAAGTTGCGGGTGCAGCAGGGTCGGGTCGTGGCCGGAGACGACGACGGGATCCCAGCCATGGGCGCGCAGCAGGGCCACAATTTGCTCGTCGGATTGGCGGCCCAACACCGTGGGGCCGGAGATTTTGTAGCCGTTGAGGTGCAGGATCGGCAGCACGGCACCGTCCCGGCTCGGATTCAGGAACGCCGGCGCCTTCCACGAGCCTTCCAGCGGACCGGTTTCCGCTTCGCCGTCGCCCACAACGCAGGCCACGATCAGTTCCGGGTTGTCCATCACGGCGCCGGTGGCATGGGCCAGGGAATAGCCCAGTTCCCCGCCTTCGTGGATGGAACCCGGCGTGGGCGGACCCACGTGGCTGGGAATGCCGCCGGGTGTGGAGAACTGCCGCACCAGCTCCCGCAGTCCTTGGTGGTCCTGGCTGACGCGGGGATAAATTTCGGAGTACGTTCCCTCCAAATAGACGTTGGCAATGACTGCCGGGCCGCCATGCCCGGGACCGGCAATGAACAGGATTTGGGCACCTGTGTTGCGTATGAGCCGATTCAAGTGGACGTAGATCAAGGACAGTCCGGGACCGGTTCCCCAGTGACCCAGTAAACGCGGCTTAATGTGTTCCACCGCGAGAGGATCCTGCAGCAGAGCATTCTCCTGCAGGTAAATCTGCGCCACTGTCAGATAGTTGGCTGCGTCCCAATAACGGTTGAGGAGCTCAAACTCCTGAGTAGCTGATTTTGATTCGGTGTGGTTTGGCTGTTCGGTGTCGGGCTGATTGAGCTGGTTTTTCAAAACTGTCTCCGGTTCCTGACGGGGTGGATTTGAGTCAATCGATTCGCTCTATCCAAGGAAGGCCACTTTTCTCAGCTTAGGGGGTTAGTTACTTGGGCTCAATGGGGGTGGCCCTACCGCAACCGCTTTCTCCGTCGGTCTGCCACTCTGGTTCTTGCCTGACGTGCGGCCAATAGTGATGATCTGCATTTAGGCGTAGTGCGCTAGATGGTGATCCGGACCGCCTCAACAACGTCTGCAACGTGGATTTCATGCACGGTGGCCTGCCAGTAATCCCTGGGGTTGAAGTTCGTGCGGTCAAATATGCACTCCCATGATCGCTCCACCTCTTCACGTAGTTCCTCGGGCCACTGGCGGACAGAGGAGCCGGCCGCACCGGTAGTTTGAAGGCGCTCTTTGAAGTCATCGTAGGTGTGGTTCCACCGCGCGTCGAACGCCTCTTCCGACTCACCCGGCAGTTTCGGCATCGCAATACTGGAGCTGAGCGCTGAATGCCATTCGCTGTAGTGCGAGAGCAACACCCGTTGACGAGGTATCCGGCAGGTCAGGAGAACTTGGCCGCGCCCGCGCCGGCAGTCACTGACCAGATCAAGCCTCCGGATTCGTGCCCACAACCACAGCCCTGCGTTGCCGGAAGTGGGAAGCCGTGCGGCCATCATCCTGTTCATCCAACCGTAGGCATCCAGAAACCAGGGGTCAATCAGCTCCGGGTTGGGGCGCAGTATCCCCGTGGTCAACAACTCCTCGAACGCTTTTTTCGTCTGAATTGTGTGCAACAGCAGGACGTCGGCGTCCAAGTCATAGCCGATCCGACCTGGCGGAACAGCCTTGTCCGGTGGAGCGGATCGAATGAGAAAAGAAGCCATGGCGAAATCCTGCCCCATGGCTCTGACATTGAATCAATGTCAGAGCCTTACGTAAAGTCCTCACCATGAACACCTACGAAGACAACTCGGATTATTTTCAAAAACTATATGCAGAAATGCAAGAGGAAGAGGACGTGAAAAGAAGAGAGGAGGACATGAAAAGGCGGTGCCCGTCCAGCGGTGGGAAGGTGGGCATAATGATTGAACGCCCCGGTTCGGACGACTGGTACATCAAGTGCCCGGCCTGTGGGATGCAATGGGCCGGAGGTAGCATCGTGCTGAGCGAACACAACAAACCAGGCTGCTAAAAAGTTTTCCTGCAGAACGGGGCGGATGTACGCGGGGCGCCAGATGCACTAAATCCGCTGGCGTCCCGCCCAACGGGCCGCCTTCAGCGCCAGATGCAGCTCCAGCCTGACGCGGCCGGCCAACGGATCGGCGCCAATGATCCTGCGGACCTGGGACAGCCTGTTATAGACGGCTGACCTATGCAGGTGCAGCGCACCGGCGATCCTGGCCACGGCGCCGTCGTTGTCATATAGCAGTTCAAGCACGGGAAGGAGCTCGGCCGCCCCGTCCCTGTCCCGAAGCAGGCGGTAATACACGCTGTCCTCCGGATTCCCGGAGCCACCAACAAGCACCTCGTACACACCGGCGCCGCGCACGTCCAAAATGGTGCCCAGCGCTGGGTCCACCACAGCGGCCTGGGCAGCAATTTTCGACTCACGGTAGGCCTCCGGCAGTGCCGGCATGGAGATGAATGATTCGCCAGTGCCCATGACCGCGTCCGACGCCGGCGCACCCATGCGCTTGCGCAGCTCTGCTGTGTACCGCTCAAGGACGGCGGCATGCCCGGACCTCCCCGGGGTTGCCTGGAAAAGCATCACGGCGTGGGTGCCCAAGGCCGCCGTGAACTTGGTTGTGCCAAATCCGTCAATGCGTGGATGGTGGCAACTTGCCAGGGGCCGCGTTGGCGAACCTCGGGCCATTCGGAGACCACCTCAATCAAGTGCCTGTCACCCTCGGCGGCGTTGAGGAACTGCTATTCCCTGGCGCGGCGCTGGCTGGATTCGGCCGTGTTGGAATCAAGCAGCAGCGTGGCGAGGAGGTCCAGTGAATTCCTGACCTGTGGCAACTGGGCGAGGATCGCCGTCGCACTGTGCTCGGCGTGATCCTGCTGAACCCAGAGGTAAACCACGCGAAAACCGCGCACCAGCAAGGGCACGCACACCCTCCCCAGCATGCCCAGTTCCGCATTGGCTGACACCACCACCGGGCGCACGGCCGGGGCTATTCCATACGACAACTGCCAACCGTTGACATCCACTGGCACCCGCTTGCTGAGCAGGAAGTTCCCCCGCACCCTGTCCGCGTGGGATTAATTGGCACTGTAGGCCAGCAGCAGACCATCCAAATCCTCCAGGGAAAGCCCCCTGCCAAGTTCGACGGCGAGCCGTTCCACAAGGTCCTCAACCTCCTGATTCCGCACCATTCAAACGTAAACGGGAGGGGCCGACAACAGGCGACATTTGCCCCAGCCGGACACAACATTTGTCGGGGAGGGCTGCATTGATTCCCTGTCATTACGGGATCTTTTAAACGGCCCGTCTGTAACGCCGTATGAAACACCTCATAACGAGGCCCTAGTGTTGTACTCATTGAAGCAACTTCCGCCGGCTTCTCAGCTGCCAAGAATGAAGGACAAAGTCATGATCATTGGAGTTCCCAAAGAAATTAAGAACAATGAATTCCGCGTGGCCATGACGGCTTCAGGAGTTCATGAGTTCGTGAGTCAAGGCCATTCGGTTTTGATTGAATGCGGCGCCGGCATCGGGTCCGGCATTGACGACAGCGAGTATTTGGACGCCGGGGCGGAACTTGTCACGGATGCTGCCGAGGTGTGGGGCCGGGCCGATATGGTGATGAAGGTCAAGGAACCCATCAGCGTCGAATACCCGTATTTCCGCAAGGGCCTGGTGTTGTTCACTTATTTGCATCTGGCCGCCGAGCCGGAATTGACCCGGGCGCTCATGGACAGCGGCGTCACGGCCATCGCCTATGAAACAGTCCAGGTGGGACGCACCCTGCCATTGCTCGCACCCATGTCAGAGGTGGCTGGCCGCCTCTCGGTTCAAGTGGGTGCGGCATGCCTCACCGCCCCGGCCGGCGGCAAGGGAATCCTGCTCGGCGGGGTCCCAGGGGTTCGCCCCGCCAACGTGGTCATTCTCGGTGCCGGTGTTTCCGGCACCAACGCCGCGGCCATGGCCATGGGCATGGGAGCGGATGTGACCGTTCTCGACATCAACATTGTCCGCCTGCAGGAATTGGACGCCCTCTACCAGGGGCGCCTGAAGACGGTCGCCTCGAACTCCCTTGAAATTGAACGTTCGTTGATACAGGCGGACCTAGTCATTGGATCGGTGCTGATCCCGGGCGCCAAGGCCCCGAAACTGGTCACCAATGATCTGGTTGCCCGCATGAAGCCGGGTTCGGTCCTGGTGGACATTGCCGTGGATCAGGGCGGCTGCTTCGAGGACACCCACCCCACCACGCACGCCGATCCCACCTTCAAGGTTCACAACTCGGTGTTTTACTGCGTGGCCAATATGCCTGGTGCAGTTCCCAATACCTCCACGTACGCACTGACCAATGTGACCCTGCGCTATGCAGTGGCGTTGGCAAACCTGGGAGTGGCTGGCGCGCTGGAAGCCGATCCGGCCCTCGCTGCAGGCCTGAACGTGGCTGGCGGCCAGGTTGCCCATGACTCCGTTTCCCGCGCCCACGGCTTCCCGTTGGCTGAAGACTGGCGCCAGCTCGTTTAGGACGCAGCTGCTGGTCGGCAACTCTCATGTTTCGAGGTGGTGGAGTCGGGCAGGCGCTCTGAAGCAGGGAATTGTGGCGGTAAGGCTGGGAAAAGCGACGCCGCCGTCCTCGTTAGATGATTGGTTCGGCCGTGCCGGTGACGGTTATCCCGCCAGCGGGTGGCACATCCACGACAAGGAGGCTGGGGCGGCCGACGTGCCGCCCCTGCCTCACCATGATCCGGGCAGGAGGCGCCACTGCCCCAAGCGTGCGGAGGTACGCGCCAAGCGACGCTGCCGCCGACCCCGTAGCCGGGTCTTCAATAATGTCGCCGACCGGGAAGAGGTTGCGGGTTTCAACAACGAGACTGCCGCATTTATCGTCATCTTGACGGCACACAACTGCGACCGTGCCGGCCCAGCCCTGCTCGTCCATCAGCGCACGGATCTCTCCCGGTACAAATGTGAAAGCATCAAACACTGCCTGCTCGCGAAGGGCGATGACGGGGTGCCAGTTGCCTGCGAAAGCCTCGCGCAGGGGCCAGCTTTCATCGAGGTCTGCCAGGCTGAGGCCAAGCAGCGACAGCAAACGGTTGGCCACGCCGGGATCGAGGCCTCTGACGGCGGGTTCGACGCTTGTAAAGGAGGCCATCACTGAAGCCGTCTCGAAGACGCCGGCACTGGCATTGTTCCTGTCCGCGGCCCCACGCAGCGTTTTAATGATGACAGGGCCCACCACGGTATCAATGGTGAACGCCCCTACTCCTCGTCGTTCGGCGAGTGCCACCGCTGTTGCGATGGTCGCGTGGCCGCAGAAGGGAACCTCCGCACCGGGGGAGAAGTAGCGCACGCGTACGTGGCGGTCGTCGGATTCCACGGCGGGGTCTACGACGAAAGCCGTCTCCGCATATCCCACGTCCGTCGCAATCCGCTGCATCTCGTCGTCGCTCATTTCTCTAATGATTCTTGGTAGGCCTGGTGCCCACTGGCAGGATAGGTGCCACTGCTTCTCAACGTGACTCGATCTTTCTCTGGCGATGAATTCATCTGCCCTATTTTTGACTCGTCCATTGAATGGCAGTGGCATCAGCCTG
>JBBSSM010000018.1:0-51980 GCA_038242155.1 Actinomycetales bacterium | reverse complement strand
TCGGTAAACGCGGCCACACCTCCTGCAAACCCCTACCCCCGCCCGCGGGCTGCACCCCCAAAAACCCCCGCCGGGGGGTGGGGTGGTTCCACCGGCACCCCGCCCAACCGCCCGTCGAACATTACCAATGCAGGGTGCCTGCTCCGGGTTAGCCGGAGAAGTTGGTGCCCAGATCGTAGTCATCCAAGGGGATGGCACGGAACTCGGCGCCCAAGTCTCCCACGCCGCCCACGTAGTCAAAGTCGCTGAACGCGCTGGGACCTGTGAACAAATTGGCCTTGGCTTCTTCCGTGGGCTCCACCGTAACGTCGGTGTAGCGCGGAAGGCCGGTGCCGGCGGGGATCAACTTACCAATGATCACGTTCTCCTTCAGACCCAGCAGCGGGTCAGACTTGCCTTCCATGGCCGCCTGCGTCAAAACGCGGGTGGTTTCCTGGAAGGAAGCGGCGGAGAGCCATGATTCGGTAGCCAAGGAAGCCTTGGTGATACCCATCAGCTCATTACGGCCCGAGGCAGGCTTCTTGCCCTCGGACACGACGCGACGGTTTTCCGTCTCGAAGCGGCCGCGCTCGGCAAGCTCACCGGGCAGCAGCTTTGAATCGCCGGACTCGATGACAGTGACGCGGCGCAGCATCTGGCGGACAATGACTTCCACGTGCTTGTCGTGGATGCCCACACCCTGGCTGCGGTATACGCCCTGAACTTCCTCAACGAGGTGTTTCTGAGCGGCACGCGGGCCGAGGATACGCAGCACCTGCTTGGGGTCCACCGCACCCACAATGAGCTTTTGGCCCACTTCAACGTGCTCGCCGTCAGCAACCTGCAGACGGGCGCGTCGGAGTACCGGGTAGGCAATCTCTTCGGTGCCGTCATCCGGGGTGAGGATCAAACGCATGGTCTTCTCGGACTCATCAATGTTGATGCGGCCGGCAGCTTCCGCGATCGGAGCCACACCCTTGGGGGTACGGGCTTCGAAGAGCTCCTGGATACGGGGCAGACCCTGGGTGATGTCCTCGCCACGGCTGGCCGAAACAGCACCACCGGTGTGGAAGGTACGCATGGTCAGCTGGGTACCGGGCTCACCAATGGACTGGGCGGCAATAATGCCCACAGCCTCACCAATGTCCACGGTCTTACCCGTTGCCAGGGACCGGCCATAGCACAGCGCACAGGTACCAACGGTTGACTCACAGGTGAGCACCGAGCGGACCTTGATCTCTTCAATGCCGGCTGCGAACAGCTTGGCAATGAGGACATCTCCGACGTCGTCTCCGGCCTGCGCCAAAACGGCACCTGAGGCATCCACCACTTCGGCAGCCAAGGTACGGGCGTAAACGCTGTTCTCGACTTCCTCGTGCAGCACAATTTCACCCGTGGCGTCAACCACTGCAATGGGCAGCGTCAAACCGCGCTCGGTGCCGCAGTCGTCTTCACGGACAATGACGTCCTGGGAAACGTCAACGAGTCGACGCGTCAGGTAACCGGAGTTGGCCGTACGCAAAGCAGTGTCGGCCAAACCCTTACGGGCACCGTGAGTGGCAATGAAGTACTCCAAAACCGACAGGCCCTCACGGTAGGAGGACTTTATCGGGCGAGGAATAATTTCACCCTTGGGGTTAGCCACCAAGCCACGGATACCGGCAATCTGACGAACCTGCATCCAGTTACCACGGGCACCGGAGGACACCATGCGGTTGATCGTGTTGGATGCGGCGAAGGACGCCCGCATCGACTCGGCGATCTCGTTGGTTGCCTGGTTCCAAATGTCGATGAGCTCCTGACGGCGCTCCTCGTCGGCAATCAGACCCTTGTCGTACTGGGCCTGCACCTTGGCGGCCTTGATTTCGTAGCCTTCAAGGATGGCCGGCTTGGACTCGGGGACCTTAATGTCGGAGATGGCGACCGTGATTCCTGAACGGGTAGCCCAGTAGAAGCCGGCATCCTTCAAGTTATCCAGCGTCGCAGCAACAACAACCTTCGGGTACCGCTCGGCCAAGTCATTGACGATCTCGGACAGCTGGCCCTTGTCGGCAACAGACTCAACCCACGGGTAATCCGCTGGAAGTGTCTCGTTGAAGATGACCTGGCCCAGCGAAGTATCGATGATGGCCGATTGGCCGGCTTCAAAGTCCTCGGGTCCCTTGCGGTCCGCTCCCGGAATGAAGTTCTCCAGACGGATCTTGACCTGTGAGTTCAAGTGCAGCTCACCGGCGTCGAAAGCCATGGTTGCTTCGGCAGCAGTGGAGAACACGCGGCCCTCGCCGGCCGATCCCTCACGCTTGGTGGTCAAGTGGTACAGACCGATGATCATATCCTGTGACGGCAAGGTCACGGGACGGCCATCTGAAGGCTTCAAAATGTTGTTCGAGGACAACATCAAGATGCGCGCTTCTGCCTGCGCCTCGGGGCTCAACGGCAAGTGAACCGCCATCTGGTCACCGTCGAAGTCGGCGTTGAAGGCACCACAAACCAGCGGGTGCAGCTGGATGGCCTTGCCCTCAACAAGCTGCGGCTCAAACGCCTGGATGCCCAAACGGTGCAGGGTTGGTGCACGGTTCAGCAATACCGGGTGTTCGGTGATGATCTCTTCAAGAACATCCCACACCTGGGGACGGAAACGCTCCACCATGCGCTTGGCGCTCTTGATGTTCTGTGCGTGGTTCAAATCCACCAGGCGCTTCATCACAAACGGCTTGAAGAGCTCCAGGGCCATCTGCTTGGGCAGACCACACTGGTGCAGCTTCAGCTGCGGGCCAACCACAATCACCGAACGGCCGGAGTAGTCAACGCGCTTGCCGAGGAGGTTCTGACGGAAGCGACCCTGCTTGCCCTTGAGCATGTCAGAGAGCGACTTCAACGGACGGTTGCCCGGCCCGGTGACGGGACGGCCGCGGCGGCCGTTGTCGAACAGGGAGTCAACAGCTTCCTGGAGCATGCGCTTTTCATTGTTGACAATGATCTCCGGAGCACCCAGGTCAAGCAGGCGCTTGAGACGGTTGTTGCGGTTGATCACGCGACGGTAGAGGTCGTTCAGGTCCGAGGTGGCGAAACGGCCACCGTCGAGCTGAACCATGGGGCGCAGTTCCGGCGGGATCACCGGGACAGCATCCAAAACCATGCCCAGCGGGCTGTTGTTGGTGGTCAGGAAGGCATTGACAACCTTCAGGCGCTTGAGCGCACGGGTCTTGCGCTGACCCTTGCCATTGGCAATGATGTCGCGCAGGATTTCCGCTTCGCCAGCCATGTCAAAGTTCTCAAGACGGCTCTTGATGGCCTCGGCACCCATGGAGCCTTCAAAGAACATGCCGTAGCGCTCGCGCAGTTCGCGGTAAAGAGCCTCGTCACCTTCCAGGTCAGCAACCTTGAGGGCCTTAAAACGGTCCCAAACCTGCTCCAGGCGATCAATGTCGGCGTCGGCGCGCTTACGCACGTTGGCCATTTGACGGTCCGCGGAGTCGCGGGCCTTTTTCTTGTCAGCTGCCTTGGCGCCTTCACCTTCAAGGCGCTGCAATTCACCTTCCAGGTCGCGGGCAATCGTGGCAATGTCATTGTCACGGGTGTCCACCATGCGCTTCTTTTCCAGGTCATGCTCAATCTGGAGGTTCGGCAGCTCTTCGTGGCGTGCAGCGTCGTCGACGCTGGTGATCATGTAGGCAGCGAAGTAGATGACCTTTTCCAGGTCCTTCGGTGCCAGATCCAAAAGGTAGCCCAAGCGCGAGGGAACGCCCTTGAAGTACCAAATGTGGGTGACGGGAGCGGCAAGTTCAATGTGACCCATGCGCTCGCGGCGCACCTTGGCGCGGGTGACTTCAACGCCACAACGTTCACAAATGATGCCCTTGAAGCGTACGCGCTTGTACTTGCCGCAGTAGCACTCCCAGTCGCGGGAAGGTCCGAAGATCTTCTCGCAGAACAAGCCGTCTTTTTCAGGCTTGAGCGTACGGTAGTTGATGGTTTCGGGCTTCTTGACTTCGCCGTGGCTCCAGTCGCGGATATCTTGCGCGGTGGCCAGGCCAATCTGCATGAGGCCGAAGGAGGATTCGCTGGACATATGGGTCCTGTTCTCTCTAATTCTCTAAAGTCTGTGTCGGGTACGGGAAGAAGGGAAGCACGACGGCGGCTGGTGCGTGCCGCCGTCGTCCGTCCTAAACTTCTTCGACAGAGTTAGGCTCGGCCCTTGACAGGTCGATGCCCAGCTCCTCCGCGGCCCGGAAGACTTCTTCATCCGAGTCACGCATTTCAATCGTGGTGCCGTCGGTGGAAAGGACTTCCACGTTCAAGCACAGCGACTGCATTTCCTTGATGAGAACCTTGAAGGATTCCGGAATGCCGGGCTCCGGGATGTTCTCGCCCTTCACGATTGCCTCGTAAACCTTCACGCGGCCATGAATATCATCGCTCTTGATGGTCAGGAGTTCCTGCAGGGTGTAGGCGGCGCCGTAAGCCTCCAGGGCCCAAACTTCCATCTCACCAAAGCGCTGGCCACCGAACTGGGCCTTACCGCCCAAGGGCTGCTGGGTGATCATGGAGTACGGACCCGTGGAGCGGGCGTGGATCTTGTCATCCACCAAGTGGTGAAGCTTCAAGATGTACATGTAACCGACGGAGATCGGGTCCGGGAACGGCTCGCCGGAGCGGCCGTCAAACAGCAAGGTCTTGCCGGAGGAGTCAATCAGGCGGTCGCCGTCGCGGGTCAGGGTGGTGGAGTCCAACAGGCCGGTGATTTCCTCATCACGGGCACCGTCGAACACGGGGGTAGCCACCCGGGTCTGCCCGATTTCACGCGGCAGGTTAGGCAACTTGGAGAGCCATTCCGGCTCACCCTCGATCTTCCAACCATTCTTGGCCACCCAACCGAGGTGGATTTCCAAGACCTGGCCCACGTTCATGCGACCCGGAACACCCAGGGGGTTCAAGATGATGTCAACGGGGGTACCGTCAGCGAGGAAAGGCATGTCCTCGATCGGCAGGATCTTGGAGATGACACCCTTGTTGCCGTGACGGCCGGCCAGCTTGTCGCCGTCGGTGATCTTGCGCTTGTTGGCCACGTAGACGCGCACCAGCTGGTTCACACCGGGGGGCAGGTCGTCGTCGGAATCGCGGTCAAACACGCGAACACCAATGACGGTTCCGGACTCGCCGTGGGGCACCTTCAAGGAAGTGTCGCGGACTTCGCGGCTCTTCTCACCGAAGATGGCGCGCAGCAGGCGCTCCTCCGGGGTCAGCTCGGTCTCACCCTTGGGGGTGACCTTGCCTACCAGGATGTCGCCGGCTTCAACCTCGGCACCAATGTGGATGATGCCGCGCTCGTCCAAACCAGCCAGGATTTCCTCGGAAACGTTCGGGATGTCCCGCGTGATTTCCTCGGCACCAAGCTTGGTGTCGCGGGCGTCAATTTCATGCTCTTCAATGTGAATGGAAGAAAGCACGTCTTCGGCCACAATGCGCTGCGAAAGGATGATGGCATCCTCGTAGTTGTGCCCTTCCCAGGACATGAAGGCGACCAGGAGGTTTTTACCCAGAGCCAGCTCACCCATGTCAGTTGCGGGACCGTCGGCAATGATGCCGCCCACTTCCAGGCGCTGACCCTCGGAGGCGAGAACGCGCTGGTTGTAAGCGGTGCCCTGGTTCGAGCGCTGGTACTTGGCAATCGGGTAGCTGATCTCCGTGCCGTCGTCGTTCAACATGACAACGACGTCGGCGGAAACCTCAGAGACCACACCTGCCTTCTTGGCAATGACCACATCCCCTGCGTCAACTGCCGTGGCGCGCTCCATGCCTGTACCCACGAACGGGGATTCGGACTGGACCAGCGGCACGGCCTGGCGCTGCATGTTCGCACCCATGAGGGCACGGTTGGCATCGTCATGCTCCAGGAACGGAATCAGGGCAGTTGCCACGGAAACCATCTGGCGCGGGGAAACGTCCATGTATTCAACATCGTTGGCCGGGATCAACACCGGCTCGCCGCCACCACCGCGCTGGCGGACCAGAACGGAGTCTTCGGCGAAGTGATTGTTGTCATCGAGCGGGGCGTTGGCCTGCGCAATAACAACTTCCATCTCGTCATCGGCTGTCAGGTAATCAACGTCGTCGGAAACGACGCCATCCTTCACGCGGCGGTACGGAGTCTCAATGAAACCAAAGGGATTGATGCGCCCGTAGGAGGCCAAGGAACCAATGAGACCAATGTTGGGGCCTTCAGGGGTTTCAATGGGGCACATGCGGCCGTAGTGCGACGGGTGGACGTCACGGACTTCCATGCCTGCACGGTCACGGGACAAACCGCCCGGGCCCAGCGCGGACAGGCGACGCTTGTGCGTCAGACCGGCCAGCGGGTTGTTTTGGTCCATGAACTGTGACAGCTGGGAAGTTCCAAAGAACTCCTTGATAGCAGCCACGACGGGGCGGATGTTGATCAGCGTCTGCGGCGTGATGGCCTCGACGTCCTGAGTGGTCATGCGCTCGCGGACAACACGCTCCATGCGGGACAGACCCGTGCGGACCTGGTTCTCAATGAGCTCGCCCACGGCGCGGATACGACGGTTGCCAAAATGGTCAATGTCATCGACGTCAACGCGCAGGTCAACCTCGGCGCCGTCGCGGATGCCCTTGGTGGTCTTGTTGCCAGCGTGCAACGCCACCAGGTATTTGATCATGGCAACAATGTCATCCACGCTCAAAACGGAGGCTTCAGGGCTGCTCAACGGCATGTCAATGCCCAGCTTGCGGTTGATCTTGTAACGACCAACCTTGGCCAGGTCATAACGCTTGGAATTGAAGTACAGGTTGTGCAGCAGTGCGTCCGCAGCATCAACCGTGGGCGGCTCACCCGGGCGCAGTTTGCGGTAGATGTCCAGAAGGGCATCTTCGCGGCCCGTGGTGGCGTCCTTTTCCAAGGTGGCACGGATCGAGTCGAACTCGCCGAACTCCTCAAGGATCTGGCCTTCGGTCCAGCCCAGTGCCTTCAAAAGCACTGTGACTGACTGCTTGCGCTTACGGTCAAGACGAACGCCGACCTGGTCACGCTTGTCAATTTCCAGCTCGAACCAGGCACCGCGGGACGGGATGATCTTGGCAGTGAAGATTTCCTTATCACTGGTCTTATCCGCTGCGCGCTCAAAGTAAGCACCCGGGGAACGAACCAGCTGGGAAACAACAACACGTTCGGTGCCGTTGATAACAAAGGTGCCCTTGTTGGTCATGAGCGGGAAATCGCCCATGAAGACAGTCTGCTGCTTGATTTCACCGGTCAAGTTGTTCATGAACTCGGCCTTGACGTACAGCGGCGCGGCGTACGTGGCGTCGCGGTCCTTGCACTCGTCAACGGTGAATTTGGGATCGGAGAACTCCGGCTCCGTAAAGGACAGGGACATGGTGCCCTGGAAGTCCTCAATGGGGGAGATTTCTTCAAAGATGTCGGCTAGGCCCGAGGTGACGGCCACACTGTCATCGCCGGCATCCACGGCGTTTTGCATGCGCTCTTGCCAACGCTCATTGCCGACGAGCCAGTCAAAGCTCTCGGTTTGGAGTGCAAGCAGGTTCGGCACGTCAAGCGGCTCGTGAATCTTTGCGAATGAGAGGCGACTCTTTGCACCGTCGGTGCTGTTTGAATCGATAGCGGTTGCAGCGTTATTTACATTAGAGGTGCTCGAGGCGACCAAGAGGGATCCTTCCACAGACCTGCAGGCTTGTTCATGCGATCCCTAACCGATCCGCCCTGGGTCATCAAACCCGGGCAATCGCTAGCAAGAAATGCCACGAAGGGAGCCGTTGTGGGCAACTTTTTGCCCAGCACCGCCGGTACTTCGCGGCCCCTGACCTAGACAAAGCCCACCGCTATATGAAGGCTGAAGGTTAAGAGGGATACGCAAAGAACTACATTACACCCTTAAGTGCCTGCGCGTCTACTCCACCTGACCAGAAATGGCAAGTGGCATTTTTTCGTGAACCCTTCATTGCCGTGCGCGGCCCTGTTTCACGGCCAAAGCTGTTAGATTCTATGGGTACGAGTGCAGTTCAACGGTGAAACGCATCGCATAGCTTTCAAGGAGCATGGCAGCCATGAGCGCAGCATCACAGGACGTGGTAATTCTTGCAGGAGCCCGCACCCCGCAGGGTCGGCTCAATGGTCAACTGACGCAGTTTACCGCCGTCGAACTCGGTTCCCTAGCGATTTCCGCAGCGGTGGAACGAGCCGGAGTCGACACCGCCGACATTGACCAGGTAATCATGGGTCAGGTGCTCCAGGCCGGCGCAGGACAGAACCCGGCGCGGCAAAGTGCCATTGGCGCGGGGCTGGGCTGGCAGGTTCCTGCTGTCACTGTCAATAAGGTTTGCCTGTCAGGGCTGAGCGCCATTATTGATGCAGCGCGGCTCATTCGCAGCGGTGAGGCCGCGGTGGTGGTGGCCGGCGGCCAGGAGTCCATGAGCAACGCCCCCCACCTGCTTCCCGGTTCCCGTCAGGGCTGGACTTACGGCGCCGTCACGGCGCTGGATGTAGCAGCCCATGATGGCCTCACTGACGCCTTTGACAACGACTCCATGGGGTTGTCCACGGAACGGGGAAATCTTCGCCTCAACATTTCCCGTGCAGCTCAGGATGAAATAGCCGCCGCTTCCCATCAACGCGCCGCGGCCGCCGTCAAGGCGGGGGTATTTAGTGCAGAAATTACGCCAGTCAACGTGCCCCAACGCAAGGGCGACGCTTTGGTGGTGGATTCCGACGAGGGCATCCGGGACCAAACCACGGTTCAAACCTTGGCGAAGTTACGGCCGGCCTTTACGGCCGACGGTGCCATCACCGCTGGCAACTCCTCTCCCCTCTCCGACGGGGCCAGTGCCTTGGTGCTTGCCTCGCGTGAGTATGCCCAGACCCACGGACTGCCCTGGCTCGCCGTGGTAGGCGCCCCAGGCCAGGTGGCCGGGCCGGACAATTCCCTGCATTCCCAACCGGCCAATGCCATTCACCGGGCGCTGGCCACGGCAGGATGGTCGGTCGCTGAACTGGACTTCATTGAAATTAATGAAGCCTTTGGCTCAGTCGCCGTCCAGTCACTGCGGGAACTCGATGTTCCCCTGGACAAATGCAATATTCACGGCGGAGCCATTGCGTTGGGGCACCCTATTGGAGCTTCCGGTGCCCGGCTGCTGCTCCACGCGGCGTTGGAGTTAAGCAGGCGGGGTGCCGGCAAGGCAGCAGTGTCACTGTGTGGCGGCGGCGGCCAGGGAGAAGCCCTGCTGCTGTTTCGCGATTCCCAATGAGTGGGCTTGCAGGCCGCGGCCGCGTCGCAGCTGACGCGGCGGCTAAGGGCCTGCACATTGAAATTTTTCCCCGGCCGGCAGCCGGTTCGCTGGCTGAGGCTGCGGAACTCATAGGTGTCAGGCAACAGGAAATGGTCAAGTCCCTGGTGGTTAAACGCCGCGCTGGCACGTTTGTCTTTGCCTTGATTCCAGGGGGCCGGGTCATTTCCTGGCCCAAACTCCGGGCTGTGGTGGGAGTCAACAAGCTCCAACTGCCCGCAGCTGAGGTGGCCTTGGCGGCCACCGGCTATGAGCGCGGCACCATCACTCCGCGGGGCAGCACCACTGCCTGGCCACTTTATGTGGACGAGGCTGTTCGCGGCACCCGGATAACAATGGGCGCCGGTGAGCTTGGCTACAGCATGTTTGTGCAGGCCGATGAACTCATTGCAGCGTTCGGCGCCACTGTCGCTGATATTTCCGTCCCGCAGTAATCTGCCCCTAAACGCAGGGAAGCCCCGCACCAATCGGTGCGGGGCTTCCCTGAAGCGCGAAATGATTACTTGACGGTAACCGTGGCGCCGGCAGCCTCAAGGGCTTCCTTTGCCTTCTCAGCAGCTTCCTTGGTTGCGCCTTCGAGGACGGCGCTGGGAGCCGAATCAACGACAGCCTTAGCTTCCTTCAGACCCAAGGAAGTGATTGCGCGAACTTCCTTGATGACAGCAATCTTCTTGTCGCCGGCAGCTTCGAGAACGACGTCGAATTCGGTCTGCTCTTCAGCTTCTTCAGCTGCGGCACCGGCGGGGCCGGCTACTGCAACAGCTGCGGCTGTAACTTCAAAGGTCTCTTCGAAGAGCTTGACGAACTCGGAGAGCTCGATGATGGTCAATTCCTTGAAAGCTGAAATCAGCTCGTCGTTGGTGAGCTTAGCCATGGGTGGCGCTCCTTCTCGTGTTCTTGCCCCGGGGGGCTAATCCAATACCTGACTTCCAAATGGTGCCAGGGAAAAACTAAATGCAACGATCCTAAACGCCTACCGGGCATCCCTTCGGATGCGCCTGGTTACGCTTCGGTGGTCTCAGCTGCTGCTGCGGGAGCTTCCTCGGCGGGAACTTCCTCAGCTGCTGTTTCTTCAGCGGCGGGAGCTTCCTCAGCGGCCGGAGCCTCTTCGGCGGGAGCGTCCTCAGCCAGCTTTACACGCAGAGCGTCGAGGGTGCGCGCGACGGCGGCCATCGGAGCCTTGAGGATGCCGGCAACCTTGGCCAGCTGCAGCTCGCGGGACTCCAGGGCTGCCAGTGCGGCAACCTCAGAGGCGTTCAGAGCCTTGCCTTCAAACAAACCGGTCTTGATGACCAGTTGCTTGTTGGCCTTTGCAAAATCCGTCAGGCTCTTTGCTGCCGCAATAGCGTCACCCTTGATGAAAGCAATGGCGGTGGGGCCGGCAAGCTGACCTTCGAAAGCGTCAACACCAACTTCCTTGGCCGCAATGGCAGTCAGGGTGTTCTTTACAACCGAGAACTTGGTGTCCTGGCCGAGAGAAACGCGCAGCTCCTTGAGCTGGGCAACGGTGAGCCCACGGTATTCGGTTAGGACTGCGGCAGTTGACTCATTGAAATCCTGTGCGATTTCTGCAACTGCAGCCACCTTTGTTGGCGTTGCCATAACCCTCCTTCCGGGAATTAAAGCCGGTCTTTCCAGTCCACTTCCACTGACAAGCTGCTGCCCGTGAAAAATGAAAACGCCCCGTACAGATGTACGGGGCGTTTTTCACGGCGGAGCCGCAGGTTTTCACCTGGGCTCAACACCGCTCATAAGCTTTGTGCACCTGCGCTGGTCGCCTTATAGAAGGACTTTCGAATGCTACCTGCCCAATTCCAACTCGCATAGGCGCATGCTGCACCAGCTGATTGGGGGTGGTTTTCATCGACCGACGGTCTTTGGTATTACAAGGCTACAGAACGGCGCCGCGTATTCCAAATCAAGCCACCGCGCAGGTCCTAGTAGGCGTTGAAGTCCTTGCGCCATTGGCCCGTGATGCCGGCAGCCAGGAACCCCAACTGGCGGTTGATTTCCAGCATTTGTGAGTTCTCCGGGGCGTTCCAGGTATAGACGGTGCCGGTGGCGGGAAATTCGCGCGTGACCAGGACCATGTTTGCAACTTTAATGTCCAGCCCCACTCCCTTGCCCCTGTGTTCAAGGGCAACGAAGGTTTCATCTTGAAAAGCAACGTCATGGCGTTGGCCCAAAATTGAAATGGAGGTAAATCCTATGAGCGTTCCCGTTGCCAGGCATTCGGCGGCACTGACAATGGTGCGCCTTCCCATCAACAGTGAAAATTCCTCTGCTTGACGGAGTTTGGCAATGTCTGCGCTACCGGGTGACACTTGATGATCTTGCACGAGTCCCTGTTCCATGCGGGCAAAGTCTCCGGCCCACTGTTCAGGGCAGGTATCAAGCCACTGATGCACTTGGTAGGCACCGTGGTGAAGTTTTACTGCTTCGTCAGAGAGCTGATGGACCACGGCTTCGCTTACCGGCATGGCACAGGAACTAAATTGTTCCACCCGTTCCAACTCATATCCTGCGCTGAAGGCAAAGCGGGCCTCCCGACTGCTCAGCGGCAACATGCCGCTGCCCAGCGTGGCGTGGATTTGCTCTGCTTCCTCGGGCACTGAGGTCAAGGTTGCGGCTGGATGGTTGGTTTCGACCACAACGATTTTGCGGTTTTCCCCCCGGACAAATTGCTCGGCCGCCTGCAGCAGTTTCATGCCCATGCCCCGGCCTTCAGCCTGAGGAAGGATGTCCAAAGTCACGTTGGCCAGCTCGGTGTTGTCATCCAACGGCATGGCAATCCCTGCCCGGCCTACTATGACACCGTCAAGCCGGGCTACCAGGACTACGTACCATTCGTAGGGGTCGTGGCACTGCGCTAAAAGTTCTTCGGCCGTGTAGGCCAGCTTGTCATTACCCCACGCCCGCAGCCGCACCAGCCGGGACACCTCAACGACGCGAAGAAAGTCAGCCGCCGCACTACCGGTGAGAGTCTCTGGTATCCGCAGTTGCTCAATGCTGATGCTCTCTTCCATGGCTGCTCCATACGTAGTCTTTGCCGGAGTCCAAGTCGTGATTTTAAACGCCCTGTGCCCGCTCCACCGACGTGGAAGCAGGTGCTCGCCACTATGTTGCCACCGTACCGGGGTTGTCACCGGGCACCTAACGTTTAGGGCAAAAAGTAAAAGGGAGTCACCGAAGCCTGAGCTTCGATGACTCCCACCAAGATTGAACCCTCCCTGCGGAGAGTCGGCGAAGACTATGCTTCGATAACGACCTTGGTTGCAGCGGCATCAACCGGGATGCCGGGGCCGAACGTCGTCGAGACGGTGGCTTTCTGCAAGTAGCGGCCCTTGGAAGCGGACGGCTTCAAACGAAGCACCTCTTCCAATGCTGCTGCGTAGTTCTCGGCCAGCTTGACCTCATCGAAGGAGACCTTGCCAATGATGAAGTGCAGGTTGGAGTGCTTGTCGACGCGGAAGTCGATCTTTCCACCCTTGATGTCATTGACAGCCTTGGCGACGTCGTTGGTGACGGTACCTGTCTTGGGGTTGGGCATAAGGTTACGGGGACCCAAAACCTTACCCAAACGCCCAACTTTACCCATCAAATCAGGGGTTGCCACGGCGGCGTCGAAATCGGTCCAGCCGCCCTGGATCTTTTCAATCAAGTCGTCGGTGCCAACGAAGTCGGCGCCGGCTGCAATTGCAGCCTCGGCGCGCTCGCCCGTTGCGAAGACCAGGACGCGGGCTGTCTTACCGGTACCGTGCGGCAAGTTGACGGTTCCGCGAATCATCTGGTCGGCTTTGCGAGGGTCTACACCCAAACGGAAAGCAACCTCAACGGTGGCGTCGAACTTGGACGGGTTTGTTGCCTTGGCCAGCTTGATGGCGTCGAACGGTGCGTAAATGCTGTCCGCATCGATCTTTGCCTGAGCTGCCTCATATGCTTTGCTGCGCTTTGCCATGCTGCGATTCTCCTTGTGCAGTTGTGGTCGTTAGGACCGCGCGGGCCCTGCCACTACGTACGCCGCAATTCACCAAAGGTGAGTTGTCCGGCGTCGTTTTTAATGATTATTGGTGCCCAAATGGGCGTACAGCGAAAGTCTTGAAAAGACTTAGGCTTCGACAGTGACACCCATGGAACGGGCGGTGCCGGCGATGATCTTCTCTGCGCCTTCAATGCTGGTGGCGTTGAGGTCAACCATCTTTTGCGTTGCAATCTCAGTAACCTGGGCGCGGGTCAGCTGGGCAACCTTGACGGTATGCGGGGTACCTGAACCCTTGGCGACGCCAGCAGCTTTTTTAATGAGCTCGGCGGCGGGCGGGGTCTTGGTGATGAAAGTAAATGAACGGTCTTCGTAAACAGTGATTTCAACTGGAATAACGTTGCCGCGCTGGGATTCAGTGGCGGCGTTGTACGCCTTGCAGAATTCCATGATGTTCACGCCGTGCTGACCAAGTGCAGGTCCGATGGGCGGGGCCGGGTTGGCGGCGCCTGCCTGGATCTGCAGCTTGATGAGGCCGGTGACCTTCTTCTTGGGAGCCAATGTAGGGTCCTTTTCTTTAATATCTTTGTCTGGAACGACGGAGCGCGTGCCAGGTGGTTGGCCAGATGGCGTCCGGCCGAACGTTTCGAGGGGGCAAAAACTGGTGCCCTTCACGAAACGAAGATTGGGGTAACTAGATCTTGGTGACCTGGTTGAAGGCGAGGGTGACGGGAGTTTCACGCTCGAAGATGGAAACCAGCACAACAAGCTGTCCTGCCTCGGGCTTGATCTCCGAGATCGATGCCGAGAGACCCTCGAAGGGGCCATCTTTGACAATGACTGCCTCGCCAATTTCAAAATCAATGTCGGCGTCGACCGGATCGTGACGCAGCGGGATGCCCGTCTCTTCTGCCTGCTGCTCTTCAAAGATGGGAGCGAGCATGGAGAAAACCTCATCCAGGCGCAGCGGCACGGGGTTGTGGGCATTGCCCACAAAGCCGGTTACGCCGGGAGTGTGTCGAACCACACCCCACGAGGCGTCAGTAAGTTCCATGCGGACAAGAACGTAACCGGGAATACGCACACGGTTGACCACCTTGCGCTGGGCATTCTTGATTTCCACGACTTCTTCCATGGGCACCTGAATTTCGAAGATGTAATCTTCCATGTTCAGGGACAGGCTGCGTGACTCAAGGTTGACCTTGACGCGGTTTTCGTAGCCGGCGTAGGAGTGGATGACGTACCAGTCACCCTCCTGGCGGCGCAGCTTCGCTTTGAACTCTTCGGCCGGATCAACTTCCGGCTCGGCAGGTTCGGCCGCGGCGTCAGAGTCTGCAACGGCGTCAGAGCCTGCAACGGCGTCAGAGCCTGCAACTGCGTCAGACTCGGTTGCACTGGCTTTTACATCGACATCGGCCGTTGCGGCATCAAGGTCGGCATTGATGGCAGCGTCAGCAACCACAGTGTCCTGGTCCTGCTCACTGTTTGTTGCCTCGGGCTCCAGCTCAGACACGAATTTCCTGCTTTCCTTGTGCGTTCTTAAATAACTCAAACCGACCCTACGCTTTTCAACGTCGGTCGGGGCGGTTTTAGCTTCTTACTGTTCGATGTTTACGTTTCCACCGAAGATCCAAAGCACGGCTTGACCGAATCCCAGATCGAGGACTGTAACAATACCCATCACAATGACCACGAATACCAAGACAACTGCTGTGTAGTTAATGAGTTCTTTACGAGTGGGGGTGACCACCTTTTTCAGTTCACCAATGACTTGGCGAAGAAAAAGAGCGATCCGGGCAAAAAATCCGGGTTTCCCCGACTTTGTTACCTTCTTCACGGGGCCCTTAGAGCTGCTTGCCGCAGTTTCGGTCACCAGTGCCTCACTCATCAATAGTTTGGGAACTACGCAAATTCCGTGATTTCGGACCATGCAATGTGAAAATTATTCGCCAAGCCTGAGGTGATCTCCATGAATATCCATGGAGATCACCTGTGAGCTCATGCGCAGGGCAGACAGGACTCGAACCTGCAACCTGCGGTTTTGGAGACCGCTGCGCTACCAATTGCGCCACTACCCTTTGAAAGCACTTCCTTGGAAATCTTGGAAGATTCCGTGGGAGTTCACCTGCGGTGGTGTCAATAACCATGAATAACCTACCGTCTGGCGGGTATGATTCCAAACCCATTGCAAGGCGTGGAAGATCATGTTCGTTTGAACACCGATTAACCATTCTACGCATCGCAGGTGCCGTTCGTCGAACTGGGCACCTCATGGCTCTAAAGTAGGTCGTGACGATGTTTGTACCTGGGCCCCAGTAGAAGGAAACCTGATGACTGCCGAACTGACAGCTGAGCACGTTCCCGCCCGCCGCGTTTCCGCCCGGATCGCTGCGATTGCCGAATCCGCAACCCTGGCCGTGGATGCCAAGGCCAAGGCTTTAAAAGCAGCCGGGCGCCCCGTCATTGGATTTGGTGCCGGCGAACCCGACTTCCCCACACCGGATTACATTGTGGAAGCAGCCATCAGCGCCGCCCGGCAGCCTAAATTTCACCGCTATTCCCCTGCAGCAGGCCTGCCCGAACTACGCAGCGCCATTGCTGATAAGACGTTGCGTGATTCAGGGTACGCCGTGGACCCCACTCAGGTTCTGGTGACCAATGGCGGCAAGCAGGCAGTGTATGAATCCTTCGCCACCCTCCTGGATCCAGGGGACGAGGTCATTGTCCCGTCCCCCTTCTGGACGACCTACCCGGAAGCCATTCGCTTGGCTGGCGGTGTCCCCGTGGAGGTCTTTGCCGGGCCCGAGCAGGGTTACCTGGTGACGGTTGAGCAACTTGAGGCTGCGCTCACGCCGCGCACCAAGGTGCTTTTATTCGTTTCCCCTTCCAACCCCACGGGTGCGGTGTACTCCCCCGAACAAACCCGGGAGATTGGTTTATGGGCCGCCACCAAGGGTCTGTGGGTGGTGACGGATGAGATTTATGAGCATCTGACATACGACGCCGTACCCTTCACCTCCATTGCCACAGCCGTCCCGGAGCTGGGTGACAGGGTGGTCATTCTCAATGGGGTGGCCAAAACCTATGCCATGACGGGCTGGCGCGTGGGCTGGATGATAGCGCCGCTGGATGTGACCCGGGCCGCCACTAATTTGCAGTCCCACGCCACCTCCAACGTCGCCAATGTCTCGCAAATGGCCGCCCTGGCAGCCGTTTCGGGACCGTTGACAGCCGTCGATGAGATGAAGGTGGCTTTTGACAGGCGCCGTCAGGCCATGGTGGCGGCCCTGAATGCAATCGACGGCGTGGCATGCCCCACACCGCATGGCGCGTTTTACGCCTACGCCGACGTGCGCGGCTTACTGGGACGGGAGATTGCCGGAATCCGTCCGGCGACATCCGCTGAATTGGCGGCATTGATTTTGGAGAGGGCCGAGGTTGCAGTGGTCCCCGGGGAAGCCTTTGGCCCCAGCGGTTACCTGCGCTTGTCCTACGCACTGGGTGACGACGACCTGGCCACAGGCGTTGGGCGCCTGCAGGAACTCCTGGGTTCTGCCAAGGCTTAGCCCCCTGCCTTTTTCGCAGGCCGCCGGGCGCAGCACCTACAGCAGGCGGCGGTCTGCGGCCCAGCGGGTCAGTTCATGCCGGGAGGACAACTGCAATTTCCGCAGTACCGCCGACACATGGCTTTCCACTGTTTTGGTGGAGATGAACAATGCCTTGGCCACTTCCTTATAGGAGTAGCCGCGGGCAATAAGGCGCATGACTTCCAGCTCGCGGGCCGAAAGCTTGTCAAGTTCGTCCTCCACAGCCACCTCGGCGGTGCCAAAGGCGTCCAGAACAAAGCCGGCCAGCCGGGGTGAGAAAACAGCGTCGCCGCCAGCGACGCGGCGCACGGCGTCGGAAATTTCGGCACCTGAAATGGATTTTGTGACGTATCCGCGGGCTCCGGCACGAATCACGGACACCACATCTTCAGCCGAGTCCGACACGCTCAACGCCAAAAAACGCGTGGTCGCCAGCAATGCCGCGCAGCCGGCAATGACTTCGCGTCCGCCCTGGCCGCGCCCGCCGGGCAAATGGACATCTAAAAGCACCACCTCGGGGCGTTGGGCGGCAATAACTGCCACGGCTTCTTCAACCGTGGCAGCCTCGGCCAGCACGGCAATGTCGGAGGCGAGATCGGCTTTAAGTCCGGAACGGAAAATGGCATGGTCATCGACTATTACCACGCTGATGGGCTGCGCTTGAGTTGTCATTTGCTTTCTTCCGTGACGGAATGTTCGTGGGGCAGGTGGAGACGTACCTCGGTACCGTCTGGTGAACTGATGATCTCAGCGTTTCCGCCATTGCGCTGCATCCGTCCCACGACGGACTCCCTGACTCCCAACCTGTCCGTGGGCACCGCGGCCAGGTCAAAACCCGTTCCACGATCTTTAACGAACACATCCACTCCCTGCGCACCCGCCTCGACGTAGACGGAGACGGTGGTGTCACCATGGCGGACCCCGTTCAACACGGCCTCGCGTACGGCCTGTACCAGAGCGTACCCCCGCTCGCCCAGTTCCGCGTCCCCTACCGCCACCACCTCGACGGCTTTGCCATGCAGGTCTTCAACTTCCGCGCACACAGCCTTAACCCGCTCCACCAGGGCCCCGGGGCTGTGGGCGTTGTCTTGATAAATCCACTCCCGAAGTTCCCGTTCCTGTGCCCGCGCCAACCGGGTCACATCGGCTGGGGAGGCAGCACTTTTTTGAATCAGGGCCAAGGTCTGCAAAACCGAATCATGCAGGTGGGCGGCAATTTCAGCCCGCTCCGTGGCGCGGACACGACCTGCCCTTTCATCTTGAAACTCCCGCCAGAATTTCAAGGCCCACGGGGCGAGAACCAGCCCCACGCCTGCCAATACAGCCAGGGACGCCACCACCGATGTCCACACCAGTGACCATGAACCGGAGCCAGCCACAATGACAATGACTCCAGCAATGACAAGGGCCACCCCGCTGCCTAGACGCAGCAAAGTCATGGGTGTGTTCATGCGGGTTGCGCTCAGCAGACCCACCCTGCGCGTATTATCCAGCTGCATCCACGTCAACACGGCACCCAAAATTATAATGAGCAAGGGCAATACCGTGCCAAGTTCCAGATTCCACCCCGACTGGCGTCCAAAAACAGCGACAGCGGCAATTACCAGACCGCCGCCAATGAGGACTTCACGGAATCCCAAGGGGATTTGCTGCCGCGCTGGGGCAAGATTTTCGCGTTCTTGTGGTTCGGGTCCCACCGCGGGCCGGAAAAGCTGCAACCGGGGGTTGCCGTCGGCATCCAGCCAGAGGTTTTCCTCCTCGGCGGAGTCCCCAGCCATGGGCACCAAAAGCCACAACCAGCCATAAAACACGAGACCGGCCCCAAAGAAGAAACTGGAGCCAATCATGATGGCGCGCACCACCCCTACCCGGATACCCAGGTGCTCGGCCAGTCCGCCACACACCCCTGCCACCAGGCGTTTCTGGGATCGGTACATCTTTGCGCTCATGGTTCCATCCAAACACGTCAGGGGACTTCCCAGGCCACTTCCAAGGGATACTTCAGGGTTCTTTCAGGGTGACACCTGATGGTGGGGACCCCGCCGCAGGGGCACCATGGATTTATGACTACCTCACCCAACATTGATGAACAGCCGGACGGGCCAGCGCCCACCCCGGAAACCCCGGATCCCACACCCACAGCACCCCCCGCCCGATTCTTCCAATGGTTGCGCGGACTGGGAATGCCGCGTAGCAGCAATCGCTGGGTGGGTGGCGTTTGTGGTGGCCTCGGCATGAAATGGGGCATTGATCCCGTGATAGTGCGTGGCCTCGCAGTGGTATTGACGCTTTTCTTCGGCATTGGGCTTTTTGCCTACGGAGTTGCCTGGGCCCTCCTGCCCGAACCCGACGGCCGCATCCACGTCGAGGAAGTGGCGCGGGGGCGGTGGTCAACGGGCATGACGGGTGCCGCAATTGCAACGTTGTTGGGCCTGGGCGGTCCCGGGAGCGGACTGTTCCTCGGCGACAGTGACGGCTGGTCCCTTTGGTCGACACTGTGTATTGGCGGCATTGTTTGGTTGGTTTATTGGAGCGTCAATCGCGATAAGAGCAAAAACTCCATTCCCCCGGTGCAGCAAACTCAACAATCATCCCCCTGGACGACGCAGGGTTTTCAACCCAATCCAGCACAGTATGTCAAGACCAAACCCGCCATTGCCACGAGGCATGTGAGCGCAGCCGCCAGTTTCCTGGTCATTGGTCTTGCCACCATTATTGGTGCTGCCGTGCTGTTGCTGGACGCGGGCAATGTCATTGACCTGGCCGGCTACGAGGATGGCATTGCAGCGGCTGCTGCAGCCGTCACGGCAGGAATTGGCATTGTGCTCGCCGGTGTCACCGGACGTACCGCCGGGGGTCTGGGAATCTTTGGCATAGTGGCCCTGATGTTTGCAGGACTTTTAAGTCTCAGCCCCGTCACCAGCACCTTCTCCAGCTTCAATGAATCCCGGTGGGTGCCCACCACCATTGGCGCGGCGGAGGCCGGCAGGTCCCTTGCCTTTGGTAATGCGACCTTTGACCTAACCGGGTTCGACGGCGGCACGGGCCTGGCCAACGACGTCGAAATTCCCCTCGACGTGGTGGCTGCAAATGCCACGATCCTCGTCCCTGCCAATATCCCGGTGCGCGTGCAAAGCGAGCTGGCCGCAGCCTCACTCACCATTGACGGCCAAGACATCAACAAGTCACTGGCAGAAAACTCCACCACCAACCTCAATCCCGAAGCCAAGGGCAAAACCCTCGTGATTATCTTGCAGGGTGCCGCCAGCAATGTCGAGATCCTCGTGGACGACGCGATGGTGGTGGACGCGCCATGACGGATGAACCTCAACTCCCCCACTCACACACCACGACAAACTCAACGGAGCCACTCATGCACCTCTCCCCTGAAAAGCCGCAATCATTTGAAGGTCTTGTTCCCGACACAACCTCAGATGCCATCAAACACCCGGTCCGCGTGGGCACCATAGTCTGGGGTGCAGTCATCATTGCCGCAGGAATTCTCATTATCATCAGCAGCCAGCTCAACCTTGACCTCGACGCGGGCTTGAGCGTGATGTGGCTGCTGCTGGGCGCCGGGGTGGCAATGGTCGCGGCCGGGGCGGTGAAACTGCTGCAGAGGAGCCGCCCATGACACTGCCGACGTCCACGTTACGGCCGTGGAGTTGCCGGGATCACATGAACGCATAGAATGTTCAGCAGAGGAGCTCGATGATGCGCTCAACCCATTGACTCCACCCCTCAAAGGACCACGAATATTTATGAAGATTGGAATTCTCACCAGCGGCGGAGACTGCCCCGGCCTCAACGCAGTGATTCGCGGCATTGTCCTCAAAGGCATCAAGGTCTACGGCCATGAATTTGTTGGCTTCCGCGATGGTTGGCGTGGTGTCGTTGAAAGCGATGTCATGGATTTGCCCCGGCACATGGTGCGTGGGATCTCCAAGCAGGGCGGCACCATTTTAGGAACGTCGCGCACCAACCCCTTCGAGGGCAAGGGTGGAGCCGACGTCATTAAGGCCAATATGGAACGCCTGGGCATTGACGCCATCATTGCCATTGGCGGCGAGGGCACCCTGGCTGCGGCACGGCGCCTCACCGACGCCGGGTTGAAGATTGTGGGCGTGCCCAAAACTGTTGACAATGACCTGGACGCCACCGATTACACCTTTGGCTTTGACACGGCTGTGCAAATTGCCACCGAGGCCATTGACCGGCTGCGCACCACGGGCGAATCCCACCACCGTTGCATGATTGCCGAAGTTATGGGCCGCCACGTTGGCTGGATAGCGTTACACGCCGGCATGGCAACGGGCGCCCACGCGGTATTGATCCCGGAGCAAAAAACCAGCATGGATCAAATTGTGGACTGGGTCAATGAAGCCCGTGACCGCGGCCGCGCCCCGCTCATTGTGGTGGCCGAGGGATTTGTGCCCGACCACCAGGATTCGGCGCATTCCGAACGTGGCCTTGACACTTTCGGCCGGCCCCGCCTGGGGGGCATTGGCGAACAGCTCGCCCCCCAAATTGAGGCGCGCACCGGCATTGAAACCCGTGCCACCATCCTGGGCCACATTCAACGCGGCGGCGTCCCGTCCAGCTTCGACCGCGTCTTGGCCACCCGGCTTGGCATGGCCGCCGTCGACTCCGTGGTGGAGGAGCGCTGGGGCACCATGGTCGCCCTCAAGGGCACTGAAATTGAACACGTCCCGTTCGAGGCGGCTTTGGGCAATCTCAAAACCGTTCCCCAGCACCGCTACGACGAAGCCTCCATCCTGTTCGGCTGAGCTGCTTTCCCCGTTGCCCCGCGACGTCAATGCGTCGCGGGGCACTACCGTTTAAGTCATGACTTTTAACTCCAGTTCCGCAGCCATTGTTCTCCTCGCCTGGGAGCGTGGTTGGGGCTTGCCGGAAAATTCGCTCCTTGCGGGGCCGGGACGCATCATGCATGCCGCGGAGCTGCCCACCCTGACATTCCTGCGGCTCTGGGACCGCTCCGTTCTCAGCGGCCCCGCACATTTGCTGGATGCTGCAAGCGCCATGAGTGACGATGAGCTCAGCCACCATGGCTCGTTGCTGCGCCTGTCACGGCACGACGGCGGCCGGGGCGGCGGCACGCAAACGCTTTATTACGTCGATGACTTGGAACTGCACCAACCCGCGGACACTGTTCATGTCTCCACGGCTCCCTCGGAGGCGGCCCGGCTGCAGGCACTGTGCCCACCCGATGATGCCAACGATGCCGGGTTGCAACAGCGCAGCCACACGTTCACCGTCATGGATTCCGGACAAACGCAGGCCCATCCAGTGGCCTGCAGCGCGTGGGGTGAATACCAGGGTCTCCTTGCCGTTTTGGGCACCCTGGTGGCCCCGGCTTCCCGGCGGCAAGGGCTCGGCGCCCTGGCGACCAGCATTGCGGCCCATGAAGCCCTTGCCGCCGGTCTCATTGTGCAGTGGGGTGCGGACATCAACAATGCCGGCGCCCACGCTTTAGCCGCTTCCCTGGACTTCAGTGTTGCTGGGTTGCAGACTCAGGTTTCATTGCCGGCTTCTCAAAGTCGGCATAAATAGCGGACACTGGTCTGGGTTTGGCGAACATGAGCGCTGCAGCCGCGCCCAGCAAGACGGCTGCGGCCGGGAGCACCGTGGACTGCGCCATGGCCGTGGCGAAACCCTCGTGCAGGGCTTCGGGCAGTTGCCCGGAGAACCCTTGCAGCCCGCCGCCGGTGGGGAGCTCTGCGGCCAGTCGGGACGCAATGAGCGCAGCAATCGCGGCGCTTCCCAGCACCGAACCTATTTGCCTGGTGGTGTTGTAAATTCCAGCTCCAGCCCCCGCCTCACGGGGTGCGAGGTTGCGGGTAGCCGTGGTGGACAGCGGCGCCCAAATGCCCGAGCTGGCAATGCCCAACAAACCGCTGGGCAGCAGAAACAGCCAAATGGGCGTATCCGGGCGCATGAGCAGCGCCGTCCAGGCCAGCGAGATCGACATGAGCAGGAAACCCGTGCAGGCCACGTAGCGCGGGTTTACCCGGTCCACGAGCTTGCCCACAAAAGGCGCCAGCACCCCCGAGAACAAGGCCATGGGGATCATCATGAGCGCCGACTGCGTGGGTGTCATGCCACGCACCAACTGGTAGTAGAAAAATAATGGCAGGCTCATGGCCGTTATGCTGAAGCCCATGGTGGTGATGGCTAAATTGGCCAACGAAAAATTCCGGACCTTGAACAAGCGCAAAGGCACCAGTGGTTCGCCCTTGTTCATTGCCTGCCACACCACAAAGGCAATCAGCAAGGCAATGCCGGCAATAATCATGCTCCAGACAGAAAGCGGACCAACAATGGTCCCCCAGTTATAGCTTTCGCCCTCTTGGATCCCAAAAACCAGCAGGAACAAACCCAGGGAGCTAAGCACAATACCGAGTACGTCAAACTTGTGGTCGTGAGTCTGCAGTTTGGGCACAAGACGCCATGCCATGACAAAGGCCACCACACCTACGGGAACATTGACAAAGAAGATCCATTCCCAGCCCAGTCCATCCACCAGGACGCCGCCCAGGATGGGACCCACCAGCATGGCGACGCCGGCAGTGGCACCCCAGAGCCCCATGGCCGGTCCGCGCTTATCCGGGGCAAAAATACGTGTAATGACAGCCATGGTCTGCGGCGTCATCAGGGATGCGCCCAGGCCCTGTGCCACGCGTGCCACGACCAAGGTGTTAATGTCCCCGGCCAAACCGCACCACAGTGAGGCAGCGGTAAAAACAGCCAGGCCCACGAGGTACAGGTTTTTGGGACCGTACTTGTCACCCATCCTGCCCGTCACCAGAAGTGGCACGGCATAGGCCAGGAGATAGGCGCTGGTCACCCAAATCACTGAATTTATATTGGCATTAAGCCCCTCCATAATTTTTGGGTTGGCCACCGAAACAATGGTCGAGTCCACTAAAATCATGAAGAACCCCAAAACAAGTGCCCAGAGTGCCGGCCACGGTTTTGCCACAGTTTCCATTACTATCCCTTATGTGAAAGATCCTGCCCTGCCGGGAAGCGGCACTGCCCAATCACCTCGGTGTGCGGAGAAAGCCGGTTTGCCGTCCCACCACTTGCCCGGCATCAGGGGCCACTATGATTTCTTGATTGGCCGGGTAGCGCTCACCGTCGTCATTGACGCTCAGCACCGCGGCAGGATCAACCGAGCGTTTAATCAACGCCAGGGCAATGGGGCCCATTTCATAGTGCTGCGCCACGGATGTGACGGTGCCAACCGCGCGCTCATCAAGGCTGACTTCACTGCCGGCCGCGGGGAGGGTATGCAGTGATCCATCCAGCTGCAGAAAAACCAAACGCCGCGGCGGGTGGCCCAGGTTATGGACCCGGGCCACCGATTCCTGACCCTTGTAGCACCCCTTGGACAGGTGAACTGCGGTGCGCAGCAAATCCAATTCATGCGGGATGGTTTTCTCATCGGTCTCTGCCCCGCGGCGAGGCCGCCATGCCGCCACACGTAAAGCTTCGCCAGCCCACACCCCGGCGAGGGGACGTGTACCCACTGCACTTTCCAGCGCACCAGCTGGGATAAGGTACTCCCGCCAGGGCCGTTCCAGACCGGGATGGCTGCCCTCGGCAATGGACGTGTAACTGTAACCTCCGGTGGCAAGATGCGGCCAAGGGTCAATCCATGCCAGGAACTGCTCCCAGCCGGCAACCTCCACGACGGAACCCACCACAGCCCAATCGGCGGAAACGTCTGCAACTTCCACGCGCAGCATGAATTTCATGGACGCCAGCCATTGGGCCAGCGGCTGGGCTTCGTGTGTTTCAACTATCAGCCAGGTGGTTTTGCCGTCGTCAACCACGCGGGCGTCAAATTCAATGCGGCCCTGAACCGTGAGCAACAGCAGCTCGGTACCCACAAAGGGTGCCAAATCAGTGACCTGTTGGGAGGAGAGGGTGTTGAGCCAGCTCAACCGGTCCGGACCAGTCACGCTCACCACGCCGCGGTGGGAAAGGTCCACGATGGCGGTGGCTGGCTTCCCCAGGTAGCCAGCCAGCAGACGCTGCTCACGGTTGGGATCCCCGTAATGGGCGGCAACTCCGGCATCCAGTCCGCCCGCTGGGACGGCGCCATTGCGGTTTAATAGGGGGCTTAAATAGCTCATACGGGGTGCAACACCCGTTCCGGGCCCGCTATTCCATAATGGCATGACGCCATGGAATGGCGGCTAACCGAAGCTGCGCCCTGCCAGGAGGAAACTGCAATGATGACCTTAACCGTGGACTTTTCGCAGCGCTGCCGAGGCATGTGCATCCAGTGCCTTACCCTGGGCAGCCACATCCCAGCGCCAAAACAAGTCACCATTGACCAAGCCAAAGATCCGGGTGGCGGCCGTATAGTCTTTGGAACCTGCGCCGCGCATGACGGCGTCCGTCGACAACTGAATTTGCGGGCCCTTGATGGAACCGTAGTACAGCTCGGAGATCCCGCCGGGGTGGACCATGTTGACCATGATGTCAAAACCGCCGTCGGCATTGCGCAGCGCTTCTACCTCATCGGCTGTCCGGAGGGCCGGAACCATGTCGGCCGGGCTCATGCCGGGGCCGCCGTCGGATTCAGTCAGGGACCTGTCAAGCTGCCAAAATCCAGTTTCCACAACCAGTGGACGCAGCACTGTTCCCTGCTCATCAGTCAGCCAGGACTCGGCGAAATACTGCAGGTACGGCAACCCGTTGGAGGTGAAGGTGACCGTTTGCTTAAAGTATTCGGAGTCAGCCTCGCCGGCGCCCAAGCGCCCGGCGCCGGTCCAAGTGCCTAAAAGCCATGACAGCGGCACCAGCTCGGGTGTTAGGTCTGTGGGTATGTCAATAGCCATCGCAGATTACTGCTGACCCTTGAAGAGACGCCACACCACCAGTCCGGCAAACCAGGCCATAGCTATACCAGCTACGCCCAAGAGACATATGAAGAAGATTTCCAAGGCAAGTACGCTCATGCTGCCATCCTACAAGGTTCTGCCGAATCATCGTGCCGGGGAGGGGACGAATTTAGCGTAAAAGTATTTTCTCCACGAAGTACACCAAAGATCCCAACGCCAGAAGTGGTGCCAGTGTTACAGCAATTTCGCCCAGCATGTTGGCCGGGGTGCCAGCCATAATGCGCAGTCGGCGGGCAGCTGCCATCACGGCACCCACCATCAGCCCCAGCACCAGGCCGGCTACCAGCGACTCAGCCAGGAAAACTACTGCCACCAGTGGGCATACCAGCGCAGCCATGGCAATGGTCAGCGGCGCCAGGATCCGATCGGGCCAGGGAAGCATGCCCAACATCACGGCCACTGCGGCACTAATGACCACGCTCAGGCTCGGCTCCTCCAGCATCCGCAAGGATGCCACCCAGCCTCCACCAAATCCAGCAACGGCCACCCCGGCTCCGGCACCCAGGGTGGATTCAAGGCGGCGAACCTGTCCCGTGCCGCGGATCACCTGCACTGTCATGACAAGACCAAAACCTACGGCAATGTAAATGGGCGTCCACGCAAGGTATTCGCTGCCGCGGGTCAGTCCTGCCGTCAATGCCGATGCCGCCCCCGTCAGGGCTATGACAGCGCCCAATGTTTTTCTGGCCGGGATGGCCAGGGCATGCGGCCAGCCCGCGCCAAACACCACGGCAAGCGCCGCTGCCGCACCCACGGACCACGCCAAGCCAAGGTAATGACCCAGCAGCAGGAGTGCCAGGGCGAGAATTCCAACGAGTCCAGCAATGTATGACTTCACACACCAATCCTGCCCTATTCTGCCGGTACACTGTGGATCACCCCTGTGGGCGGGGCGGCCTTTGCGTGCCAGGCCTGTCAGAGACTGTTAGCAGTTGCTCCGTCGCTCAAGGATGCGCGCTTTTTGACCCGGTGAGGACGTCATGTCGCAGATCTTATTGCTGACCAACAACCACGGCAGTTCCGTGGATATTCTGCCTGCGCTGGAGCTGCTCAGTCACAGCGTCCACATCCTTCCCGCCGTGGCGACAGCCCTGCTTGAGACCCGGCCCACCGACATCATTCTGGTCGATGCCCGGCAGGACTTAATGGGTTCGCGTTCCCTTACCCAGTTGCTGCGCGCAACTGGCATCAGCGTCCCCCTCCTGCTCGTGCTCACTGAAGGGGGCATGGCGGCAGTGACCGCCTCGTGGGCAGCCGATGATGTCATTATCGACAGCGCGGGACCTGCCGAGGTGGAAGCGCGAATCCGGCTGGCCCTGACGCGGGCCGCACTGCCTGAAAATATGGCCAATCAGGAAATCCAGGCCGCAGGGATTGTCATTGACGAGGACAGCTACACGGCTCGGGTGCATGGTGCGGTCCTGAACCTGACGTACAAGGAATTTGAATTGTTAAAATATTTAGCCCAGCACCCCGGCCGGGTTTTTACCCGCGCGCAGCTGCTCAATGAAGTGTGGGGCTACGACTACTACGGCGGTACCCGCACAGTTGACGTCCACATCCGGCGCCTGCGCGCCAAGTTGGGGTCCGAACACGAGAGTCTCATCAGCACTGTCCGCAACGTAGGCTACCGCCTCGCGGCCCCTAAAAACGCAGCTGAGACCATGACCGACGCGTAGTTGTCAACCAAAAACAGCAATGACCCGCAGCCAGGCTGCGGGTCATTGCTGTTTTTGGTGGAGGACATACGGATCGAACGTATCGAGGACACCCCACTGGTGTATCCCCCCGGTACAAGCACTTACCGGCAAAACCACTGTGTAACTTACCAGTCAGCGTTGCTCATAAATGCGGTGCTCCTGAACTCTATGTCATGCTTTGGCGGCATGCAAACTTGTGGGGGCTGACACTTCGCACTTCATCATGCTGCCCATCCTCGCAATAGCAAGCCCGCGCACACTAGGCTGGTCACATGAGCTTTGCAAAGACTGACAGCTGGCCCGTGATGGTCATTCCCGGCGCCCCCGAACCTGCAATTCTGGAGCAAATCCAGTCCGTTGTTGCTGCCGCGGAGGACGCCGACGGCAATCCGCCTTTCTCGGAGCAGACTTTAGTGGAGCTAAAGTCCGCTGATGCGGGAGCGCACAGTATCTTAACGTTGCTCACCTACGCCCCTGAAGACGCCTCTCCTTCCGTGGGGGAGGATTTGGCGGGAGTTGCCGTGGTGGTGTTGGACGGCAACGAAGGGGTACTGGAAATTGTGGTGCACCCGCATTACCGCAACGAAGGTGTGGGTGCCATCTTGGCCAATAAGCTGGTACAGGTCCGTGGATTGCACGGCATTAAAGCGTGGTCCCACGGTGATCATGAGGCTGCGGCGGATCTTGCAGCAAGTTACGGCTACCGGGCCATCCGTGAGCTGTGGCGGATGCGCCTGGTCCGGCAGGCGCCGTCGTCCGAGGAATTGGCAGAGCACCCCCTCGTTCCCCCCACCGTGTCCGACGGCGTGACACTGCGTAGTTTTGTCCCGCACCAGGATGAGCAGGCGTGGCTGGCTGCAAATGCGGCCGCGTTCGCCCACCATCCCGAGCAGGGCGCCATGACGTTGACAGATCTGCAGGCGCGCATGGCGGAGCCCTGGTTTGATCCGGCAGGGTTTTTTCTTGCCGTCAATGACCAGGGGGAGGTTTTAGGCAGTCACTGGACCAAAGTGCATCCCGCACGTGCCGGGCAGGAAGCCATGGGTGAGGTGTACGTGGTGGGCGTGACACCCGCGGCGCAGGGTTTGGGTCTGGGCCGGATCCTCACCCAGGCAGGGATGGCGTACCTGCAAAAGTCTGGATTGCGGGCCATCATATTGTACGTTGATGCCGATAATGAGGCGGCAGTTTCGCTGTACCACAAGCTGGGTTTCACCAAGTGGGATTCTGATGTGATGTACGGGCCAATGTCCGCTTAGTTCCGGGACGCGGGAAAGCCGCACCATGATTGCGCGCTGCGGCTTATATGCTTGTTCCCAAGGCATTACCGACGGACAAGGACTTGTTGATGAAGCGCGAACAACGGCCATCTTTAAATAGCTTGACGCCCAATGGTCAGAAACGTTTTGTTTCGGGGGAAATGCCTGCGTCCAGGGCCACTCAGGACCGCATTGAAATTCCCGAATTCGAGCCCACTCTAATTCCAGAGGGGAATATCAGCCCGGACAGGTTTTTGGACCGCGAGCTGAGCTGGCTGGCGTTTAATGCCCGGGTTCTGGAGTTGGCCGAGGACCCCGATCTGCAGCTGTTGGAGCGGGTGAACTTTCTGTCCATCTTTGCTTCAAACCTGGATGAGTTCTTTATGGTGCGGGTGGCAGGGCTTAAGCGCCGCATAGCCGCGGGACTGGCTGTGCCCTCACCGGCAGGCCTAAGCCCATTGGAAGTCCTGGAACAAATCAGCGACGCCGCCCACGAGCTGCAGGCCAGGCACGCTCAGGTTTTTGCCAGCCAGCTCCGGCCGGCCCTCGCCTATGAGCACATTCACCTGGTCCGCTGGGAGGAACTGGACGACGCCTCTAAAATCCAGTTGTCTGCCATGTTCGCCGAGAAGATGTTTCCCATTCTCACTCCGCTGGCAGTGGATCCAGCACACCCGTTTCCCTACATTTCTGGTCTGTCCTTGAACTTGGCAGTCATAGTTCGCAACCCCGCCAGCGGCAAGGAGCTTTTTGCCCGGCTCAAGGTGCCGGATCTGCTGAACCGGCTCGTGTCAGTGGACGGTCCCCGGGCCGGCACCGTCCCGGGCCGGGTGGCACGCTTCATTCCGTTGGAGGAAGTCATTGCCCAGCACCTGGACCAATTGTTTCCGGGCATGGAAATTGTAGAGCACCACACGTTCCGTGTCACACGCAATGAGGACCTGGAAGTGGAAGAGGACGACGCCGAGAACCTTCTCCAAGCCATGGAAAAGGAACTGCTGCGACGGAAGTTCGGTCCGCCCGTGCGCCTTGAAGTGGCAACTGACATCAACCCCAGCGTGCTGGAATTGCTGGTCCGTGAGCTGGATGTGGAAGAACCTGAGGTTTATGCACTGCCAGCGCCGCTGGATCTGCGTGGCCTGTCCATCATTGGCGGCATTGACCGCCCCGACCTGCGCTACCCCAAGCACGTGCCCCACACGTCCCGGGACCTCAATGCCTCCGAAACCTCAAAGGCCGCCAATGTGTTTGCCGCCATGCGGCGACGCGATATTTTGCTGCACCATCCCTACGACTCCTTTTCCACCTCCGTACAAGCATTTTTGGAACAGGCGGCCGCGGATCCCAAGGTGCGTGCCATTAAGCAAACCCTGTACCGGACCTCCGGGGACTCCCCCATTGTGGATGCGCTGGTTGATGCCGCCGAGGCAGGCAAGCAGGTGCTGGCGCTGGTGGAAATCAAGGCCCGCTTTGACGAGCAGGCCAATATTACCTGGGCCCGCAAACTGGAACAGGCAGGGGTTCATGTGGTGTACGGCATTGTGGGACTGAAGACCCACTGCAAACTCTCCCTCGTGGTGCGTCAGGAACAAGAGGGGCTGCGTCGCTACTGTCACATTGGAACCGGCAACTACCACCCGCGGACGGCCCGCTACTACGAGGACCTGGGTCTTTTAACGGCTGACAATAAAGTGGGCGAAGATCTCTCCAAGTTGTTTAACCAGCTTTCCGGTTACGCCCCCCGAACGTCCTTTGACAGGTTGCTGGTGGCGCCCCGCTCAGTCCGTTCCGGCCTCATTGACCGCATCGATGCGGAAATTGCCAATAAGAACGCAGGCCTCCCGGCGCAAGTCCGCATCAAGGTCAATTCCATGGTGGATGAAGCCATCATCGACTCCCTGTACCGGGCGTCGCAGGCCGGGGTGGAAGTGGGCGTTGTGGTGCGCGGCATTTGCTCGCTGCGTCCTGGAGTGCCGGGGTTGAGTGAGAACATCACCGTGCGCTCCGTACTGGGACGCTTTTTGGAGCACTCCAGGGTTTTTACCTTCGCCAATGCCGGAGACCCCGTCGTATACATTGGTTCGGCCGACATGATGCACAGGAATCTGGACCGCCGGGTTGAGGCTTTAGTGCAGCTGTCCAACGCCGACGACATTGCGGAGGTCAACACCCTCCTTGACCGTTACCTGGACCCGGGTACCTCCACCTGGCACCTGGATCCGGAGGGGCAGTGGAAGCGCCACCACCGCGATGATGAGGGAAAGCCCTTGCTCGATATCCAGTCGATGCTGCTTGCCAGTCGTTCGCGCCCCCGATCCGCCTCCCTGCGTTAATGCGCACAACTGAACATCTTGACCAGGTGAAGAGCTCCAGCGGCGACGTCGCCATTTATGCTGCCGGTGCCCTGTGCTGGCGTGTGAAGAAAAAGAAACTGGAAGTTCTGCTCATTCACCGTCAACGCTATGACGACTGGTCCTGGCCCAAGGGCAAGTTGGATAAGGGTGAAACCCTGCCCGAATGTGCCGTGCGGGAAGTCCATGAGGAGGTGGGCCTGGCCATCCGGCTGGGCATTCCCCTTCCCTCCATTCGCTATGCCGTGAAACCTGGCCAAAAGGAAGTGCATTACTGGGCGGCGGCCGTTGATGACCTGCCGCCCATGCCCGACGGCAAGGAGGTGGACTCCGTGCTGTGGTGCAGTCCCAACAAGGCGCGCGGCCTGCTCTCCAACCCCTCGGATCTTTTGCCGCTGGAGGCACTCGTAACCGCGTTTGAGGCGGACACCCTGGAAACGTGGCCCTTGCTGATCATCCGGCACGCCAAGGCAAAACCACGTTCTGCATGGACTCGCGCCGAGGGTGAACGCCCCTTGGCAGCAACGGGAAAGCGGCAAGCGCTGTACCTGCAACGACTCATGATGGCCTGGCACCCTGGCCGCATTTACACCAGCGGTTGGATGCGCTGCATTTCCACCATCTCCCCCTACACCCAGGCCACCAAAGCCAAGGTGAAGGTGGTGCCGTGGTTGACGGAAGCAGACCATAAACGTCATCCTGCCAAGGTTTCCGCGGTGGTGGAGAAACTACTGACGCGCTCCAGTGCAACTGCCCTTTGCACGCACAGGCCCGTCCTGCCCACGGTTTTAAGCACCTTGGCGGCTCATATGAGCCCGGCGTTAGCCAAGGCCCTGCCCCTGAGTGATCCCCACCTCGCCCCCGGCGAGATCCTTCTGGCACACGTCTGCATTGCAACCCCGGGCGTCATTGTCGCCATTGAACAGCACAAGCCCTACGAGGACTGACGCGCCAGCTAACGCTAGATTCCTAGCGACGAAGGCCCCCCGTGCCCCGCATCCTGCGGCACCGGGGGCCTTTGTTTTGCACCGGCCGTAGCATTTGTTCATGTTGGTGGTGCTCCATTCAAACGGGGTACGTAACATTGAAGCGAATACATGGTTCCGCTTGCCAACAATGCCACAAAGGATGTATGGACATGTCGTCACTTGAATCTTTGCCCGTCCTCGATTTCTCCCGCCTTGGCGCCGGACCCGAGGAAGCCAACGCCTTCCGCAATGAGCTCCGGGACGCCATGCACAGTGTGGGTTTCCTCTACCTGGCCGGTCATGGCGTTCCGCAAGAACTCACAGACGCCATGCTGGACATTTCCCGACGCTTCTTTGAACTCCCCGAAGCCAACAAACTGGCGGTGGAAAACGTCCACAGCCCCCAGTTTCGGGGGTACACCCGCATGGGTGGCGAGCTCACGGATGGGGCTGTTGACTGGCGTGAACAAATTGACATTGGCGTGGAACGCGAGGAGATTGCACCCGGTCCTGACATGGCTCCCTACTGGCGCCTTGAAGGCCCCAATCTGTGGCCTGAAGGGCTGCCGGAAATGCGCGCAGTGGTTTCGGAATGGACCGAGCGGCTCAGCGCCATCTCCCTGGATCTGCTGCGAGCGCTGGCGGTTTCGCTGGGGGCTCCGGAGGACACCTTCGACGCGGCTTTCGCATCAGGAGCCTTTCCGGTGCTTAAAATTGTCCGCTACCCCGGCGAATCCGACCCCGACCCCGTACAGGGTGTGGGTTCCCACCGCGACGGTGGCGTGATTACGCTGCTGCTGGTGGAGCCGGACAAGGGCGGTTTGCAAGTGGAGTACCAGGGGAAGTGGATTGACGCGCCGCAGGTTCCCGGAACGTTTGTGGTCAATATTGGGGAAATGCTGGAGCTTGCCACCAATGGTTACCTCAAGGCAACCCTGCACCGGGTCATTTCCCCTCGCCGGGGGACGGACAGGATTTCCCTGCCCTTCTTCTACAACCCCGCGTTGGATGCCCGCATGCCGCAGCTGGCTGAAAACCCGGAGTTCCGGGAGAAGGCCCGCGGGCTTTCAGTTGACCCCGGCAATAGCCCGATCTTGGGAACCTATGGGGACAACGCGCTGCGCTACCGCCTCCGGGCGCATCCCAACGTTGCGGCTATCCATTACCCGGATACTGCCAACGTCAGCGCCTAGCTTGTTTGCTGTCCGCGTAGACTTATGCGCGTGACTATCTTGACCCCTTATGAAGATCTCCTGCGCGACGTGCTGGCGAACGGCACCCGCAAGGCTGACAGGACCGGCACGGGTACCCGCAGCGTATTTGGCCGCCAGCTGCGATTCGACCTCAGCGAATCCTTCCCGCTCATTACTACTAAACGCGTGCATTTCAAGTCGGTCGTGATGGAGTTGTTGTGGTTCCTGCGCGGGGACTCCAATGTGCGTTGGCTGCAGGAGAACGGCGTCAAGATTTGGAATGAGTGGGCTGACGACGCCGGTGAGCTGGGTCCCGTCTATGGGGTCCAGTGGCGCTCGTGGCCTACACCCGACGGGGAGCACATTGACCAGATCACCCAGGTCATGGAATCGCTGGCGAGCAATCCGGATTCACGCCGCCACATTGTGTCTGCCTGGAACGTGGGCGAACTTAAGCACATGGCGTTGCCGCCGTGCCACGCTTTCTTCCAGTTTTACGTTGCCCCCACCGAGGACGGCCGCGGCAAGCTCAGCTGCCAATTGTATCAACGGTCCGCGGACACCTTCCTCGGCGTCCCCTTCAACATTGCCTCGTATGCGCTGTTGACCATGATGGTGGCGCAGCAACTTGATATGGAACTGGGTGAGTTCATTTGGACGGGCGGGGATGTGCATATTTACGACGATCACCTCGAGCAGGTTGCCGAACAGCTCAAGCGCGAGCCGTATGCTTATCCGCAACTGCACTTCAAGCGCACACCCGAATCGATCTTTAGTTACACCTTTGAAGATTTTGAACTGGTCAACTATCAGCACCACCCCGCGATTAAGGCACCGATAGCTGTATGAGCATGCTTACCACTTACCGCTTTAGCCAACCCATCATTGGGATGATCTGGGCGCAGACCAACACCGGTGTCATTGGCGCAGACGGCACCATGCCGTGGCATCTGCCCGAAGACATGGCTTATTTTAAGCGTGTTACCACAGGGCACCCCGTGGTCATGGGCCGGCGCACCTGGGAATCCTTCCCGGAGAAGTTCCGGCCTTTGCCTGACCGCACCAACATTGTGCTGACCCGGCAGAAAGGGTGGGCTGGGACGCCTGAGGCGACTGGCGCCGTCGTCCTTGATTCTGTCGAGGAGGCGCTGGTGGAGGCACAATTCTCCCCCGGCGGCAATGAAGTGTGGGTCATTGGCGGCGGCGCGGTGTATGAGCAAGCTGCAGAGCACTGCAATGTGGCAGTGGTGACGGTCATCAACACTGATGTACCCGGTGACACGCAAGCCCCCGTCCTTGGACCTGAGTGGGCATTTCGCGGCGCGTCCCCCCTGGAGGGCTGGCATACCGCCAAGAACGGCACGGAATACCGGATCACCCTGTGGGCCAAGGGCGACACCGAATTTCAGGCGGAATAAACCCATGGGGAGCGCGCCCCATCGCACGGGGTGCCCCTCCAGCCAGACTCGATGTGAATTTGTTTCTTGTCCCCAACCTTCCTGAACGGTCATGCCTGAAACGCTGGGCGCGGATGTTGCGCAGTTGCGTGCACTCGCCAAGGAATTTTCGGGTAAGTCAGAATCCCTGACCCAAGCCCAGCAGCTCCTTGATGGCGCGGTGAACCAGCTCCAGCGCTACTGGAAGGGTCCGGATGCGCAGCGTTTTGCCTCACAGTGGCGCGGCCAGCACCGCCGGGTCATTACCCGCACCGCCACGAGGCTGGAAAATGGGCCGCGGGGCAGGCAAAGGATCCCACCACGGACGTCGTGGAACACACGGGTTTGACCGCCGCTGCTGTTTTGCAGTTCCTGTCCGGGCTGCGTGCCGCCCTGGTGTCATGAGCAACCGACCCACAAGAGCCGCAGGCTCACATGCCGCCTCCTCAAAACAGCCACGGCACCGGCCCCCGCACCCGGGGTGGCAAAGGCTACTACAAGTCAAAAGTGGAACGTGAAGCTGCCCGCCAGGACATGAGCGTTGAGGAATACGGCGTCTACAAGGGCTCGGTGGCCAGCGCCGTCAAGCCCATCAACAGCGCTGGCGGACTTCTGGTGTTCTCCTTGATCGTCTTCCTTTGCACACGGGTTTCAGTTGTTGGATTTTTCATTCTGTGGATACAGGACGGACCTATCGCCACGCTGGGCGTACTCCTTCCCATGTTGCTGGGCGCAACTTTCACCGTGTGGGGCCGGGTTTACTTTGTCCGTGAACACCGGGCCGAGAAATTACGCAAAGCCCGCGGCATCACCTTGATCCGGCCCGAGTAGTTTCTAAAAGTTCCGCGCACCAGCCCACTGCGGGGCGAAATGATCGTGGTGTGTTGTTCATTGGGTGAAACGAACTTCGCTGCGGTTTGCCACAACCACTAAACTGGCAGACATGACCAACAACAATAATCCCTCCGTCGGCCTGGTGGGCTGGCGCGGCATGGTCGGTTCCGTTCTGGTGCAGCGCATGCAGGACGAAGGCGACTTTGGCGATATCAACCCCGTCTTCTTCTCCACATCCAATGCCGGCGGCGCAGCCCCGGCCATTACCGGTGCCGGTGATGCCGGAAAACTGGAAGACGCCTTTGACATTGACACGTTGGCGAAACTTCCCATTATTGTCACCGCGCAGGGAGGCGGCTACACCCAGCGCGTCCACACCGAGCTGCGCAACCGCGGCTGGGATGGATTGTGGATGGATGCCGCGTCCACGCTGCGCATGAATGACGACTCCATCATTGTGCTGGACCCCATTAACCGTGACGCCATCGACGCCGGCCTGGCGTCCGGGGTGAAGGACTTTGTGGGCGGCAACTGCACCGTCTCCTGCATGCTCATGGGCCTGGGCGGACTTTTTAAGAATGGTCTGGTGGAGTGGGGCACAGCCATGACCTACCAGGCCGCGTCCGGTGGCGGCGCCCGCCACATGCGCGAGCTGCTGAACCAGTTTGGCACGCTGAACACCGAGGTTTCCTCAGAACTGGACGACCCGGCGTCGGCCATTTTGGACATTGACCGCAAGGTCCTGGCCCACCAGCGCGATGGCGTGGATGCTTCACAGTTTGGTGTGCCGCTGGCCGGGTCCTTAATCCCCTGGATCGATGCGGATTTGGGCAACGGGCAGTCCCGCGAGGAGTGGAAGGCCGGAGTGGAGACCAACAAGATCCTGGGCACCACGCCCGCGAACCAGGTCATTATGGATGGATTATGCGTGCGCATTGGCGCCATGCGCTCTCACTCGCAGGCCCTGACACTAAAGCTCCGTGAGGACCTGCCGGTGTCGGAGATTGAGTCCCTGCTGGCCAAGGACAACGAGTGGGCCAAGGTGGTGCCCAACACCAAGGAAGCCTCCATGGCAGACCTGACGCCCGTGGCCGCTTCCGGCACCCTGGAAGTTCCGGTGGGTCGCATTCGCAAGCTGGAGATGGGTCCTGAGTACATTAGCGCCTTCACGGTGGGCGACCAGCTTCTGTGGGGCGCTGCCGAGCCGCTGCGCCGCATGCTCAAGATCGCCGTGGGCACGCTGTAGTTTGACCCTGGCAAAAACGCGCATTGCCTGTGGCAGCGCGCGTTTTTGCGTTTAATGGCCATGGACCAAAAATTGTGCGTAGGCGGCCGCCGCTTTGTCCAGCGCCTTGTCCTGCGCGGGGCTTAGGCGCTCAAATGGTTCGGGAAGCACGACGCCGGCGCGCTGCCGTGACTTTTCCGCCGCGCCCTGCGCCTTCCGCCACGTTCCTGCGATCTTTCCGCCCGCGGCAATCGTGGCCATAAACATGCCATTTCCGCCGGGAACTATCCGGGGAGCGTGCTGCGGGGCCAGGGCTGCGCTGCGGTCCGTGTAGCCCAGAAGATACTCGTCAAAGCCGGGAAGTAAACTTACTGAGCGCGCACCGGGAACGGTTCCACCCAGCAACCCGGCAATCTCCGGGGCAAGCCAATAGATGGCTCCCTGGCACTCCACTGATTCCAGCTGGTTCCTTACCAGTGCCATGCCGGCCTGGATGTCCCTGAGCGTCAGCTTGGTCCACCACTGAAAGTCCTTCATGGTGGCCGGACCGTGACTGCGAAAGTAGCGCAAAGCCAGTTCCCCCAGCGCCTGCTCCCGTTCCAACGTTCGGGGGTGCTTAATCCAGCGCCCACTGTCCACAAAGTATTGTGCAGTGCTCTTTCCGTCCTTGGTGTTGATGGGCCCCTGCACCAAGGTCCCCTGCAGGCACAGCATGAAAAGCAGGTGGCTCCCCCGCTGCTTCCCCGTGGGTTGGGCCGCGTGTTCAAAAGCCGCAAACAGCTCGCCGCGCGTTGCCTTGCCCCCTGATTGCCCCAACAGCGCAAGGGCGGACGCCCGCGCCTGCTCCACATCCGGGGCCGTGATGCCCAATTCGCGGTGCCGGGATACCAAACCCACGGCAGTGCGTTTGCCGGTGAGGGACAGCAGCCAGCCCAGGTCTTCAGCCAAGGTGACGTGCAAAGTGCCGCGCATGGGCCAGGACCTGACCAGCTCCCCGCCATTGAAGGCTGCCTCGACGTGGGCACGGGTGGCATGGGATGAACGCAACCCAATGGACCACAGCACCCCTGGAAAGTCCTGGCCCTGTAACGCTGTCATGGAACGCACAACGTCCACCGGCCCCTGGACGGGGCTGATGGACGTTGGATGAATCCCCTGGGCGGCCAAACGGAGCCTGGCGATTGTTTGCGGGGCAACCTTGGCAGTCATGAAACCAATGTAGCCCCGGACGGACCGGAGCTGCGGCATCCTGGCCGGTGGTTAGCTGCTGCGGCCGGTACTTACACAGCGGTTTCTGTGGCTAAGTACCGGCCGGTGTGCCCAAGGGCCAGGAGGGCGTGTCTTTTTATTGTCGTAGCGGGCTTTGCCGACTTCGCTGTTGAAGTTCACGGGCCGGCCGCGATAACCCCGCAACGCACCGCATGAACAAGCCAGAACGTACCACCGCCCTGGCCTGACAGAACCAACAAGACCACGGACGAGAGCTTTAAGCATGCATCGCCTTCGCGTTCTTCTCGTCCGGCAGGTAGCTGACGGTCCTGTCAGAGGGCACACTTGGTTGTATGACTGATTTTAAAGCAGTGACAACTCAAGGCTCGACGGTTGAGGATTGGACTCGTGCGTTGGCCGAGTCCTCCGGTTCCCCAGGCGGTGGGGCTGGGGCAGGGGTGATGCTTGCGGTAGCCGCGTCATTGACGTCAATGGTTGCCGGATATACAGAAGTGGAAGAGCAGCAGAGTAAGGAACTGGCCAATATCCACACGCGGGCGCGTTCACTTCGAGAAGTGGCTCTTCGGTTGGCCGATGATGATGCCTCGGCATCCCAGGCTTTCGGGGCCGCGTTTCGGCGGGAACCGGGGACCGAACGGGAGGAGGCAATACACCGGGCATCCGTGACGGCCGCCAAGGCATCTGCGAAGCTCGGGGAGCGGGCCATCGATGCCATAGGAGATTTGGGGTGGCTTGCTTCCAACGGTAACCCGGCGCTTATTGCCGATACCGTTGTAGCGTTCGGGGCCCTCAGGGCAGCGGTAACAGGGGCGCGCACCAGCGTCAGTTTCGATCTCGCTGCGCTCAAGTCAGGGGGTGGCACTCTTGCACAGATTCAAAAACAACATCCTGCGTTGTGGGCCACCGTCGAGCGTCTTAACGCTGCCCTTGACCGGATTGACGGGCTGACTGCGAGTATCGACCACCGGGCTGCACCAACGTCACACCGCATAGCTGGAGCGGCGTCCAAGTAAAACCGGTCAGAATTGGTGGATCTGGCTTGGCGTAACAACCCCATCGACAGGCTTGTCGTGGGTCTCGCTGGGAACCGATTCACGCAGTTCGTCGTCGTAGACAATGGCGAAAACCGGAGGAGGTTCCTCCAATGAGGCGAGCGTCCTGTCAAAGTAGCCCCGGCCCCAGCCCATCCGCATTCCTGAGTGGTCCACTGCAGCCGCTGGAATAAGGAGCAGATCGACATTCCGGAACACGTTGGCGGGCACGGCTTCACCGACCATTTCGGATATTCCGAACAGGCCGGGCTGTTCGGGTCCACCGCGCGAATGTACCCAGTCAAGATGCCCATCCGGTCTGCTGATCGGGACCAGGACGTCAAGGCCGTTGGCCGCGGCCCAATCCAGGAACGGCCGCGTGTTCGGTTCATCCGCACCCGCCAAATAGCATCCCACCAATGTGGGTGCACGCTGACAGACCAGGGCGACCAAATTTTTCGTTAGTCCGGCCGTCGCCAGGTTCTGCTCGCTGGACAATCGATTCCGGCGACGCAGACGGATCTCGGCACGCAGAATCCGCTTCTCATCCCCCACCAACGCGTTCGACATCATTTGACAACACTAGCGTCAGATTCCACGATCTGCTTGCTACACGAACTGCAATGATGGCCCAGCATCGCCACCCGCTACGCCAAACCCGCCATCACCTACCGAGCCGGCACAGCCCTCTACGCAACGTTGATCCGACTACACCAGTAAGGAGACACGCCTTAGCGGGCCGTCCGCATGGATGCTGTGATGGGGCACTCGAAGGGGTCGCGCTGTCCCAGGCCCACGCGGTTCAGGTAGCGCATAACAATCATGTATGACTTGCCCAACGTGGTTTCCGTGTAGGTGATATTGCGTTCGGCGCAGTACTGCCGCACCATGGGCTGCACGGCCTTCAAATTCTTGGAGGGCATGGTGGGGAACAAGTGGTGTTCAATCTGGTAATTCAAGCCACCCATGCCAACATCAACCCACCAGCCACCGGAAATGTTGCGGCTCATGAGGGTCTGGCGGCGCATGAAGTCAATCTTTACGTCCTTGGGTACCAGCGGCATGCCCTTGTGGTTGGGAGCGAAGGCGCAACCCATGTACAGGCCCAGTGTCATGACCTGCACGGCAACGAAAGCCAAGCCAAGGCCCCAGCCCAGGAACGCAATTGTCAAAATCGGCATGCCGAGGAGACGGAAGGCAAGCATGGCGATTTCAATGCCGCGCTTGGGTACGGGTTGCGTTTTATCGGCCAGGCGGCGCACGGAGGCAATCTGCAAATCAAGCCCGGCAAGGGTCAGCAGGGGAAAGAAGAAAGCACCCTGGCGCTGCGCAAACCACTTGGCCAGTCCCGTGCGCTTGGCAGCGCTGTCCGGGTCAAAGACGAGCGCTCCTGCAGCAATATCGCCATCTACGCCAACCTTGTTCGGGTTGGTGTGGTGCTTGCCGTGCTTGTTCATCCACCAGCCGTAGCTCATGCCGACAAACAAGTTGGCTGTAATGCGGGAAAGCCACGCATTGGCTTTTGAAGAGGCAAAGACCTGACGGTGCGCAGCGTCGTGGCCAATGAAAGCAGTCTGCGTGGTCAGGAAGCCTAGGAGAACGGCCGTGACCATCTGCCACCAGCTTTGACCCAAGACCAAAAATAACGCCAAGAGACACACATAGCCCAAGCCTTGGCGGATGAATCGCCATACGTACCACTTGATTTCACGTTCCATATAACCGGCGGCGCGAACCTGCTCGGTCAGGGCAATGAAATCCGTGACGTGCCTGTCGCGGGCAGGACGCTGGCGCGCGGGCTTAACTGCGGGTGCGCCGTCCAATACTTCAGTGGCATCTAGGGTGGCCGATGACATAGTACTCCTTATGCTTTACTGATGCCCCACCATCACGTAAATGAAAATTCCTGACTCTATCTGCAAGATTACCGAGGGTCAGGTAAAGGCACATCACACCCGAGAGCCGTCTTTACCCCCTACCGGGGTAGGGGTGCTACGCCTCAATTGCCGCACTAAAGACGGCAACCCACCAATACCGGTTCCGGCTCCAAGGTGATGCCAAATTTACGCACGACGCCGTCGCGCACCTTACGGGCAATCATCAGGACGTCCTCAGTGCGGGCGCCGCCACGGTTCGTGATGGCGAGGGTGTGCTTTGTGGAAAGGGCCGCCCTGGGCGAGGTTCCGGCGTCGGACGCGGCTTTGGCTGTGAACCCCTCACCGGCCAAGCCGTAACCCTTGGAAAAGCCGGCATGCTCAATAAGCCATGCGGCACTGAGCTTGACCAAGTCCCCGGCAGGCCAGCGCGGGGCATCGTCGGGCAGCGTTGCGGCAAGCTCCGGGCTGACGAGGGGGTTGGTGAAGAAGGAACCAGTGGAATAAGTGTCGCGGTCGGCCGGGTCCAGCACCATGCCCTTACCGGCACGCAGGGCAAGCACCGTGCGGCGCACCTCCAAGGAATTCGCGCGCTTTCCCACTGCAACATTGAGCTGGCGCGCCAGTTCCGCATACTTCACCGGGGCGCTCATGCGGCCCAGCAGCAACTGAAATTCCACCGTCAGCACCACGTAGCGGGGGGATCCATTAGTGGTGGTCGCTTTGAGGAGGGAATCGCGGTAGCCAAACCCAAGTTCATGATTGGTGAAGGTGTGGATGGCATTTTTTTCACGGTCCCAGCAACGGACGGCGGCAATGGTCTGTGACACATCACAACCATAGGCACCTACGTTTTGCACAGGTGTTGCACCGGTGCTGCCGGGAATGCCGGAGAGCGCTTCAAGGCCGCTCCACGCGTGGAGCACTGTTTGGTGGACAAGGTCGTCCCAGTCATGGCCTGCCTGGACCACTACTGAGGCGCCGCCGCAGGAGTCTGCGGAATTACTTATATAACCTTCACTGGCGATCTTTAGCACTGTCCCGGCGAAGCCATCATCTGACACCACAAGGTTGGAACCGCCGCCAATGATCAGCAACGGCTCCCCGGCGTCATCGGCGGCCGTGACAGCGGCAATAATTTCCGCCTCGGTCGTTGCCTCGACAAAGTTCCGGGCCGGGCCGCCCACTTCAAGAGTTGTCAGGGAGCTGAGGGATGTTTGCGCATTCACCATTCCACACTATCCCCTGCACGGCCAGGGCCACCCGGTATGGCTACGCCAGATTGGACGCCGCCGTTACGCCAGGCATTGACGCGATTCAGGCCATCCGCACCGTGGCCTGGGCCTTCATGAGCACTTTTTGCCCCTCAAGAGTGACTGTGAGGTCAATACGGGCCGTTCCAGCCTCTTCGTTAAGCGCACCAACTACCCCCACCACTTCAACAACAGCACCGGGTGCGGTGTCCAAGTCTGCAACGGGGACCGGTTTAGTGAACCGGGTTCCATAAGAGACGACGGCGGATGGGTCGCCAATCCAGTCTGTCACCAACTGCACGGCGGCACCCATGGTGAACATGCCGTGCGCAATGACGCCGGGAAGTTCCACCTCACGGGCAAAACGCTCATTCCAATGAATGGGATTGAAGTCCCCGGAGGCACCTGCGTACTTGATTAAATCTGCTCGAGTGATGTCAATGGTGCGGGCACCAACTTCGGTGCCAACTGCTAATTCTGTCATTTTTACAGTCATTACTGTCCCTCCCCGCGGACCAGAATGGCAGAAACAGTGGTGGCAACTGCCTCACCGCTCGTCGTGGAAATTTCCGCACGGGTGGTGATCATGGCGCCGCCGCCCATGCCGCGGACGCCGTCCACGTGTAGTTCAGCCACAAGATCATCGCCGGCAACAATGGCCCGGTGGTGGCTGAACCGCTGTTCAGCGTGCACCACCCGCGAAAAGTCGATTCCTGAATCCGGGTCGTTGATCAGCAGCGCATCGGCTCGCTGTGCCACGATGATGGCATAGGTGGGCGGGGCAATGAGGTCTGAATGTCCCAGAGCCTGCGCCGCCTCGACGTCAAAGTGGACTGGGTTGGTGGCTTTGACGGCTCGGGCGAAGTCGCGAAGGGACTCCCGCCCAACACTGTATACCTCGCCAAGGCTGTAACTGCGCCCCTGCAGGTTTGGATTGATGGTCATGGCTCCTAGCTTATAGCCCGGCTATGGGCAGCGGTGTTCTTGGACCGCGCGTTGGAGCGTAGTTTTTCCACGATGACCAGTAGGGATGCCACGTCGACGCCGTCCGGCGTCTCCTTGCCAAAGTTCACCCCCGTGGGAAGGCCAAAAAGTGCTGCGTTGTAGTACAGCCCGTCACCTAGCAGCATGACGGCGCGCGCCGTGGCGGGATCTTCAAGATCGCTGAGAATGAGTTCATACCAGCGGGCATGCAACTCGGAAAAGACCTGCCGCACAGAGTCGTCGTCACCGTGAATAAGACGGTGGGCGGCAATAAGTGCCCTGTCAAAGGGTGTATTTCCAAACACGCTGGTGCGCACGTAATAGGCGGCGCAACCCTGCTCGTCCTGCGCCATGGTGGCAAAGTCCAGCTCCGCGTATTCCCGCAGCCTTGCAAGCAGGCCTCCAGTCAACGCTTCCTTACTTTTAAAGTGGTACAGCAAACCACCCTTGGATACTCCGGCAGCCGCCGCCACGGCATCCAGAGTCGCAGATTGCGGACCATCAGTGACGAGCAAGCCCTGATAGGCATCCAAGACCCGGTCACGGGTGGAAGGTTGAGTAGTCATTACTCCACCCTACAAGAAGTGATGAACTGCACCGTCCAGACGGTACACTAAATAACTTTTTTAGGATAAAATTTAGCCATGGCATCAGCAATCACCTCTTTGGAAACCGACTCTGAGCTCACCGCTCCCCGCGCCACGGCACGCACTTGGCTTGCCCTTGCGGTACTGATGCTGCCTGTCCTTCTTGTCTCGGTGGATAACACGGTGCTGAGCTTTGCCATCCCTTCGATTTCTTTGGCACTGGTTCCCTCCGCGTCGGAACTGCTGTGGATCATTGACGTTTACCCGTTGGTCCTGGCAGCGCTGCTAGTGCCCATGGGCAGCATGGCTGACAAATTCGGCCGCCGACGTTTACTTCTCATTGGCAGCACCGGCTTCGCATTGGTGTCCGTGTTTGCCGCTTTTGCGCCCAATGCCGGCGCACTTATTGGCTACCGCGCACTTTTGGGCCTTTTTGGCGCCATGCTGATGCCCTCAACGTTGTCGCTCATTCGCAACTTGTTTTTGCATCCCGATCAACGCCGCAAAGCCATCGCCGTCTGGGCCGCGGGCTTCTCCGGCGGAGCAGCCCTGGGTCCCATTGTGGGTGGTTTTATTTTGGAGCATTTCTGGTGGGGCGCGGTGTTCCTCATCAGCGTCCCGGTGCTCATTCCGTTGCTTATTATGGCTCCCATTTTTGTTCCTGAATCCAAGGACCCCACTCCGGGGAAAATTGACGCGTGGAGCATTGCACTCTCCTTTGGAGCCATGGTTCCAGCCATCTTTGGGATCAAGGAAGTGGCCCAATCCGGCTTTTCAGTCATCAATGCCGCGCTGATCATCACGGGTATTGCGATGGGCGTGTTGTTTGTCCGCCGCCAGCAGCGTCGAACCAACCCCATGATGGATGTCTCACTCTTTAAAAATCCAGTATTCAGCGGCAGCGTCAGCGCCAACCTGCTGAGCATTTTCGCCCTGGTCGGCTTCTTGTACTTCATTACCCAACACCTGCAGTTGGTGGTGGGTCTATCCCCCACTCACGCAGCCTTTGTGTTGATTCCCGGCCTGGCAGTCACTATTGTCTCCGGTCTGGTGACAGCATCGTTGGCCAACCGCATCCGTCAGTCGTGGCTGGTGGCCGGGGGCTTAATGCTCAATGCCGTAGCTTTCCTCATAGTTGCCTTGAATACCAGCGGTTCCGTGGTGGGCATTATTGCAGCTTTTCTGGTGCTGGGTGCTGGCGTGGGCATGGCTGAGACCATGTCCAATGACCTGATCCTCTCCGCCGCGCCACCCGCCAAGGCGGGAGCCGCGTCAGCAATTTCCGAGACCGCGTACGAGGTCGGTTCAGTGCTGGGAACAGCCATTCTGGGCAGCGTTTTAGCCGCAGCTTATCGATTGAATGTGGTGGTTCCGGAGGGGGTCTTGGCGAAGGACGTTGACACTGCATCGCAGACTTTGGGCGGTGCCATTGAGGTTGCTGGAACCCTGCCTGATCAGCAAGCCACTGCATTGCTGGAGTCCGCAAAACATGCTTTTGACTCCGGATCCGGAACCGTGGCTTTAGTGAGCATGACCCTCATGCTGGGTGCTTCCCTCATGTGCTTGTGGACCTTACGCACGGCCACAGCATCCCCCGGAGCAGTAGAGCACTAGGCGCCGTTTTCCGTGCCCCGTGCACGGATCGTTCCAACTAAATGGCTACTTGCCCTGCCCGCGCTTTTCGGCCTTCTTGAGCTCTTTGCGAATGTTGTGGCCGCGCAGCCCCAGCGAGGCCATGTGTGCCAGCAGCCCCACACCAATGAAGGGCAGCGCAACGAAGGTCAAGGAGGGCGTGGCAGTCACGGCCCCAGCAATGATGATGACTATGCCAATAAAAGTCAGGCCCATGCCGCCAAAGACAGCATATTTGTAGGCGCGCGGAGCAGTTTCCCAAAAGTCATTAAGCACCCCCCAAGTCTAACGGCCGAGGGACCCGCAACGAGCGAAGCGAGGTGCGGGAGGCAGTTTGACGCTAACGGCCGAGGGACCCGCAACGAGCGAAGCGAGGTGCGGGAGGCAGTTTGACGCTAACGGCCGAGGTGCGGGAGGCAGGCCGCTGCTAGAAGAGTGCTTCCTGCAGTGCCGGTATCTCCGTGGCAAAATCACCAAACTGGATTTTCCGGCCGCGCAGCGCGCCAAGGTCGGCAATGAAGTTAGACTCGGCGTCGTCAAGTCTTAGCAATGCAGCAGCACCCAGCATGGACTCCAACCGCATCCCGTGGGCACCTGCATTCAACGGCTGGGGGTAGGCGATCCTGGGCTCGTTGCCTAAGATCAGGGCGGAAAAGTCATGGCGCTGCCACAGCTCGTGTGTGATCTCAAAGCCTGGGCGGGAATCGCGGGCCAAGTCGGCCCGGACGGCATCGGCCACCTCTTGATTGTGCAGCAGCAACTCCGCCGTGGTGCGGGGGTGCAGCAGGGCTGCCGTCTTGGCCACCGCACGCACGGACTGGGTAAGACCCTGACGTTGGCTGACAGCATCCTCCAGCAACCGCACTACGGTGCCGTCCTTCGCTTGCGCCACATAGTGCGCAGCCACGGCACCCTGCTCAGCCAACCTGCTCCATTTGCTGCGCTGCGACGCTGTTCCCACCTTGGTGGTTCCGTCAGCGAAGGTGGCAATGTACAGCCAGTGCGGTTGCGCGAGATAGCGTCGCAGCCCGGCGGGCACGAAACCACCGCGGTGGACGTCGTGCATATACCGCATCTCATCCTTGGCGAAGCAAGTGCCGCATTGAAACCCGCGTTCCGCGGCCTGCTGTGAGGCACAGGGGTGATGCGCTGACTCGTCCAGGCCCTGGACGCTCATAAAACCCAGGCAAAACCGGGCCGGCACCCCGTCGCCGGCAATTATTTGAAATCGCAACCAGGCGCCGGGCACCAGCGGCAGGCGCACCGCACCGCCGTCGTCCATGGTCAAGGACAGGGCAGGCCCCTTCGGAGACCACGAAACCCCGCGGACCAGAGCGGTCCCCATTCGCTCCGGCACCGGGGCCCCGGTTGGCAGCACAGCGTTTACAGCGCGGGTTGGACGCCGTAAGCGACAGCGAGTTTCATGATTTTCTCTGCACGGCCCAGTCGCGGCAGGTCGGAACCGTCGCGGATGACGCCGCCGCGGGCGTTGAAATCGTCCATGAAGTCGGTGGCCCAGGCAACGTCCGTGGGTGTGGGGCTGATGACTTCATTGATGATAGTGGTCTGATCAATGGCGAGGCAAAGCTTGCCGGTCATGCCCATGGAGACGGTGATGGCCGACTGTTCGCGCAGGATGGGGTGGCTGGTTCCCACCGTGGGGCCGTCAATGGGGCCAGGCAGGTTGCCCACGCGGCTGGCGACGACGAGCTTGGCCCGCGGATAAGCCATGGCTTCCCGGTCAGCACTCATGCCGGTGTCGCGGCGGAAGTCGCCGGAGCCAAATGCCAGGCGGAAGGCGCCCTCGGCGCGGGCAATGTTGTTGGCTTCCTCAATGCCCACTGCGGATTCCACGAGCGCCAGGACGCGGGTCTTTCCGTCGAGGCGGTGGTAGGTTTCCTTGACCTGCTCGGCATGTTCGGTCTTGGCGAGCATGACTCCCAGCAAACCGGGAACATTGCGGAGACCGGCGACGTCGTCGGCCCAGAACTTTGAGTGGACGTCGTTGATGCGGACCCAGGCCTGGCCACCATTGCGCAGCCAGTTGACGACGTCCTGGCGGGCCTCATCCTTCTTTTTCGGGTCCACGGCGTCTTCAATGTCCAACACGACGGCGTCGGCTCGTGAGGCGGCGGACTCATCGAAGATTTCGGGCCGGGTGGCGGGCACCAGGAGCCAGGAACGGGCAATTTCTGGTGGGATATTGCGTGTGCGGACGGACGTTTGGGTAGCTTCGTTGGCAGTGGGGCTAGACATACTTCTACCGTATACGTCCGGGGCGTCAGATTCGATGTGCCGGGCCACAACTGTTGAGTAAAAATACTGGCTGAATGCACCAGTTTCCACTGCTTGGCTGCCTTAGTCGACGGGTCTGTTGGGAATGTCCGCATCCCAGGTCAGATCCGCTCCCTCCCGAAGGATCAACGCCTCAATATTCGGGTCTCGAACCAGCGCGGTAATGAGTTCCCGGCTTCCAGCAATGACCGTCGAGTCGAAATCAATTTCAGAAACCAGCACCCATGCATGATCGGCCGGCCACAAAATGTTGGGTGACTGTGGACAGTGCGGGGAATCATGCCACGGCGCCTGTTGCACCCAGCGGAGATTCGTGTAAGAGCGTGGCCCCGAGGCAAAGAGATAGTAGCAGCGGCCGGGAAGCTCAAGCTTCTCCCCGTTGACCACTTCCGGCGGCAGTATGCCGGTACCCGGCCCTTCCGCGGGAGGCGGATCCGTCACTTCACCGGCCAAGGACAAGGTCACGCGGCCGGCAGCATCACTCAATCCACCCCAACCCTCCCAAATGGCGCTCACACCGGTGTTGGGGGTTGTGGTGTGTTCACAGAGGTGCCGGGCAACATTGGCCAGCACCGGTGCGGACAGGTTGCCCAGTTCCGGTTCTGAGTAGCGCCACCCCTGCGCATCGAGAGGTCCGAGCCGCGGCGTCTCCGGCCCTGGCAGACGGTTGAACTGCGCCAGGGCATGCATCTGCTTACCAAAGGCCTGCGCCACAGTTGCCCATCCCACGGACTGATCATCAAGGTCGTAAAGGGCATCAAGGTCATGCCCATGCCAGGAACCCGTGTCCTGCGGACGGTCACGCTCCAACGGGTGAAAGATGCGGGCATAGGCGGGGATACCATGGGGCACCACGGCATGCATGTCCTGCCACTGCACATCAATGCGGGCCTTAAGCCATGCGCCGGAACTGGCATCAGGAAGATGGTCCATGCCCCCAGCATAGGCTGCGACGCGCAAGGCGCACTTAGATGACTGCCAACGCTAGTCCGGCATGATCATGGTGCGCAGATCAAGTTGCCGCAGCACCCTGTCAGCCACTTCGGGGTCGGTGTCGGGTTCATTGCGGGCTATCAGCACTTCGGTCCGGGCGGCATTCAAGGCAATGGTTTGGACGGCAATAGCCAGTTCACGCCCCCGCCGACGACGTTCGGCCACACTCTCGTTTTCCAAATTGCCGTCCAACAGTTCAACTTGCAGCCGCTGCATCCTGGTCTTGACCAACGCAACTTTCTCGGCTGGCAAATTTTTCATGATCTCATTGCTTCGCAGCGCTGCCAGTGCCGCTTGCTGCGCCCGCAACGCCATGAGCTTGGTCGCCTTGCGCTCCTCCACGCCGTCGTCCTTGGCTTTCAAAACACGCATGAGCCACGGCAAGGTCAGGCCGGGCAGGACCAGTGTGGTCAAGAGGACCGCGCAGGCAACGACGATGATTTCATGCCGGCCCGGAAAGGCTTCCCCTGAGGGCAAAAGCATTGGAAGGGACAACGCCAACGCTAACGTGGCCAGCCCCCGCATCCCGCACCACGTTAAAATGACGACGTCCTTGAGGCTGGTGGGAGGCAGCTCGGCGTCGCGCTTTCGCGAGAGCGCCGCCATCATGGCGAACCACAGGAAGCGCACCAGAATCACCAGGACGCTAACCCCCACAGCCAGCGGCAGCATGCCCCAAATGTCCGAGCCCTCCGAGCGGATCACTTCCCGCACTTCCAAGCCCATGAGACCAAATGCCAAACCCGTCGCCAACAGTTCCACCACATCCCAGAAAGCAGCACGGGTGATGCGTTCAGTGGCATCCTCAGCGCGCGCGAGGCGCTTGATTTCCAAGGCCGTGACGACGACGGCAATGACACCCGAGGCATGCACTTCCTCAGCGAGCAGATACGCCGCAAACGGAACAATGAGGGTCACTGCGCTTCGCGCGACGGGCGAGGCAATGAGCTTGGTGACAATGCCCGTCACCAAACCCATCGCCATTCCCACGGCAACGGCAATGACAGCGCCAAGGAGGAACTGCCCCATCACGCCCGGGCCAAAGGGCTGGCCGTCCATGGCGCCGGCCACGGCTGCCTGGAAGATCACAATGGCGGCGGCATCATTGAAGAGGCCTTCACTTTGCAGGACCGTGATGAGGCGGCGCGGCATGTGGACCCGCCCGGCAATGGAATCCACGGCCACGGGGTCCGGCGGAGCGCACATGGCCCCCAATGCCAAGGCCGCCGGGATGCCGATGCCTGGCACCAGCAGCCAGGCGAGCCCGGCGACCATGGCCGTGGAAACAGCAACCAACGCAACTGCCAGCAGCAAAAGCGTGCGCCACCTGATGCGAAACACCGACCACGAACTTTTCTGGGCCGTGGCGAACAACAGCGGGGGCAGGAAAATCGGCAGAATCAGTTCCGGCTCAATGCGCAGGTCAGGGAAGTCCGGTATGAACGTCAGCGCCCCCGCCATCATGAGCATGAGTATGGGGTAGGGCAGCTTGAGCTTATCCCCCAAACCCACGGCCAGGACGGTGGCGAAAAGGAGCCCAATGATCAATATCAGCTGTTCCACGCTGTTTATGTTACGGGTTCAACGCTTCCTCAATGGGCACGTCACCGTCAGTGAAATCAATGACCTGCATGATGGTTTCCGGCCGCTGCAGAACGGCAGCAATGAGCTGCGCCACGTTGGTCCGGGAGGTGTCACTGGACTCCTCGGCCCCGCGTTCGGCAGCCGGAGTGGGGTCCACCCGGCCCGTGGGCTCATCGAGCGTCAACGCACCTGGTGCCACAATGGTCCACGCCAACTGGCTGCTCTGCAAGTGGACGTCCGCGGCAGCCTTGGACTCTGCGTAGGCAAAGAAGCTGTTTTCCGGCGGCACCCCGTGATCGGTACTGGCACCCAGGTATGACACCATGACGTAGCGTTGCACCCCGGCAGCTGCCGCAGCATCAATTGAGGCAATGGCCGCATCACGATCCACGGCATAGGTACGCTCCGGTTCCCCGCCACCGGCGCCAGCGGCCCATACGACGGCGTCCTGGCCCGCCAGAACGCCGGCGAGCTCCTCCACAGAGGAGGAAACGACGTCGTGCACGACGGGGGTGGCGCCTGCGGCGGCCACATCATCAATGTGGGCGGCATTGCGAATCACCGAGGTGACCTCCATGCCGGCTTCCTTCAACAAGGGTGCCAGCAGCAGGGCAATTTTTCCGTGGCCGCCAATAATCAAAACCTTGTTCATTGTTGCTCCTTCACTAGGTGATGGTTCCAAGTGGAGCCTACTGCACGGGGCAGGAGGTGCGCTGAGCAAGAAATTGGAAGGGAGTCTCCTGCAGCCGCGCTGAGAGCACATTAAACCAAAAAGATCCCTGCCGAAGCAGGGATCTGGATGGTAGCGGCACCGAGACTCGATCTCGGGACCTCACGATTATCAAACCGTTCATTGACGTGGCATCCGTTGGGTGCGTTTCGTCCCGGAATCACGCGGAATATCGACGGTCCCAGCGCATTTGCGTTGACGTGGATTGTCTACGATTGCTTTGTTTTCGTTGGGTAAACGTTGGGTAACGACCCTATTAATCCTCGCAACCTCAGACTAAAATCCAGTCACTACGAACGTTAGGAGCCCGCCATGGGCCAGCACACCCGCACACACCCCGCCGCCGCATACATAGCTGCGGCTTTGCTGCTAACTTTGGCGGGTTGCAGCGGACCCTCCACGTCTGCACCACAGACCAGCAACGCACCCCCGAGCGCGACGCCTGCCCCCACTAAAACATTGAAGCCAACAGCAACACCCACTCCGACTGTTGCACTGTCTGACCAACAGACTGTTTGGAACATGATCTATCCCGGATCAACACCTGAAATCCAAGTCCAACTAGCGGATGCAATTTGCGGTGGCTTTGACTCGGGTGTTGACATGGACACTCAGGTTCAAACCCTGGAATGGGTACGGGGCATAGACACGATCACGGCAGGCCTGATGATTCATGCAGCGGTAGCGTATACCTGCCCTGAGCACGTCGGGCTGCTTACCCCCGGATCATAGACTCAGCCTTGAACCCACTGGTCCACTCAAGCCGTTGTTGCGGCGTACATAGGACGGCTCCGTGGACCGAGACCTAACGCGGTCACCATCGTGATGACAGGGCAGGGGCGGACTCCTGAAAGCCCGCCCTTGGCAGTCATCGGGCGGGCCTTCTTCCTGCGTAGTCGTTCGCACCGTCAATGGCGTTGCTGGCGGCGTTCACCGCGATTTGGACCATGTCGGAACGCATTTCTTTACCATCGATGTACACTTTTACGAGGGTCGTCCCCCCACCGCCGGGTGGGAGT
>JBBSSM010000017.1:0-53012 GCA_038242155.1 Actinomycetales bacterium | reverse complement strand
TTCAGGCCCAGCTTGGCTTCGGCAATGCGGGCGTACGCGGTGACGTCTATGGTTTCCCCGCGGGCGCTGGGGTCCACCCCGGCAATGCGTAAATATGCCTCCGCCTCGGCGGCGCCGCCGGCCCACCCGGCAAGGGCTGCCCGGAGGGTCTTGCGCCGCTGGGCAAAGGCTGCGTCAATGACGGCAAAAACTTCAACCCGTGAGGCGCGCGTGACGGGTGGTTCACGACGGGTAAACGCCACCAGCCCGGAGGAGATCTTCGGTGCCGGCCAAAACACGTTCATCCCAATGACTCCGGCTTTGCGCATCTGTGAATACCAGGCGCCCTTAACCGAAGGCACCCCGTAGGTTTTAGACCCGGGGCCTGCCACCATGCGGTCAGCCACCTCGTCCTGGACCATGACCAGCCCGTGCCGGAGCGAAGGGAAATGCTCCAGCAGGTGCAATACCACGGGCACTGCCACGTTGTAAGGCAAATTGGCCACCAGCGCCGTGGGAACGGCCGGGAGTTCCGTCACGCGCATGGCGTCGCTGAGCACCACATCGAGGTTGCCGGCCAAATGGGGACGGAACGCGGCCACCGTGTCAGGCAACTTTGCCGCCAGCACCGGATCAATTTCCACGGCCACCACGTGCTTGGCGGCGTCCAGCAGGCCCAGTGTCAATGAGCCCAGTCCCGGTCCCACCTCCAGCACGGTCTCACCGGGGTCCACGTGCGCCGCAGCGACGATCCGCCGGATGGTGTTGCCGTCAATGACAAAGTTCTGTCCCAGGGTTTTAGTGGGACGGACGCCAATTTCCTCCGCCAGCCGGCGGATTTCGGTGGCTCCCAGCAGCGGCTGGGTGGCGGGGGTTGATTCGGGGCTGCTCACGCACCAATGGTATCCGCTAGCGCGCCGCGTGCGCGCAACCCCAGGGGCTCAGGCCGCGCTGGGCTTTCACACGGTTGGCAATGTCAATTTGCTGGGCCTTCGTGGCGAGGCTGGCATTAGGTGCATAGTCGCCCCCACCTGCTCCGAGCCACGTTTGCACATCAAACTGCAGGCCACCGTAGTAACCATTGCCGTTGTTGATGGACCAGTTGCCCGTGGACTCGCACTGGGCAATGGCATCCCACATGGCCTCGTTGGACATGGCCGGAGCGCTGGCACCGGTATTGGCACCTGCTGGGGCCTTGGCGCCGACTGCGGCATCCGGGGTCTTGGCAGCGGCTGCGGTATCGGCGCCGGCTGGGGCATCCGGGGCCTTGACAGCGGCTGCCGGTGTTTCCTTGGCGGGACGTTCTTTGCCACCGACGGAGATTTTCGCAGCCACCGGCTCAAGCTGCACTGCGGTGCCCGTTTCAGTGCGGCTCACCACAACACCGTCAATGACTACGGTACTGAAGCTTTTCGTGGCACTTCCCGCCACGCCTTCGCGGACAGTCTTCTTCTCATCCTTGAACAGGGCAGCATCAACGCTTTCCTGGGTTTCAAAGGGAACGGCAATGGTTTCCGTCTCGGTGCCGGCGGTATTGACGCGGGTTACCTTCACCACCATGTTTTCCACGACCGCCATGGCGTCCGGGGCGGATACGCGGTCACTGGCGGCAAGCTGCACGTTCGCATCAACCAGCAAATCCGCCACGGTGCGGGCAGTGGTGGTCGTGACCGACTTTTTGCCGTCAGCCACCAGCGTGACCTGCTTGGGGGTGATGATATTAATGCTCCCTGACGCTGTGAGGAGCTCGCCGGCGGGAGCGGAGATTTTGGCATTGGGGGCAATGCCCAGTTGGCTGATTAAACCACTGACCCGGTGCGAGGTGGTGGTGACAGTACGTTCTGCACCATCCAGGCTCACAGTGATGTCCTTGGCCTTGTTCACCGTGACGGTCTCGCCGTCAGCTACGGCTGCGTCGAGGGCGGGGGTGATGTGGTCGGCCACTGCCACCGTTACCCCGGCACGTTCCAAAACGTCCGCAACGGAACCGCCGTAAACCTGCACGGGGGTGGTATTGCCGTCCACCATCAAGGTGACGTTCTTAGTGGCCGTGGTAAAAGCTAAAAGCCCTGCAACGAGAGCCAGCAGGACAGCGCCTTGGCAGGCCAACGTCAAATAGCTGAGCTTGCCTTGGGCAGTGAAAATTGAAAACACGGGTTCCCGTAACTACTAGAGCACCCGGGCACGGGGAAGCACAAGACAAGTGAAGCTGCCCGGGCAGAGCCACCCAGGTGCTTCACTTGTCCTTCGCGAACGGTTGCCGTCCCTGCACTTGTGCGGTGCAGGGACGTGCGAAAAGTCCGTTGGCCTTCCCCGACCACGGCTAATAGTTTCTCAGCGTAACCTAACCGTGATCTTTTGGACAAGGTTTGATCACGGTGAGTAAAGCCACATTACTGTCCGGCGGGTGTGGCTAGTCGGACCAGCTGCCATAGACAGCTTCCGTATTGGCATTTAACCGCGTGCATAGTTGCGTTACTTCCTGCCCAGTTGTTTCGGCCATGCTGCGCACCGTATAGGGCAGCATGTAACTGGCATTGGGACGGCCGCGGAAGGGGTGCGGGGTCAAAAAAGGTGCATCGGTCTCACACAGGATCAATGCCGGGTCCGCGACCGCCAGGGCCCGACGAAGATTATGGGCATTCTTAAAGGTGAAGGTGCCGGAAAATGACATGTACCAGCCCCTGTCATTACAAATTTGGGCCAGGTCCTCATCCCCGGAGAAGCAGTGAAACACCAGTCTTTCCGGGGCGCCGCAGTCGGCCAGGATCTTCAGCACGTCCTCCTGCGCGTCACGGCAGTGAATTTGCAGGGCCAAATCCAGGCTCTTGGCAATGTCCAAGTGCCGTCGGAAAGATTCATGCTGGGCTGCCCTGCCGTCGTCGCCGGTGCGGAAATAATCCAGCCCGGTTTCCCCGATGGCACGCACCCGCGGATGGGCGGCCAGCCCGGCAATTTCCTGCAAAGCCGCGTCAAGCTCCCCCGCCTTGGCCAGTACCGGGGCCTCATTGGGGTGGATGGCCACGGCACCTAAAAGCCGTGGATCGGCGTCGACCGCGGCAACGCTAAACCGTGAGGAGTCCAGATCACATCCCACCTGCACGGCACCTGCCACGCCCACGGCTGCCGCCGCATCGAGGGCTGCGCCAAGCTCCACTGGGGAATCGCCAAAATCAAAGTGCGTGTGGTTGTCATACACCGGCACCGGAAGCGGTTCCGGCGCGGCGGCGAAGGCACCCTGGGGATTCTTTCCCCGCACTGCGGACGCCGCCTGCGCTGCGTCGGAGGCAACAGTGGGGCGGTATGGGAGGGGAACACCAGCAATACACATGGTTTCCACCCTACCCACTGCTGTGAATAGTGGCGCCATAGGGAGGTTATTTGCGCCGCCAGCTAGTAGCGTAGCTCACAGTAGTTGGCGCCGTGCCAACACCTGACCCCGGGGCCGGTCAGGGAACCGAAAGGTGGGGCATGAACCCGCAGGAGACATCATTGCTGGGCTCAGTTGCGGCGGAAGTGCTGTCCGCAGAACGCTTTGCGCAGTTCAGCGGACGGATCCTGGCAGTGATGAACACTGTCATTGACGGTAAGGAAGAACCGGTCCGCGTAGCACTGACGGTGTTGCTGGCAGGGGGCCACTTGTTGTTGGAGGACGTGCCGGGCGTGGGAAAAACCCTGCTGGCCAAGTCCCTGGTAAGGGCCGTGGACTGCACAGTCAACCGGGTCCAGTTCACCCCGGACCTGTTGCCCAGCGACATTACAGGCGTTTCCATCTTCAATCAGTCGTCCAGCGCCTTTGAGTTCCGCCCCGGCGCCATCTTCGCCAACATTGTCATTGGGGATGAAATTAACCGCGCGTCCGCGAAAACCCAATCGGCGATGTTGGAGTCCATGGCCGAGAACCAGGTGAGCGTTGATGGCACCACCTATCAGCTCCCCCAACCATTTATGGTGGTAGCCACCCAAAACCCCATTGAAATGGAGGGCACCTACCCGTTGCCCGAGGCGCAGCGGGACCGGTTCATGGCCCGCATCTCCCTGGGCTACCCCGATACTGCTGCGGAACTGTCCATGCTGGAATCCCACCAGTACGCCAACCCCCTGGACAGCGTGCAGGCGGTGGTTTCCACGGCGGAACTTGCCGCCATGGTCGAGATGGTCGGTGCAATTTATGTTTCTGCGCCGGTACGTGCGTACACGGTGGCCCTGGGCCAGGCCACCCGGAACAGTCCGCAACTGCGTCTTGGTGCCAGCCCGCGGGCATTGCTGCAGTTGCTGCGGGCTGCAAAAGCCGCCGCCGCCTTGGCCGGACGGAGCTTTGTCCTGCCAGACGATATCCGCAACCTGGCCGTCCCGGTGTTGGCCCACCGTCTCCTGATGGAGCGGGGAGCTGCGAGCGCAGGCCTCACGCCGACGTCGATCATTGAACAAATTCTCACCATGGTGCCCGTACCGGGTCAACTGGAAGGGCGTCCGGGAAGGGCGCGCCGGAAAGAGTAGCCATGCGACCCTTCCGGCCCCGCGGCTGGCTGCTCCTCGCCGCCGGCGTGGTGGCCCTGGCGTTGGCCGGAGTGTTGGGGCGGCGGGATTTATTGTTGGTGGCCATCTTTTGCCTGGCTTTGCCGGCGGTGGCGTGCGCTGGGCTGTACGGGTTGAAACCTGGTTTTTCCGTGCGCCGCGAGCTCTCCCCCCGACTGGCGCGGGTGGGTGAGCCCGTGCACGTGGTGCTTGAGGTGCGTGGTCATGGTCCCTCCGGTACGTGCACGCAGCTCATGGAGGAGTTGCCGGCCAGCTTTCACGAAAGTCCGCGTTTTAGCCACCCCCATCCAGTGGTGCCGTATGGGCTGGTGAGCCGCTATCAATACCGGGCAGTTCCCTCCCAGCGCGGCGTGTTTGGTGTGGGGCCACTTCGCGGATTCTTTGCGGACCCGTTTAATGTCTCCTTTTTGCACCGTGATCTGGATGCGGGTGAACCGCTGACAGTGGCACCGGCCGCCGTCGAACTTGCCCACATTCCACTCTTTGAGGGGCGCGGGCGCGACGGCAGCCACAGCAGTTCCGAGCTGGCCAACGCCAGTGCCGATGACGCCATGACCCGTGATTACCGCCCCGGTGACCCGCTGCGGCGGGTGCACTGGGCCGTTACGGCACGACAGGGCAAGCTCATGGTGCGGGCCGAGGAAGCCGTTACCGCGCCGGAGGCTGCCATTATCATTGATCAACGCCAGCTGGCCTTTGGGGACACGGCGCGCTTTGCCTTTCACCCTGCCGGCCACCCACACCCGGTCCACGCAGCCGGTGGGCAGCCGTTGCGGACCACTGCGGCCTTTGAAAAGGCAGTTATTGCAGTTGTTTCCGTGGCCACCCATTTATTGGAACGCGGGTACGTCGTACGGGTTATGGATCAACACGGCAACCCGGGTTTTGCCGCCTCGCCATCGGCTCCGGCACCCCTGGTGGAGGACTTCAGCGGACCCCAGGGTGTTGTGGATGTGGCAGTGACCCTGGCGGCCCTTGAGCTTTCCAGCGCGTCCGAGCCGGGCAGGGATGCGGTGCTGCGCCAGCCGGCGTTTGGGGAATCCTTGCCCGGCAAATTACATCGCGGCCGCCGCCGTGGCCCGCTGGTGGCAGTGGTGGGGCATCTGAGCGCCGATGAAGCGCGCAGGCTGGCCAGCACCGGCGAATCAACCCAGTGGGCTGCCGCCTTTTTGGTTTGTTACGATCCGGCGGAAGCTGCCCCTGCATTGGATATTTTACGCCGCGCGGGTTGGCACGCTACGACACTGACCCCCAAGTCGTCGCTGGAGGCAGCGTGGGAATCACTGAGTCCCAGCCACGTGTCAGGAATGCCATCATGAGCACCACTGGTTTGCTGCAAACCTCCCATCCCGTGCGCAAAAAGGTGTTGGGTGAAAGCAATGCCGGCCCGGCTCGCTGGGTTTTAGCCGCGGCAATGTGGGGCGCCGTCATGGGGGCTTCCCTGGGTCTGGCGGGCGTGCTGGAGGACTTTAGCTGGTTTCCGCAGGCAGCGGTGGTGGTTGCTGTGACACTGTTGCTTCCGGCGCTGCTGCGCGGCCGATCGGCGCTGAGTCCTTTTGCACCCCTGGGCGCTGTGGCCGGGTGGCTCATGGCAATGGCACTGATGTTCTTCCCGGGCACCTCGCTCCTGGGCTGCATTCCCACCCTGGAAACGTTGCGGGCGGCCGGGTCCCTTTCCGGGGAAGCCGCAGCGGTGATCATGGGGAGTCTGGCCCCGGCCCCCGCAAATGCACCCATGACTTTTCTCACCGCGGCGGGTCTGGGGCTGGCTGCCCTGCTCATCGACACAGTCGCCATCACACTGGCCATGCCGGCGGCAAGCTCCGTGGGCCTGATCCTGGTCCTGCTGCCAGCAGCACTGATGACAAAGTCAGGGATTGCCACTTCGGGTTTTGTGGGCGCAGCAGTAGGTTTTTTGCTCATTTTAGGCTGCTGCCGCTGGTACGCCCCGGATGGAAAGTTGCGCCCGCCCATCACGGCTGCCCCCAGCGGGGTCCTCGCCCGGGGCGCGGCCCTGGGTGCCGCCGTCGTACTTTTAATGGTCGTGGTGCCAGCCGCCATTCCCGGGTTTAGTCACGGGGTCTTCCCCCAAGGTGCCCGGCTCGGGGGCGACAACGGCCCCACCCGGCTGGATCCCATGATTGCCCTGGGCGCGGATTTGCGCGAGCAATCCAGCCGCATCAACCTCACGTACTTCAGCAATACCAGCACTGCACAATACTTAAAGCTGAGCACGCTGGAGGATTTCACGGGGCGGGCGTGGGCGCCGTCGCCGCTGCCCGAGGGGCTGGACTCGGAACTGCGTGATTTGGAACCCTCGCCCGCGGCCAATCCAGCGGTGCCGCGCCAGGAAATCATCACCCTTGTCACCTCGGAAACGCTCAACAGCGAGTGGCTGCCGGTGCCGCCGTCCCCCGTGGAAATTACGGATTTAAGCGGCCGCTGGCTGTGGAACCCCGCAACGGCCACCCTGCAGGGGCAAAATGCGTCCACGGGCGGGCAGGACTACATGGTGCGCAGCGAGGTGCCTGAACTGAGCCGGGCACAGCTCAATGCAGCGGTGCTTCCGACGTCCAAAGCGCTGGATCCCGTATTTACGGCCCTGCCCGACGACGTGCCGGCGCAAGTACGCCAAACCACTCAGCAGGTGACCGGGGATTTGCCCACTCCGTATGCGAAGGCAATGGCATTGCAGGATTTTTTCCGTTCCGGGACGTTTAACTACAGCCTGGACACTCCCGCCCAGGCAGGTTATGACGGTTCCGGCATGGCGGTGCTGGGCGACTTCCTGGAAGCCAAGAGCGGCTATTGCGTGCACTTTTCCGCCGCCATGGCCGTGATGGCACGGGAGGTGGGGATTCCCTCCCGCATTGCTGTGGGGTACGCGCCCGGCGCTGCCAACCTTGAGGTGGAGCAACGCAGTGGGGTGAGCCTTTTTGGTTACCAGGCAGCCGGCCGCGACGCCCACTCCTGGCCGGAGCTGTACTTTGAAGGCTTAGGGTGGGTGCCTTTTGAGCCCACACCCACGCGGGGTTCGGTTCCCGAGTACGCGCGGGCACCCTCGGATTCCGCCGCGGGTTCACAGAATATTCCGCTTCCGGAACAAACAACGCCGGCCCCCATCACCCCTGCGCCGGCCCCCACCACCCCTGCCCCCGCCGACGCGACGGCTGCCACCGATTCCACTGTCAACCATTGGCCCCTGCGCCTGGGAGGTGGTCTCTTGGCGCTCGCGCTAGTGGGGGGCCCGGGGCTGCTGCGGGTTGTAGTCCGACGCCGGAACCTGGCCCGGGTGCGCCGTGGCGTGGCAGTTGCTGCCTGGCGCACTGTTGCTGCCGGGGGCACTGTTGCTGCCGGGGTGCCGGGGGTGCTCGCGTGGCGGGAATTGCTCGCTACTGCGGTCGACTACGGATATGCAGCCGATCCCGCCCGCACGCCTGCCCTGGAAGCTGCAGGGCTTGCTGCCATGCTGGGCACAGCCGCGCAGCCCGGCGTACGCCAGGTGCAGGGCGCCTATGAGGAAGCGGTCTTTGGCAGCGGCGTCACCACATCTGGCCGCGATGACTTGGCCGATGCCGTGGAAAGCTTCCACGCACGCCTGCGCACCCGCGCCACAGTGTGGCAGCGGGTGCGCGCGGCGGTGGCTCCGGCGTCGTTATTGCGACGCTGAACCGGCCCTGCCCAGATAGCCCTGCCTAAACCAGCCCTGCCTAGACGTTGTTCGGGTTCGGAAAACCAATGTACTGGGTGTACTGGTATTCAGCGATGCCCTCCACGCTGCCTTCACGGCCTAAACCGGATTGCTTCACGCCGCCAAACGGTGCTGCGGCATTGGAGATGACGCCGGCATTGAGGCCGAGCATGCCCGTTTCAATGCGGTTGGCCATGCGCAAGCCTCGGTTGTGGTCCCTGGTGAAGACATAGGCCACCAGGCCGTACTCGGTGTCGTTGGCCAGTGCCACGGCCTCGTCCTCGTCCTTGAACGTGACAATGGGGGCCACTGGTCCAAAGATTTCCTCGTTGAGGATCCGGGCCCCTGCTTCCACCCCCTGCAACACTGTGGGCTGGTAAAAGTAGCCGGCACCGTCGGCCGGGGCGCCTCCGGTGAGTGCGCGGGCGCCGTCGGCAATGGCATCATTGACCAGCGAGTGCACCTTGTCCCGGCTCTTGGCGTCAATAAGCGGGCCCATGGTGGTGCCCTCCTCGGTGCCGCGGCCCAGCGTGAGGGCAGCCATTTTGGCGGCCAACTTGGTGGCGAACTCCTCGGCCACGGATTCCTGCACCAGGAAGCGGTTGGCGGCGGTGCAGGCCTCGCCCATGTTGCGCAGCTTCGCAGCCATGGCACCCTCCACGGCCGCGTCCACATCCGCATCTTCAAACACGAGGAAGGGAGCATTGCCGCCGAGCTCCATGGAGGTGCGCAGCACGTTTTTCGAAGCTGCGGACAACAGGCTGCGGCCCACGGGCGTGGAGCCCGTGAAGGACAGCTTGCGCAGGCGCGGATCGTCAATAAGGGGCCCGGTGACGCCGCCAGCGTCCGACGTCGCCACGACGTTCAGCACCCCGGCCGGCAGACCGGCGTCCATGAGCACTTGGGCAAAGAGCTGGCTGGTCAGGGGGGTCAGGTTCGCTGGCTTGAGGACCATGGTGCAACCGGCAGCAATGGCCGGGGCAATCTTGCGGGTGGCCATGGCCAGCGGGAAGTTCCACGGGGTGATGAGCAGGCAGGGGCCGACGGGTTTTTTCTGCACCAGGATTTGGGCGGTACCCTCGGGGTTGCTGGAGTAACGCCCAAAGGAACGGGAGGCCTCTTCGGAGAACCACCGCAAAAACTCCGCACCGTACGTGACTTCGCCACGGGCTTCAGCCAGCGGCTTGCCCATCTCCAACGTCATGAGCAGTGCAAAATCTTCGGCGCGGGCCATGACCATGTCAAAGGCGCGGCGCAGGATCTCGGCGCGGAACCGGGGGGAAGTTGCTCCCCATTGTTCCTGCGCGGCCACGGCGGCATTGAGCGCGTGGGCACCATCTTGCGCACCGGCGTCGGCCATCTCCAGCAAAACATTGCCCGTGGAAGGATCCTCCACGGCAAAGGTCTTTCCCGACGCCGCGGGGCGCCACTCGCCATTGATGAGCAGTCCTGTGGGGACGCTTGTCAGCAGGGCGCTTTCCTGCCCGCTGAGTTCGGTGCTTGAGCTCACGCTCATAATGACTCCTTTAAGGTGGCGAATTGTGCTTTAAACTCACGGTAGTTGGCGGCGCTCACACGTGTCTACACTTCCCCGCACTGCTGGACAGCGTACGGCTGTGCAGCTGCACAATACTGACGAAGACTTGGCATGATGGGGACATGGACCCTGACCTGGATGCGCTTTTGGACGCGGTACTCATTGGCGGACGGGAAAAACGGCCAGTGATTATTGAGCAGTACAACCCCCTGTGGCCAGTCGCCTATACGGCCCTGGCAGTAAGAATCCGCGATGCTGTGGGAGACCACGCAGTGTCACTTGACCACATTGGCTCAACGTCGGTGCCGGGGCTTGCCGCCAAACCCATCATTGACATCGTGTTGACGGTGAATCAAGTGGAGGTTGAAGACCACTACCTGACGCAGCTCGAAGCTGCGGGCTTTGTGCTGCGCGTGCGGGAAATTGGCCACCGCATGTTCCGCGCCCCCGACCGCTCGGTACATGTGCATGTATTCAGCGACGGCGATCCCGCAGTGCCGGACTACCTGGACTTACGGGACTGGCTCCGCGTGGATGCCAAGGACCGTGAACTGTATACCACGACCAAGAAGCGGCTGGCGCAACAGCCATGGCCCGACATGAACTATTACGCAGAAGCCAAGGCGTACGTGATTTCGAGCATTCTCGCCCGGGCCCGTTTGTGGCGGGCGCAGACGAGCCGCGAACTTGAGTCCAGGACAGACGGGGGCCCACGACAGACGTTGGGCCCAGCACATAACTCCGGTGCTGGAAGTTAGACCCGCGCCGCCAGCACAGCGCTGTACAGCTCCCGCTTGCTCACGTGCACGTCATGGGCAATGACAGCCACCGCCTCCTTCATGCGCATGCCCTGGTTCATGAGCTCGTTGACTGCTTTCACATGGTCCTCGGGGGTGCCGGGATCGGCGTCGGGCGCTCCGCCCACCACAATGGCAATTTCCCCGCGAATTTGGCTGGCTTCAGCCCACTCCAGCAGGCCCGACAGTGGTTTGCGAATTACTTCCTCATAGGTCTTTGTCAGCTCCCGGCACACTGCTGCAGGGCGCGCCGGACCAAACTCGGTGTGCAGGGCACGCAGCATGGCCTCCAGCCGGTGGGGCGCCTCAAAGAACACCATGGTGCGTTTCTCAGTGGCCAGCTCATGCAAACGCGCAGAGCGTTCCCCCGATTTACGCGGCAAAAAGCCCTCAAAGCAGAACCTGTCAGTGGGTAACCCGGACAGCGCCAAGGCCGTCAAGACAGCCGACGGACCCGGTGCGGCAGTGACGCGCACCCCAGCTTCCACGGCTCCTGCCACCAACCGGAAGCCGGGGTCGGACACTGACGGCATCCCGGCGTCGGTCACCATGACAAGCGTCTTGCCGGCCTGGACTTGTTTTAGCAGTTCAGGCGTTTTCGCAGCCTCGTTGTGCTCGTGATAACTCACAATTTGGCCACCCACCTTGATGCCTAGGCCCGTCACCAGACGGTGCAGGCGACGGGTGTCCTCAGCGGCGACCAGGTCCGCGCTTTCAAGCCAGGTGATGAGGCGGGCCGTGGCGTCGCCCCGGTTGCCAATGGGTGTGGCGGCTAAAACTATGCAGCCCTCTCCCGGATTGCCGGCCGGGGCCAAACTTGTGTCCAGGGGTCCGTCGGCCGTTTCAGGGGCGTCAGTTGTTTCCGGGGCATCAGACGTGTCAGTGACCTCCGGGGCGTCAGGCGTTGAGGGTGCATCTTGGCCAAAGTCATCTTCCATCACTCCAGCGTAGTGCGCCGCGGCTACCGACACCCACTTCGGTAGCATGGACTCCGTGCAATCCCACACTACGGATACCGCCCCGGCGGCCCTGGAAAACGACTCGCCACCAACGCCTGGCGGCAAGACGACGTCGGCGACGACATCGGCTTCGTCACCTTCCCCGGAAGTATCCCCACGCTGGCTCCGCGACCCCGCCGTCGCTTTCACGCGTCAGGCGCTCGCGGACAGGTTGCTGGGGCCGCACTTTTCGTGGCGAACCACTCCGGCCGGTCTGCGCCTGTGGTTTTGGTTGGGTCCTGCGCTCACGGCAGCCATCGCGGGAGTCCTGCGCTTTGTGCGTCTGGGTCAGCCGACGTCGCTCGTCTTTGATGAGACCTACTACGTCAAGGATGCCTATAGCTACCTGCAAAGCGGGTATGAGCGGAACTGGGCGGACAAAGCCAACGACCTGTTCAACCAGGGCATTTTCACCAGTTTGGAAAGCACGGCCGAATACGTGGTGCATCCGCCCGTGGGTAAGTGGATGATTGCGTTCGGCATGTGGCTCTTTGGCGCCGATTCCACCTTTGGCTGGCGATTTACGGCCGCGCTGGTGGGCACACTGTCGGTCTTTATGCTGGCTTTAATCGCCCAAAAAATGTTCCGCTCCACCACCCTGGGAGTGATCGCGGGCCTGCTCTTCGCCGTGGATGGGCATGCCATTGTCCAGTCCCGAACCTCGTTGCTGGACATTTTTGTCATGTTCTTTGCCCTGCTGGGCTTTGGCGCCGTCCTCATGGATCGCGATGATGGCCGACGCCGGTTGGCAGCCAAGCTGTCTGCCCTGGCCGGCGACAACGGCAGGGTTCCGGCCAGGAAATTGCTCTACGGGCCGTGGTTGGGGATCCGCTGGTGGCGGCTCGCGGCCGGCGTCGCGCTTGGTCTTTGTATAGGCACCAAATGGTCCGGACTGTTTTTCCTCGCGGCATTTGGACTGCTCAGCGTCCTGTGGGACATGAGCGCCCGCCGGATTGCCGGCATCAGGCACTGGGCCCTGGGAGCCATGTGGAAAGACGGCCTCGTGGCGTTCCTCAGCATGGTTCCAGTTGCCGCACTGACGTACTTAGCCACGTGGACAGGCTGGTTTTTGTCAAACGACGCTTACGACAGGAATTGGGGTGCCGAAAATCCATCCCCCACGTGGGGCTGGATTCCCGACGCCCTGCGCTCCCTGTGGCACTACCATTCCACGGCGCTGAACTTCCACACGGGCCTTGCCTCGGATCACCCGTACAAGGCCAATGCCTGGTCGTGGTTTGTGATGGGACGGCCCACCTCGTACTACGTCCAGAACTATGAAAACGGCGACGGCGGGTGCGGCGTGGAAAAGTGCACGGCCGTCATCACCAGCCTCGGTAATCCACTCATTTGGTGGGGCGGCTCGCTCGCCATCTTGTTCTTAATAGGGGTGTGGATTGCCAAACGTGACTGGCGTGCCGGGGCAATTCTGTGCGGCTTCGCTGCAGGTTACGTCCCGTGGCTGTTCTACCCAGAACGCACCATCTTCTTCTTCTACGCCATCGCTTATGAACCGTTTATGATCCTCGCCATAGTACTGGTGCTGGGCATGATCATGGGAAGGGTGGCCGAGCCGCACTGGCGCAAACAGCAGGGTGCCTTGTTTGCCGGGATATTTGTAGTTCTGGTCGTTGCCTTGAGCGCATACTTCTACCCGCTCTGGGCAGCGGAGATAATCCCGCAGGACTATTGGCGTCAACACATGTGGTTGCCCAGCTGGATCTAATTAAACCTCGTAGTAAGCGCTGTGCTCTGCTGCATCCACGCCCCGGCGTCGGTTCTTCGTGGGCCAAGTGAATGCCAGGGTCAGCGAAGAAACAACGAGCACGAATGCACCAATGAAGATGCCGGCATCCATCCAGAATTGGGCGGGGAAAAGCCTGATCAAAGTGTCATCTGTGTAAAACGTCCACGTACCGTCGGCGAAAAAGACCTTGTGGAATTGGGTGAAGAAGGCTTCCCAGCCAGTCAACGCCAGTACTCCCAAGGCGACAATGAGAGCCAGGGTGGCAATGGAGCCGGCAAAGAGGGCCCGACGGATTCCCCCAAAACTACGTCGGCGCAAATACACCATGCCAATTGCCATGACAAGAGCCAGCACCAGCCCGGTCAGGAAGGCCAGGCTGATCACTGATTTCACATCCGCCATGTGCTGAACTTCGCTGGCAAGGAAAAGCCGGTCCCCAGCGGTGTTCACCAGCTCCCCCAAGTAACGCGGCGAGGCGAAATTGAGCAAGTAGTCAATGGTGTAGGAGCCGTAAGTGATTCGATCATCGGTGCTAAATCCAAAAGAGTCTGCCGGGAAACCTGGCCGACGGTACTCCACCCATAGATACACCGAACTGGTCACCAACCGGATCGCGAGCACCAACAGCACAATGGGATAGCACACTGCCAACAGCACCTGAACGACTCGCGGCAACACGGGCTTGGTGCCAGCGGCTCTTTCCATGGCAGCCTTACGCCGGGCAACTTCCTCGGCAGGAGGACGGATGGTGATCTCCTCCGTTGGAGTCGGCTCCACATAAACCTCGTCCTCTTCAGCCGCGGTTCTGCCCAAAGTAGCAGTAATTTCCTCATCACTGGGCAATTTAGGCAGCCGCGCGGCGGGGCGCATGGGGTCCGCCACCGGATCAAACCCAGGGTCAAGCTTCACCTTGCTGGCTGATCTACCCATCGTGGGCGCGGCAGACCTGCGGGCACTGGCACGTGCGGCCAAGCTGGCCTTGGTGGGGGGAATAACTGTGGTTTGAGCAGTGGTGTCAAGCATGGTTGTTGAATCGCTGGGTTCAGGCACGACGTCGGACGGTGCCGGCGTTGCCTGCGCCGTCGCTCCCTGAGGAGACTGCTGATCGGAGATGCGCTCTGGATCCTGGGTTTTTGAATTCTCGCTCACAAAAGCAAACGATACCGGCACCCTCACACACCCGAGTGATGCCACCCCGCGATGATGCCAAACTGTCATCAGATACATGGCTATTTGTGAACGAAGCTTTTAAATTCCCCGTAGCAACCTGCGTGGGTGTTTATCTGTAGCCTGTGGGTGGTTAGTGGCCGACGAACATGCCTGGGGGTGGTTGGGGGACGGTTGCTGGTGTCCAGGTGGGTGGGGTGGCTTCTGGTGGGAGGTCCGCTGGGTGGTAGTCGGTGTCGGTGAGCCATCCATCCCCGTCTGCACCGTACTCATCGTGGTCATCGTGGTCATCGTCTGGGTCGTCGATGTTGTCTGGGTTGCCGGTATCGTTTTGGGTTTGGAGGTGGTTTTTGAGCCATTGTGGATAGCTGGGCGGCTGGGTGTCCATGGGGGCCGGTGGGTAGTACCGGCCGGTCGGTGACGTCCAGCCAGGATGCCCTGATGCGGTCATGGACGGGGTCCAGCCCCGCAACCTGATCTGTTGGCGTTCCGGGCTCTGATCCGTGCGTACACAGCCTTGCCGGGTTTTGTCGTCCTTGAAATGCTTGAGCAAATGATGACGCCTGCACAGCGTCTGGAGGTTGTTGTAAACGCTGCGTCCACCAATTTCGAACCTTTGCACATGGTCCACCTCGCAATTCACCGCGGCCGTGGTGCAGCCCGGGAACTGGCAGAACTCATCCCGGACACTTAACATCACCTTCATCGCCTTCGTGATCCGGTACGTATCCGGAGCACTATCAAGGGGCTTATTCGTCATCGGGTCCACTAACACCCGATAAAAAGAGCTGGCTTGGGCGGTGAGGCGCTTGGCGACCTCAATACTGATCGGCCCCACACCCTCCATCCACGCCGGATCACTAGAACACCCCAATAACGACAAAGCAGGTATCAACACCACCGGGGTGACCTGCGGCAACGGCGGCCACACCTCACCACCGGCATCCCCAGACGGGGTGTTACCCGGTGCGGGCGTCAGATTCGGTGGCCGGGCCCCGTCATAACCACCCGGCGTTTGTTCGTCCCAAGGCTCGGGACCGGGTTCAATAAAGCCCGGGTCCGTGTAGTTGGGATCATCAAAAACAGGAACCACACCACCAACGGCACCAGCCCCACCACCTTGAATCTCCAAAAAACCCCAAGATTCGGAACCCTCACACGCCTCGGGCCCTGGTCCGGGCCCCGGCTCTGGCGGTCGGAACGGGGTTCCATGCCTTGTCCGGTTAAAGCCGCCAGCATGATCACTGGGTCCCGTCCTCTGAGCAGCAGTTGCCATTGCTTCTGTCCCGACTGCCGATGCAGGCTCTGGTTCGGGTTGTGCCGGTGCCAGCTCTGGTTCGGGCTGTGCCGGTGCTGGTGCGGGTTCTGCCGGTGCCGGGGGTGTGTGGATATGGTTTTCGTCCATGGTTTGGCCAAGGAGCAGGGCTGCTGCGATATCGGCCCGCAGCTGGGACAGGGTCCGTGGTTCGTGGGGTCCTTGGGTGGCATGGGAGGTAGTGGTGCATTGGGTAAAAATCGCCTCAATGGTCGGTGACGGGGCGAACAGGCTCAGCCATGACATCCCGTCCTGACCCTGGTTGACCCGCAGGTGCCGGTCCGTGAAAGCACGCCGGGTCTTGGCCACCATTGAATCCGGATACGCCCGCTCACGGGCACGCCGGGCTTTTTCCCGGAAACTTGAGCCCGTGCACCCATCCGCTTTCCCCAGCAACACCAGTTCAAAAGCATCAATCACACCCTGTGAATGGCCGGCCTCACGCAGCAAGGTCGTTTCCCCGGCAATGACCACCGCCTGCTCCCAACCCAACCCGCCACCAGCGAGCACACCCAACGTGGTGGGCAAGTGATGCACCAAGGCCGTGGCATGGTGCATGAGTTTGCCTGCCACTGATTCATTTACATGCAACAGCCCGGCGATTTCCGCCCGCACCCCCATCAAGGAAGTTTCCTGCTGCCACGCATCCAACGACAAGACCCCAGCCTCCGCCACTGCTACAGCCTGCAACCGCTCCACCAACACCACCAACAACGCAGCGCACCGGTTCTGATGTGCATGCAAGGCACCCAGGGCATCCACGCAATCATCCATAACCGCCCGCACCCCCTCCAACCGGGACGAGAAACAATCCTCCACCACCACATCAGGAGCAACAAGATCAGGTAACCCGGCCAGTCCCGCCAACGCAACCGCAAGAGGAGCAACCACCGGAAGAGCCAACGCAGCGAGCTGGTCCGCCACAGAAACTGTAACGGAAAAACCATCCCGACCCACCGGGAAATTCACCGAACCACCCATACCACAATTATAGACAAAACCAGCTACTACAACAATACTTTCCACAACATATTCGAAACTATTTTCCCACCGCTGCTGCCGCCCACTGCATCAAACCTCAGCAAATACGCACCAAACCCTTCCCAATGCCCGCACAGCCCCAGCGCACCTGTCAGACGGAGCGGACGGAGGCTCCGGCGTCGTCCGCGGAAAGGTCACCGGTTTCACCGGCACGGACAGCCCGGCCGCCAAGAATCAAGGTGTAGGCCCAGTAACCGGCCAAAACCAAGGCGCCAATGCTGATCTTGGCCCACACGGGAAGCGCGCTGGGAGTCACAAAGCCTTCCACCAGACCGGAAATAAAGAGCACCAGCACCAGTCCGGCGGCCACAGTTATGAGTGAACGCCCCTCCCCAGCTAAAGACTCCAAACGACTGCGGGGGCCGGGACTCACCCACGCCCAGAAAATTCGCAACCCCGCTGCACCTGCAATAAAAATGGCTGTCAGCTCCATCAGTCCATGGGGAAGGATGTAGCTGAAAAACACATCACCGGAGTCGTAGGCAAACATGACACCGGCAGTCATGCCTATCCCCTGCGCATTTGAAAAGATGGCATAGGGCACGAACACTCCGGTGATACCGAACGCCACGCATTGCGCGGCAATCCAGGCGTTGTTGGTCCACACAGCGCCGGCAAATGAGGCCGCGGGATTCTCGGAGTAGTAATTGACGAAGTCATCATTGACCAGTTGCTGCAGTTGCGCGTCGCTGCCCATGGCGGCCAGGACCCCTGGATTACCGGCGGTCCACACAGCAAAGAGCGTACTGATCACGACAAACACTGCACCAACGACTACCGTCAGCCAGCGGATGCGATAAAAAGCGGCTGGTAATGAGATGGCGAAAAAACGCGCAATATCGACAAAGATGTTGGATTTGGCACCCGTAAAGCGGGTCCGGGCCGTGGCCAAAATGGCAGAGAGTGACGCGGAGAGGGTACTTTCCCCTGCCATCGAACGAATGAGGGAAAGTTGCGCCGAGACGGTCTGGTAGAGCTCAAGAAGCTCGTCGGCCTCGGCCCCGCTCAGTCTCCGCTGGCGGCCCAGCACTTTCAGCCGTGCCCACTGCGGGCCGTGCACAGTTGTAAACGCATCCATGTCCATTGCTCCCAGCCTAGCCTCAGGAAGCGCGGGCGCGTGGCTAGACTAAATGCATGTCCGCGATCATCACCGGCGAAGCCGTTGTCCTGGAGCTCCGCCCGGCCTCTTTTGCCGCCCGTTCACTGGCGACGGCGATAGATGTGGCCCTCACGCTGTTGGTAGGCATTGGATTATTGCTGCTTTTGGGCGCCGCGCCGGTCGTTTTGGATGACGCCGCCTTGCGGGCGGTCCTGATATCAACGCTGGTGGGTTTGTTGGTGGTGGCGCCCATTACGGTGGAGACGCTCAGTCGCGGAAAGTCGCTGGGGAAGCTGGCCATGGGCCTGCGCATAGTGCGCGACGACGGCGGTTCCATCCGTTTGCGACACGCCCTGATCAGGGCCATGCTGGCCGTGCTGGAAATTTACATGACGCTGGGTTCCGTGGCCTGCCTCGTCTCCTTGTTCAACGACAAGTCCAAACGCTTGGGCGACATGCTGGCCGGCACGTACGCCATTCGTGACAGGGCCCCGAAGAGTGTGCCGCTTCAAGTGTCTGTGGCACCTGAGCTGGCATCCTGGGCGGCAGTGGCTGACCTTGGCAGGCTTCCCGATCCGCTGGCACGGCGCATCTCCATGTTTTTACGTCAGGGCGCCGCGATGGCTGCAAGCTCCCGGCAGGCACTTGCCGTGGAACTTGCCACCGAAGCGAGCCCGTACGTGGCTCCCCTGCCGACGCCGGGCACTGACCCCACGGTCTTTCTGGCCTCATTGATGGCTGAGCGCCGGGAACGGGAGCTGCAGCGCATGGTTGCCGCAGCCGAACGCGCGGCACAGGTCCGGGCGCAAATACAACGCTACGGCGTAAATTCACCAGAGGCGTGAACTGCCACTGGGTCAACGCGCCCGGCGGTTACCGGGAGGCGTACAGCTCGAAGGGAATGTTCCAGTCGCCAAAGCCGTCGGTGGCGGCAATGGTCTCATTGGGTGTCCCCACCGTATGCACCAAATCTCCTGCGCGCATATTTTCAAATACCCAGCTGGCGCCCTCGGGGGAAAGCCCAATGCAGCCGTGGGAAAGATTTTGCACCCCGAGGAATGGCATGGCCGACGGCGTGGCCTGGTGAATGAAGATCCCGCTATTGGATAGCCGCGTGGCATATTCAACGTCAACGGAACCGTAATCCCCGGGGTCACCTGGCTTAAGACCAATGCTGGAAGCTTTGAAGGTTGCGTACCGCTGCTTGTCCCCCGTGATGACCAGATAACCGGACGCGGAGGGGAACTCGGTGTCACCCAGGGTGGCTGGGAAGGTGCGTGCCACCACGTCGTTGATCAGGACGCTGACGGTATGCGCGGAAGCGTCAGCCTCCATGACCACTTTGTTGCCAATGTGAATGTTGTAGTTTTTGTTGAAGTTGGCAATCATGCCATTGCCCACATCCATGCCCAACAGGGTCATGTCCACGTTGATGCTGGAATTAGCTGCCCAGAAATCGGCGGCACGGTAACGCACCAGGGTATCGGAATACCAGCGGAATGCACCCACCTGGCCGGCACTGCTGGTGATCTTAATGGCGTTTTCCACGGCTGCCTTATTGACCACGGGCTCGCTGAAGGCAAACTGCAGGGGCTGGGCCACACCGACGACGGAGTCCGCTGCCGGGTACATGACGGCGTCGACCTCGTGGGAGGCGGGCACCGTGGTGAAGGTACTGACCTTGGTGGTCTTCTTTCCCCCGGCGTCCACGGCCGTGACATTGAAGGTGTAGTTCGTATTGAACTTCAACGGTCCCGTGTTCACCCAGGTGAGATTGTCGGCACCCTTGACGCCGTCCGTGACAGCTCCCGTAGCCGTTTCCTTCAAGACCACCTGGGACACGGTGCCATGCGTGATTTGCGCCGAAACGGGCGCCACCGGGTCGACGAACGTGGCACCGTCTTCCACGTTCAAGGCAATAACTGCCGGGACTGCCGGCGGTGTGGTGGGCGCTGCCGACGTCGCAGCGGCGTCAGTTGCCGTGGAAGCTGGCTTGGCCGTGTTGGGCACACCACTGCAGCCCACTGCCATAAGAGTGAGGCTCAAAGCGACCAAAGACACCAACACGGCGCGCAGGCCCTTACGGGTTCTTTTGGTCTCTTCCAACTCAGCCATGCAAACTCCCAATATATAAATCCAATTTCCGACGGCGGCGGCGCGTGCTGCACCAGCTGTCCATTTTACGCCACTAACCGTCCGACCCCCCGTCTGCCATGACGTGGGGGAAGGGAAGTTATGGGGTTGTTATGCCAGGTAATCCAGCTGCGCCTGCACCGAGAGCAACGCAGCCGCCTGCAATTGTTCAGGCAGGTCTCCGTAGACGGCGGCCGCCACTTGCCGGGCCGTGGGTTCGCCGTCCGCACTGAGACGTTCGACGGCGGCCCGCACCTGTGCCATCCGCTGCGCCCGGTGCGCCTGGCAGGCCTGGGCGGCCGCGCTGAGATCAGCAAGCGCCGGGCCGTGGCCGGGCAAAACCATGACGGGCTCCGGGTGGCGCGAAGCCGCCCAGCGCCCTAGAGCCGACAGGGACTTCAAGTAATCCTTCAGGGTGCCGTCGGGGTAGTCCAGCACGGTGCTCCCCATGCCTAAAATGGTGTCGCCCGTGAGCATGACAGTGGAGGGGGTGCCCGGTGCCTGGACCGCGAAGCACAGTGAGTCACTGGTGTGCCCGGGCGTTGCGAGCACTTCCAGGGTGAGGCCGCCTGCGTGAATGAGTTCGCCGTCGTCAAGGGTGGCTCCCCCGTGGCAAAACTCTGCCCGCGCAGCCCGCACGGGTGCACCGGTGAGCTGGTGCAGGCGTGCGCTCCCCCCGGTGTGGTCAGCATGCCTGTGCGTAATTAAGATCAGTTCCACGGCGCCAGATCCTGCCAGTTCGCTCAGATGGCTTTCCAACAGTGGGCCGGGGTCAACCACCACCACACCCGTGGCATGCGGGGCAGCCAGCACATACGAGTTGGTGCCATCGAGTGTCATGGGGCCGGGATTTTCAGCACGGCAACGCCTGACAAAGCTGTTGACGCCCTCCCATTCCGACACGCGGGGGACGCCTAGACCGTGATGTGCGCGGGTGGAAGCATCAGCGCAATGCCCTCATCAATGGCGTAGCGCAGCGGCGCACCATCGGGCCCGGCACCCGTACTCACCAGTTCTTCTCCCACTTGGATCAGCTCGGATCCCGTCACGGGACACCGCAGCACTGCCAGTAAACCTTCGCTAAGTTTTGCCATGGACTTCCTTTTCACTTTGTGGCCGGAATTCACCGGCAGAATGCGGGCTGGCACTGGGCTCAGTCCCGCAGGATGGGCTCAGTCCCGCAGGATGCGCAGGTGCCCGCGCCGTCCGGTCCCTGGTTCAAATGCCGGTGGTTCAAGTGCGCCGCGGAATTCCCGCCGCGGAACGCCGTCGGCACCGTGGCCGGCGTCGTCGTCAGGGGTTGCACTGGCAGCCTCACGCACGGCGTCGGCCAGAGCCAGCAAGTCATCGGGATCCGGCACCAGGGGCTGGTCGGAGCGGACCAGGTTAATAACGTTCCAGCCGCGCGGAGCCGTCAGGCGCTCCGAGTGCTTAACGCACAGGTCATAGCAATGGGGCTCGGCAAAGGTCGCCAACGGACCTAAAACGGCCGTTGAATCGGCGTAAACGTACGTCAAAGTAGCCACGGCCGCTTCACGGCAGGCTGATCGGGTGCATTGACGAAGGGTTCCCACGATTCCCAAGACTACCCCCAGCGCGGCGATATTTCCCCAAAGCCCCTCCCGCGCCTACAGTGAATTGATGGAGTTCAACACCGGACGCAGCGAACAAGGGCTCGTCATTTCCCTTGATACCGGGGCGGCAACTGCAGCGAAGCCGTACGCGCAGCGGCGTCGGGACCGGCACGGACGTGGATTGCGCGGGCCCCTCATTCCCGCTACCCTGCCCGGCTACCGGACCAGGAGCCAGGCATTTGATGAGCTGGTGGTGGAATCCGCTGATCGTCTGCGCCATTTGTGGCCGGGAACGTTGGATTTAGTCGAGTACGTGGTGGAGGAGGTGCCCGGCGAATTGGAAGCCTTGATTGCGGCAGGCGCGCAGGCACCCCTGGGTAATTTTTCCCGTGCGGAAGCCGCGGCTTCAGGTCTGGTGAAGGCCGCCGAAATCACCATTTACCGCCATCCCCTCGAGGCGCTTTGCGACACCCCGGGCCAACTCCGCGAGCTGGTCCACGAGGTGCTGATAGAGCAAGTGGCCGGACTCATGGACATGGACCCCGACGCCGTGGACCCCTCTTTCCGCCGCTACCGCGGACACTAGGGCCACGGACACTAGGGCCACGGACACTAAGGCCGCGGGCAGCCCGCGCTAGTGCGCCGTGGGTTAGTAGCCCATAATGATTTCCACTGCCTGTGAGCCGGTCACCGTGCCGGCAAGGGGCAGCACGGCAATGTCAGCGGAGTCCGCGCGGCTCAGCAGCTGCGCACCATAGGCAGGTGAGCCGGAGGCTGAAATCAGCACCGCTGCCGTGTCCTTGGCCAGGGTGGACGGATCCAAGGTGGCCGAAAGTCCCTTCTTCAGCTCCACATCGCGCACCTCGCCCAGCACGCCACTATTGGAAATGGGCACCAGCTGCACGGTGGCTGGGCCTTCCGGGGCAGTAAGGAGCAACCTGGAGCCCACATCCTGGGGCACCGTGAGCAGGTGCTCGCTGCCCAATCGCTGCGCTGCAGGCGCCCACGCCATGTCCACGGCTTTGCCGGTGCCGGTGGAACTGGACAACCGGGCGGCCGCAACCACTGGCACATCGGAGTTCAGACTCAGGGAATAACTGCCCTCGGCCAGTCCCGCCAGAGGAAACTCACTGACGCTTCCGGCCTTGGCCGTGAAGACGCCGCCGTTGGGAAGCGCCACCTGACCGTCCGGACCAAACGCGCGGACCTCCACGACGGCATCGCGCACTCCCGGCACAGTGAGGGCCAGGGCCGTGGCGGCATCGGCGTAGCCGGATTGGCTGGAAATCTTACCGGCAGCGTCGGGGCCCTGCACGCGCACGCCCGGGATCACCACCGATGATGCGGGCATTTGCGTGGGCACCAGATAATCCACCCCGCCAGGGGTCAGGCCCCGCAGCACAGATTGTTGAATGGTTGCGCTCACGGCACCGCCGGTGCTTTTCAAGTGCACGCTCAACGCGTCTTTTCCGGGCGCCAATCCAGCGAGCACCACGGATCGCACGGTTCCGGCAGGCACCACCAGACCCTTGCTGCCAGCTGCCTGCACCAGCCCGGAATTGCTAAAAAGCTCCAGGGACACCGTGGCGGGGCTTGCCGAAGAGTTCGACACCATCAGTACCCCCGTGCGACCCACCGTGGTGCTGGCGCCGGAAATCCACAATTCATTGCCCGGCGTTTGGCACGGTGCAGCCGCCATGCCCTGAAGGTCGCCGTCGTTGGATGACACCACGACTGATCCGGCGCCCCGCGACATTTGCCCGTCCAACGGCTGGACACGCAGCACGGAGGAAGCGTCGCTGGTCCGGCCACGCTCCACCTCTGCCCGGACTTTAGGTTTGCCGTCAAGCTCCGTGGGGGCGCCCTGCGCCGTTTCCGCAGGAGGCTTGGACAGGGTCACCAGGGACGTGAACTTGCCGTTTAACATTTCCACGGCGGCTCCCGGCAGGGTGCCGGCGGCATTGCTGAGTACGACGGCGTTGAGTTGCGTTTTCGTCGACGAGGAATTCGCGGAGAACTGCGGATCCGCCCCGGCCGCGGAGCCGGCGAGCAGCTGCGTGGGACCTTGGCAATTAGCCATCGTCTCCCCCACGGGCACGGGATGCGGCACCGGCTGGACGGTCCGGGTGGCGTCAACTGCCGGGAAAATGGAGCCGGCACCCACCAGGGCAACCGCCGCAATGAGCGTGCCCGTGCCGCCGAGAACCACGGGCCAGCGGCGGCGGCCAGCCTTCAAGGGACGGGAGCCCTGAGGTGCCGGCACAGGGTCATTGTTGTCCTCGATCTCAGGCACCTCTACCAACCTTTTGCAATGAAGCTTCGTCTCTGTAGGCACCCGTGCGGCCCTGCCGGGTGCGCACCGGCAACGCCAGCAGCAATGTCAATGTCAACAACAGCGCCTGGACAATATTGACCAGCACATTCAGGGGCTGGACGTAGCGGATTTCCAAGTGGCCGGCGTTGGCAGGCAGCTCAAAAGCCTGCGCCCACCCGGACCCGGTGGCCGGCAATGCCTCGCCATTCAGCCAGGCCTGCCATCCTGGGTCGGCACGCTCCGCCAGTACGACCCGGCGCCCGGCCTCTCCCGCGGCCACCTCAACGTCCACGTCCTGACCTTGGGAGGCCACCGGGGCAACCGAGTTTCCGGCTGCGTCAACCAGGCGCACCCGGTTCACCACGTCGCTGAGGCCTGCCTGCGCGTAACTGGGCTGCACCCGCCACAGCCAGCCGGATTCAGTGGGGCCAACAGTAGCCAGGCCGGGAACTGCTTCCAGTTCACTGGCCAGCAACTCCGCGGCGGTATCGCCTTGACGCAACACCACAAAGCCCACCCCCAACTCCACGAGTCCGGCCCGCGGATCCACTCCGGACTTGGAGAGGATGGCCGCCACGCTGTCTTGCAGCGCGGCCGTGGCTGGATCTGGATCCAGCAGCCCTTCGGCGCCTGGCGCGCCAGTGACACGTGCAGCTGCGGCCATGCTGTTGGTGGCATCCAAGGTGGTGCCACTGCCCTGCATGAGCGTCACCCCCATGCCGCCGTTGGGCCGGACGGCCAGCACAATGGTGCGGCTGGCTTCCGGGCCCGTACCCCTGTCGGCAGCCGTTGCCGGAATGATTCCGGCAGTGACGCCCTGAACGTTGAACGGACCCGTCAGTGCCGCCCGTGCCGGCTGCGCCGAAAGTTGTTGCGCGCTCCACAGCCCCAAGCTGAGCAACGGCGCGGCGACGAGAAGAACTGAAAGCACCATGGCAGTTGTTTTGGCGGTACGGTGCTGTGCCAGCACGCCGTCGGCCGTTTTTTCTGGGCGGTTGGGACCGCCGGGGGCATAGGCTCTGCGGTACACGGCGTCGAATCCCAGCAGCGCCGCCGCCAGCAGGGCAAAGCTGGCGAGGGAAACGGCGGGGCCGCTAAATGGCGTAACGAGGGTACCGCCGTCGAACGCCACGGCAATGAACTTCATGGCGTAGGCACCGGCCAAAGCCAGCAGGGCCACCAGCCACAGCACGCGCACGAGCGCGGCGCGGCGCAGCGGCAGGAGCAGCGCCAAAACTGCTGCCAGCACCACCGGGGCGCCCACCAGGAATGCCGCAACCCAGGTCCACCACGATCCAGCAACGGGGGAACCCAGTCCCAGCAAGTTGTCAGTGGCCACCAGCTGTTCGGGGAAGCCGAGCAGTTGCTGCCACAGGGGTCCGGCGGTGGAAGGCAGCGGCAGGCCGGGATCGGCCAGGAGGGCGCGGGGACTGTGCCATGCGGAGAACACCAACGGCAGGAACAGGGCCACGGAGGGCACCAGCGCCCACCAAATGGTCCGCCCACGACGGCGCAGCAACACCGTGGCGGCAAGAATTCCCACCAGTGCAATCGGCAGCAGGCTCGGAGCAGCTGCCGTCACTGCGGCCAAGGCCAAACCAGCTGCTGCCGCTGCAGTCCATGAGGGATTGCCGTCCACGCCGGGGCGGCCCAATTTTGCCAAGGGCGTTGGGGATTCCGCAGCGCCTTCCACGCTGAGCGTGCGTGGTGCGGCGTCAACGGCACCGCCCGCTGCACGCACCAGGCCCAGAATGACCAGCGGGATAAAGATGTGGGCCAGGAGGGCACCCAGACGGCCCTGCCCCATGGCGAGCAAGAGGGCCGGGGCCCCTGCCCAGACAAACGCCGCCACAATGCGTGGCCAACGTTGCCGGGTGAAGGCTCCCGTGGCCAACCATGCGCTCAACCCGGACAGCGGCAGTGCCAACAGCATTACCCACAGCACTGAAAGGGAACCCTGGCCGCTGAGACCGGCCAGTACTGCCAGCACAAAGTTAAAGGGGTTCCCGCGCCCGGGCATGCCGGAGCCCAAGGAAACCCACCAATCAGTGGCATGACGCCACACACCGGCTGCCTGCTCCGTGACCGGGAGCAAGGCCCCGCCAGTGAGCGCGGGGACACCCAGGAAGCGGCTTAGTGTCACAAGGGAAAGCACGGCCAAAAGCACCACCAGGGCCAGGGCGCTGAAAATTGGAGCCGTCCTGGTGTGGGCCAGCGGCGCCACGGACTCCTGGTGGGTCTCCCCCGTGGGTTCCAAAATGGAGGGGCCGGCGGCAATGTCCGCCGGAGCCTCCATTTCCGGACCCACGGATTCGCGGAGCATCTTTAAATGCGCGCGTGCGGTTCTGTCATCCACCAACACGCCCCTGTGCACGGAGCGTGGCTTGGTGCGTTGCGCGGCCAGGCTCTGGCGGCTGTGCGCCACCTGCACGGGGCGCATAACACCGGCAAGGGTGGCGGCGAACATGCGAATGGCATGGCCCGGGGCTTTGAGCACAAAGCCGGCAATGAGCCAATAGAAGGCGGCGAAAAATGTACCCACGGCAATGAGCGGCACGGCCCACGTGGGGGCGTGCTTGAGGCGCAGGAAAATACTGGCTTTGCGGGCCGCCACGGCCGAACCCAAAGCGTCGGCCCGGTGTACCACATGGAACATTCTGGCAGCCGGCACCACCAAAACGCGGCCACCAGTGAGCCGGATGCGGGCGCAGAAGTCCACATCATCGCCGGGTCCTGGTACGTCGGCGTCAAAACCGCCGAGCTTGTCAAAAATATCCCGACGCACCAGCATTCCCGCCGTGTTGACGGCAAACACATCTGATTTATTGTCATACTGGCCCTGGTCCTGCTCGTCCAGGCCCACCAGCGTGAAGCGTTCAAACCGCGTGTTGGCCCAAAGGCCCACGTCCACCAAACGGCGTCGATTGTCCCAATCCAACTGCTTGCAACCCACCACCGTGGCCGTGGTGGCACGCTCCGTTGCCTCCAGTAAAAGTTGCAGCGCATTGGGTGCGGGAGCGGCGTCATCGTGCAGGAGCCAAATCCATTCGGCGCTGGCCGGGGCATCATCACCGGGTACACCCACACCGTTGCCCGAGGACGCACGCGGGGCAGCCCCGACACTGCTGCGCAACAGGGTCTGGTGGGCCAGGGCCGCATCCACGGCAGCTCCGTAACCTTTCACGCCGTCAAAAGGTATGACGTTGCGTTCACCCAGTTCCCTGCGCAACAACTCCTCCGAGTCATCTGTGGAAGCTGCGTCAACGCCAAGGACCTGGTTGGCCGGACGGGTTTGTGCGGCCACAGCGGCCAGCACGGCCGGGAGATAAACACCGCCGTTATGGGCAACCAGAACGGCAGTGACGTTTACTGCATCAAGAATTAGACTGCTCTCTTCCGCAACCGCCGGCGTTCACGCTCGGACAGACCGCCCCAGATTCCAAACCGCTCGTCATTGGCGAGCGCGTATTCAAGGCACTGCGCCCTCACATTGCACGCACCGCAGACCTTTTTGGCGTCCCGGGTAGAGCCGCCTTTTTCGGGAAAGAACGCCTCCGGGTCGGTCTGCGCACACAGTGCATCAGTCTGCCAGCCTAATTCACCTTCATCGGAGAACTCGTCAGGCTGGGGCCTTAATCCAATCCAAATGGCTTGGGGCGCGCTGGTTTCCGCCGCGGCGGAATGCTCCAGGGGAGCTTGCCCGTCAGCTTCCAAAAATGCTGTTGCAGCCTCTTCCAGCAACTGGCGGTTCTCGCGTTCGTGGAACGCAGCAGCCGTGGGGTCTGCCGGATCCACATACCAGTCGGTGGGGATGCCGCGGGAACGAAACGCGGCAGCTGCCTGTGCCTCCATGGAAATATCTGATGTTTGATCCGCTTGTACACCAGTCACACTTGGACGCACCTGCCCCATAACTGTCCTCCTGAATGTTGCCGCTGACACTGAAGCAAATTTCCTGAACCGCCAGGTGCGGTTAGTGCAGTGCCGTTTTGCGCGGTTCGTGCGTCTAATTACATCGATGTAAGCCCGTCGCGTCAAGCGGGAGCGGATGATAACCACTACAACGGGGGAACCTGCGCCACGCCACGCCCGGCAATTTCATACCAATACAGATGCAACAGCGCGGCATCCTCACTATAACCGGGCTTAATCCTTGAGCTGCTGGGAGTTTCCTTTGAATTCTCGCCACATGGTTTTTTATGACTGTAAGCCAAATCACTCATTTCTTTTTACGGCCCCGGCAAGGTAACTTGTGGCCGCCCCCCGCTCACCCTCGGCCTTCGGTTCCCCCACGTCCGCAACGGGCGCCCTGCGGACGTGGAATGATGGGGCGCATGGACCGGCTGCCACAGACACCCACAGAATTGCTCCTTGCCTTCCGCACCCAGGAGCCCACTTCCCCGCGACTTACCTGGTACGGCGGCAACTCCGAGCGGGTGGAGTTCTCCGGACGCGTACTGGAAAACTGGGTGGCTAAGACTGCGAATTATTTAGTCGACGAGCTCGACGCCGAACCCGGCACCGTGATTGCCCTGGACCTGCCGCTGCACTGGCGTTCCCTGGTATGGCTGCTGGCCATCTGGGCCGTGGGCGCCACGGCCGTGACCACGCCTGCGCCCGGCGCTGCCTTGGATGCCGGCGTTCCGCAGATCGTGGCCACCGCCGACCCCACCGCAACGCAGCGGCGACTGGCAACGGCGCAGCCTGCTCCGCTGGTAGTGGCTGTTGCCCTGCCCGCCCTGGCCATGCGGTGGTCGGGCGAACTGCCCCCGCGTGCCTTGGATTACGCCGGTGAGGTGCGCGCCCATGCCGACGTCTTCTTCGCCGACGCGCAACCGGCCCCCCGTGACACTGCCTGGCAGCGCGGGGATGCCGGTGTCAGCTATGCGGAACTTTTACCTGGCGCGGAAGCGGCAAAAGCACCTCAGCGGGTGTTGCTGGAGGCGCGGAACGGCTGGGCCGACGTCGTCCGTGCAGCACTGCAAACGTGGGCTGCGGGAGGATCCGTGGTGCTGCTCGAAGACGGTGTTGCCTCCACCGAGCACCTGCGCAGCATGGAAAACGTCACTGCCGCGTGACTTTCGGTAGAACCGGGTAGCTTAGGGCGCGTGTTCGGTTTCAATGAGCTCGTGATCTTTTTCAAAGCCGGGCTCCTGGTCCAGCTCGTCGGTGAAGACCCAGAACCTGTAGGCAAAGAAGCGGAAGATGGTGCCTAGAATCAAGCCCACCACCGAGCCGGAAATGAAGTCGGCGGTGGTGGATTCAAAGCCCAGCACCCAGTGGGAGACGTAAACACACGCCGCGGCAATACCCATGCCAATGCCGTTCATGATGACAAACAGTGTCACCTCGCGCAACACATTGGCCTGGCGGCGGTGGCGGAAAGTCCAGTAGCGGTTGGCCAGCCACGAGAACACAGTGGCCACCGCAGCCGAAATGATCTTGGCTTTGGTGGGGTGCCCGGCCATGCTGCCGCTGAGCAACCAGAGGTAAATGCCGGTGTCAATGACGAAGGCCACGCCGCCTACAACACCGAATTTGGCTACTTCACGCCAGAAAAGACCCATCAGGCCTTTAATGCGGTCAACTGCTGTTCGGTACATGATCCTCCATTGGGCAATGGCCAGAAACGGATGAATCACCCTACAGCCTCGCTAGAATTCTAAGCCATTATTTTTCCACTCAATCTAAAACGGCCCGCCGTGGGCTGGCAATTGATCATATTTTGACCGGGAAGAAACTGTTAAAGGGCTGAAAAACCTGCGCACAGGCAGGGTAATGGGCTAACTTTCGGTACGCTGGGCACTGTGACTTTTCCTATAATTGGTGTGGTGGGTGGCGGACAGCTGGCCCGCATGATGGCACCAGCGGCCGTGGCCCTTGGTTTTGATTTACGCATTTTGGCTGAATCCCCCGATGTTTGTGCCGTGCCCGTGGTGGCGCAGGCACCCGTGGGCGACTACCGGGACCTGCAGACGCTGCAGGACTTTGCCGAGGGTGTTGACGTTGTGACGTTCGACCACGAGCATGTGCCCACGGCGCATCTGCAGGCACTCATTGCCAGTGGCGTGAACGTCCAACCCCGCCCCGATGCGCTGGTGAATGCCCAGGACAAGCTCGTGATGCGCGCTGCAATTGAGCGTCTGGGCTTGCCCAACCCGGTCTGGGCGGCCGTGGACTCCCCCGCCAAGATCACCGAGTTTGCCGCAGCAAATGGGTGGCCGGTGGTATTGAAAATGCCCCGGGGCGGTTACGACGGAAAGGGCGTAAAAGTCCTGCGTTCCCCCGCCGACGCGGACGCCGCAGCGGACTGGTTCACGGCCATGAGCCCACTGCTCGTGGAAGAGATGGTGGATTTTTCCCGCGAGCTGTCAGCCCTGGTGGCCCGCACACCCTCCGGCGAAGCCCGCGCATGGCCGGTTGCCGAGTCCATTCAAGTCAATGGCGTGTGTGATGAAGTCATTGCCCCTGCCCCGGAAATTGCCGACGAGGTTGCCGCCACGGCGCAGGCCGCCGCCCTGCGCATTGCCGCTGAGCTGGGTGTCACCGGCGTCATGGCCGCCGAACTGTTCGAAACCCCGGGACGCGGGCCCGGCTTCCTCATCAATGAGTTGGCGATGCGCCCGCACAATACGGGTCACTGGACCATGGACGGTGCCGTGACGGGCCAGTTCGAGCAGCACCTGCGGGCAATTTTGGATCTGCCGCTCGGTGACACCACTGCGCTGGGTGAAATTGTGGTGATGAAAAACTTCCTCGGCGGCGCCAACGAAGATTTATTCAGCGCCTACCCGGCGGCCCTGGTGGCGGAACCCACGGCAAAGGTGCATAGTTACGGCAAGTCCGTGCGGCCCGGGCGCAAAATTGGCCACGTCAATGTCATTGGCTCCGCGCACGACGACGTCGCCACTGTCCGGGCCCGCGCCAGCACAGCCGCCAACATTATCCGAGACGGAAAGTAGCCCCCGTGAATAACGTAAATACCCCCCTAGTGGGCATTGTGATGGGTTCGGATTCCGACTGGCCCGTCATGGAGGCGGCCGCTGCGGCCCTGAGTGAATTTGGCATTGCCTTTGAGACCGACGTGGTCTCCGCCCACAGGATGCCCGCCGAAATGATGAGCTACGGCGCCGAGGCCGCAGCACGCGGGTTGCGCGTCATTATTGCCGGTGCCGGCGGTGCAGCGCACCTGCCAGGGATGCTGGCGTCCGTGACCACCCTGCCCGTGGTGGGCGTGCCTGTCCCCTTGAAAACCCTTGATGGCATGGATTCGCTGCTGTCCATTGTGCAGATGCCCGCGGGCGTTCCCGTAGCCACCGTCTCCATTGGTGGAGCCCGCAATGCAGGCCTTTTGGCGGTGCGGATCCTGGCGTCCGGCACTGACGCTTTGGCCGCGGAGCTGGTGCGGAAATTGGCAGACTTCGCCCAGTCACTCAATGCTCAAGCCGCCGCCAAGGGTGCTGCGCTGCGGGATACAGCCGCGCGCAGCTATCCCCTGGCAGTTGTCCGGCCCGGTCCCGTAACTGCGGGGGCGTGAATCGTTTAGCATGAGTTTCAGCAGCCCTAAAATCACCCAGCCCTCCAACCGTCCGCCGGTGCTGACAAACCCGGTGCGATTCCCGGAATCGGCGTCGGCTCCCGTGCGCTCCAAAAGAGCGTGGCTGCTTCTGCTGCTGACACTTGTGGTGCCCGGCGCCGCTCAGCTGGTGGCAGGGGATAAAAAATTGGGCAGAACGGCCCTGCGCATTACCTTCACCCTGTGGGTGGTGGGCATTGTCGGCGTCGTACTTTTTCTCACGCGTCGTGAAACTGTGCTGAATTTTTTCACCAATCCAGTCACTTCCCTGGTGATCATTGTGGTTTTGGTCGCGGTGGCACTTGCGTGGGCCGTAATGTTCTTGAACACGCTTGCCATCATCAAGCCCGGGTTGCTGGCGCCGGGGATGCGCGGCCTGCTCAGTGGCGCTTTGGTGGCGCTGATGGTGCTCACCAGCGGTTCGCTGGGGTACGGAGCGTATTTAATAAATTCCGGACGCAACGCCATTACCTCCATTTTCCAGGCAGGACCGGATATGGATCCAGTGGATGGGCGCTATAACTTTTTAGTCATGGGCGGGGATGCCGGTGAAGACCGCACCGGCCGGCGCCCCGACTCAATTGTGGTGATCAGCGTTGACGCCGACAGCGGCCAGGCCGCGACCATCAGCATCCCCCGCAATTTACAAAACGCACCCTTCTCACCCGACTCTCCGCTGTGGGATGTATATCCGGACGGTTACAGCTGCGGTGACGAATGCATCATCAACTCCCTCTACACGGACGTGGCGGGACAGCACGCGGACCTTTACCCCAATGCCCCCGACGTGGGTGCGGCAGCCATGATGGATGCTGCCAGTGGTGTGCTGGGCTTGACCATTCAAGGCTATGTGCTGGTTGACATGGCAGGATTTTCCAACCTTATTGACGCTTTGGGCGGGGTGAAAATCAATGTGGGCGGCTGGGTCCCCTTGAGTGGCGACGATGTTTACGGCACCGGCGATCACCTGCCGCCCACTGGCTGGATCTCCCCCGGCGTGCAGACCCTGGATGGTTATCACGCGCTGTGGTATGCCCGCTCCCGGCAATGGGTGACCGATTACGACCGCAGCCAACGCCAGCAGTGCATGCAGGCGGCCATGCTCGCGCAAATGGACCCGGCCACGGTTTTGACCAAGTTCACCTCCATTGCCGACGCCGGTACAAAGGTCATTGAATCGGACCTCCCCGCCGGGCAGCTGGGCAGCTTTGCTTCCCTGGCGTTGAAGTCCAAGAAAAACCCACTGACCCGCCTGACCATTGGTCCGCCGGACTTCCCGCTGGAATTTTCCACCTACCCGGACTTTGAGGTCATCCACGAACGTGTGCAGGCGCTGCTTAACCCGGCGCCGGCCGCGCCCGTAGTTCCCGCTACACCTGCAGAACCCGCCGCCCCTGTGGTTCCAGGGACCGAAGACACCGGTGTGGACGCCGATTCAGGAGAAGCAGCACAGGTTCCTGTGGCGCCCCAGGAGCCGGCGGCTCCCACGACGCCGTCGAACACTCCGGAGATCACGGCCGAATACCTGCAGGAACTGGCCGTCATGGGTGATGACGCCACGCTGCTGACACTTTTGAACAACAACGGCACCTGCTCTGTTGGGTAGGCTAGTAACTTTTAGCAGCAGCGTCCTGCACGCAGTGAATTAGGAGCACCCCACATGTTTGCACTTACCAATGTCATGCGTGACTATCCGTGGGGTTCAGCCACTGCCATTGCGCAATTTCTCGGCACCACCCCCGGCGGGGGGCCGGAGGCTGAGTTGTGGTTGGGCGCTCATCCGGATTCGCCCTCCATTGCTGCCACTTCGCAGGGGCCGGTGCCCTTGGACAAGCTCATTGCCGAGCACCCCGAGTCCATCCTGGGCGGTGAAGTGCATGCAGCTTTTGGGGCCAAGCTGCCCTTTTTGGCCAAGCTGCTTGCCGCCGACACGGCACTGTCCCTGCAAGTCCATCCCACTCTGGAAGGTGCACGGGAGGGATACGCCCGGGAAGAGGCCGCCGGTGTCCCGCGCGATGCCGCGCATCGCAATTACAAGGACGAAAACCATAAGCCGGAAATGATCCTGGCTCTCACCCCCTTTGAGGCGCTGTGTGGTTTCCGGCCCTGCGCGGAGTCGGCAGCGTTGTTTCGCGCCGTGTCCGCCGCCATTACCGCGATGGGTTCCGAGGTGCCGCCACTGCTGCGCCAGGTGGAGATGGCACTTAATTCACGCATGGAGGAGTCGCAGGTGGTGCGCCGGGCTTTTGAGACACTAACCGCCGGCGGAGCTGAAACCCTGGCACTGGTGGAGCTGGCGGCACGGGCTTTGGCGGCCGCGGATTTGGGCCAGGGTGCAGCGCCGTCCGACGGTCGCGCAGACGGAACGCCGTCCGGAACTCCGTCCGGCGAAGGGTTGCTGGGGATGGCGGGGTTGCCTGCCAATGCGCCCGCAGCATTACGCACAGTACTTGATTTAGCCACGCAATACCCGGGCGATCCGGGGGTTTTAGTGTCCCTGCTGTTGAACCGGGTATCGCTGCAACAGGGCGAGTCCATTTACTTGCCCGCGGGCAATATCCACGCTTACCTCAGTGGTTTGGGGCTGGAAGTCATGGCGTCCTCGGACAATGTGCTCCGTGGCGGCCTCACCGGCAAGCATGTGGACGTCCCGGAATTACTTAGCGTGGTGAATTTCGCCCCCTCCAACGTGCCGATGGTGCCGACCCGGGTGACGGATTTGGGTCAGCACGTGTGGGAGCCCCCCTTTGCTGAATTTGCCCTGCAGCGGGTGGAAATAACTGCCGGCTCCGCTCCAGTGCCGGTGGTGCAAAACGGTCCGCTGTTGATTTTAGCGGTGCAGGGCTCGGTGCTGCTGGACTCTCCGCGCAGTGACATGGCGCTCAGTCAGGGTGACTCGGTGTTTATTTCCGCGTCGGAGAACCCGGTGCTGATTCACCCCCACGTGGATGAATCCCGCGAGGGGCATGCACCCGCAGTGCTTTTCGCTGTGACGGTTGCCAGCTGAAACCAGTGTCGGCCGGTTGGCGCCGGACAGTTGACTACGGCGCCGACCGGTTAACACAGGTTAGGGCCGGTTGCGCAGCCCAGCCATTAGCGTTTCAGGAGCCCGCGAAGCTTCCGCACGCCGCGGCGGGCCACGGGAAGCGCCTTTGCGAACAGTGGATACAGCGGCGAAAGCCCCAAATCCCAGGTTCCGGCCAGCAGGTTCTCATGATCGGCGAAACCAAACTTGAATTTGGACACCCCGTCATTGAGCAGTCCATTGAAGTCATAGCGGGTAATGCCGCGCGCCTTCATTTCAGTAATGGCCAGCCATTTCAGGGAGAAGTTGGCACGCAGGCGGCTGCCGTCCTCGGTCATCCCGCCGTACAACTCAAAGGCTGTGGACTCACTGGTGGCAAGCCATAGGAACGAAGCCAGCGTAGCGCCGTCGAACGCGCCGTAAATGGGGGAATCTGCGCCTAAATTCCGCAAAATATCGGCATAATAACTGTTCTGATGGATGCCAAACCCGGCACGCTCGGCGGTGTCCTTGTAGACGGCCATGAGCTGCGGCATGTCAGATTCGACCACGGCCCGGTACTCCAGGGCCTCACGGCCTGACTTGCGGATGTACTGCCGCGTCTTTTTGGACATGGCCCCGAGCAGTTCATCCTCCGTGCGGGTCAAATCCAGGATCAACGTCCGCGGGATCAAGATGGTGGAGGCGCTTTGCACCCAGCCTGCCGCCGGCAAGGTGGCAACGGCGACGGTGTCAGCGTTCCAATCGGGCTCAATGCTTAGAGCCACTGACTTGTGAGTGGCCTTCACATACCGTCCGACGGCGGCCAGCACCTCATGTTCGCGGCCCGGATCAGCCTGGGGTCCGCGCGCCAGGTACGCCAGCGAGCGGAAGGGAAACGGCAGGGGACGCAAAAGTATTTGGGCTGAACCAATGGTGTTCCCGTGCTCTGTGACGAAGACCCGGTCTACGCGCCAATTGTGCGCGGCCTTGGTTTCACCCCATCCCCACAACTGCATGGGGTGTCCCCCTTGGGAATTGACACCGGCATCCCATTCGTCACGGACACGGCACGGCACAACAGTTAAGGTCATGTTTCAACCCTACCGGCTGCGCCGTGCTGCCCCGGTTGCCTGCTACCTGTTGCGGGCGTAGGTCTCCCACTTGTGGGCCTGGTGCTCGCCGTCCACAAAGCGGATGGTGCCGGACTTGGAGCGCATGACGATTGACTGGGTCAGAACCCGGCCCTTGTCATAGCGCACTCCGCGCAGGAGATCCCCATCCGTGATGCCGGTGGCTGCAAAGTAGCAGTTGTCGGAGGTTACAAGGTCATTGGTGGAGAGCACGCGTTCCAGGTCGTGACCGGCGTCGAGCGCCTTTTGCTTTTCCTCATCGTTGGTGGGCCAGAGGCGGCCCTGAATGACTCCGCCCAGGGTTTTGATGGCACAGGCTGCCACGATGCCCTCGGGCGTGCCGCCAATGCCCATGAGCGCGTCCACTCCGGTACCGCTGCGTGCCGCGGCGATGGCGCCGGCCACGTCGCCGTCGAGAATGATCTTGGTGCGTGCGCCAGCCTCACGGATTTCGCTGATGAGCTGGCCGTGGCGGTCGCGGTCCAGCACCATGACCGTGAGCTGGTTGATTTTCACGCCCTTGGCCTTGGCAATGAGGTGCAGGTTCTGCTTCACGGGCAGGCGCAGGTCCACCATGTCAGCGGCCTCGGGACCGGTGACCAGCTTTTCCATGTAAAACACGGCTGAGGGGTCAAACATGGTGCCGCGTTCGGCCACGGCCAGCACCGAGAGTGCATTGTTAATGCCCATGGCCGTCAGCCGGGTGCCGTCAATGGGGTCCACTGCAACGTCGCACTCGGCGCCGGAACCGTCGCCCACCACTTCCCCGTTGTAAAGCATGGGGGCTTCGTCCTTCTCACCCTCACCAATGACCACCACGCCATTGAAGTGGACGGTGGAAAGGAGTGCACGCATGGCGTCTACTGCCGCGCCGTCGGCAAGGTTCTTTTCACCAAACCCCACCCAGTGTCCGCCGGCAATGGCCGCGGCCTCGGTCACACGCACCAGTTCAAGGGCTAAGTTGCGGTCCGGCTCGTCATCGCCCACGGCAAGTGAGCGCGATAGCTGTGAATAATTCATCTGTGCTGCTTTTTCAGCCACGTATAAACCCCATTGTTCAAGTAGGCGCAGTAGTTCAATATCTGCGATTCAATGTCAGAGACAATGTTTGATTGTCCGTGACACTGCACAGCCTGCTGTTATTTAGCTTACTTGGCCATCATAGGCGACCCGCCGCGGCAAGCCGTAGTGAAGTGCACCACGCAGCCAGGAGCTGGGAGTTTTGCCGGCGCGAATCTGGGAAGATGGAGGAGTGAGTGAATCCAGTCCCACCCCTCCTTTCAAGCCCGTGATCGCCGCCGGAGCTGCCAAGCGCGCAAATGCCTCCATTGTGGGCATGCTGCTGGCAGTGTTTTCCACCGTGGCCATTGTGCTGGTGTTTGTGTGGCTCAACCCGGAACCCAAGCCCGGCGCCTACCGGCAAAACGTTGACGTCCCGGCGGTGGCCGGCTTCGCGGCGGATACTGCCGGCTTCACCCCGGTGGCCCCCATGCCGGAAGGCTGGTCAGCTAATTACGCCCGCTGGAATCCGCCCGGAGCCGACGGCGTGTCGTATTGGGATGTTGGTTATGTGACGGCCAGTAATGCCTTTATTGCGCTGCGCCAATCGGCCACGGCGAACCCCACCTGGACAGCGGAGCAAGCCCAAAACGCCCCCGTTACGGGTACCCGCACCATTGCCGGACAGGACTGGGAACTCCGTGATAAACCCAAGGGGGACCGCAGCCTGGTTTTGCGCAGTGGCACCTCCACCATTATTTTGACTGGAGTGGCAGAATTTGCGGACTTCGATATTTTAGCAGCTGGCGCTACGCAACAACTGGATGCCACAAAGCAGCAGTCCGGCTCCACTCCCGCCAGTCCCCCAGCGAGTCCCCCCGCCAGTTCCCCAGCTACGAAAGGCCCATAGTGAGCGACGAAAAAGCACCCGTCACCCATCCCCGTACCCCTGCGCAGGCCTTTACTACGCTCATGGATGGAAATGCCCGCTTCGTCAATGGCGAATCCAATCACCCCAATCAAGACGCCGCCCGGCGCGCCTCGCTCGTGAGCACCCAGCATCCCTTCGCGGTCGTTTTTGGTTGCTCGGACTCCCGCCTGGCTGCGGAAATCATTTTCGACCTCGGCCTGGGCGATGCTTTTGTGGTCCGCACGGCCGGGCACGTCATAGACAACACCGTGCTGGGCTCCCTGGAATACAGCGTCGATTACTTGAACGTGCCGCTCATTGTGGTGCTGGGGCACGACAGCTGCGGCGCCGTCACGGCCACCAAGGCCGCCGTGGCAACCGGAGAGATGCCCGCAGGTTTTGTCCGGGACCTGGTGGAGCGCATTACCCCCTCCGTGCTGACCTCGCTGCGCAAAGACCCAGACAGCGGGCTCAGCGAAATGATTGAAGAGCACGTGAAGCAAACGGCTGCCCGGCTGGTGGAAAACTCCCCCATCCTGGCGGGCGCCGTGGCCCGCCAACGAACGGCAGTGGTGGGCCTGACCTACCGCCTCAGCGACGGCCGGGCAGACCTGGTCTACAGCAACGGCTCCATTAGCTAAGCCAGCGCCGTGCGTGCCGTCGTCGGGCCTTCTTCGGGCGGGCAGTGACGGCGCGCTTTTTTGGCTCCGGGCACGGCGGCGATAGGGTGGAAGACATGAGTGAAACTGCCGCGGCCCCCGCACAAGACTTCCGCATTGAACACGACACCATGGGCGAGGTCCGGGTTCCGGCCAATGCCCTGTACAGCGCCCAAACCCAGCGCGCGGTGGAGAACTTCCCCATTTCCGGGATGACCCTGGAGACGGCCCACATTGCCGCCCTGGCCCGCATTAAGAAGGCCGCAGCCACCACCAATGCCGAATTGGGGGTCCTCGACGCTGAGCTGGCCCGCGCCATTGAGGGCGCAGCCGATCAGGTCGCCAGCGGTGCGTTTGACGGCGACTTCCCCATCGACGTGTTCCAGACCGGATCCGGCACTTCCAGCAACATGAACATGAACGAGGTGCTGGCCACCCTGGCCAACCGTGCTCTGGTGGCCGCCGGTTCGCAAAAAGTGGTCCACCCCAATGACCACGTCAACGCCTCGCAGTCCTCCAATGATGTCTTCCCCACCTCCGTGCACGTAGCCGCAACCTCCGCCTTGATCAACGACTTGATCCCGGCGCTGGCCTACCTGGCGGAATCCCTGGAGCGCAAAGCCGCTGAATTCGCCGAGGTCGTCAAGTCCGGGCGCACCCACTTAATGGATGCCACCCCCGTGACCCTGGGCCAGGAATTTGGTGGCTACGCCGCGCAGATCCGCTACGGCATCGAGCGCATTGAGTCCTCGCTGCCCCGCGTGGCCGAGGTGCCCTTGGGCGGCACCGCCGTTGGCACCGGCATCAACACCCCCGCCGGTTTCCCGCAGCGCGTCATTGCTTTGCTCGCCCAGGACACCGGTTTGCCGCTGACCGAAGCCCGCAATCACTTTGAGGCGCAGGCGAACCGCGACGGGCTCATTGAAGCCTCCGGGCAGTTGCGCAACATTGCCTACTCGATCATGAAGATCAACAACGACCTGCGCTGGCTGGGCTCCGGCCCCAACACCGGCTTGGGCGAAATCTCCATCCCGGATCTGCAGCCCGGCTCCTCGATCATGCCCGGCAAGGTCAACCCGGTCATTTCCGAGGCCGCCATCATGGTTGCTGCGCAGGTTATTGGCAATGACACCACCATTGCCCTGTCCTCCACCAACGGTGCCTTTGAGCTGAACGTTGGCATCCCGGTCATGGCCGCGAACCTGTTGCAGTCCATCCGCCTGCTCACCAACACCTCCCGGGTCATGGCGGACAAGATGATTGATGGCCTCACCGCCAATGTGGAGCGCGCGCGCTTCCTGGCCGAGGCCTCACCCTCCATTGTCACCCCGCTGAACAAATACATTGGCTACGAAAACGCCGCCAAGATCGCCAAGCACGCCATTGCCGAGGGCCTCACCATCCGTGAAGCCGTGCTGGCGCTGGGCTTCGTGGACCGCGGCGAACTGACCATGGAGCAGCTGGATTCGGGCCTGGATGTCATGGCCATGACCCGCGCGCCCAAGTAATCCCTTCTTCCGGCGAGCTTTGCCTCCGGGCGAACCACATCAGCCACGGGAGGCCACCTTTTTTCGGGAAGGCGGCCTCCCGTAGTTGTTTAATGAGCTGTCGATGCGCGTGGATTGCGGCCGGGGGTAGTTGTTACTATTCGCCTTCAGCCGGCAAGCATCGAATCTTAACGACTGCCCCCGCGAGTGTGGAACTTGAAGGAAAGTGCCGTGTGGCGAACACCACCGGCATTCAATTTTGCACTCCGAGGATAATAGTGCAAACTTTTACTTTGTGACTGAAAGTGCAAAATCCTGTCAGCCTTTGGGGCTGCGTGCCCGCAAACGCGAGGCCACCCGCTCTGCCATTACCGCAGCAGCCCGGATTCTTACTGCCCACAACGGACTAAGCGGCTTCACCATAGAGCAACTGTGTGAAGATGTGGGAGTGTCACGCCGCACGTTCTTCAACTACTTCCCATCCAAGGAAGACGCCATCATTGGCCATCTCCTGGACGAGTTCCCGGCCGATGCAATCGCCACATTTTTAGCCGGCGCCGGCCCTGACGTACAGCGCGGGCCCCAAGGACTAAGCGTCACGCTTCTGCAGGATCTGCATGCCCTGACCTGTGCCATGATTGCGGAACTGAACTTCACCCGCGAAGACTTTCATGAGCTTTTGGCGGCCATGAAGAAGGAACCGCAGCTCATGATGAAGGTTTTGGGCAGCGCCCCTGCACGCGAGCAGGAATTTGCCGGGTTGATTGCCCAGCGTGAAGACCTGCCGCCCGCTGATCCCGTCACCGGCATGGCGTCAGCATTGTTCGGCATGTGTTCCCACCGTGCCAGCCTGATGTTTTTTTCCGAAGAAAACACCGTGCCCTACGCGGAGCTGCTGGCCGACAATCTCCTCTTCGCTCAAAAGCTTTTCAACTTCTCACTTTTAACCCTTGAAGGGACTCGATGAGTACCGCACTCAAAGCAGGGGAACCACTCCTGCTGACCCAGAAGAGAATCTGGATCATCTTCTCCGCCTTGATTGCGGGAATGATGCTTTCCAGCCTCGACCAGACCATTGTCTCCACTGCCATGCCCACCATTGTGGGAAAGCTTGGCGGGGTTGAACACCAAACCTGGATCACCACCGCATATTTACTGGCTGTGACCATTGTGATGCCCGTTTACGGCAAGTTCGGTGACATTTTAGGGCGCCGGAACTTGTTTTTGGCTGCTATTGCCATTTTCACGCTCGCCTCCATCGGGTGTGCGTTCGCCACCGACTTCTGGGGCTTCGTGATCTTCCGCGCCATCCAGGGTTTTGGCGGCGGCGGTCTAATGATCCTCTCGCAGGCCATCATCGCGGACATTGTTCCCGCCAAGGATCGCGGCAAGTACATGGGCCCGCTGGGTGCCATTTTCGGTCTCTCCGCCGTGGCCGGTCCTCTGCTGGGCGGCTACTTTGTGGACCATCTGACGTGGGAATGGGCCTTTTACATCAACATCCCCATCGGCATCATTGCCTTCGTGATTGCCTACTTCACCCTGACTCTGCCCAGCAAGAAGGTGCAGCAAAAGATCGACATTATGGGGGTCGTGTTCCTGTCCATCGCCACCACGTGCTTGATCTTCTTCACCGACTTTGGCGGCAAAACCAATGGCTGGACCTCCCTGACCACGTGGGCGTGGGGCGCAGGTTTGCTGGCGTCGGTTGCTTTGTTCATTTTCACTGAAGCCCGGGCCGAAGACCCCATCATCCCCCTCTCGCTGTTCAAGAACCCGATCTTTTTGAACTCCACAGCAATTGGTTTTGTACTCGGCATGGGCATGTTCGCCGCGCTGGCGTTTGTGCCGACGTTCCTGCAAATGTCCTCCGGCACCTCCGCTGCGGAATCCGGCCTGTTGATGCTGCCCATGATGGTGGGGCTGATGGGCACATCCATCTGGTCAGGTATCCGCATGACAAAGACCGGCAGGTACAAGGCATTCCCCATTGCCGGCTCCGTGCTGACCATCATCGCCATGCTGTGGATGACAACACTGTCCGCCGCCACACCCATTTGGGTCATTTGCGCGCAGCTGTTTGTGTTCGGCGCCGGTCTGGGCCTGATTATGCAAATTGTGGTCATCGTGGTGCAGAACTCGGTTCCTGCCAACCAGTTGGGTACTGCCACAAGCACCAATAACTACTTCCGCGAGGTCGGCTCGGCCCTGGGTGTTGCCGTCTTTGGCGCCATGTTCACGTCCCGTCTGTCCACGTCACTGACGGAGGTCTTTACAGCCTCCGGCGCCAGCCCCGAGCAGGCAGGCAGCGCCATGGCGTCCCTTGACCCGCAGGCTTTGAAGCAGCTGCCCCCGGCCGTGAAGGACGGCATCATTAACGCCTACGCCGATTCTTTGGCACCGGTGTTCTGGTACTTGATCCCGTTCATGGCCATTGCCCTGGTGCTGGCCATCTTCATGAAGGTCATCCCGCTGTCGGACACCGCCGGAATGGTGGCCCGCGGCGAAGCCGTAGGCGGCGAGGAAGCCCTGCGCCTCGAGGCCGGGCGTGCCAGCGGAAAAACAGGGATATCCGCGGAGACCGCTGCCGCGATTAAGGGCACTTCCTCCACCGAGGGCACTGACACGCTCCTGCTGATCAAGGACGCACCCGAGGATTCCCCGGACAAACCATAAGGTTCCGCACAAAAGGCGCGTGCCGCCGTCGTACCTGCCAATGTCCGACGCCGGCACGCGCCTTCTGTGACTAACGCACCATCGCATCGAAAAGGGACGGCGATTGCGGCAGGGGCGGGTGTTAGACAGCCCGCCTTTTACGCAAACGCCGTCCTGTTGTGTTTGACTCGGCCGTGGGCCAGGCGGCCCGGACGGGGGACACATGAATTACAACACCATTGAACTGACGGTGGGTGCGGTGCTTGTGCTGCTGCCTATCACGGCAGTTTCCGCGGCCGGCATGTGGTGCCTGAACCGAGCACACCAGCGCATGCCGTGGTTCTTTTTTCTGGCCCCGGTGGGCTCGATTGTCATCTCTTGGCTGGCCTGCATGCTCGCCATGGCGGTGTTCCCGCGGCCCTATGACGCGTATTTCGCTGGCGGCCGCGGTCTGGACCTGCGGGGAATGATCATCATCTTCGGTGGCATGCTGGGCGGTTTCGCGGGAATCGTCACGTCGATGGTGCTTTGCGCGGGCAACCTGGTCCGGCAATATCTGCAACGTGGCAGAGTTGCCCACAGGAACGCCTGACGGTAGACATTTGGCGGCGGCAGGACGGCGTTTGCGTAAAAAGCGGGTGTTAGACCACCCGCCGAATGCGCAAACGCCGTCCCTTTTACGCGGTTCGCCCCGAGGCCGCCTCAGCGCTGGAAGTGGGCTTCGCCATTGAACGCCAGGGCGCGCTGGATGCAGTCCAAGTGACCGGGTCGCAGGGGCGGCAGCTTATCCACGGCAAACCAGCCCACGGCGAGGGATTCATCATCATTGACGCACGCGGTGCCACTGACGTACCGGGCGATGAATTCAATGTTTAAAAAGTCGCAAACATCGCCGTTGGGGAACGTCACTGGGCCCACGGTGGAGACGCCCAGCAGGTGCTCAATCCGCGCCACAACTGCTGTCTCCTCAAAGATCTCGCGCAGCAGGCCCGGCCCCGGCTCTTCCCCCGGTTCCAGGATCCCCGTGATGAGCGCCCAGCCTCCGGTGTCGGAGCGTTCGCCCAGCAGGACGCGGCCAGCATCGTCAAAGACAACGCCACGCACGCCCGGCAGCCACAGCGGGTCGTGGCCAATCTTCCTGCGGAGGTTAAGAATGAATTCAGGGGATCCCATGGCTTCACCCTAGCGCCGAAAAAAAGCGGGCCCGTCAAAAGTGACAGGCCCGCTTTGTGTGGGGAAAATACTAGCCGAAGGGGATCACACCGATGCCGATGGCGACGGCCAGCATCACCAGTGACACCACCAAAGCACGCCACAGCACTTTTTTGTGATGGTCACCCAAATCAACGCGGGACAGCGAAACCAGCAACAAGATGGCAGGCACCAGTGGGCTTTGCATATGCACTGGCTGGCCGGTGATGGAGGCGCGGGCCATGGCCGCCGGGTCGATGCCAAAGTGCACTGCCGTTTCACTGAGCACGGGCAGGACGCCGAAGTAGAAAGCGTCGTTGCTCATGAAGAACGTCATCGGGATGCTCAACAACCCCGTGATAACTGCCATGTACGGACCCATGGACGTGGGAATGACACTGACCAGCCACGCGGCCATGGCATCCACCATGCCGGTGCCGCTCAGCACCCCTGTCAGGACAGCTGCTGCCATGACCATGGATACCACGGCCACAATACTGCCGGCGTGGGACACCAGTGCTTTCGCCTGGTCCTTGACCTTGGGGAAGTTGACCACGAGGGCGATCGCGGAACCAATCATGAAAACGTACGGCAGGGGCAGCACATCCATGACCAGCACCACCATCAGTGTCACTGTCAGGATCAAGTTGAACATGAACAGTTTGGGCCGCAGGGTGTCGCGGTTGGGGTCCAACTGGGAGTCGGCCAGCGAGGTATTGACACTTGCGGCATCTTGATTTGCCACAGCCAGGACCTGCTCATCAAAGCGTATCTGCGCCGCGGATCGGGGTTTGTCCACCGTCAGCAAGGTCCCTGCAGCTCCCTTCCCTGACGCGGTGCCGCCTGACGGGACGCCGCCGGAGGACTTGCCGGAGGTCTTGCCTGAGGGGACACCCGCGGCATCGGCGGCACCCGTGAAGAGACTGCCGGCCAGGGTCAGACGGCGGCGCTCGCGGAGTCCCAGGTGCCAGGCGAAGAGGAAGATCACGATCATGCCGGCCACCAGCGAGGGAATCATGGGGACGAACACCTCGCTGGGGGAAACCTTCAGCGCTGCGGCGGCACGGGCGGTCGGCCCACCCCACGGCAGGATGTTCATGGTGCCGTTGGCCAAACCGGCCACGCAGGTGAGGACCACCGGGCTCATGCCCAGGCGCAAATAAATGGGCAACATGGCGGCAGTGGTCAGGATGAACGTGGTGGAGCCGTCACCGTCGAGGGAGACCACCGCGGCCAGCACCGCGGTGCCGAGAACCACCTTGGCCGGGTCATTGCCCAGGGTACGCAGGATGAGTTTCACGAGCGGGTCGAACAAGCCCACGTCAATCATCATGCCGAAGTAGACAATGGCGAACATGAGCAGGGCTGCCGTGGACGTGAGGCTTTTCATGGAGTCCATGACCATGTCGCCAATGCCCAGACCCGCTCCGGCAAACAAACCAAAAATAGTGGGCACGACTATCAACGCCACGACGGGCGTTAGTTTTTTCGTCATGATGAGCGCCATGAATACCGCTATCATGGCGAATCCGAGGATTACCAACATCTGAACTCCTTAGTGCAATGGCCGCAGTCGTGACCTTCACCTGAACCTATAGTGATTTGAATCACGGGTATGGTTTAGTGCACTTGACGCAAGTAGTGCCCATTGAATAGGTTTAGCCCATAAAAACCATCTACCGCAGGTGGCGTCATGGGCCCCTGGCGTGGCCTTCCACAGTAGAGGGGCACTCGTTGAAGCAGGGGCAGGTGAGGCGAAGGCTGCGGTTTTCCACACGTATTCTGCTGGTGCAGCTGATGGTGGTGTTCGCCGTCGTGCTCATTACCGCCAGCACTTTTGCGGCATTGACCTACCAGTGGCTTGGTGAGCAGGCGGAAGCCCGCGCCCTGTCGGTGGCACGCACTGTCGCTTCATCGGAGGACGTGCGCCGTGAAACGGCGGAGCTAACGGCAGCTCCGGCAACGGCTTTGACCCCTGCGGCCCTGACCGGTGGGCCGTTGCAGGAAAACGCGGAGGCCGTCCGGATCCGCACGGATGCGCTGTTTGTGGTGGTGACTGACGACGGCGGTCTGCGGCTTGCGCATCCCAACCCGGCTTTGCTGGGGCTGAAGGTCTCAACGGATCCCTCGGTTGCCCTGGGTGGTGGTGAGGAAACCAGGCAGGACCACGGGACGCTGGGCCGTTCGGCACGGGCCAAAGTGCCGGTGTTTGCCCCCGGTACAGGCTCCACAGTGGTGGGAGAGGTCAGTGTGGGTTTTTCCAGCGAGGATATTTTCGCCAAAATGGTGCGCAGCATTCTTCCCGTGGGTCTTATTGCGGGCGTGTCACTGATGTTTGGGGGGCTGGCGTCCGCCATGACTGGTGCCCGGCTGCGGCGGCTGACCCTGGGGCTGGAACCGGAAGAGATTGCCGGGTTGGCGCAGGACCAGGAAGCAGTGCTGCGAGGTGTTGATGAGGGTGTGATTGGGGTGTCCCAGGCCGGCATCATCACGGTGTTCAATGAGGGTGCCCGGCGCTTGCTGTCACCCAATTCCCGGGTTGAGTATGGCGGGCGCCCGCTGCAGGACAGCGGATTGCCCGCCTTCTTGGACGCGGCAGCCAATGCCGTTGACGAGTATGGGCCCTGCGAGCATGTGCTCGACGGGCGGGTGGTCATTGTCACGGCCCGGCCCGTGCAGCTCGGCGGCGGCTCGCAGGGCCTGGGCCGGGTCATTATGGTCAGGGACCGGACCGAGGTGCAGGCCCTGACCCGGCAGCTCGACGCCGTCAACGCGCTCGGCACAGCGCTGCGGGCGCAGCGCCATGAATTTGCCAACCGGATCCACACCGTGGCTGCCCTGCTGGATATGGATCGTGCCGCGGAGGCCCGCAATTACCTGGGCGGCATCGTGGCCGACGGTCCCCTGCAGTACCCGGCCCGGGATCTTGGCTTGCTCAGCGACCCCTATGTGGAGGCCTTTATTGGCGCAAAAAGCATCGAGGCGCATGAACGCGGGGTGGAGGTGCGAATTGGCGCCGGCACCTTGCTGCGGGGAAACATTACGGATCCGCAGGACGTCACGGCTGTGCTGGGCAACCTCATGGACAATGCCATCACGGCAGCCGTGGCGGGGGCATCTGCGCACAAGTGGGTGGAGGTGGAGCTGCTGGATGAGCTCACAGCCACGGGCGGAACCCTGCACATTGTGGTGGCTGATTCCGGCGCAGGTCTGTACCAGTTACAAGAAGATGTCCCGGCGCGGGAACTGATTTTTACGGCCGGCTATTCCACCGCGGGCCAGCCCGCAGCAAACGCCGATGCCATCTCGGGCCACGGCGTGGGTCTGGCCCTCATTCGACATTTGGCGCGCCGCCGCGGCGGTGACGTGTGGGTGGCCGACGACGGCTCACTCACCACCCACGGCGCCGTGTTTTGTGCGCGGCTGCCCGGCGTGATTGCGCCCCCGCACTTACCCCAGGAGGAACCATGACAGCTGATTTAAGCGTTCTCATTGTCGAGGATGATTTTCACGTGGGGCGGTTGCACGCCGGATTTGTCGACGCCGTCCCGGGGTTTCGTGCCCTGCCCCCGGCACCCACTGCAGCGCAGGGGCTCAAAGCCATCCATGCCGAGCGCCCCGACCTGGTCCTGCTGGATGTCTACCTTCCCGACGCGTCCGGTCTGGATCTGCTGCGCAGCATTGACGTGGATGCCATGATGCTCAGCGCCGCCTCTGATCCTGACACGCTGCGCTCCGCACTGCGCCACGGCGCACTGGCGTACTTAATTAAGCCCTTTGCGGCGGGTCTGCTGGAATCACGGCTGCGTGGATACGCGCGGTACCGGAGGCTGTTGGCGGACACGGCAAACCTGAGTCAGGACCGGCTGGAAACTGCGTGGCAGGCCCTGCATCCCAGCCTGCCGGCCGCGGGCCCGAAAACCGGCTCGGCCACGGAGACGGCGGTCCTGGCGGCTCTGGCTCTACGCATGGATCAGTCGACGGCGGAGGTTGCGGCCGCCGTCGGAATTTCCCGCACCACTGCCCAGCGGTATTTGTCGGCGCTGGCCGATGACGGCGCTGTCGCCATCTCTCTGCGCTACGGCACGACGGGGCGCCCCGAGCACCGCTACAGCGTCGCGCCCCAATAGGGCCGCCGGGCCCACCCCCGCGGGATGGGTTTTACGCGGCGGGGAGCAGCATGGTCACCAGTACGCCCGCCAGCATGGCGGGGCCAAAGGGGATGGCCGTTTTGGCGGTCCCGCGGCGGCTGACAATTACGGCCACGCCCCACAGTCCACCCAGCACAAAACCGGCGGCGGCCCCCACCACCACGTGCGTCCAACTTAGGTACCCCAGGAACATCCCCAGTACCCCTGCCAGCTTGACGTCGCCAAAGCCCATCCCCTGGGGCGAAACCAGCCACAACACAAAGTACAGGGCGGCCAGGGCCAGTGCCCCACCCAGGGCGGAGAGTGCCTGGCGGGGAGCTCCCGCTGCGAGCGCCGCACCCAGGAGCAACACTGCCGTGATGGGGTAGGCCGGGAGCACATGGCGATTGGGCAGGGTGTGCGTGCGAATATCAATAATGCTGAGCACCAGTGCAAGCCACAGTAAATAAGCGCAGGCGACTGCGGCGCAAAGCAGCGCCAAGGAATGCCCGTCCCACAGATCCGCCAGCCGTGTCACCATAGCGTGATGCTACGGGATCATTCCTGGCAGCGGGAGGGCCGGCTAGGAAGACGAAGGATATGCTGTGCACATGAGCGCCTTTCCCCTGTCAGCGCAGAGCTTGAGGCATCTGTGCCGTTCCTCTCCGTGGCGGTGGCAAACAGTCCGGTTCGCCCTGCATCAAAAACTTCCCTTTAACGTCGGCGACGTTGCCGACGCTGCTGCTTCGAACGTGCCCGACGGCGGCCGGGGCCAGCGGGAGGGCGACTCCCCTGCGGCTGTGAACTGCTGGGTGCGCCGCCCCGGCGCTTTGCGTGTTGAGGCGCTGGACGGTGCCTTGCTCGCCAGCACCACGCGCATCAATGCGTCCAGGGATGCGCTTTACATCAGCGGCAACCGGAAGCCGTGGTTATTGCCGCCGGCGTTGGTCAACCCCATTAAGGACGACGACGGGTACGTGGTCCGCCGTCCAGAGGCCCTGTATGGGGAACCAGCGTACGGCACGGGACGGGCCTCCGCGGCGCTTGACCCGGTGGAGCTTGCCGGGGAACGTCCCGTGGCCTTGGAGGCACCGTTTGCCAATGTGGCGGAGATTCTCAGCATGGCTCATGTCACCCACCACGGGCGGGCCGCCGTTGAAGCTGTCATGAGCCCCAATGGCAGCTACCGGCCGGCGTTTGCCGAGGCTCCACTGTTATTCCCCGGCCGGACGGCTGTGCGCCTAGATGTGGAGACAGGAATTTGTGTGGCCTCCCAGTGTCTTGACGGCCCCGCCGCGGGGGCCGGGCACTGGATGGTGTTATTGGGTGTGGATGAGTACATGATGGATGACCTCTTTGAAGAGGGTGAAGGGCGCCATTCCCTCAGCTCCATCCACAACCCGTTCTAACCGGCTGGCTTTACCAAAACAGGCAACCATGAAAACTGATTTTAAGAAGGAAGTCACCTCCTACACTGCCCCTCATGGGCGGTTCGAGGTCATCACGGGCACGGCCCTGCAGTACCTCATGATTGACGGGCACGGCTATCCCAATACGTCCACGAGCCTCAATGACGCGCTGCTCACCCTCTACCCGGTCGCCTACACACTGAAATTCCTGAGCAAGAACGAGCTGGTTCGCGACTACACGGTCATGTCACTCGAGGCGCAGCGGTGGTCAAGCGCCATGAATTTTTTCACCACGGCCCGTGACAAATCCCAGTGGGATTGGACTGCCATGATCATGACACCTGACTGGTTGGGCGCACAACCCTTCGAGGCCGCCGTGGAAGTCGCCGTGGAGGCAGTGCAGCGCAAAGGCGGCGCGCCGGCGTGAGGGCGCATCCGGCTCGAAACACTCGAAGAGGGCTTAGTGGTTCAGACGCTCCATATTGGACCCTACGACGACGAGGGCCCGGTACTCGAGGCCATGCACCACGAGTTCATCGTGTCCCAATCTCTGACCATGACGGGTAAGCACCACGAAATCCACCTCAGCGACGCGCGCCGCACGGCACCCGAAAAGCTCAAGACAATCCTGCGCCAGCCGGTCCTGCACAACGCAGGTTGGCAGTTGAAACCGGCTGGCGCCGATGCCTACATTTCGCTGCGCTCCAACATTTCCGTCACCAGCGCGGCAATGGGAGAGCGTTCGGACCGTGTCAGCGTCACGTGGCCAAAGAGGGGGTGGCCTTTAAGTGTCTCCACCACCGCCACCACTCCGTCGTGCCTGCCCACGCGCAGATTGTCACGCTGAGCGACGTCGTGGGTGAGAACAACCTTGGAGCGCTGGCCGATCCGGCTCATGACAGTCAACAACACGTTCTTCTCCAGGGACTGGGCCTCGTCCACTATCACAAACGAGTCATGTAGGGAGCGGCCCCGAATGTGGGTCAGTGGCAGCACCTCCAGCAATTCCCGCTCCATGATTTCATTGATGAGCGTGGGGGAAACCAGGGAGCCCAGGGTGTCAAAGACAGCCTGCGCCCACGGGTTCATTTTCTCGCTCTCGGAACCCGGCAAATATCCCAGGTCCTGCCCGCCCACCGCATACAGTGGCCTAAACACCACCACCTTGCGGTGCTCATTGCGTTCCAGGACAGCCTCCAGGCCCGCACAAAGCGCCAGGGCGCTTTTGCCCGTTCCGGCACGTCCGCCCAGTGACACAATTCCCACGTTGGGATCTTGCAGCAAATCCAGCGCGAGGCGCTGTTCGGCGGACCGGCCATGGAGTCCAAAGACCTCCCTGTCCCCACGGACCAGCCGCACCTGCTGGTCCTCCCCCACGCGGCCCAGCGCGGAGCCGCGGTTGCTGGCAATGATGAGGGAGGTGTTGACAGGCAGTACTGCCGCCTCGGGGATGGCCACGGCTTCGTGGTTGTACAGGGCCGTGATTTCCGCATCCGTGGCCGTAATGTCCGCCACGCCCGTCCACCCCGAGTCCAGTACCAACTCACTGCGGTACTCCTGTGCCGTCAGCCCCAACGCCGAGGCTTTGACCCGCAACGGCACATCCTTGGACACCACCGTCACGCTCTGACCTTCATTGGCCAGGTTTTTGGCCACCGCCAGGATGCGCGAATCATTATCCATCCCCCGCATGCCTGCAGGAAGCACCTCCAGCGACACGTGATTGAGCTCCACCCGGAACGTCCCGCCGTCGTGCCCCAAAGGTACCGGGACATCCAAGCGGCCGTGGATTTCCCGCAGCTCGTCAAGCAGGCGCAGGGCTCCGCGGGCAAAATAGCCCAGCTCGGGGTCCTGACGCTTGGCTTCCAATTCCGAGACCACCACTATGGGCAGCACCACGTGATGTTCGGCAAAGCGCGTGATGGCGCGGGGGTCGGAGAGGAGAACGGAGGTGTCAATGACGTAACTACGCACCAAGCCATCAGTGTGCGCGGTGTGTGAATGCTGCCCAAGGTTCAATGTGTCAACCACGTCGGCTCCAGTCCTTTTTCGGACCTGCACCGCGTCCGAAAAAAATCCAGTCGGTACGTCGGGGCGGAGTTGCCCTGCCGTTGACACCAAGCTACGCCCCTTGGGCCAGCTTCGGGGACGCCACGCCAAACTGACCTGGTGAACGTTATACGTCCATTGGGTGAAGAGCGGCGCTTAGCTGCCGAAGCGGCGGTTGCGGCCCGCGTAGTCACGCAGGGCCCGCAGGAAGTCAATTTTCCTAAAGGCCGGCCACAGGGCTTCGCAAAAATAAAACTCGCTGTAGGCGCTTTGCCACATGAGGAAGCCAGAGAGGCGCTGCTCACCGGAGGTGCGGATCACCAGGTCCGGGTCGGGCTGGCCGCGCGTGTAGAGGAATTTGGAAATGTCATCCACCGTCAGGCTTGTTGCCACATCCATCATGGTGCGCCCTGCGGCGTCGGCGTCGCTGATCAGCTCCCGGACGGCGTCGACAATTTCACGCCGCCCGCCATAACCAATGGCCAAGTTGACATGGATGCGCTCCCGCGCGGGCACGCGGGCAGTGAGCGAGGACAGCCGCGCGGCCAAATAATCCGGCAACAGTTCCGGCGCTCCCATGGCATGGACGCTAATGTCAGCGTCGGCGTCCAGCACGTCCAAAGTATTGGCAATGATCCCCATGAGCTCATCGAGTTCCTCGGCCGAACGGCTCATATTGTCGGTGGAGAGCATGTACAGCGTGACAACTTTTACGCCCAACTCCTGGCACCAGCATAAAAATTCCAGGATTTTATCGGCACCGGCCTGATGTCCGTGAGCGGTGGGGGCATTAAACTGCCTGGCCCAGCGGCGGTTGCCATCGACCATGACACCTATGTGCCCGGGCACCCTGGCGCCTTCCAGGGACTTCGTGAGGCTGCGTTCATAAAAACTGTAAAGAACCTTAGGCATCCGCATGGATGCGGTGGAAAACCGCATAAAAGTGCACCGGACCTTTGTTCATCATGGCCCTGGGGCCGTACGAATTTTGCTCTTTCTTAGAGTACTCGTCCGTCCGGAAAAAACTGCACAGGGCGAGCACGGAACATGATTACCGGCCAGTAGGAACAGGTGTATGCGCGCTATGCTTTGGCCATGAACACTACGCTCGAAGGGGATCTCAAGCCGTCGTGGCGCGGCTGGTTGCATGCGGCCATGACACCCCTGGTGCTTATTGCAGGTATCATCCTGGTGATCCTGGCCCCGGGGTCCGGGGTCAAACTTGCCTGCACCATTTATGTGACCACGGGAGTGTTGTTGTTTGGCACCAGCGCGCTGTATCACCGCGGCAACTGGCAGCCCCGCACCCGGGTAATTCTCAAACGCCTGGACCACAGCAACATCATGTTGGTCATTGCCGGTTCCTACACCCCGCTGTCGTACTTGATGCTGCCGCGCCCCACCGCCACGCTGCTGCTGTGGATGATTTGGACAGGTGCCATTGCCGGAGTGCTGTTCCGGGTGATTTGGGTGAACGCACCACGCTGGCTCTATGTACCCATTTATGTCTTATTGGGTGTGACGGCACTGTTTTTCCTGCCCGACTTTTGGGATGCGGGCGCCCTGGCCACGGTGCTCATTTGTGTGGGTGGGACGCTGTACATTGCCGGGGCCGTCATCTACGGCATTAAGAAACCCAACTTCAGCCACCTCCACTTTGGCTTCCACGAACTCTTCCACGCACTGACGGTGGCCGCGTTCATCACGCACTTTGCGGCAGTTGCCCTGGTGGTTTTCGCCTAGATGAGTAATTCCAAGGTGTCAGTGGTCGTAGGCTGTGAGTGAGCGGCGGATGGTTGCCCCGATTTGGTCGTTGTGCCAAACCGCGGCGGTCATGGCCAGCAGGCGTTGGATGATGCGGGCGGCAACGCCGGCTGGT
>JBBSSM010000016.1:0-53494 GCA_038242155.1 Actinomycetales bacterium | reverse complement strand
TCGTAGAGCGGAACTTCAACACCTTCAAGCAATGGCGCGCCCTAGCCACCCGCTACGACAAACTCGCCCTCACCTACCGCGGCGGAGCCGTCCTCCGCGCCGTCACCATCTGGCTAACCACATTAGGAGACACACCCTAGACCACGACAGCGTCGTTGGCCGGGAAAAGAAAAACCTGCACGACCCCCCGTTCCCTGAAACTCGGGGAACCAAAAAAAGAAGGAAAAATCAGATGCACATCGACAAACAGCAAATCATTGATCACCTCAAAGGCAAAGGCGATCAAGCCAAGACCGATCAAGCCCAGGCCGAACTCCCCGACAAAGTCGACACCGATAAGGACTCCGGGCTGCTGAGCAAACTCGGCCTCAACGTCCAGGACCTGTTGGGCAAGCTTCCTGGCGGTCTTGGAGGTTAACAACCAACAGGGTCTAGATAGTGTCCGTGCAGTGATGTCCACCGTCCGGGCGGCGCAACCGTTCAGCTCCCCGCCGGAGCTGAATGGTTGCGTTAAATGCTCTATTCGTGGTGAAGGAAACAGTTTATCCGGGGCTTTTCACTCAAGGATAAGAACATGCTTACCTTGGCAAAAAAGAGAGACAAATCCGCCACATGACCATGGAAGCATAAGGGTTGCACGTGGAGGCCACCAGAATCAGCACCTGGAGACTGACAACCCACCGGACCCGTAACCCCACGGGATCATCGGCCCGTCAACAGGACCTTATCGGCAGAAGACCCCCGACCCGAAGCGGCTGGGTACAAAAGACCGATTAGAACCATCCCGTAAAATAAACACCGCACCCGATCGTGGGTGCCTGACCTTAGAGAAGGAACACATCATGATTGGATTTATTATTGCAGGGCTTGTCATCGGTGCCCTGGCAAGGCTGATCAAGCCCGGCAAGCAAAACCTCAGCCTGCTCATGACCTTGGTGCTTGGACTAGTAGGTTCAGTCATCGGAGGAGTCATCGCGAATCTTCTGGGCACCGGAGGCATCTTCGAACTCAACATCCTGGGCTTCATCGTTTCCGTTATCGCGGCCGTCCTCTTAATTGGTGTTGCCCAGAAAGTCGCCGGACGCGGGAAAATCACCCGTTAATCCGCTCAATCCGTGCCACGTCCGCCGGAGATAAATCGCAGGACAAGGAATGAAAAAATCTTGTCAATGGAAGGGGACTTCACTTGGGGTAGTTCCGGCCCCAATGAACAAAGCGCGTTTCCATCCTTCTGCGATTCTCCGGCCCCTACCCGCTGGCCGGTAACCCCGCCCGGCAGCATGAAAAAGGCGGCACCTTCGAGGGTGCCGCCCTGTGCTGAAGAGGCCCAGTTGCTTGCGCTTCCCCACACCAAACCGCACTCTCTGATGGTCACTGGCGGCTCTGGTACCCACCGGCTGGGTTACTGCAAAGCGGCCTTAGCGCGCCTCACCCTCCAGCCCGGTGTTCCCCACCAGCCCTTGGGAATGACTGGCCCACCAGCAGCCCGACCAATCCTGAAGAACCATATTTACAAATCAAAAATAAGCTCAGAGCCCTGAGCTCTCGTTAGGGGAATAGGACACACCATCATCCCCGTCGCTTCATGAGCTCACATCGGCGTACTTCCCACCACCGTTCAGGGCTGAGTACAGCGTTTGCCGTGAGACGCCAAGATCCCTGGCCACCTTAGCCTTAGGTACCCCCTGAGCAACCCGCTCCCGCGCCAGCTCGATCTGCTCCGGGGAAAGCTTCAGGACCCTGTCATAAACGCCGTTCCTCTTGGCAATGGCAATACCCTCGGCCTGACGCTCACGAATGGTCTTGCGCTCCAACTGTGCAATGGCGGCCAGGACCGTGAGCATGACTTCGTCTCGCCCTGGCATCGATGGGCCAGCCCAACACGAAGGTCAGTGATCTTTGTGCCGAGCTCGGCGTCACCCGCCAGACCCTGTACCGGCACGTATCACCCACCGGGGAACTGCGTCCCGACGGGAAAAAGCTCCTGTCCGGTAGATCCGAACGATAACCCCGAAGTGGGGTTGCCACCTCGGGATGGACCCGCGCCCTCGGGCCGCCGGCCAGGCTCGCGTGGGCACTGGATGAGAAGCAAGGTTCGTGAGTTCGTAAAAGCGATGGGCCCACGGGCCTCAGTTTCGGGCGCGGATGATGGGAATTGAGGCTGTGGGAGGTCCGCTGGGGAAGATCGTGGGCTCGGGGGTCGCTACGGGCACCAGCTTTATCTGGGTCGGTTCATGGTTGGCGGTGAAGAGTTCGCCGCGCACGTCGACCTGCAGTAGGGTGCCCTCGCGGAGGGTGAGGCTGATGGCACCCTGTTCCAGTTCAACGTGCAGCAACCGGCCTTGGATCTTCAGGTGGAAGGACAAGGAGTCCCATTCCGCGGGCAGCCGCGGGTCGAAGTACGGTACCGCGCCCTGGTCCCGGAGGCCTGCGAAGCCGCTGATCAGTGAGCTCCAGACGCCGCCGGCGGAGGCAATGTGCACGCCGTCGATGGTGTTGGCGTGGGTGTCATCGACGTCGATGAACAGTGCGTGCGTGAAGTGATCCAGCGCGGCCTTGCCGTAGCCGACCTCGGCGGCCATGATGCCCTGGACGCAGGCGGAGAGTGTGGAGTCGCCGGTGGTGATGGGATCGTAGAAGTCGAAGGCACGGTGCTTTTGCTCGGCTGTGAAGTCCTGCCACTGCAGGAACATCGCCAGCACGGTGTCGGCCTGTTTAAGGACCTGGTGCCGGTAGATCACCAGCGGGTACTGGGAACGTGGCGTGGTCCAGTCCCAGGGCTCGAGGGTCATGAAGTCGTTATCCTGCGAGTGGATCTGGAGGTCCTCGTTGTACGGCAGCTGCATACGGCTGGCGGCGGCTTCCCACAGCTGCCGCTCGTCGTCGCTGATTTCGGCGTGGTCCAGGGCCGCGGCAGCGCGCAGGTTAAAGCGCGCCATCACGTTGGTGTAAAGGTTGTCGTTCACGACGGCGGTGTACTCGTCCGGGCCGGTAACGCCATGGATGTGGAAGAGCCCGTCCTTGCCGAAGAAGCCCAGGGAGGCCCACATCCGTGCGGTTTCGATCAGCAGCTCGGAGCCCAGTGTCTCCTTAAAGGCGGTGTCGCCGGTGGCCCAGAGGCAGCGGTTGGCGGCGAAGGCGATGGCTGCGGCGATGTGGAATTGTGCAGTGCCGGCGGCGTAGTAGGCGCTGGCCTCAAGGCCGTTGATGGTGCGCCAGGGGAACAGTGCGCCGCCGACGCTGAGTTCCTGGGCACGGATTTTGGCCTCGGGCAGCATAGCGTAGCGAGACTCCAATACTTTCCGTGCCCCGGACGGATTGGTGTACGTCAGGTAAGGCATCAGATACACCTCCTGGTCCCAGAAGTAGTGGCCCTCATAGCCGGATCCAGAGACGCCCTTGGCTGGGATTCCGGCCACATCCGCGCAGGTTGTGGCCTGGGCGAGCTGGAAGAGGTTCCACCGGATGGCCTGCTGCAGCTCAGGCTGACCGGCCAGGACAATGTCACTTGTAGCCCAGTAGTCGCGGTAGTGCGCCACACTTTCAGCGAAGATCTCCCCGACCGACTTGAGGCCTTCTTCCGCGGCGGCGGCCAGGTCCTCGAGCTGTTGCCCGACGGCGTAGCTGACGCTCTTCTCCAACACGAACGGCTCCTCCGGGCAGACCGCCAGCACGTAGCGGACGCTACTGTCGTCCTGGTCTACCAGGGTCTCGAAGGGCTGGAACCCGGCAGAGGTCCAGTGGTCCACGGCCATGCCGAGCCGCTGCCGGGACTCGGCAGCCTCCCAGGACAGGCGCAGGGAACCGTCGCCGCCGTCGAGCCGGACCGGCAACAGCACGCGGCCGGCGTGGCGCCCGGCGCGACGTGGATCGTGCTCTGAGTGTTCCTCGACCGGCTGGTCCTGGCGGTTGATCACCGAGGAGGTGACATCGGCGGAGATACCCCGGTCAGACGCCAGTTCAAGGGATACACCGAGCGCGCCGCGAGACTGGTAGCCGACGGCGCGGCGTTCGGTCGTGGTCGCCGTGGCGCCGGAGCGGCACTGCCAGACGATCCGGCACAGCCGCCAAACAGCGACCTGGCCTCCCAGACCATCCCCGTACCCTGTTGCCGGGCAGCTCGGAGTGGCAGACTCGAGCACTACACGTACCTGCCCCGGCAACAGTCATGGCCAACTTCACCACCCAAATTAGCAACAACTCGCTGGACCGTGAATCAGTAGAGCAACACGGTCGTGGGCTCTCGGGTTTAGAGCCGCACCATGCGTACCTCTGGTCACATGATGATGATCGTTGTTATGTTAAACACGTTGAGGATTTTTAGTCAGTTACTCATATTTGTTCGTTCTATCCCAAGGAGACACCATGAGCACGAAGGTCGAAAAAAGCATCTTGGTCAACGTTCCGGTGAGCACTGTATATAACCAGTGGACCCAGTTCGAGGAGTTCCCCCAGTTTATGGGCGGGGTCAAGAAAGTCTCACAACTCAGCGATGACCGTTTGGAATGGGTTGCTGAGATTGCAGGTATTCGCCGGCAGTGGGAAGCTCGAATTCTGGAGCAGGTTGTGGACCGTAAGGTCTCTTGGGCCGCGACCGAGGGCGCGACAAATGCCGGATCAGTGTCGTTCGAGGACGTTGGAGGAAACCAGACCCAGGTTCATCTGGTCCTGGAATACGAGCCGGAGGGCCTGGTTGAGAAAGTCGGCGACAAGCTCAACGTCGTGGAGAAGCAGGCCAAGGGTGACCTGGATAGGTTCAAGGCCTTCATCGAGTCCGAAGGCTATGCCACAGGCGCATGGCGGGGCTCCGTTGACACCGCTGGTGCTCCTGCCGGATCCCCGACCGTGGAAGATGCGGACGCGTCCCGTGGGGATAGTGGCAAGGCAGGTGTCTCCGGAAAGGTCGCCGCAGGTATTGGGCTGGCTGCAGTTGCCACGGCGGTCGGTGTCGCTGCAGCTAAGGGCAGCAAAGATGACGACAAGGAAGTCACCAACATTCCTACGGACACTGCAACCGAGGTGGAATTCACGCCTGTCACCCCTGAGGTGGTTGTACCGGTGGCGGCACCGTTGAGCGATGTGCCGGGTGACGGCTCGCAAACCGAAGACTTCACCACACACAAGGCGTCTTCGGCAAGCTCCGCCCTCGATAAGGACAAGCCCGCAGGAGGTGTGCTCTAACCACTCCGCCTTGGCGCCGGGTTTTCCGCACAAGGGGAGCCCGGCTTGGGCCTGACACGAGCTCTGAAGATTCTCGTTGGGTCGCTGGGATGCGGTGTATGCCGCTCGGGATTGGGCGGAAAGGAGTACCGGGATGAGCGCCGACATGGAACCGCCGGTCACTAGCCGGCTCCCTACGGCAGCAGCACACGCCGTTTCTCATTCTTAAAATGAGCAATTATTGAGCATCAGCATCACCCACGAAGGTGTCATCGCGCTATGAGGACTGCAAACCACATTCTTGTAGTGATTCGCCATCAGTGCCACGGCATCCCGCTCGAACATGTCAGCATCAATACCTGCGTCGAGACTCCCCGGGATGCGTTCGTTTAGATTCAAAGACTAAGACCGACGGTAACGATGAGACTGCACTCCCACGCTAAGAAATTCCCAATCCTACACATGGACTCGATGAGTGAGGCAGCTTCGTTTCTCATGACCTATCCGTCTCAAAGCCCAGGCCATGCAAGATGACGCAAAGCGTTGCACTCGTTATTGCCACCATGATAATTCTGACTTCCGGTGTACTGGCTTCCATTTTTGATCCGAAACCCGAGACTTCATGGCAGAAGATCTTCAGCATGGCGGAAGTACCATGCTGAGAATGTTGGTTTTCCGGTTGGGCAAAACCTGAGATACCCCGACGTTTGAGGATACGAAACCTAACATTGAAACCCCCAGCCGCGTACCGATGAAGAAAATCCCCCCTTCACGGTGACATCCCAGCGGGAGATGACATTATGGGTGCATGAACCCTGATCAAGGTTTTTCAAACTTCATTTCGCGCCCTCACCCCATTAAGCCTCGGAACGGTCAGGAATCGGTGTGGGATTACCCCCGGCCGCCGAAGATCGAGCCACGATCGGAACGGGTTGTAGTTCGGTTCGGTGGACAGGTGATTGCCGATACCACCGATGCAGTGCGCGTCCTGGAGACAAGTCACCCTCCTGTCTACTACTTGCCATTGGATGCTTTCCCTGAGGGGGTGCTGGTCAAGGTCCAGGGCACCAGTTTCTGCGAGTTCAAGGGAGAAGCCCACTACTTTGACGTGGTGGTCGACGGAATTATCGCCCCCCGCGCCGGGTGGACCTACCCGAAGCCAGTACTGGGTTTCGAGATGCTCAGTACACGCGTGGCACTTTACCCGGGTCGCATGGAATCCTGTGAGGTCAACGGGGAGCAGGTGAACGTCCAGGAGGGAGACTTTTACGGCGGCTGGATCACCAAGCAAATTGTTGGTCCGTTCAAGGGCGGGCCGGGCACAGCCGGTTGGTGAGGGTCTTGCACCACTCGCCGTCAAGACCTGACAGTGGGTTTGGCGATTAGTTGATCCGTAAATGGTTCAGGTCCGGGCGTTGCGCCCCGGCCGGTCCCAGGCGGCGAACCACGGAACCGGCCGGAACTGCCGCCCGGTCGACCTAGCCTCGGGCGCCCTAGTCTCGTGCATCGCCGCCCCGCGTCCCGCCGTCGGCCGCACCCGTGTTTGCCGGGGCGGCACTGTGGTGGGCAATGACGGGGTGCGGGCCGGCGAAACCGTCGCGGGAGGCGGCGATTTCATTGATCCGTCCGCGGCTCAGGTACCAGCCGACGATGAGCGCCGGGATAATGACCACGATGGAGGCGACGGTCCAGGTGCCGACGGGGCTGTCGAACGCCATCAGGACCAGCACGGCCAGCAGGAATACCAGGGTCAGGTATCCCGTGTACGGCGCGCCGATCATGCGAAACGCGGGCCTGATGGCCTGGCCCTTTTTCGCAAGGCGGTACAGGGCCAGCTGGCACAGCACAATCATGGCCCAGGAGGCGAGGATGCCCAGCGCCGCCATGTTCAACACAATCTCAAAGGCCTTCGCCGGAACAATTGCGTTCAAGATAACGCCCAGGAACGCGACCGCGGCCGTGAGCAGGATGCCGCCAAACGGCACGCCGCGGCTGTTTAACTTGGCCGTGAATTTAGGCGCTGAACCTGACAGGGCCATCGAGCGCAGGATCCTGCCGGTGGAGTACAGGCCCGCATTCAGCGAGGACAGCGCCGCCGTGAGTACCACCAGGTTCATGATCGAGTCGATGCCCTCAATGCCGATGGCGCCAAAGAATGTCACGAACGGGCTCTCCCCCGCCTTGTACGCGGTGTACGGCAGCAGCAGAGACAACAGCACCAGGGAGCCGACGTAGAACACGGCGATGCGGATGATGACGGTGTTGATGGCCTTCGGCATGACCTTTTCCGGGTTCTGCGTTTCGCCGGCAGCCGTACCAATCAGTTCAATGGAGGCGTAGGCAAACACCACGCCCTGCATCACCACCACAACCGGCAGCAGCCCGTTGGGGAAGAACCCGCCGTTGTCCGCGATCAAGCTGAATCCGACCTCCTGTCCCGCCACAGGGGTGCCGAAGATGACAAAGTACGTGCCGATCAGCAGGAAGGACACCAGTGCCACAACCTTGATCAACGCAAACCAAAACTCCAGCTCTCCAAAGACCTTCACGGAGACAAGGTTCAACCCCAGCACCAGCAGCAAAGCGCCCAACGCCCACAGCCACTGCGGCACCCCGCCGATCCAGGGAACATATTTGGCGAAGAAATGCATGTAAAGCGCGACGGCGGTGATGTCCACAATTGCCGTCATCGCCCAGTTGAGCCAGTACAACCAGCCCGAGACGAATGCTGCCTTTTCCCCGAAGAACTCCCGGGCATAGGAGACGAACGAGCCCGACGACGGACGGTGGATGACGAGTTCGCCCAGCGCCCGCAGGATCAAAAATGCAAAAAAGCCACAGATGGCGTAGCTGAACATCAGTGCCGGGCCGGCCCCGGCCAGGCGCCCGCCGGCCCCCATGAACAGCCCGGTGCCAATGGCTCCGCCAATGGCGATCATTTGGATCTGGCGGGATTTCAATCCTTTGTGCAGCCCAGCGTCCTCTGCGGTCAACGCGGCGCTGGGCAAATCTTGAACTAAATCGGAGGTTTCAGTTTTTTCCTGCGGGTGCATGCTTTGAATCCTTTTCTAAAGTGCGGCCGTCCCCCGTGCCGGCCGCAGTGTTGGTGGCGCGCAGGAACCTAGTCGCCGAGGTTGGCGAGGTGTTCGGGCCGCAGTAGTTCGTTCAGCTGGTCAGCGGTGAGCAGCTTGTGCTCCAGGACAAGTTCGGCCACGCCGCGCCCGCTGGCAAGTGCCTCCAGCGCGATCTTGGTGGACATCGAGTAGCCCAAAACCGGGTTCAGTGCAGTGACCAGGCCAATCGAGTGCTCCACCTGGGCGCGAAGCTTGTCCTCGTGCGCGGTAATGCCCTTGATGCACTTGTCAGCCAGCGTGATGCAGGCGGCTTCGAGGTGTCGCATGCTCTTGGTCAAGCTGTGCACAATGAGGGGTTCAAAGGCGTTCAGCTGCAGCTGGCCGCCCTCTGCCGCCATGGTGATGGTGACGTCATTGCCAATAACCTCGTAGGCCACCTGGTTCACGACCTCGGGGATTACGGGATTGACCTTCCCGGGCATGATGGAGGATCCGGCCTGGACGGCAGGCAGCGTGATTTCACCAAAACCGGCACGCGGTCCGGAGGAGAGCAGGCGCAGATCGTTGCAGATCTTGGACAGCTTCACGGCCACCCGCTTAAGCACGCCGGAGAGGTGCACGAAGGCGCCGACGTCCTGGGTGGCCTCGATCAGGTCCACGGAAGTGGTCAGCGGCAACCCGGAGATTTCAACCAGGTGGCGGCAGGCCAGCGCGGAGTAACCCAGCGGCGCATTGAGTCCGGTGCCGATGGCCGTGGCGCCGAGGTTGATCTCATGCACGAGCAGTGTGGATTCGGCCAGGCGCGCCCGGTCTTCCCCCATCGTGACGGCGTAGGTGTTGAATTCCTGGCCCAGTGTCATGGGCACGGCGTCCTGCAGCTGGGTGCGTCCCATCTTCACCACTGTCCGGAATTCCACTGCCTTGACGGCAAAGGCGTCGCACAGGTATTCCATGGCTTCCACCAGCGATTTCGTCCCGAAGATGGTGGCCACGTTCACGGCTGTCGGGTAGACGTCGTTCGTTGACTGGCTCAGGTTGACGTGGTCGTTCGGGTGCAGGAACTGGTACTCGCCCTTGCTGTGGCCAAGAATTTCCAGTGCCCGGTTGGCAATGACCTCGTTGGCGTTCATGTTCGACGACGTTCCCGCACCGCCCTGGATGACGTCCACCACGAACTGGTCGTGCAGTTTCCCGGCGATAATTTCCTGGCAGGCTGCGATGATGGCCCCGGCACGGACGTCGTCCAGCAGACCCAGCTCGTGGTTGGCCTGCGCGGCGGCCTGTTTCACCATGGCCAGGCCGTTGACCAGGTGCGTGTTGTAGCTCAGCGGAATGCCCGTGATTGGGAAATTTTCCACCGCACGCAGCGTGTGGACGCCCCAGTAAGCATCAGCCGGGACGTGCCGGTCGCCAATCAGGTCATGTTCAATGCGGACGTTGAGCGGGTCGGCAACAAGCGTGGTCAAAATGGTTTCAGTCATGGTTTTCCTTGTGGGTGGGGCGCCCCGTTGCGCCGGGGATGAAAATGGTCAGTTCGTTGTTGGCAGGCCCCGGAGTTCACCCACGGGGCGTCCTCCGCCGTAGACCGGGAGGTGGTTGAAGGGTGCCAACAGTGCTGGCTCCACACCCAGGGCAAGCAGGGCCGGAACTGCAGCCGGCATGCGGGCGCGGTCCCCGCCGTCGGAAATCTTCAGCGCCACGGCACTTCCATCGGCCAAGGCAATGAGCTGGATCCCTTCAAAACCGTCCTTGGCCAGCAGCCCGGGCACGGCCTCCATGAGTGCTGTGACGTCGCGGCCGTGGCCGGCCACCATTTCGGGGCGGGCGCGCATGGCGTCAGCCACACGGCGTTCCGGCGAGCCGGGTGCGGCGGTGGCCATGCGGCTGAAGGCGCGGGCCATGCCAACCAGGGACAGCCCAAATACTTCCGTGCCGCAGCCGTCGGTGCTGACGGCGGTGATGGCTTCACCTGTCAGCTCGGCCACTGTGGCACGGATGGCGGCTGTGAGGGGATGATCTGCCTGCAGGTAGTTCTCCAGCGGCCAGCCGTTGTCAACGCAGGTGGCCAACAGCGCGGCGTGCTTGCCGGAACAATTCTGCGCGAGCTGTGTGGGGCCGTGTCCGGCGCGCAGCCAGGTTTCACGTTCGGCCATGCCATAGGGCAGATCCGTGGAGTTGCCCAGGTGTTCCGGCGTCAGTCCGGCGTTGGCCAGGATCTTGGCGGCGGTTTCCTGATGCGCAGCCGCTCCGGAGTGGCTTGCCGCGGCCAGGGCCAGTTGCTCCGTCGGCAGGTCCAGGCCGGCCCGGAGCATGGCCACGGCCATCAGTGGTTTAAGCGCGGACCGGGGGTACATGCGGGCGGTGGGTTCCCCCCGCGAAAGGAGGGTCCCGCCGTCGTTCTTCAGGGCAATCAGAGAACCGTAATGGACGCTCTCCACCAGCTCGCCGCGGGTTTGCACGGCGAGCGGGGCGTGGGCGGGAAAGTTGTTGTTGGTCATGCCTGTTGTTCTCCCATGATTTGGCTGAGGGCGGTGTCGACGGCGGACAGGTGGACGGCCATGGCGCGGCCGGCCTCGTCAGGGCTGCCGCGGTCGATGGCGTCAAGGATGGCGCGATGCTCAATGTCCGACTGGCGTGCCCTGCCCGTAATGAGGTTGATGGTTTCGGACTGGTTGACCATGGCGTCGCGGATGTCGTTGACAACGCTTTGGAACACGCCGTTGCCGCTGGCGCGCGCTATGGCGCCGTGGAAGGCGGCGTCGAGGCTGACCCAGATTTCGGGGTCGTCCTCGTCGGTCATGAGCTCCACGATGCCGCGCAGTTCTTCGAGGTGTTCGGCGCTGCGGCGGGTGGCGGCAAATTCCGCGGCCGGCACCTCGATGTGCGGGCGGGCTTCCATCAGGCTGCGGGCTGAGAATTGTCCCAGGACCAGGTCGCTGGAGGCCCTGTTGGCGAGGATAAAGGTGCCCTTGCCGGTTTGGGTTTCAGTCAGGCCCAGCGCAGTGCACGAGCGCAGGGCTTCGCGGATAACCGAGCGGCTGACGCCGTACTGGGCGGCCAAGGCGGCTTCGCTGCTGAGCTTGGCGCCAATTGTCAACTGGCCGGATTCAATGGCGTTGCGAATGGCTTTGAAAACGGCTTCTGCGGCGCTGACGCGAACAATCTGCGGCTGTCCGGCTGTCCAGTTGTCTGACAGGTTCATAGGCAAAACTGTCGCACGGCTCACAGGCGTCTGTCAAAATCTCGCCCTTTCAACCTTCGGACGGATCAGGCACTTTAAATTAAAGCGCCACCGCTGCCGCATCTGCATACACATCAGCTGGCATGGGCCGGTGCAGCTTCCACGTAATGGCTATTGGTTTTTCTCCCCTGTGCTGGACGTAGTCGGCCTGGCCAATGCAGGTGTATGGCATGGTGAGACCCGTTTCATCATCTGCGGTATCGCGGGTGAATATAAGCACTTGGGAATCTGCTGCTTTCGAATTTAAGTACCGCTTGCCAGTGGGACTGGAAGGCGACGTCGCATTCTGGGACTCCCAATGAAACAGCTCCGGGCTGAGTGCATAGTCCTTGTACATTGTCGTCGCTGAATGATTGGCCACGTCCTTATTCAAAGTGACAAAGAAAGCGTCGGTACGGGTGTCTTTACACCAGGCAACACCTCCGGTGCTGATCAAGTTTCTTTTTTCCGGTGTGTCCAATGACTTCGCACCCAGGGCTGCCAGAATCTCATACCGGCCATAAGTCAGGTGGCTGCGCAGCGGTGACCACGACAAACTTCCACCCAGACCTTTGCCTGCACGCCGAGATCCGGCAGCCCCCAAAGCAACGATCTGAACGATCTCGCCGCAAACATGGGGGTAACGACGCAAATGTTCAAAGCCGTGGTCGTAACTGGCAAAGCCGCCGCCATTGTTCCAAAGTATAAAGAACAGCATGCGGGCGTACGCCTGTTCCCGCGATGACAGCTGCGCATATAGCGGGGACTGCGAGCCAACAATCCGCGAATAGGCATCGGCACGCTCCTGGTCATCCACGTGTATCAGTGCCGCCATCCGCGATAGAAGCTCTGCCTCCGCCCGTATTGATACATCATCCAGCTTTTCGCCGAGCAAAGCTTCAGAAGCTGAAGTGCCGGCCACCAACCCCGCGAGTCTGAGGTAGTCGGTCCACGAGTTCTTCGTTGACCTATAAATTGTTTTTACGTCGTGACCGGATTCAGTCAAATACTGCGCCAGGCGCAAATGACCGTACGACTTAATGTCAGCCACTAATTTGGGTTTATTCAATTTCAGTTGGGTTTTCAAATTGGCGAGGATGACACCCTTGGCGACCCTGTCCAAAACAATTTGAGATCCTGACGGCAGGAAGGGGAAATCCCCCACAATTGCTTCTTCCAATTGTTTTTTGCCGTAGCCGGTGATGGCCCTGAAGCGCACGTCAAACCTAAAGTCACGGTGCTGCTGTCCAATGAAGTCCATCACGGTAAGCACTGCCTTGCCCTTTGCACGCCGTAAACCCCGCCCCAGTTGCTGCACGAAAATTGTGGCACTTTGAGTCGGCCGCAACAATAAGATGGTGTCCAGCTGAGGCAAATCGAGGCCCTCGTTAAACAAATCCACGGAAAAAATGCAGTTTATTTCGCGCTTGCGTAACTTTTTCAACGCCAGCGCGCGCTCGCCGTCGTTCGTCTTACCGGAGACTGCGAGAGCTTTGATGCCGGCCTTGTTGAACACTTCAGCCATGTACTGGGCATGCTGGATCGACACACAGAAGCCAATGGCACGCATTTGTTCGGTGCTGGTAATTTTGTCTCTCAGCTCGTGAATGACCTTCGCGGCGCGAGCATCATTGCCCGTATAGAGATCACTGAGCTGCTGCCGATCATAGGAGCCGCGTTTCCACTCCAGATCACTTAAATCAACGTCGTCTGACACCCCGAAGTAGTGAAAGGGGACCAGCAAATCGGCTTCCAGTGCATCCCAAAGCCGAAGCTCGCTGGCGATCCGACCTTCAAAGAATTCATCCGCAACGTGTATTCCGTCTCCTCGTTCCGGGGTGGCGGTTAACCCTAAGAATTCCCCCGGAGTCAGGTGATCAATCAGCTGCCGGTAGGTCTTTGCTGCTGAGTGGTGAAATTCGTCAATGACCACCACGTCGAACCTGGCCGGATCGAACTGAGCCAGTTTCTTAGCCGAAAGTGACTGGACACTGGCAAATACATGCTGCCATTGCTGGGGCTTGTGATCGCCGACAAGGAGCTCACCGAAGGTTCCGCTTTGCATGACGTTGCGGTAGGTGGACAGGGATTGCTGCAGAATTTCACTGCGGTGCGCAATGAAGAGCAGCGATAATTTTTTACCGGACACTTCACACAGACGCTTATAGTCCAGGGCTGCAATGACTGTCTTGCCTGTTCCCGTCGCGGCAACCAGCAGGTTGCGATGAAAACCTTTCGCCCTTTCAGCTTCAAGTTCTTCAAGCATTTCAATTTGATGCAAATACGGTGCAACTTCCAAACCGGTGTATCCACTGGGAGCGAAGGTGCGTGTTCCACCGTTCCGCAACAGGGCTGCATCAAGCATGTCCGCATCGAGGTCTGGATGGTATGGATTGAAGGCCCGCTGCACCCAGTAGCTGTCGAAGGTCACAGCAAATTTCTGCAGCAATGAGGGGGTGCCGATGTTGGACAGCCTGACGTTCCATTCCAACCCGTCCAGCATGGCCGCGCGGCTGAGATTGGAACTTCCCACATAGGCGGTGCTAAATCCCGTTCGGCGATGAAAGAGCCAAGCCTTCGCATGCAGCCTTGTTGATTGGGTCTCGTAACTGATCTTGACTTCAGCGTCATACCGCCTGACAAGTTCATCAATTGCACGACGTTCTGTAGCACCCATGTAGGTGGTGGTGATGACGCGAAGTTTCCCGCCACGGGCCCTCAGCGCATCGAGGGCAGGTTCCAATAATCTAATGCCCGTCCATTTAATAAATGCACACAGTAAGTCCACGGTGTCAGCTGACTCTATTTCTGTCCGAATTTCTGCAGCGAGATTGGGGTCGTCTTTGCCATTCGTCAAAAGTGCACTGTCACTGAGATTTGTCATTGGGCGGCGTAGTCTGCGGCGGGTGAGTGTGTCCGGTGAGTGCAGTGAGCGAAGTTGCTGGGGCCCGGCAATGACCGGGTTTGCCGGATCAATGACGGCTAATAATTCATTGACCTTGGCTACGCGGTCGGATGCATCCAGGCCCATAAGAACTTGCTTGACTGTATGGGCGACGTGTCGTGACAGGGCCTCGGGGCTGCTGCCGCTGTCGATCCTCTCACTGGTTGAGTGCAATTGCGGCACAGCGCGAAGACGTCTCTCCAAGCTGCTCGTATGCAGGAGTTCGTAGAGCCCCTCGGTCAATTGCTCCGGTATGCCATCCCCATCAAATGTTTCCACCAGGCCAGGGTATGTGGTGGCCTGGACAAAAACGAACAGTGGGTGTCTTCGACTCAACGCGCCCGGAATATTACCCGTCGCTGCGGGCGGCCGGCGAGTGCCGGCGTTGTACCTTGGTTAATTGCCGCCCAGTTTCCCGGCCAGACGATCGCGCATTTGTGTGCTGGCTTCGTTAAGTCCCACAATTTCCACGGACTTGCCGTTGCGGCGGTATTTGTCGGTGATCGCGTCAAGGGTGGCGCTGGTGGAGACATCCCACAGGTGCGACTGGCTCATGTCGATGATCACGTGGGCAGGATCAAGGGCGTATTCAAACTGGGTGTACAGGTCATTGGAGGAGGCGAAGAACAACTCACCGTTGACTGTGTACGTCACGCTCTCCTCCCCCTCGGTGCGCTTGACCGTGACAAAATGAGCCACGCGGCGGGCAAACATGATCATGGCCAGCACGGTTCCGGAGCCCACCCCAATGGCCAGGTTGTTCGTGGTCACCGTGGCGATGACTGTGATCACCATGACGAACGTTTCACTCTTGGGCAGCGCTTTGAGGGTGCGTGGATGGATGCTGTGCCAGTCGAACGTGGCCCAGCAAACGAATATCATGACGGCGACCAGCGCAGCCATGGGGATCATGGAGACCACGTCGCCCAGCACCACCACGAGCAGGAGGAGAAATACTCCGGCGCTGAAAGTGGAAATGCGGGTGCGTGCGCCGGAGGCCCTGACGTTAATCATGGTTTGACCAATCATGGCGCAGCCACCCATGCCGCCAAGGAAGCCGGTAACAATATTGGCTACGCCCTGACCCCAGGCCTCGCGGGTCTTATTGGAGCGGGTGTCAGTGATGTCATCCACTAATTTCGCCGTCATGAGCGATTCCAGCAAACCCACAAAAGCCATGGCGAGGGCGAAGGGGAAGAGGATCTGGAGCGTTTCAAAGGTCAGCGGAACAGGTGGGATGAGCCACGTGGGCAGGGAATCCGGCAGCTGTCCCTTATCCCCTACCGTGGGAACCGCCACGGCTGCCAAAACCGTCACGAGCGTCAAGACCACAATGGCCACCAGTGGCGCTGGAACCACTTGAGTGAAGCGTGGCAGCACAAACATGATCAGCAGCGCACTTATGACCAGCGGGTACACCAGCCATGGCACACCAATGAGCTCCGGCAGCTGCGCGAGAAAGACGAGGATGGCCAGGGCGTTGACGAAGCCCACCATGACAGAACGAGGAATGAACCGCATGAGTTTGGCGACCCCTGACACTGCCAATAAAATCTGGAGTACGCCGGCCAGAATGACGCAGGCTATGAGATAGTCGACGCCGTGCGACCTCACCAAGGGGGCAATTACCAGCGCCACCGCTCCTGTTGCCGCTGAAATCATGGCCGGGCGGCCGCCTGTGAAGGCGATGGTCACCGCCATGGTGAACGCGGCGAAGAGGCCCACCCTGGGGTCGACGCCGGCAATGACGGAGAACGCAATGGCTTCCGGAATGAGGGCCAGGCCCACAACCAGTCCACCGAGCACTTCGGTTTTAAGTCGGCGGGGTGACTTCAAAGCACCCCACACTGACTGCAGCTGTTCGGGGGTGGGTTGCGCGGGGGCTGTTTCCATTGCTGGCTTGACGGCCATGGCTGGCTCCATTCATGGACGGTCAGGATGGGAGAACTGCGCCTTGGCAATGTTGGGGCATCGCCTCCGCATCCCGGGGGCCAAAATCCTCCCGCACAGGGCTCCTCCACTTTAACGCACTGGCGGCGGCCTACTCGTTCATCGATTCCGGCGCAGCGGACGCTAGCGGACTCCAAAAGGGCTTCCAGCGGGCCCTGACTGCAGATGCAATGTGCGCTCGGGGCAGGCGGAATGCGCCTTGGCAAGGCCGGGGCAGCGCATTCGCGTCCCTGTGCCGCATTGCAATGGCCTGGAATTGCCGCCAGTATTGCGTGGTATGAAACCAGTGATGGAAACCGGCAATGACAAAAGGGACGTACTGCGTCAATTCATCGTGGCCGTTAGCGCCATTGTGGCGGTAGTGGGATCGTTCATTGGTTCCGGTGCCGCAGGTGGCACTGAAATCCAGAAGGCCTCCGGAGGCGCCCTGGCTGCAGATGCCACGCTCGTGGCGCCCCATGGTCCAGCCTTCGCCATTTGGTCACTTATTTACGCAGGGCTGCTGGCCTACGCCGTGTGGCAGTTCCTGCCCAGTCAGCGCCGGCAGGAACGGCATCGCCGGATCGGCTACCCCGTGGCAGCTTCCCTGCTGCTCAACGCAGCCTGGATCCTGAGCATCCAGTTTGATCAATTGTGGCTCAGCGTACCGGTCATCATCATCTTGCTGGCCGTGCTGCTGTGGATTTTTGTGCTGCTACGTGAACACCACTCAACGTCACGGACCGATGGCATCATTACCGATGGCTCACTGGGGCTATATTTGGGTTGGGTCAGCGTGGCCACGTTGGCCAACATATCTGCGTGGACTGTTGCTGAAGGTTTCTCCGGCTTTGGCATGGATCCTGTGTACTGGACCATTAGCGCCGTCCTGGCAGCTGTTTCCATCGGTGTTGTCATTGCCCTTTACGGTCGGGGCGGGGTGGCTCCTGCAGCGTCGCTGGCTTGGGGACTGTCCTGGATAGCTGTTGCCCGGTTAATTGGTGATTTGAAGTCCACTCCGGTGGCTGTTGTGGCGCTCGTAGGAGCCGTGGTGATTATTGCAGTGACAGTCGCCGCGCGGGTCAAAGTCAAGGCCCAGCCGGCAGTAATTTCACGCACTGGCGGTCGGTGAATAAAGTGCGGAAATGCCTGAAAGCATTACGGAAGCTTCGCCGTCGTTCTTGACCGGGTGAAGGTGGTGGCGGGCACAATCAACCCGGGCTAGTGTGTGAGCATGAGCAAAAATTCAGACCATAGCGACAAGGACCTGACCCACGAGCCTCCGGTTAATGACCCGCTGGCTGTGCTTTACACGGAGCTGGTCACTCCTGATATTGAGGAAATCAACGAGCACGCGGCCGCGCTAGAAGAGGAAGACCAGATCGAACCGGACCGGATGTAACGCCGAAGCAACCGCTCAGCCCCTGAGTAAGCCTGTGTCCAGTTCGGCACGGACAATCTGTACGCCGTTCCGGGAGCCTTGAAGGGCTTGGCCCAGTACTGCTGCCCGTAATCTCTGGCATTCTTGAAGGACCATGGACAACGCAGCAAATACCCGCAGCCGCACCACCGCCGCCGCCGTTTATTCCAAACCCACCCGGACCCTGGCAGCCATGACATGGAGCATCTGTACCTTCCTGAGCGTGAACCTGCTCCTGACGGGTTCGCCGGGCGAAATCTGGACGTTCCTGCCGTGGATGTTATTCATCGCGTGGGGCATTTTTATGCTGCTGTGGCGCCCGCAGCTGCTGGTCCGCCCCGACGGGCTCTCCATCCGCAACCTCCTGCGTGACCACGAAATCCCGTTCAGTGAACTGACGTCCCTGCGGGTGGTCCAAAGCGTGAGCTTCCATACCACCGCGGGGCGCATTGGCAGCTGGGGAGCTCCCGGCGCCAGCAAACTGGGCCCCCAACGGCTCCCTGGTATGGGCGGCAATCCCGCGGCAGTGTCCCTGCCGCCCACCCAGGCCGCGGTCGAGTCCGCCTGGGACGCCTGGGAACGGGACCGGGCCGCCCCTTCCGCCTCTGTTGCCCAACCCGGCCAGCTGGGGAAGGTGGAAACACGATGGAACGTGCCCACCGCCGTCGTTGGTTTCCTTGCAATGGTGCTTCTCGTTGCCAGCCTGCTCACCTAGGACACGGCGAACTCAGGTGAGGCATGACAAAGGGCCCGGTTCCGCCCTGTGACAGGCGGAATCGGGCCCTTCAGCGGGCTGTTTAGGACTTAAAGCCGACAGCTGTCCAGTCGATGGACTGGAACTGGGCGGCACCGTAGTTCACCAACCCGGTCTTGACGCCCAGGGTGTTCGGGGTGGGTGTCAGTGGAATGGCCGGGGTGTAGGCGAAGATTGCCTTGTCAATTTCGTTGGCCAGTTCCAGGCGCTTTTCAGGGTCCAGTTCCGCATTGGCCTTGGCCCACATGTCGCCGAGCTTTTCATCGGTCAGACCGCTGAAGTTTTGTCCGGCATCGACGGGGTAGAAGATTGATTCCGTGGAGGCGATGGGGTACGCGGTGCCCGACCAGGCAAAACCCGTCATCTCAAAGTTGGACTTGAGCACGTAATCGGAGAAGAACTTGTCCGCCGGGACGGTGTCGTTCGTCAACGTGATGCCCACGGCCTTCAAGTTGGCCTGGAGTTGCTTGAAGATCTGCTCAGACACGGGGTTGTTTGCATCCAGGGTATAGGTGATTTCCAGCTTGGCGCCGTCCTTCGCCATGACGCCGTCAGAGCCCTTGGTGTAACCGGCCTCCTGCAAAAGCTCCTCGGACTTTGCGGTGTCATAACCAATGACATCGGTGGCATTGTCCTCGTAACCTTTTTGGCCGGGCATGAAGATGTAGTTGTTTTGGCTGGCCACGGGAGCGCCGATGGGGCTTAGGCGACTGGCGGAAATGGTGTCCCGGTCAATGGCGCGGCCTACGGCCTGACGGACCTTCACATCGGCCAGCGGACCCTTGGACCCGTTCAACGTGACATGGTTCCACGTCAGGCCCCCGGACTGCTGAATGGCACCGTCGGTACGCTTTTTGGCCGTGTCGTAGTTGTTCTTGTTGGTGCCGATGCTGAATGCGTCAAGTTCCTTGTTCGCGTAGGCCTGGGCCAGCGCGTCCCGGGAAACGACCTTCATGATGATTTTTTCCAGCTTGGGCTTCTGGCCCCACCACTTGTCATTGGGGACCAGGGTGATCACTTGACCGGCAGCATCAACCGTGCCCACCTTGAACGGTCCGGAGGAGGGCAGTGGCTTGGTTTTGTAGCCCTCGTTGAACGCGGTCACATCGGAGGCAACGGCTGCGGGCAAAACAGCAGCGGTGGCCATGCCGGCCGTGCTGCTGCCCAGGATCGAAGGCCAGTCGGCGTTCTTGTTCTTGAACGTGATCTGAAAGTTGAAGTCGGTGTCGTCACGGGTGACGGACTCAACGTCCTTGAAGACATTGTCACCCACGATCTGGTAATCCGGGTTGCTGCCATTGTTGGCCTTGATGGTGGCGTCGTAGTCCTTGTAGGTGATGGGTGTGCCGTCCTCCCACACGGCGTCCGGGTTCAGCTTCACCTCCACCACCTGCGGGTCCTCGCTGGTCAACTTCACCTCAGTGGCATAGTCCGGGTTGACTTCCCAGCCTCCGTCCACGGTGGTGCGGACGGGTCCGCCCAGGGTGGGGTCCATGATTTCACCTCCCGCTTTGACGTTGCCGTCTACTTGCAGGGTGTTCCAGTTGTCGGGCATCTGGTCAACGGCCAGCGTCAATGTGCCGCCGTCGGCAACTGACGCGTATTCAGCGTTTTCCCACGCGGTGGTGGGCAGTGACGCGGTGTCGGCAGCTCCCTTGCTGCTGTCCATCGAGGGCTTGCTGTCCCCTCCGCCGCCGCCGGCACTGCAGCCGGTCATGGCGAGGGCAAGTGCCAGCACTCCGGCACCGACCAACTTGTTAATGTGCTTCATGTCTTCCTCCCATTGTGTGGACCCCGGCGGTTTACCTGTAGTGTGCCGCCGGAGTTGTTCAGGTGTGTTGTGGCTGCGGGGCCGGCTCCGTGCCCGGGGTCCCCACCTCCATCTTGTCTATGTGTTCGCCATGGTGGCACGCCACCATGGTCCCGCGCACGGGGCGCTGCTTCGGGTCCTGCACGCGGCACTGTTCCTGCCCGCGGGCGTCCATGAGCTTGTACAGCGGGCAGCGGGTACGGAAGTTGCAACCCTCGATTCCGTCGGTGGGACTGGGCAGGTCGCCTTCCAGGATGATCCGGGTGCGGCTGCGCTCCACGGCAGGGTCCGGCACCGGCACGGCGGAAAGCAATGCGCGGGTGTAGGGGTGCACGGGGTTGCCAAAGATGGCTTCGGAGGGCCCGCTTTCCACAATCCGGCCCAGGTACATCACGGCCACGTCGTCAGCAATTTGGCGCACCACGGCCAGGTCGTGGGCGACAAACAAATAGGAAAGACCCAGCTTTTCCTGCAGGTCCTGCAGCAGGTTGATGACGCCCGCCTGAATGGACACATCCAGCGCCGAGACGGGCTCGTCGAGCACCACGATCTTCGGATCGGTGACCAATGCCCGGGCAATGCCGATGCGCTGTCGCTGCCCGCCGGAAAACTCATGCGGGTACCGCGAGGCCATGGATGGCTCCAGCCCCACGAGTTCCAGCACTTCCCGGACCTTTGTGCGTTGCTCCGCGGTCGACACTTTGTGGACGGTCAGCGGCTCGGCCACCAGGTCCTGGACGGGAAGCCGCGGATCCAGCGAGGCCATGGGGTCCTGGAACACCACTTGGATGTCGCTGCGCAGTGCCCGGCGCTCCTTGGCACTGAGCGTGGCCACGTCCGTGCCGTTGACGGTGACAGTGCCGGCCTGGGGCTTAGCCAGTTCCAAAATTTCCATGATGGTGGTGGACTTTCCGCATCCGGATTCGCCCACCAGCCCCAGCGTCCGGCCGCTGCGGATGTCGAAGCTGACGCCGTCCACGGCCCGCACCGTGCCAATGGAATGCTTGAATACGGAGCCCTTCGTCAGCGGGAAATGCCGCTGCAGTGCGGTAACCTCGAGCACTTTTTCCGGTTCCACGTCGGCCCGTTCGGCAGGTGCCACCGGCGCCGGGACGGGGTACAGGTGGGCGCGGTCCAAGGTGCCGTCGGCGATTTCAGCCACGCGCAGACAGGCTGAGGCATTCAGCAGTTCCTTCGCCACGGGAAGCCCGGCCACGGGAAGCAGCGGGGGTTCGTTGGTGCGGCACTCGGCAATGGCCACGGGGCAGCGCGGGGCAAACGGGCACCCCGGCGGCAGCTGGTCCAACTGCGGCGGCCGCCCCTCCAGAGGCACCAGACGTTCGTGGCCGGCCGTGGCCAGGTTGGGCATGGAGCGCAGCAGCCCAATGGTGTATGGCATCGACGGCCTGTGGAACACTTGATCCACGGTCCCGGTCTCCACAATCCGCCCGGCATACATCACAGCGATCCGGTCGGCGTTGCCCGCCACCACGCCCAGATCGTGGGTAATGAGCACCACGGCCGCTCCGGTCAGGTCCTTTGCCTTTTGCAGCACCTCAAGGATCTGCGCTTGGATGGTGACGTCCAATGCCGTGGTGGGTTCATCGGCAATGATCAGGCGGGGATTGTTGGCAATGGCTATGGCAATCATGGCCCGCTGGCGCATGCCGCCGGAAAATTCGTGCGGGAAGGCTTGGGCGCGGCGCTCCGGGTTGGGGATGCCCACCACCTTCAGCAGCTCCACGGCCCGGGCATTGGCAGCGGGCCTGGAGAGCTTGCCGTCATGGAGCTGCAGGGCCTCGGCAATTTGCGAGCCAATGGTATACACGGGCGTCAGCGCCGACAGCGGGTCCTGGAAAATAATGGAAATCCCGTCGCCGCGCAGCCGGGACATCTCTTGGTCGCTGCGCCCCAGCAGCGACTTTCCCTCAAACAAGATGTCCCCGCCAATCCGCGCCGATGACGGCAGCAGCCCCATCACTGCCAGGGAGGAGACCGACTTTCCCGACCCCGACTCCCCCACAATGCCCAGGAACTCGCCCCTGTTCACGTGGTAACTGACCCCGCGCACCGCCTGCACGGCCGCACCGGGCTGCGGGAAGGTCACGGTGAGGTCGCGCACCTCCAGCAGGTGTCCGGCGGCGGACGACGGCGTGTTCCCCGGCCCGGTGCCGGGGAAGCCGTGGGTGCGGGGTCCGACGTCGGCCATGGTTGTTGGGATAGGGCGCTCAGTCACGGTTTACTCCGGAGGTGGGGTCGACGGCGTCACGCAGGGCGTCGCCGACAAGGCTGGCGCACAGGACGGTGATGACAAGGATTGCCGCGGGGAAAATGAACAGCCAGGGGCGGGTGGCGGCAGCGCCTTGGCCGGCGGCCAGCAGGGTGCCCAGGGAAACGTCGGGGGCCTGGATGCCGAAGCCAAAGAAGCTCAGCGTGGTTTCGCTCAGGATGGCTCCGCCAACGCCCAACGTGGCGTCGATGATGAGCAGCGAGGAGACATTGGGGAGGACGTGGCGGCGGATGATGGTCCAGGTGTCCACGCCCATGAAGCGGGCGGCCTTGATGAAGTCGCGTTCCCGCAGCGACCGGGTTTGGGCCCGGATCACGCGGGCCATGATCATCCAGCCAAAAGCCGCCAGCAGGAAGATCAACGCCACCCAGGACAGGGATTTAAAGATGGGGCTGAGGAGGATGAACAGGAACAGGCTGGGCAGGACCAGCAGCAGGTCAATGACCCACACAATGGCCCGGTCCCACCAGCCGCCCAAATAGCCGGCCACGGCGCCCACCACACCGGCAACAATGGCGGCCAGGGGGCCCACCAGCAGGCCAATGATCAAAGACTTGCGCAAGCCCACAATGGTTTGGGCGTAAATGTCCTCGCCAATGTCGCTGGTGCCGAACCAGTGCACGGCGCTGGGGCTGGCGCCCATATTGTAAATGTCTAGGTCGGTGTAGTTCCACGCATTGGGAACCAAGCCAAAGATGGCCCACAGGATCACAAGGCCCAGGCCCACGATCCCGGCCCAAAAACGCGGTGTGCGGCGCAGCCTGGACAGGACCAGGCGGAAGCGGGAGACGGGTTTGCTGGAATGGACCACTTTGGTGGCAGGGGCGGCCGGATCAATGGCGGGCGCTTCGTCAAGCATCGACATGGCTACACCCTCACTCTCGGGTCAAGGGCGGCATACACAACATCGGAGAGGGTTCCGGCAATGAGGATCAGGACGGCGTTGAAGAGGATGGCGCCGGTGAAGGCATTGATGTCACTTTGGGAAATGGCCTGGACCAGCATCTCTCCCATGCCGTGCCAGCTGAACACCAGTTCCGTGACGGCGGCACCGGCCAGGACCGTGGCAAAGGAATAGGCAAAGTAGGTGGACATGGGGATCAAGGCCACACGCACGCCATGGCGGACCAGCGCCGACCCCCGCGTGCGGCCCTTAGAGCGGGCGGTGCGGATATAGTCCGCGGAAAGCACATCCAGCATGGCGCTGCGCTGGTAGCGGGAGTAGCCGGCCGCGCCCATGAGGGCTAGGGAAATGGTGGGCAGCAATAGGTGCGCTGCCCGGTCCCAGAACTGGACCCACCAGCCGCCCTCGAGTCCTGCCGTGTACTCCCCCGTGAAATTAATTAGCTGAACGCCTAAAAATCCATTGAACATGGTCGCCACAATCATGAGCAGGATGCCCAGCACAAAGGACGGGGTGGCAAGAATGGTGAAGGAGGCGTAGGAGATGGCCTGGTCACTGAACCTGTATTGGCGCACAGCGCCCCACACACCAATGGCCACGCCGAGGATCGCCGCAATAATGGTCCCCAGGATCAGCAGGCGCAAGCTGGTGCCTGCCCGGGCAGTCATTTCGCTGATCACTGAGGTGTTGTGGATAGTGTCACCCAGTGACCCCTGGGTCACCAGGCGCACGATCCAACCCCACAGCCGTTCAATGACGGGGGTGTCCGGGTTGACACCGAGCCCGTCCAGGATGGCATTGATGGTGTCATCGCTGGGACGCGGATTGCGACCCAGATAACGGGCAGCCGGATTCAAGATGACGCTGGCCAAGACATAGGCGCTCAGTGTTGCAATGGCTGAAAGTATGGCGTAGTTGATGAACCTCTTGGCAATGAAACCAATCATGGGACCAGCGTCTTTACTGGTGTACACAGCAGGCAGCCGTTACTGTCCCGCATTCGCTGCATGGCCTGTCTCAGGGGCATTCATACATCCTTCACGCTTGTCCGCTTCGGCCGCCATGGATAACGGCGGGCTCCCCGCGGGGCTGCTCAGTCCCCGGGCGGGAGGCGGAAGGTAATCCGCCTCACACCCTTGAAAGCCAATGTACCCCAGCTCACATTTACCGGAGCAGGCTGACAGCCGCGCACGGTACCCAATTGCCCAAAGGGATGGTCCCGCCCCCCTCCCACCGTTTGGAAGGGCCGGGAAACCAAGGACATATTGGGGCAATCATCCCTTTGGACAGGCAAACTGTGACCTAACCGTTATGCGCTTGACGCGCGCGTCGGCTCATTGGTTCGCCCCGCACCCGCCTTGTGGGCAAATAAGCGACCGGCTGTTTATCAACCGTCGCCTCAAAACTCTGGGGTCAATTCCCCCGGATACACTGGTCCACGGTGCTATGTGCCCGGCGGGAAACCTACCGTCCCTGTTGAAAAGTGACATGCGTAAGAAGGAGCTGCATCCCCATGGGCCAGGACATTGAGCTGGTAAGGCTGCTAGATGAAGGCGGTGCCGACATTGGCACGGCCAGCAAGGCTGAGGTTCATACTGCCGAGACCCCTCTGCATCTGGCCTTTTCCTGCCATCTCTTTGACGCTCAAGGGCGCACATTGCTGACGCGCCGCGCCCTGTCCAAAAAGACGTGGCCGGGCGTATGGACCAATTCCTTTTGCGGTCATCCTGCCCCCGGTGAATCATTGAAAGAGGCAATTATTCGCCGTGCCGCCATGGAACTGAACATGACCATCACTAACATCCAGCCAGCGCTGCCGAACTTCCACTACCGGGCCGTGGATGCCTCCGGAATAGTTGAAAACGAAATTTGCCCGGTTTTCACCGCCATCATTGCCGCGGATGCTGGTATTGTGCCCAACCCCGATGAGGTCTGCGACTGGGCCTGGTCCGACGTCGTCGACGTTGAGGAAGCTGTTGCCGCCACACCGTACGCCTTCAGCCCTTGGTTAGTGAAGCAACTGGCCGAGGGCGTCTACACGGGCGGCCTAATGCGCGCCTGAGCAGGCTGGATGCATGGGTGGGCGGGCCGGGTGCATTAACCAGCCACCATGGCTGCACTGCGCTCCCATAGTTGCTGAGCCAAGTGCGCATCCTGAGCCTTGGCGCCAACCGTGGCCGGTTGACGTTTTACATAGTATTCCCCCGGAGTCCACACCACGTTGGGCTCGGTGGATGCCAGCCACACGAGGGTTTCAGCACCCTGCGTGGGATTCAATAAAAACGGATTCAGTAGGCCGTAAACCAGTTTAAGTGCTCTGGAGGAGTCGAGCGCGAAATTGCTGCCCACGACTCCGGGATGGAATGCGGCGGCACTAATACCCCGATGCCCAAACCGTTTTTGCAATTCCTTGGTGAATAAAATATTGGCAAGCTTTGCATTGCCGTAGGCGGCCCGGTTGCTGTAACTTTTCTCCGCGTCCAGATCATCTATGGAGAACTTCGCCATGTGGGTGTGTGCGGCGCTCGAGGTATTGATAATGGTGGCGTTGCTTTTTGCCAATACATCAAGCAGCAGATTCGTCAGTAAAAAGGGGGCCAGGTGATTAACTTGGAAGGTCTTCTCGTGCCCATCGACTGTGCTTTCGCGGGAGCCCATGATGCCGCCGGCATTATTGGCAAGAACATCAATGCGCGGGTACTTATGCATTAAATCGTTGGCCAGTTTCCGGACCTGGGAAAGCTCTGTAAAGTCGGCCAAAAAATAATCCGCACCAATGTCCCGCGCCACCGCTTGAGTTTTTGCTTCGGATCGGCCCACCACCACTAGTTGCGCGTCTTGCTGCGTCAACATGCGTGCAGCTGCAGCACCAATGCCATCGCTGGCCCCGGTGATCACTATGGTGCGTGTCATGTATTTTCCTTAGCGCTGTTCTTCAAGATGGTCGGAAGTGACAGTTTAGCCAGTACGGCTGCGTGAAGCGTCTCAAGCGTGGCCCGGCACCACCGAATCCCGCTATTACGTGGTTGGGGTCTTGCCATCCTGAGCAGAAACCGAAAGGCTGGACTACAAGGTCTATCCACACCCTGCGATGGGGACTTTAACCTTGCCAGTGCCGCGCTCAAACGTGTTGGAGGAAATTGTTCATGAAATCACTTTGGCTTGACCAGCAACAGGTACTTGAAACGGACACCTTTGAACCGGGCGGCAGCTACGACGTCGTAGTGGTGGGAGCCGGGCTGACGGGCCTCACCACAGCGCTGCTACTGAGCCGCGCTGGGCTAAGCGTGACGGTTCTTGAAGCACGGTCCGTTGGCGCCGTGACGACAGGCAACACCACGGCAAAGCTCAGTCTGCTCCAAGGCACGGTCCTTTCCGGGATTCACAAGCACTTTTCCCAAGATATTGTCCAAGCTTATGTGGAGGGGAATTTAGAAGGCCAGGCATGGATGTTGCGGTACCTGGAGGAACACAATGTTGCCGTGCAGCACCGCGACGCTTACACGTACACCACTTCCGATAATGGTGTGAAGTCCTTGGAACAGGAGGCTGAGGTTGGCCGCCGTGCTGGATTGGACATCACCTGGGTTGAGGGCGGCATTGGATTGCCGTTTGCCACCCGCGCCGCCATTAAGCTGCCAAACCAAGCCCAGTTCCACCCCCTGGAAGTCCTCAATGCATTAGCTGCGGATCTGCGCTCCCACGGCGGGCGAATTGTGGAGGCCACGCGTGTTCGGGACGTGTCGCTGGGTACGCCAACCACCGTTAAAACCGATCGGGGCGACAATGTGGCGCAACACGTCATCCTGGCCACCGGCAGCCCCATCCTGGATCGGGGATTGTACTTCGCCAAAATTGAGCCTTCCAGATCTTACGCCGCAGCTTTCCGCATTCCAGCGTCAAATGGCGATTTGCCCCAAGGCATGTACCTCTCCATTGATACCCCCGCACGTTCCCTGCGCACAGCAGCGTTTGGTGACGAGGAACTGTTGGTAGTGGGCGGCAATGGCCACCCGGTTGGCAAAAAAATCTCTGAACAGGCAGCCGTGGATGATTTGGATGCGTGGACCCAGCAGAACTTCCCGGGAGCAGAGGCAACTCACCACTGGTCTGCCCAGGATTACCAATCAGCAAACATGGTGCCCTTTGTGGGCAAGCTGCCCCGCGGTGGCGGCAATATTCACGTTGCCACCGGCTACAACAAATGGGGGATGACCAATGCCGTGGCTGCGGCCCTGACACTGAGCGCCGAGATTTTGGGCGGCAGCCTTCCCTGGGCGCAAACACTGTCCCATCGCGTCACCGGCCCCACAGACCTTGCCACGGGCGCGAAGATAAATGCCGGTGTTGCGGCCAAACTGACCAAGGGGTGGTTGAGTGCCTTATTCAATGAAAGTGATGCGGAGGCCGCACCTGATCAGCAGGCAGCACACCACGTTCCGGCAGAGGGTGAAGGTCAAATGCTCCGTCACGGCCTACACCCGGTCGGGGTATCTACGGTAGATGGCCGCACCTGCAAGGTTTCCGGGGTGTGCACACACCTGGGTGGCATCCTGAACTGGAATGATGCGGAAAAATCCTGGGACTGCCCCCTTCACGGTTCACGGTTTGCCGCTGACGGAAAAATACTTGAAGGACCCGCAACCGAGGACCTTGAGATGGATGAATCCAGCAGCTCTCCGGGTGCCGGTGCCCCTGCCTAGTTCTCAAGGATCCAACAGGCGCGCCATAACCACTTACAGCAAAGCACCAGCACGCGAACAGTTCACGTGCTGGTGCTTTGCTGTGGCACGCTGTTACCGGCGCACGGCATTTGTGGTGTTGCGAGTGAGGAGCAGGGCCATCCCGATCATGCCAATGCCCAGGACCAGGTGAAGCCAATTGTCAGCATCATTCACCGGCACGAAGTTGGCGCTGCTGTCATGGTCAATGATCAGCCCATAAATCCATAGAACCAGGTAAATCACCCCACCCCACAGGAGGTAGTTTTTAGCGCCGGCGCCTGTCCTTGCCAAAACAACCCCGGCAACACCAAAGAGCAGGTGCACCAGGTTGTGCAAAACGGAGACTTGGAAGATGCCCAGCAGCAGGGCCCCTGAATGGTGGCTTGCAAAGGAGAGTTGGTCGTACTGGGTAGTAATGCCTGGCACAAAACCCAGGATCCCCACGAGGAGGAAAACCGCGCCTACGGCGAGCGCGGCCTTTTGAACATTGCTGCGTCCCACTCCAGTGTGTGCGGTGTGCGTATGTGCTGTGTTTCCAGTCATGGCCTCGCCCTTTCGAGAAGATCAAAACCGCAGCAGGGTGCTGCTATTTCCTATAGTGCCCCTTCCGGGCAGGAGAAGAAATAGCTGCCCGTCGTTATAAAGCTACAAACAAGTAACGGCTAATCTGGTTTACTGAGCAGGCGGGCGGCCTTTTGCTCAAGCGCTGCAATGGTGACATCCGGCAATACAATCAGCCCGTCCAGTTCCCGCCGTGCACGCTTGTAGGCGGTGTGCCGCTCAGCTGGGGTGGCACCGTCGTCTTCGGCGATTTTTACGAGCTTGCGGGCCGTGCCCAAACGCTGGCGTTCGGGCTGGCTGTACGCGGAGTCCTTCACTCGATGTGCCTCCTTCTCTGCAATGTCAAAAGCCACGACAAAGGCATTGACGGCGTTCCGGTAGTCGTCCCAGCGGCTCTTGGCTGAAACCTCCCCGGGATCGAGCGGGCGGAGGGCGTCGGCGTCGCGCTTGGCCCGGAGGAAGGCCACAGTCAGGGGTTCCCGCACGTCACTCATCATGGGAAAGTCAATCAGCTTGGCCACGTCGAGTTCATAGCTGAGCCAGCGCCTGTTGACTGCGTCGTGTTCCTGCATCACGTTGGCAACGTCTGCGGTGGAGTAATCCTTCTCGGGAGGGCCGACGCCGGGCCGGGGGCCAGCGGATTCGTCCCGTTCCGCAAGGCCAAAGTGCTTGAGTTTGTAAAGCTCAACCTTGCGCTGGTGCGCACGTTCACGGGAGGACATCACGGTTTGAAATCCTCCAGCGGCCATGCCACCTAGAGGAAACAGCAACCACCAGTATGCGGCAAATAGCTCGGGAAAGGACATGAAACCATCGTGCCACCTCCGTCGGTGGAGTGCACAGATGACGCAGGAGTTCGGAAAACTAAAACCTGCGCCGTCACTGTCCGTTGCGAAAAGGGTTCCGGAGCCTACTATGGAGCATGGGAAAACATCCTCTGCACACTGTCCTGGCTAAAAGCTTGCACGGCGCGTTGGCGGGAGTGGCAGCCACCGCGGCCATGAGTGCTGTCATGGGTTTGGCCAAGGCGGGCGGTCTCATGAAGCGTCAGCCACCAACCATTATCGTTGAGTCGTTCTTCCCGGGATGGGAGGAGCCCACAAGAAACGCCGTCGCGGTGCTGTCCCATGTTGGGTACGGAGCTGGCGCGGGTGCTGTGTACGGGTTGGTGTGTGTGCCCACGAACCGTAACTCGCTGACCGGGGCAGTGTATGGCGCCCTTGTCTGGGCTGGCGGATATGAGGGGTGGCTGCCGTGGCTCAACATTCTTCCGCCGGCTCACCATGATGCCCGCGGAAGAGCTCTCACCATGTTCACAGTCCACCTCATTTACGGCTGCGTTCTCGGCACGTTATCGCGGTCGAAGAGGTAGTGACACAAAATGGTCCCGTGAAAACCCACGGTTGCAGGGCTGTAACAAGGCCACGCAGGAGGGTTCCCGAAATCCCCGCGTGGACCGGCCCCGCCAACACCTAACCACTGGCAACGTGGCTGCCTGCACCAACTTCATGAGCAACCCCGGCGCATGCAAGAATGGTCATGATTCGCCATGACAAACAGCACAACACCTTCGCATCCCAGCACCTCGGAGCCAAGCCCAAGTGCAAGCCCAGGTGCAGGGTTGCACCATGATGAAAACCCCGGCAGCGGGCGGTCAAAGGCGGCGGCCCCGCACGTGCGACAGCTCCCCGACGTACCCCGCAGACTGTTCTTCGCCACGATGGGCACAGCTGCCCTGAGCACTGCGTTTAAAGCCAACATTGCCTTCGACGCCCGCCTCACCGAGCAAAGCAAGTATCGCATCACCACTCCCGACAATGCGGAAAACCAAACTGCGACGCAACGTTTCCCCGGTAAAACCTGGTACCTCCTGGGCGGCTTTAGGGTCAGCTACCGCGACGCCGGACGGAAACTCGCCGCTCTCCAGCCAACTATGAATCAACGCGCCCCGGCGTCTTACATTGGTTACTCCAACGACGGCATCGATGTAGCCCAGCTGTTCATTGCGATGCAGCGGGACATTTACAGCCGGAAAATCGACACCGTGTATTTTTATGGCGACAGTTTTGGCGGGATGGCTGCCGTGGTGCTGGCTTCCCTGCTGGAAAAAATTGGCGTTTCAGTGAAGTTGATGGTGATGGGATCAAGCCCCAGCAACGTGGCCGACATCCTTGACCCCGGCAAGGAGTACATCTCCCTCGCCGGGCGCGTGGTGCCGTACCTGGGTTTGTTGGGTCGTGTTGGCGCGGGGCTATGGGGCGGTTTGGCCAATCCCAATGGGCAGGGCATGTATCAAGCCGCCCGCAGCGGGGTGGCCCGATCCTTTAGCGCCGAAAGCAACTCGCTGATTCTTAGCACCACCCAGGCCACCTTCCTGCAGGCCTTCCCGCAACAGTACGACGGCGACGTGCCCACCACCACCGCAATAGGTCTCATATACGACCCCGAGGACTTCATTGTCGGCGCTGACATGGCCATTCGCGGCTGGGAGGCTCTGTTCCCCCGCAACCCACGCTTTGTGTACAGCGTCCCCGACACCGGCCATGCCAGCCCGGAAATCCATCCGGACATTTACCGCACGGCCCTTGGCGTGGTGCTGGCCCAGTTGGATCCGCCACCCCTGACCGCCAAACCAGTGCAACCCATTTTCTAAGGCGGCATGCGGTCCTCAGTCGCTGCGGTCCTCAGTCGCTGGGGATTAGGGCTGCTGCGGGATTACCGCTGCTGCGTTTGGGCCAGCAATTGGTCAAAGGGCAGCGACGTCATCTCCTGCACTACGCGTTCCCGGCGTTTTTGGCGGTGCGCAGGGACCGTAGGGGAATCCGTGCGCAAGGCGGTGGCGAGCTCTGCGGCGCCCCGGGCAATACGGCGTTCCAACGTGTTGTTGCCGGATCCGGCCCAATCTTCGGGTGAGGCATAAACGGCCGTTGGCATGGTCGTGGCGCGCAGGTAGCTAAAAAGTGGCCGAATGGCCATGTCCAGTACCAGGGAGTGCCGCGATGAGCCCCCGGTGGCGCCGAAAAACACCGGCATGCCGTCCAAAAGCCTTGGCTCCAAGACGTCAAAGAAGGATTTGAACAAGCCCGAGTAGGAGGCGCTGAATGTGGGGGTTACGGCAATCATGGCGTCCGCTGCCTCCACCCGGTGAATGACGTCGGCGAGTTCCGGCCCAGCGTACCCGGTCACCATGTTGTTGGCGATACCCGTGGCGTGGTCACGCAGGTCCACCACGTCCAAAGTGACCACCGTACCCTCAGGCGCCAGCTGTGACTGCACCTCCGCGGCCATGTGATCCGCCAACATCCGGGTGGTCGACGGAACACCCAATCCTGCGGAAATGACTATTACCGTACGCTGCATCCCTGACCCCTTAGTTCATGCGTTTGCATCTAACTAAACTAACGGCCTGGTGCGGTTTGTTATTCCCACCCTGCACGACGGCGGCCCTGACGTTGTCCGGGAGCGGGCAGAGCACGGAGCTCACCCACCCCTCAATATTGACAGTCCCCGCCCCGTCCTTGCATGACGTACCGTAGATCAATGAACGCATGGAGTGGCCAAGCCGGAACTGTAAGGCTCCCCGATGGGCGGAAAGTCCGGGGAACGGGAGTGCGTAAATCCCGCGGAACAATTGACGCTCCGGACTTCTGCGTCTACCTGCTGGGACACCCTCCCGGCGGCCAGAAATGGGAATGCCGCTGGGTGAAGTGGCGGGACTTTGGCGTGCCCGCTTCCACCGCCGACGCAGTTGACGCTTTGCAGGAAGCATTTGGCAGGGCCACGCAGGAACGCGTTGAAATTGCCTGCGGAAGCGGTATTGGCAGGACAGGTACTGCCCTGGCGCTCCTGGCCGTCATGGCTGGCCTTTCGGCCGGCGACGCCACGGACTGGATTAGGGGCTCTCCATGGTTCGTGGTGAAATCTGGTTTCGTGTCCTTGAACAGAGGTGGCTCGTAGCCCTGTTGTGATGGATGTTCTGACGCATTCATCTTTGACAGGACTACGAGCCTTGAACGAGCTTACTTTGGTGCACCTTGATGCTGCCACCACGATCTTCAATCTGGACGATTACCGTGTCCTGGCAACCCATACATTGAGCTTTGGCCAGCGCAGAATCCATATCGAGAGCACTGTTGAATCCGGGTGCCCGGGGTGCGGTGTCATTGGCACCCGTCGCCATTCCGGCCGGCAGCAGCGCGTCCGCGACATCCCCGTCGCTGGGCCGGTGGAAGTCGTTTGGGCCAAGCGTCGGCTGTTCTGCGACGAGTCATTGTGCCCGCGCAAAACTTTCTTTGAAGCCACGATCGAGGTCCCGGCCAGGGCACGGACCACGAGCCGGCTCCGCAGCGCTCTCGTGCGAGCTGTCATTGACTCTGGCCGTGCCGCAACGGAAACTGCCACCGCCCACGGGGTTTCCTGGTGGTTGGTGCAAAAGGCCTTGACCATGGCGGCAACGAAACTGCCCAACGTGGATCTCTTACGGCCAAGGATGCTCGGGATCGATGAACACCGCTTCCGCTCCGTCCGCTTCTGCAAAGACCCGGAAACAAGCACATGGCAGCGGATTGAACCGTGGATGACGACCATTGTTGACCTGGATACCGGGCAGATCCTTGGTGTTGTTGACGGCAGGGACCACACCGGGGTCGGGGCATGGCTCATCAAACGCCCCTTGGAGTGGCGGCTCGGCGTTCAAGTCGTAGCTATTGATCCCTCGGCAGCATTCCGAAAAGCCCTACGGATGTGGCTGCCCCGCACCGCCGTTTCCGTGGATCACTTCCATCTCATCCAGCTCGCCAACCAGGCACTGACAGAGGTGCGCCAGGCGCTCTCTCACCAGGTGCGGGGCCGTCGGGGCCGGGCTGTTGACCCGGCATGGGCGCATCGGATGCTGCTGCTCCGCGCCAGTGATTCCCTCTCCGATCAGGCACGGACACGGCTAGAGCATGTCTTCGCCACCGATGACCCGACCGGGAAACTCAAGGCAGCCTGGGACGTGAAAGAACAAGTACGGACACTGCTGCGCACCGGCTCCTTGGAAGACGCCGAACTGGCCAAGGAACACCTCGAGAAGCTAGTTCAATCATCCAAGCAACCCGAGACAACCAGACTCTGGCGGACCATCTGTCGCTGGTGGAAGGAGATCGAAGTTCTCATCGTCACCGGCGCCACCACAGGCAAAGTGGAAGCCAACAACACCAGCATCAAACACATCAAAAGGACCGGCCGCGGCTTCGTCAATAGCACCAACTACACAACACGCATTATGCTCAGAAGCGCCGCCCGAACAGCGGTGAATCATCCATGACAACAATGGAATTCACCACGAACCGCGGAGAGCCGGATTAGGAGAAGCTACCATCCAAGAGCCGTCGAGACCCGCCGGCAAAGCCAATGGGTGCTGGAAACCGCCCTATTGCTGTAAGGGACACACTGGAGCAGTGAGGGGGTCCGTTATTGCGCTATCTTTTTATTGGCCTTGGCAATGATCCGTTCGGCACTTTCCAAAATTTGCTTTTGGGCCATTGATTTTACGTAAACAACCTTGCCATCGCGGGAATCCAATTTGACCTCGTACCTGCGTGAATGTGCAGGACTAGGCGTCGTTGGGCTGATTCGTTGCTGGTCGGTCATGATCTACTGCACCTCCTTCACCACTTTCATCATAGTTCATGACGTTATTTTCAACCATGAGCCCAGCCTCGTCATCGAGCTCAAGTATGTCCAGCGTTTCATCAACGACAGCGTTGGCCATAGCCGCGAGAAGAGCTTGATCAGACACCGTTGCAAGCTCTGAGTCCTGCATTTGTTCAATTGCCGCCATACCCGTTGCACGGCGCTGCTCGTTATCCGACAGGGCTGCATCAATGGCCCACTGGACACGGCTCCACCACGCATTGCGATTATCTGCCAACGTCTTTTGCCGGACGGTTCCCCGATAGGAAAAATAAGCAACAATAACAGCCAGAAGCGTCCCTAAAGGGGCGATGCCGGATAATTCCTGCAGCGCTGCCCAGATCCAATCACCGACCGCGTCTACGTCCATAATGGCACTTTACAACGCGGATTCAGGTGATGATCCCGTTGGACACTTGATGACGGGGACTAGGCAGCCTTCCAGTGATACACCGCCACCGAGACGAAGTAGCCGGCCAGGCGAATCACTACGCACCACGCCAGGGCCACCCAGATGCCACTGCCCGCAGGCTGTTCCGCCAGCAAGTTCCGGAGGATGTCAACAATTAAGGTGACAGGCTAATTTTCGGCGAAAACCGTACCGGCCCCGGCATGGTGTCGATGGGGACGAATGCCGAGCTGATAAAAGGCAGAAAGATCAATGGGTAGGAAAACACGCTGGCGCCGTCAATTGACTTTGCCGTAAGCCCCGCAATAATGGCAACCCGGGTCAGCACCAGCGTAAACAGGAGCAGTATTCCCGCCCCGAACGGAAACCCATGAGCAAAGCGGCAAGCACGACAACAGCCAACGAAACGAAGCTGGCCACCAGGGACGTCACTACATGGGCCACAGTACGCAGGACCGGCCAATGGGCATGGACTGAAAACGCTCAAAGATGCCGCTTTGCATGTCCAAAAACAATCGGTAGGAAGTGTAGGAGATTCCGGAAGGGATGGTGATAATCAAAATGCCGGGCAGGAGGTAATTAACGTACAAATCACTACCGGCATTGATGGCGCCCTCCAAAACGTAGACAAATAACAGCAGCAAGGCAATGGGTGTGATGGCCGTGGTGATAATGGTGTCCATGCTGCGGGAGACGTGGCGCAGCGAACGCCCCGACAATGCCGCCGTGTCACTGATGAAGTGGGTGGTCATGACTTACTCCCTATCCTCACTGCCTGCATTGAACTCATTGCCTGTATTGGACCTGTTACCCGTGATGAATAAAAACACGTCCTCAAGGCGGGGCTGCTTTTCCACATATTTGAGGGTTGCCGGCGGCAGCAGTGCTTGAAGTTCAGCCAAGGTCCCATTGACCACAATGCGTCCCTCGTGAAGGATGGCGACGCGGTGCAGCTTCCCTTATTGGTGCAAGTATCTGTCTCAAACTACCGGTGGTTTGGTCCGTCACTCAATTCCGACGGTCGCCGCGGCGTCATCCTTATCATTGAAGGGTTCTGTTGTAGCCGTCCGGCTTGATCGCGGCCGCGATGAGCCCACCGGTATTGCCCTGTGGCTCCAAGCGCCGGGCGTAGACGATGACGTGGAATTAAACAGAAGTGTTCTTAGGTCACATTCTCGACTATTAACCCAAGAATGCTTTTTTACATCAACGGCTGCAGCCGTTGGGTTAGCTGTTGTGGAAGTGGCTGGGCCATGAGCCGCTCAGGACGGTGAGCTACGCCGTCGTGATGGCAGGAAACCGAACCATTCAACTGATGCGCCACCGTCTGTCAAGATTGGCAGGGCTGGTGCGACAGCAAGCTGGGATCGTGGACGCTTCGGACTTCCGCTTTCATGTCGTGACGACCGGCCCAGTTACGGCGAGTGTCGCCGTCTACTGGCATACTGAGCTAATGACTCGAATTACCCTCACCGCCGGAAATGACTTGGTCCAGCGTCTCGCCGGTGAGACTGATCCGGTACGAGCGGTCATCGAGCTCGTTTGGAACAGCCTTGATGCTGACGCCAATAAGGTGTCAGTGACTCTCGATCGCAATACCGCCGACGGCATTGTCGGCGTAACCGTCCGCGACGACGGTCTCGGTATGGGCCCTGAACGCGTTGAGCAGGACTTCAAATGGGTGGGGAACTCCTGGAAGCTTGGAGCGCGTGTTACCGAACGTGAGAAGCGACCTCTGCACGGCAGGTTGGGTCAGGGTCGACTCCGCGCCTTCGCGCTGGGAACCCGCATCACGTGGGAAACCGTGGGTCAAGATGCAACTGGCGCGTTCAAACAAACTCGCGTGTCTTCGACCATTGACCACCGCAATGACTTCTCGGGTCCCGACCCTGTCGATGCCCAAGGCCCGAGCTACACGGAGTTCCGAGCTGAAGGTCGAGACTCGCTCGGCAGGCTCGAGGGCGACTCGGCGCGACCGCGTATTGGAGCTGCCTTAGCTCTACATCTACTTACATACCCGTCGATCGATGTCTCGTACGACGGAGTGAAGATCGACCCCGCTGCGAGTATCGAGCGTGAGACGGCGCACGAGCTGAAGTGGTCCTACGATGGGGTAGAGCACCGAGCCGCGCTTAAGGTCGTCGAGTGGCGAGATGTAAAAAGTCGGACGCTTTATCTCTGCGACGAGAGCGGTGTTCCCATCGATGAGACGCCGATCAGGCGCTTCGCCGACTTCAGCTTCGCCGCGTACGTACTGTGGGATGGCATGGCTGAGCATGCTAACGAGGTGTTGCTTGTCCATATGGAGCAGGAGACCTCGCTGCTCGGATCTCTGATGAAGATCGTAGACTCAACTCTTGAGGATCACTTCGAGGCTCGCCGTGCTGAGCAGCGCCGCCAACTCGTTGACCGCTGGAAAGAGACCAAGACTTACCCATACGAAGGCGATCCCGCCTCGGACGAAGAAATGGTCGAACGAGCCACCTTCGATGTCGTCGCAACCTCTGTACGCCGGCATATTCCCAAGACTCGCGGCCAGGAGAAGCTGACGCTGGGACTACTCAAGGACACACTCCAGCGGAACCCCGATGGAGTGAAGACCCTCCTAAATCATTACGTCGGACTCACCGAAGGTGAGAGTGAAGAACTCGATCGGCTGCTTGAGCGCACGCCGCTCTCACGGCTGATTCGGGCGACTACCGACGTGACCGACCGCCTGGACTTTCTGAGCGCTCTTCGTGAGATCGTCTTCAATCCCGAAACCAAGGGGCTTGTCAAAGAGCGAGACCATTTGCACAAGATTCTGGAGAGCGAGAGTTGGGTGTTTGGGGAACAGTTCAACATGATGAGCTCGGAGATAGGTCTCACCCGAGCGCTCAAGCAGCACCTCAGTATGCTCGGACGTGAAGGGGAATTCGTCACGAAGGTCACTAAGACCGACGGCAGCCAGGGCCGTCTCGACCTGATGTTCTCGCTGGCGGCACCTGAACACGAGACGAAGCGACACCTTGTCGTGGAGCTGAAGGCCCCATCTGTGGTTGCGTCGTACAAAGAAGCCAACCAGATCAAGGGCTATGCCCGCGCCATCGTTGAAGATCCACAGTTTGCCGGCACCCACACCGTCTGGGACTTCGTGCTCGTCGTGAACGACTACAACAACGACGTGCGGCGTGACATCAACCAGCGAGGTCGTGAGTCGGGGCTGCTCGACGAATCAGAGCTCGACCCGAACTCTCCGCTGCGCTACAGGGTTTGGGTGCGCCGCTGGTCTGAAATCCTCGAGGCCGCGGACCAGCGCTTGCTCTACTACAAGCGCGGCTTGCAGCATGATGCCTCACTCCTCGACGTCAAGCGATATCTACGTGAAAATCACGCAGACGTGCTGCCGGAGGGGCTGTTCTCGGAAGCTGACGTGAAGTCGGACGTATAGCCGGTGTGCCTTTCGTGTCTACGGGTACCCCTGCGAGTGGTGGCGCAACGCCACATTAAGAAGCAGGTTACGGCTTCAACCCAAAGGTTGCTACGTACCGGAACTCGGTCGGCAAGATGCTCAGCTTCATCAAGGTACTGCGTGGTGAGCAGCATGGTGGTCCCGTCGTGTGCCAGTTTCTTCACGGCGGCCCACACATCCAGCCGGGCCTGGGGATCCAGTCCAGTGGTTGGTTCGTTCAGGAAAATTACGGCCGGATTCCCCAGCAGACTCATGGCGATGTCCAAGCGGCGGCGCAGACCCCCGGAGTATGCAGATACCTTCCGGCAACCCACGTCGGTTAGCGCAAAGCGTTCCAGCAGCTCATCGGCAACCACGCGGGTATGCTTTTGGCGGCGGAGTTTGGCCATCAAGACCAGATTTTCTTGACCTGTAAGGATCTCGTCCACCGCGGCAAATTGCCCCATGGGGCTAATTGATTCCCGCACCCGATGCGCCGCGGAGGTCACGTCGAGACCATGGACTGCGGCAGCGCCGGCGTCGGGCAGCAGGAGCATGGAGAGGATCTTCACAACGGCGGTTTTACCTGCTCCATTTGAGCCAAGGAGGGCAAAAATGATGCCCGCGGAAATTTCACGGTCCACCCTGCACAGTACAATCCGGTCCCTATACGACTTCTCCAGACCCTGCACACGGACGGCGGAAGCCGTTGCTTGTTCGCTTGTCATGGCGACCCACGCTAGCCTGCACTGCCTGAAATGCCATTGATGGCATTGATCAACCGGGTGCGTTCCTTGTTGATCCACTGACCCTCGGAGTAGTTGGCCAGGAAGGTTTCCACAAACTCCACCGAGTCGGCCCCCACAATGGCGCGCACGGGGGTTTTATCCGCTGCAGCCTGCTCGAAGAGCTCACCAAGATCATTGAGCATAGTCACCAGGACGTCTCCTTTGGTGATGGTGCCAAAGTAGCTCAGGTACCGCTCAAGTGCCTCAACGGCCGTGCGGTATTCATCGGGGAGCTGTTGCACACGTGCTCTGTACTCGCGGTACTGGCGCTTTTGTTCCAGTGAGCCCGTCACGGTCTCAATCCATTTTGCAGCCATTTTACTTTTCTCCTTGGCGGAGCTTTTCGAGCCTTTCAGCCACAAAGCCCCAAGTGTTCCAGAATTCCGCTAAATATTCCTTGCCCTGCGCATTGAGGGAATACACCTTGCGGGGCGGTCCCTTTTCCGACGGTCGCTTTTCAACATCGACCAGCCCGTTACGTTCAACGCGCAGCAATAGTGCATAGACAGTGCCCTCGGCAATGTCGGCAAAACCCTGGGCGCGTAATTGTGCGGTGATTTCATAGCCGTAGGCGGGTTGTGCAGCCAGGATGGCTAAAACAATGCCCTCCAAAGTGCCCTTGAGCATCTCCGTCATTTGCTTTCCCACGCGCCACCCTCCATTTACCTAGTAGTACTAACTACCGGTACATAGTAGCGTTAAGTAGTGAGTTTAGAACAGCCCCGAACGAGATTTTCCTTAGGAAATTATTACGCGGGCCCGCGCAGTTCAGGAGGCTATGGCCGTCGGGGGTGCTTCGTCGTCGAGCGTGGCAATGGTGTCCAGGGACAGACCCAGCTCGGCGCAGATCTGGGCAATCGTGAAGAATTCCGGGGACGGGCTGCGGCCGGTTTCAATTTTCCTCAAGGTTTCCACGGAGATGTTTGCACAGAGCGCCACGTCGACCATGGTGCGCTGACCACGCGCCGAGCGGAGCGTCGCCCCCAGCTCCTGACCCCGCTTAATTTCTTCCGCCGTCAGCGGCACCCGTACCATGAGTGCAATACTACTACCGGTAAGGTTATACCGGTAAGCATTGATTGCCTAAGGAAAGGCCCCCTTCATGATTGAGCTGCATTCCCCGAAAGAAATCCAGCAAATGGAAGCGGCTGGCGAATTTGTTTCCCGGACTCTTGCCGCCCTCAAGAACCGTGCGGCAGTGGGCGTGAACCTGCTGGAACTCAACGCCCTGGCCCATGAACTCATTCGACAGCGCGGAGCGACGTCCTGCTACCTCGATTACGCGCCGTCCTTCGGCTCGGGGCCCTTTGGCCACGTCCTGTGCACCTCCGTCAATAATGCCGCGCTGCATGGCCTCCCCCATGACTACAGGCTCAAGGACGGGGATTTACTAACTGCTGATTTTGCCGCGTCAGTGGATGGCTGGGTGGCCGACGCGGCCATCAGCTTTGTGGTGGGAACGCCCCGGGCCGAGGACCTGGAGCTCATTGCCCTCACGGAGCAGGCACTTGCGGCGGGAATTGCGGCGGCCACGCCCGGCAACAAGACAGGGGATATTTCCTACGCCATTGGCAGCGTGGCGAAGCAGGCGGGCATTAGGGTCAATTTGGAATTCGGCGGCCACGGGGTGGGCCGGACCATGCATGGCGAGCCCTTTGTCGCCAACAGCGGCCGGCCGGGTCGTGGCTTCCCCCTGAAACCAGGGCTGGTGATCGCCATTGAGCCGTGGTTCATGCGCGGCACTGACAAATTAAAAATGGCCGACGACGGTTGGACCCTGCTCAGCGCCAACAACAGTCGGGCAGCACATTCTGAACACACGGTGGCCATCACCGCCGACGGGCCCCTGGTTCTGACCCGCCCCCGCAGCTAAACCACCCTCAAGGAATGTCCGCTGGCGACGCCCCTGCTCAGGCGCTGACGGCTGTGGCCAGCAACGCCGGCACGTCCTGTCCCGGCCAGGTCGCCGTAAGTCCCGTGGTATCTTGCACCTCGCCGCTTAGCTGCAGCTCCCGCTGGATCAATAAATCCATGGTGCCGCCGGGAATGCGCGTCATCCCCGCGGTGGTGACGGGTTCGCCAAAGCGCTCGTCCGGCAGTTCGGCGTCGGCCGTTCCGGTGCTGGCCACCTTTGCCGTAAAAGGCAGAATTTCCAACCGTCCGTCAACCTCACGCATTTCAATGGCCTGGGCCTTGCCCGTCAGCAGCACGTCGGCTAATTCAACCGTGTAAATGGGATCTGCGGTGGCGTCATAAACCCACCGGCTGCCCAGCACCGAGTGCTTCAAGGTGCCCACCAAAAAATTCTCCGCCCCTTCCAGGGGCGCCGCACGGTACGTCAGCGGCACCTGGTACACGCGGTCCCCCGCGCCCACCAGGTGGGTTTCCATGCCGACAACGCCGGCGGGGTCATCGAAGCGGAAGGCACCCAGCTGCAGCAGGTGCGCCCCGGCGTCGAACCATGCCTGCTGTGGCAGCCACGCTGCAAGAAGTTCCATTTTCGAGGGCCGCAGTTCAGCGGCATACACCAGTCCCATGCCACCAGTGTAGGCATGGGACCGGTGCCGGGAACTAAATGTCCAGGTGCGTGGGCCCAAACATCTTCAACAACACGTCAACGACGACGACATTGGGTCCGTCCGCGGCAAAGCCCTCCTTGAGCGCTGCGCCCACATCTTGGGGCTGCACCCGCTGGGCCGGGACGCCGAAGGACTGCGCCAACTTCCCAAAATCCGGGCGCGCCAGTTCGGTGTGCGTGGCTTTGCCGAAGGCGTCGACCATGTATTCACGCAGGATCCCGTAACCGCCGTCGTCCACAATGAGCCACGTGACGGGCGCATTGTGCTGCTTGGCGGTGGCCAATTCCGCAATGGAATACATGGCCGAACCATCACCGGACACCGCCAGCACGCGGGACGGTTGACCCGCACCCTGCAAGCCAAGGGCCCCGCCAATGGCCGCCGGGAAGCCATAACCCAGCCCGCCAGCGCCCTGGGCGGAATGGAATTCACCCTCGCGGGAATCCCAGCAGCTCCACCCCCAGTACGCGGAAATGGTCATGTCCCAAAACGTTTGCATGTCCGCAGGCACGGCTTCACGGATGCTCGCCATAAAGGCCTGTTCCAGAGCAAGGTCCTGGCCATCCAAACGCGCCTGGACCTTGGCCAAGGTCTGTGCCACGACTGTCTGCGGCGTGTCTCCATGCCAGTTTGCGTCGGCGCTCAAGGACGCATCCAGTGCATTGTCGAGCGCCTGCAGGGCCTGACCGGCGTCGGCCCTAATACCCAAAGCGGGGCGGTTGGATTCCAGCACGCGTGGTTCGGCATCAATTTGAATGATGCGTCCGCGGGGCTCCATGGTGAAGTAGTTGCTGGACACCTCTCCCAGGGAAGAGCCCACGACGAGCAGCACGTCCGCGTCTTCAAGCACCTCGGTAATGTACCGGTCCTCCATCCACGACTGCAGTGACAGCTCGTGATTCCACGGGAAGGCGCCATTGCCGCCGGGCGTGCACACCACGGGGGCGTTGAGCTTTTCAGCAATGGACAGCAATTGTTGCTCCGCGTGCCCGCGGCGGGTGCCACCTCCAGCCACGATGGCCGGGCGCTTGGCGGCAGTCAGCCACTTGACGGCTTCGCGCACCAGCTCCACCCGCGGCGGGTTGTCATAGGGCTCCGCCAAAGCATCTTCAACTGCGGGCACAAAAATGGGGTCCAGCAGCACATTTTGCGGCACCTCGACCCACACCGGTCCCTGCGGGGAGGAAACGGCCTCGGTCCAGGCATCCTGAATGGCCGACGGGATGCCTGAGGCGTGCTGGATGAGCCGCTGGCTCTTGGTCACATTGGCCGCCGAGGCCTTCTGGTCATCGAGCTGGTGCAGCATGCCCTTGCGCCGGGCGCCCAGACCCTCCAGGGGAATTTGGCTGGCCACCACCACCATGGGCACACCTGTGGCATTGGCCTCCTGCAACCCGGCAAGGGCCGTCAAGGCACCCGGACCCGTGGACAGGAACAGCACTCCCACCTCGCCGGTGGCGCGGGAATAACCATCAGCGGCAAAGGCCGAGTTGTTTTCCACGCGTGAGGAAATAAAGTGCAGTGGGGAACGGCTGAGCGCGTCAAACAGCCCCAGCGCGTGCTGTCCTGGAATGCCAAACACCGTTTTGGCACCGAGGGCCGTGAGTGTTTCAACAACCAGGTCACCGCCGTTTCGCTGTGCGGCCGTCACTTGGCACCGCCTTCGGGGCCGGCAGGCTTGAACCCGGCCGGCCGGCGTCGTTCCTCAGCATCGAGGGCCTGCGCCGCGTAACCGCTGGGAGTGCCGAAGCGGTCCCCCGCCACAAAGTTATCCGCCATTAAGGTGAGCAGTTCGTAGCTGACGTGGCTGGCGGCAACGCCTGTGATCTCGGCATGGTCGTAGGCCGGGGCCACCTCCACAATGTCAGCGCCCACCAGGTTCATGCCGCGGAAACCGCGAATGATCTCAATGAGTTCACGGCTGGTGATGCCGCCCGCCTCAGGGGTTCCCGTGCCGGGTGCGTGCGCGGGATCCAAAACATCAATGTCCACGGAAATGTAGAGGGGGCGGTTGCCAATGCGGTCACGGATCTTGGCCACCGTTTCCAGCACGCCCTGGTAATAAACGTCTGCGGCCGTGACAATGCCGAAGCCGAAGCGGTGGTCGTCATCGAGGTCTTTTTTGCCATAGAGCGGGCCGCGCGTGCCCACGTGCGAAATGGCCTCGGTATCCAGGATGCCTTCCTCAACGGCGCGGCGGAACGGGGTGCCGTGCGTGTATTCGGCGCCAAAGTAGGTGTCCCAGGTATCCAGGTGTGCATCGAAGTGCAGCATGGCGACGGGCTCGCCGGCACGTTCCGCGGCGGCGCGCAGCAGCGGCAACGCAATGGTGTGGTCGCCACCAATGGTCAGCAGCTTGGCGCCGACGGCGGTGAGGTCCAGCGCATTTTGTTGGATGGTTTCAATGGCCTCATTGATATTGAAGGGATTGACGGCCATGTCACCGGCGTCGGCCACCTGGCAGTTTTCAAAGGGGGAAACATCCCAGGCCGGGTTGTAGGGACGCAGCAGGCGGCTGGCCTCCCTGACATGGTTGGCGCCAAAGCGTGCACCGGGGCGGTAGGAAACGCCGCTGTCAAAAGGCACACCCACCACGGCAATGTCGGTCTTGCTCACTTGATCCAGCCGCGGCAGCCGCGCATAGGTGGCAGCTCCTGAGTAGCGTGGGATCTGGGCGGAATCGATCGGGCCAAGGTTGCCATTGGTTTCGATGCGGATTTCTTTCACGGTGGGCCTCGTTTCAAGTGCAGTGTATTTCGACGCCGGGAGCACGTAGTTGATGCACGTCACACCCGGCAGTTGTTCACCATAGTACAACTGATGTTGCCTAATGGGAACCAATAGTTCCTCAGCATATTTTGCCCTGGCTTCCCAAGGGTTCATCAACGCTTCCCTCCCTCCCGGCCGCGCTCAAAACCCACGGGAAATTGCGGCGTAAAGATTTCGTCAAGGCAGGGACTTTTCGACCTGCGGCAATGCTAATCTCGCTGAGCTGCGAGAATGCGGCACCAACGAAAGGATGACCGTGACAACCCTGGCACACCCACCCGTGGAACCTGGATTTCCAGTGCCACCCCGGGGCCGCCGCGCCCTGCTGCGTCATTGGTTGCTGGAAGGCTTGCCGGAAGGACAGGGAAAGCGTCAGGGTCCGCACGGGCGTCCGGAGGGGAACCATAAACAGCACAGCTGGTGGCAGGTCATGTGCTTGACAGGTTTGGATTACTTTTCCACCCTGGGCTACCAACCCGCCATTGCCGCATTGGCCGCGGGGGTGCTGGCACCACTGGCCACGGTGGTGCTGGTGCTGATCACCCTCCTTGGCGCCTTGCCCGTCTACAGGCGGGTGGCGCGGGAAAGTCCACATGGCGCCGGCTCCATCGCCATGCTGGGACGGCTGCTGCCGCGCTGGTGGGGCAAGTTCTTTGTGCTGGTCCTCCTGGGCTTTGCGGCCACCGACTTCATGATCACCATTACCCTTTCCAGCGCCGATGCCACCGCCCACGTCATTGAAAACCCGTTCGCCCCCGACTTTTTGCACGGACACAATGTTGCCATCACCCTGGTCCTTATTGCCGGCCTTGCAGCAGTTTTCCTGCGTGGCTTCAAGGAGGCCATTAACATTGCCGTGGTACTGGTCGCTGTCTTTTTGCTCCTAAACCTGATGGTTATTGGTACGGCCCTGTGGCACGTGGCCGTGAACCCGATGACCACTGCCAACTGGTGGGCAGCCCTGACAACCCAGCACGGCAATCCCATCATGGCAGTCGCCGTTGCCCTGCTCGTTTTCCCGCGGCTGGCCCTGGGCTTGTCGGGTTTTGAAACGGGCGTGGCCGTCATGCCTCAAATTAGGGGTGCGTCCCTTGAGACGGCCGACAATCCCGTGGGCCGGATCAAGGGGGCGCAACGGCTGCTCACCACTGCGGCAGTCATTATGAGCACCTTCCTCATCACATCCTCACTGGCCACAACCATCTTGATCCCGGCCGCCGAATTCCAACCTGGCGGATCCGCCAATGGCCGCGCACTGGCCTACCTAGCCCATGACCTGCTCGGCGAGGGCTTTGGCACCATTTATGACCTCAGCACCATAGCCATTTTGTGGTTTGCCGGGGCAAGCGCCATGGCCGGCCTGCTCAACCTGGTCCCGCGTTACCTGCCCCGTTTTGGCATGGCTCCGGAGTGGGCGGCTGCAGTACGCCCTTTGGTGCTGGTGTTCACTGCCTGCGCCGTGCTCATTACAATTATTTTCAAGGCCGACGTCGACGCCCAGGCAGGTGCCTACGCGACAGGCGTGCTGGTCCTCATTACCTCAGCTGCCATTGCCGTGACCTTGTCGGCCAAACGCAAAGGCCAGCAATGGCGCACGCTGGGTTTTGGTGCCATCTCCCTGGCCTTCCTCTACACCACCGTCACCAACGTGGTGGAAAGACCTGATGGCCTGAAAATCGCGGCACTGTTCATTCTCGGCATTGTGGTGGTGAGCCTGCTTTCGCGCCTGCGCCGGTCCTTTGAACTGCGCGCCACCTATGTACGCCTGGATGAGGCGGCTGCGGGCTTCGTGGCATCGGTGGACGGCGGTGCCATCCGCATCATTTCCCACGATCCCAAAACCCGTAGCGCTGCAGCGTACCGCCGCAAGCTGGCGCATGCCGCACAGGTCAATGAAATTGGTGAGCCGTCACAGGTGCTCTTTATGGAAATCATTGTGGATGATTCCTCGGACTTTGAAACGGCCCTGGAAGTGCGCGGCATCACCCGGCACGGCTTTCGGATCCTGGAAATTCATTCCTCCAATGTGCCCAATACCATTGCCGCGGTGCTGCTGCACATTCGGGACACCACGGGTTTAATTCCGCATATTTACTTCCGCTGGACCGAGGGAAATCCCATTACCAACCTGTTGAAATACTTGTTTGTTGGCGAAGGCGAGATTGCGCCCGTCACGCGCGAGGTCCTGCGCGAAGCCGAGCCCGCACTCCCCCGACGGCCCTGGGTTCACGTGGGCTGAGTTTGCAGGAGGAAACTGGCAGGAGGAACTCCCTCCCGACCCGCTATCCCCTGTTGCCTGAGGCTGCCGGCACGAGAATCCACAGAACCTCCGTCGGTGCCGCCGTGGGGTTTTCCCAGCTGTGCGGCTCCCTTCCGGGAAAGGAAAGCGTGTCCCCGGCCTTCAGCTCGTAGGATTCCTGGGACATGCGCAGGGTCAATTCACCGCTGATAATATGCAGCACGTCCAAATCACAATCCACGGTGTAAAGTTCGGATTCACCACGTCCATGAGGTTCAATGACGGCCCCTAAAAGTTGCAGACGCCGCTCGGAACGCGAGGTGAGAAGACGCTCCACAATTCCTTCGCCGCCCATAGAAATGCGCGGCCCATCACCGGCCAGGGTCAGGTGAATTTCCGGGACGGCAAAAAGCTCCCCAATGGAGAGGGAGAGGACTTGGCAGACAGTCACCAGGGAGGCCACACTGGGTGAGGTAAGGTCACGTTCGACGCGGCTGAGGAAGCCCTTGGTCAGCCCCGTTGCGTCGGCTACCTGTTCAATGGTCAACCGCTGATTTTGACGTGCTGCACGAATGCGGGAACCAATGGCCACAGGATTGGCGCTGGGTTCTACGGGCAATGATTTCACGAAGATTCCTCACGACTGTGCCACCAACACCGGCAGATCTTTATTGACTGTGCCAACGATCACAGTTTAGCCTAATAGACAACAAATGTTGTTCTCAAGGCAATATTTACTGTAGATCCCACTAATTCGCACACTGGAGTCATCGCGTGAACTTAAACATTGCCATCGTCGTCATCTATTTGGTGGCCATGCTGGCCTTTGGATGGTGGGGCAAATCGCGGACAAAAAACAACAGCGACTTCCTTGTTGCAGGCCGCCGGCTGGGCCCCTTCCTCTACACCGGCACCATGGCCGCCGTCGTCCTCGGTGGGGCCTCCACTGTGGGCGGGGTCGGGCTGGGTTACAAGTTTGGCATCTCCGGCATGTGGCTGGTGGTGGCCATTGGTGTGGGCGTGCTGCTGCTGAGCCTGCTCTTTGCCCCCACCTTGCAAAAGTTGAAAATCTACACGGTCTCGCAAATGCTGAGCCTGCGCTACGGCAAGGAGACCACCAAGGCCTCCAGCATTGTCATGCTGGCCTACACGATCATGATTGCAGCCACCTCCACCGGCGCCTACGCCACCATCTTTGTGGTGCTGTTCGACTGGGAACGCTGGGTGGCCATTGCCGTAGGCGGGGCCATTGTGCTGGTGTACTCCACGATTGGCGGCATGTGGTCCATCACCTTGGCCGACCAAGTGCAGTTCGTCATTAAAACCGTGGGCATCTTCCTGCTCATGCTGCCCTTCACCTTGAACGCGGCCGGGGGTCTGAACGGGGTCCGCTCACGCCTGGAGGAGAGCTTCTTCCGCTGGGACGGCATTGGTGTCAGCACCATTGTGACGTACTTTGTGGTTTACACCCTGGGTCTGTTGATTGGCCAGGACATTTGGCAGCGCGTCTTCACCGCCAAGACCCCCTCCGTGGCCCGGTGGGGCGGTGCCACAGCCGGCATTTACTGCATTTTGTATGGTGTAGCCGGTGCTGTCATTGGTTTGGCCGCGAGGGTGGCCCTGCCCGGCATTGATGTGGCAGGACTCGGCAAAGACGCCGTCTACGCCGAAGTTGCCACGCAGCTGCTGCCCATTGGCATTGGCGGTATAGTCATGGCCGCGGCCGTCGCCGCCATGATGTCCACGGCCTCGGGTGCCTTAATTGCCGCCGCCACCGTAGCCCGCGCCGACGTTGTTCCCTTTGTAGCCAGTTGGTTTGGCAAGCAGATCGACAACTCGGATTCGGACAATCCGGAAGATGACATCAACGGCAACCGGATGTACGTGCTGGGTCTGGGCATCCTGGTCGTGTTAATTTCCATTCTCGCCACCGACGTGGTCTTTGCCCTCACAGTGGCCTATGACATTTTGGTCGGCGGCCTGCTCGTGGCCATCATTGGTGGTCTCGTCTGGCGCCGCGGCACAGGCACCGGCGCAGCCTGGTCCATGCTGACGGGCTGCGTGGTGACCCTGGGCTCGCTGGTGCTGTACGGAACCGGTGCCTGGCACAGCCTGGATCCCTTGAACGATGGCATCTTCGCCAACGAACCCATTTACTTCGGGCTCCTCGGTTCCCTGGTGGTCTACGTGGTGGTTTCACTGCTGTCCAAACCCACCCCCGCGGACATTCGCCAAGCGTGGGATGACCGTTTGGCTGCCGCAGCCACTGACAGCAATACCGATTACACGGCCACGGCCTTACAGAAGTAAGCGCACCCGCCCGTAACCGTGCGACGGCGGGAGGTTACGTCACATATGACGTAACCTCCCGCCGTCGCACGTTTAAAGACGTATTCTAGGTGGCAGCTTCAAGAGATGCGGCGCCAAGCTCCGACTGGCCGCGCACCAACCCCATGCTTCAAGGGTGGTTCGGATGAGGAAGCGGCCGGCGGTGACCTCCGCAGGCAAGAGCAAGCAAAGGATTTTGTCATGTCCTCCCCTGCCATTAAATCTGTTCCAGCCCCCGCGCGCCGCTCGGTTCGCGCAGGCAACCCAGTAGCCATTTCCGTGCTGCCCGCCGTGGACGAACACGGCGGAGTCGTGACGTTTATGACCCCGGGCAGGCACCACCAGTACTACTCCGCCGAGCCGAGCGAGTTAAATGCCGCGCTCAATCAGGCGGTGCGGGCTGCGCAGTGGATGCCGGAAATTGCCACCCTCGTGGTCACTGTGGCGCAGACGGGCGTGCGGGCGGGGCGGCGAATTGGCTTCCGACTCACCGCTCACTGATGGTAAAGCTGCATTTCCCTAGTCAACAGTGGCAATAACAGCACCTTGGCTGACTTCCTCGCCCTCAACCGCCACCCAGTTTAAGGTGCCCGAGACGGGGGCGTTGATCTCGGCGTCGAACTTGTTGACCGTGACCTCGGCAATGACCTGATAGGCACTGACCTCACTGCCGTTTGCAGCGCGCCATTCCATGAGGACGCCAAGCTCCGCAGGATCACCAGACATCTTGGGGAACACAATGTCCATACTGACCGTCCTTGGTCCGGTGGCCGCCCAATGTGGCCGCTAGTGTCTAAACACTACCTACTTTCCGGTGTCCCTAAAAGTTTTTGCTAGGAGAACCGGCCAAAAATCCGCGCCCGGAAGCGCTACAGTGGTGGCTGACTTTGAGGAGCAGTACCGTGGATCAACGAATTCCCACCCCCGCTGAAATTAAGCGGTGGCGCCAGTATTTAGCCGACGAACGGGCCGAAGCGGCTGTATACCGAGATTTGGCCAGTCGGCGGGACGGCGAGGAACAAGCCATTCTTTTGGCGCTGGCCGACGCTGAGGGCCGCCACGAACAACACTGGTTGAAGCTGCTGGGAACCCACGCTGAACCACCCATCAGGGCTTCCCTTCACAACCAGTTGCTGGCTGTGCTGGCCCGCCGCTTTGGCTCAGTATTTGTTTTGGCCCTGGCCCAGCGCTCAGAATCCCGCTCACCGTACGCAAGTGATGCCGACGCCACGGACGCCATGGCCGCCGACGAGGCAATCCATGAGGAAGTGATTCGAGGCCTGGCCACACGCGGGCGGGTGCGTCTCTCCGGCTCTTTCCGGGCTGCAGTGTTTGGCGCCAATGACGGTTTGGTCAGCAACCTGTCCCTGGTGGTGGGCATGGCAGCCACCGGGGTCTCAAGTCAGGTGGTGCTTTTTAGCGGCATTGCGGGTCTGCTGGCTGGCGCATTGTCCATGGGCGCCGGGGAATTTGTCTCCATGAGGTCCCAGCGTGAACTGTTGGATGCGTCGCAGCCCACGCAGATCACCCTGACGGCCGCACCATCTTTGGACCTCGCCAATAATGAATTGATGCTGGTTTACCGGGCCCGGGGCATGTCGGTCGAAGCCGCCGAGCACCGTGCCGCCGAACGGCTGGGCCAGTTCACCTGTGACTGTGACCCCAGTTTGTCCTTGCAACCGGAGAACTTTGAACAGGCTGATCAACATGAATCGTTGGGCACCGCGTGGGGTGCCGCCGCCTCCAGTTTCTGCTTCTTCGCCTCCGGAGCCATCATCCCCATTCTCCCGTTCCTCTTCAAAATGACAGGTCTGGGAGCCCTAGGGTTGGCGTGCGCGCTGGTGGGCATAACCCTCATGGGGACCGGCGCCGTGGTGGGACTGTTGTCCGGGGCGTCGCCGCTGTGGCGCGGACTGCGGCAGCTCGCCATTGGACTCGGCGCTGCTGCTGCAACGTACTTATTGGGCCTGGCGTTCGGCACAGTGGTGGGCTGATTCTTCGCTGTTGCGCGCATCCCGGGCTTTCTCGTATACCCCCGCCCGCCGAGTCCGACCCAGCACCACCGAGTCCGACGTCGCGCAGCGTCTGATTCAACAGGGCTGCGTCGGATTCGCGTCAGAGGCAGCAGAATCAATGCGCACCTTCCTAGCTGCGAGGTAGGGAACGCTCACCGCAGCCCGTACGCCGAGTCCGACCCAGCACCGCCGAGTCCGACGTCGCGCAGCGTCTGATTCAACAGGGCTGCGTCGGATTCGCGTCAGAGGCAGTGAAAATCACGGGCACGGCGGAAGGTGCAGGCCCACGCGCAAAACCCGACGGAAAAGCACATGCACAGTGACTTAAAACATGAAGGGCCCCGCGGAAAACCGCGGGACCCTTCAAATGAAACAGACGTTACAGGGCCGCGTAAACTTCGCGCAGCAGCGTGGCGGTCTCGGAAGGCGTCTTGCCAACCTTTACTCCGGCAGCCTCAAGGGCTTCCTTCTTGGCCTGGGCCGTGCCCGCAGAGCCGGAGACAATGGCGCCGGCGTGGCCCATGGTCTTGCCCTCGGGAGCGGTGAAGCCAGCGACGTAGCCCACAACGGGCTTGGTGACGTGGGCCTTGATGTACTCGGCTGCGCGCTCTTCAGCGTCGCCGCCAATTTCACCAATCATGACGATGGCCTTGGTCTCCGGGTCCGCCTCGAACGCAGCAAGTGCGTCGATGTGCGTGGTGCCGATGACGGGGTCGCCACCAATGCCGATCGCGGTGGAGAAGCCCAGGTCGCGCAGTTCGAACATCATCTGGTAGGTCAGGGTGCCGGACTTGGAAACCAAGCCGATGGGGCCCTTCTGGGTGATGTTGTTCGGGGTGATGCCAACCAGTGCTTCGCCGGGGGTAATGATGCCGGGGCAGTTCGGGCCAATGATGCGGGTCACCTGGTTCCCGGAAGCGTCAACCTTGGACTGGGCCAGGGCCCAGAATTCGGCAGCGTCCTGCACCGGCACGCCTTCGGTGATGACAACCACCAGCGGCACGCCGGCTTCGATGGCCTCAACGACGGCGTCCTTGGTGAATGCCGGCGGGACGAAGACGATGGAGACGTCTGCGCCGGTTTCAGCAACGGCTTCCGCAACAGTGCCGTAAACGGGCAGCTCAACGTCGCCGTGGACAACCTTGGTGCCGGCCTTGCGTGCGTTCACGCCGCCAACTACCTGGGTGCCGGCCTTGAGCATCAGGGCGGTGTGCTTGGTGCCTTCGCCGCCGGTGATGCCCTGAACGATGACCTTGGAATCTTTGTTCAAGAAGATAGACATAAGTTTTCTAAACCTCTACTTCGAAGCGTTGGCGAGTTCGGCAGCCTTGTCGGCGCCCTCGTCCATCGTGGCGGCCAGGGTGACCAACGGGTGGTTGGCTTCGTTGAGAATGCGGCGGCCTTCTTCAACGTTGTTGCCATCCAGGCGGACAACCAGCGGCTTGTTGGCAGCTGAGCCCAGCTCGGCCAGTGCGCCGACAATGCCCTTGGCAACAGCGTCACAGGCGGTGATGCCACCAAAGACGTTGACAAAGACGCTCTTGACCTGAGGGTCATTGAGGATGACGTCCAAACCGGCGGCCATAACCTCAGCGGACGCTCCACCGCCAATGTCCAGGAAGTTGGCGGGCTTGACGTTGCCGTGCTTTTCACCGGCGTAAGCGACAACATCGAGGGTGGACATGACCAAGCCAGCGCCGTTGCCGATCACGCCAACTTCGCCGTCGAGCTTGACGTAGTTCAAATCTGCGGCCTTGGCCTTGGCCTCCAGCGGGTCAGCTGCAGCAGCGTCTTCGAGGTCCAGGTGGTGCGGGTGGCGGAAGTCGGCGTTCTCATCGAGGGAGACCTTGCCGTCCAGGGCCACAATGTCGCCGGCGCCGGTGCAAACCAGCGGGTTGACCTCAACGAGGGTGGCATCTTCCTTGACGAAGACGTCCCACAGCTTGATGATCACGGCCGCAACCTTGGGTGCCAGCTCGGCGCTGAAGCCTGCTGCAGCAACAATCTCATCGGCCTTCGCCGCATCGATGCCCACGGCCGGGTCAACGGCAACGCGGGCCAGTGCCTCGGGACGCTCGACGGCCAAGACCTCGATCTCAACACCGCCTTCGACCGAGCACATGGCCAGGTAGTTGCGGTTGGCGCGGTCCAGCAGCACGGAGAAGTAGAACTCCTGCGCAATGTCTGCACCCTGGGCGATCATGACCGTATTGACGGTGTGATCTTTAATGTCCATGCCGAGAATGTCTGATGCGTATTGGAACGCCTCATCAGCGGTCTTGGCAACCTTGACGCCGCCGGCCTTGCCGCGGCCACCGACCTTCACCTGGGCCTTGACGACTGTGACGCCGCCAATTTTCTCGGCTGCTGCCTTTGCTTCTTCAGGGGTGTGCGCCACGATGCCGGCCAACACGGGAACGCCGTGAGCCTCAAACATGTCGCGCGCCTGGTATTCAAACAGGTCCACGGAT
>JBBSSM010000015.1:0-53625 GCA_038242155.1 Actinomycetales bacterium | reverse complement strand
CGACACCTTGATTGCCGGGGCCATTCTGGGCGTGGTGGGCGGGCTCATCGGCACCTTTGTCATGATGCGTGACCTGGCTTTTGCCGTGCATGGAATTGCGGAATTGTCCTTTGCCGGGGCGGCCTTTGCCCTGCTTATTGGCGCCGATGTCATCTTTGGTTCCCTGGCCGGGTCCGTGCTTGCGGCGTTGCTGCTCGGCGTCATGGGAGTGCGGGCCCGGGAGAAGAACTCCGTCATTGGTGTCATCATGCCCTTTGGCTTGGGCCTGGGCATTTTGTTTTTGTCCCTTTACGAGGGCCGTTCGGCGAATAAATTTGGTCTGCTGACGGGCCAAATTGTCTCGGTGGACTCCACCCAGTTGTCGGTCCTGGCGGGCACGGCGCTGGTGGTGGTAGCCGGGCTGGCATTGATGTGGCGGCCGCTGACCTTTGCCAGCGCCGACCCGGACATTGCCACGGCACGCGGGGTGCCGGTGCGCACCCTGTCACTGGCTTTTATGTTCCTGCTCGGCATTGCCGTGGCGTTGTCCATCCAGGTGGTGGGTGCGTTGCTGGTTTTGGCCCTGCTTATCACCCCGGCCGCTGCTGCCCTGCAGATTACTGCAGCGCCACGCATGGTGGTGTTTCTCAGCGTGGCCTTCGCCATGATCTCCACCGTGGGCGGAATCATGCTGGCCTTGGGCGGCAGCCTGCCCATCAGTCCCTACGTGACCACACTGTCGTTCGCCATTTACGTGCTGGCCCGAATTGCGGGTGCCTGGCGCCGGCGTCGTGGCTGGGCCGCCCGGCCTGCCCTCACGCAGGCCCGCGCCCATTCACTGGCGGGCTGAGCACTCCGGACACAGGCCGTAAATTTCCACCGTGTGCTGCACCTGCGTGAAGCCATTGGCCTGAGCAATTTTGGCCGCCCAGCTTTCCACGGCCGGCGCCTCCACCTCCACGGTTTTGCCGCACTCCCGGCACAGCAAATGGTGGTGGTGGCTGGTGACCGAGCAGCGCCGATATACGGCCTCGCCTTCGCCATTGCGCAGGCTGTCAACGAGGCCCTCGTCAGCCATGGACGCCAAAATGCGGTATGTGGTGGCCAGGGAAACCCGGTTGCCCTGCTCATGGAGTTGGCGGTGGAGATCCTGGGTACTGACAAAGTCGTCCAAGTTGTCCAGTGCGGCGCTGATGGCAAGGCGCTGCTTGGTCATGCGCTGCTCCTTCACAGGTGCATCCGGCATGTTCACAACCCTCTTTCACTTCAGAGCTCTTCCAGTGATCCAGCCTAGCGCACCGGCCCGTAAAGGCAGCTTCTGGCAGCATGGCCAAGAACCACCTTCGGCAATAGGCTGGGCAAATGCACCTGACAAAATTCACCCACGCATGTGTCCGGCTGGAACGCGACGGACGGGTTCTGGTCCTGGACCCGGGAACCCTCTCGGAATCGTCCCAGGCCCTGGCCGGGGCAGATGCCGTGCTGATCACCCATGAACACGCCGATCACTTTGACGCCGATGCCCTCACCCCTGCCCTTTCCGCCTCGCCGCGGCTCACCATCCATGCCCCGGAGGGCGTGGCGGCAGAGCTGCGGCAACGCGCTCCCGGGCAGGCTGGCCGGATCTTCAGCGTTGCGCCGGGGGAGCGCTTCACGGCCGCAGGTTTCACCATTGCCTGCTTTGGCGGACAGCACGCGCTCATTCATGCCTCCATCCCCGTGGTCGCCAACGTGGGCTACTTCATTGACGACGACGTTTATCACCCGGGCGACTCCCTGGTAGTTCCGGACGGGATCACCGTGCGTACACTACTGGTTCCCGTGCATGCACCGTGGTCCAAAGTGGCCGAGGTGGTGGACTTTGTGGTCTCCGTCCGCGCGCCGCGAGCCTATCAAATTCATGACGGTCTGCTCAACGACCAGGGCTTGGCGTTTACCGAGTCCCACATTGCCCGCATTGGTGGCTTGCACGGGGTGACGTTCCAGCACTTGGCAACGGGCCAGACGGTGGATCTTTAAAAGGTGGCGCTCCAAAGGTGGAGCTCCTGACACGGAACTCTGGGGCACGTTAATTTAGCCGGTCCACGTGCCCGTGGCGAAGAAGTGCGCCAGGGTGGCCAGGTGGGGTTGCGGGTCCAAGCCCTTGGCAGTCAACCAGGCAGGGTCGTTGTAGCTGCCCGCATACCGTTCACCGCCGTCGCACATCAGTGTGACAATGCTGCCCGTTTCCCCCGACGCGAGCATGCCGGCCACCAGCTGCCACACCCCCCAGAGGTTGGTACCCGTGGAGGGTCCGGCGTGCAGACCCGTGAGCTGGCCGAAGTGTTCCATGGCGGCCACGGATGCGGCGTCGGGGATTTCCAGCATGGTATCAATGACACCGGGCACAAAGCTTGGTTCAACCCGTGGCCTGCCAATGCCCTCAATGCGCGAGGACCGGCCGGTCACCAATTGCAGGTCGCCATTTTTCCAGGCGGGATAAAAGGCGGAGCCTTCAGGGTCAACCACCGCCAGCTGCGTGGCGTGGCCGTGATAGCGGATGTAGCGCCCAATGGTGGCAGAGGTGCCACCGGTCCCGGCGCCCACCACCACCCAGCGGGGTTCCGGGAAACGCTCATGGGCCAGCTGGGTGAACATTGACTCGGCAATATTGTTATTGCCCCGCCAGTCGGTGGCACGCTCGGCGTAGGTGAATTGATCCATGTAGTGCCCATTGTGCTCAGTAGCAATGATCGCCGCGGCCTGGTACACCTCGTCGGCGTGATCCACGAAATGGCAGCGTCCGCCAAATTGCTCAATGAGGGCAATCTTTTCCAAACTGGTGGAGCGGGTCATGACTGCCACAAAGTCCAGTCCCAAAAGCTGCGCAAAATAAGCCTCTGACACGGCCGTGCTGCCGGAGCTGGCCTCCACCACGGTGGTGCCTTCATTGATCCAGCCATTGACCAGGCCAAAGAGAAAAAGGGATCTGGCCAGGCGATGCTTCAGGCTTCCCGTGCGGTGACAGGACTCGTCCTTGACGTACAAATCCACGCCCCACTGCACCGGGAGCTCAATTTTGTACAGGTGAGTATCTGCGGAGCGGTTGTTTTCCGCCTGTACTTTGGCGATGGCGGCCTTGGTCCAGGTCCAATTGGCGGCAGCGGCGGATGGTTCGGCTGAGCTCTGTGCGGCGTGTTCCATCTGCCCAGTGTATGCAGAGCCGGGCGCCATCGCGGGAACGACGCTAGTGTTGGATCATGACCGAAGTTAAAGCATATGCAGCCGTCTCACCCACCTCGGGCCTGTTGCCTGGCACCGTCGAACGACGTGAACCCGGCGCGCATGACGTTGAAATTGCCATTGAATTTTGTGGTCTCTGCCATTCAGATGTGCACACCATCCGCGCCGAGTGGGGGCCTGTCAGCTATCCGCTGGTCCCGGGCCACGAAATTGTGGGCACTGTGAGCCGCGTGGGTGACTCCGTGGCGGGCTTCACTGCCGGTCAAGTGGTGGGGGTTGGCTGCATGGTTGATTCCTGCCGTTCATGTGCTTCCTGTCTGGAGGGCTTTGAGCAGTACTGCGAGATGGGCAATACCGGAACGTATGGAGCGGTGGACCAGCGCCATGGTGACACGATCACCCAGGGCGGCTACGCCAAGAGCATTGTGGTGGATGAAAATTATGTTTTGCACATCCCCGAGGGCATGAACCTGGCCGCCGCAGCCCCCCTGTTGTGCGCCGGCGTCACCACTTATTCGCCCCTGCGTTATTTGGATGTCCAGGAGGGCGACGCGGTGGGCATTATTGGCCTGGGCGGGCTGGGTCACCTGGCCGTGAAAATTGCCAAGGGTCTCGGTGCCACGGTGACTGTCTTTACCACGTCGCCGGGGAAGGCCGACGCCGCTCTGGCGTTGGGTGCCGACCGCGTGGTGGTCTCCACTGATGCTGGTGACATGGCTGCTGCGAAGAGTTCGCTCAATGCCATCTTGGACACTGTTGCCGCCGTCCACGACATCAACCCCTACCTGGCCACACTGGCACGCGATGGTGCGCTCATTCAACTGGGTCTGCCGCCCGGGGCCATGCCGTCCATCCAGCCCGGCTTGCTGATTGGCAAGCGTCTGGCTTACGGCGGATCGCTCATTGGCGGCATTGCCGAAACCCAGGAAATGCTGGACTTCTGCGCCGAGCACGGCATCACCTCCGACATTGAGCTGGTCGCCGCCGTTGATTTAGACCACGCCTATGACCGGATGGTGGTTGGCGACGTTAAATACCGCTTTGTCCTTGACGTGTCCACCATCTAAGTCCCGCCCATCCACGCCCTCATGACAGGAGTTTAGTGTGAGTACCTTATTTACCAAGATTATTGCCGGGGACATTCCGGGACGCTTCATTTGGCAGGACGACGACTGCGTCTCCTTCCTCACCATTGGGCCCATCACCGACGGTCACGTCCTGGTGGTACCGCGCCTTGAAGTGGACAAGTGGACGGATGCCGCACCAGAACTCATGACCAAGCTCATGGCGGTGTCCCAGATCATTGGGCAGGCGCAGCTGCAGGCCTTTAATGCGCCCCGCGCCGGGGTGATCATTGCCGGCTTTGAGGTGGAGCACCTGCACATTCACGTCTTCCCGGCCTCTGACCTGGAGAGCTTCAGCTTTGCCGCAGTAAACAATAATCCCGATCCCGCCGTGCTGGATGCCAACGCGCAAAAGCTGCGCGCAGCCCTGCAGCTGGCTGGTCACGGACAGTTCGTCCCCGAGGTTTGACGCTGAGCTGGTCCGCAGCGCAGGGAATGCCACACCTGATAGTTACGGGTGAACGATGATTTTCACGGCCGTGTCGTTGTGGTTGATCAGTGTCTCAAAGCCCTCGCTGATCAGGTCTTCCAGTGCGATGCGCCCGGTGATGAACGGTTTGAGATCGATGAGGCCCTCCTGCACGAGCTTGATGACGGCGGGATGATTGCCTGCATAGGCAATGGTTCCGCGCAGATCAATTTCCTTCAGCACCAGCTTCTGCATGTCCACTGTGGCAGGACGGCCCCAAATGGAGACATTGACAACGACCCCGGCGGGCCTGACCACATCGAGCATGGTGTCCAGCACGGCATTGACGCCGGCGCACTCAAAAGCCCCGTCGGCACCGACGCCATGGGTCAGCTCAAGCACCCGGGCCTTGATGTCGTCCTGGCCGGGGTCCAGGACATGGTCGGCAACCCCGGAGGCACGTGCTTTGTCCTTCCGGGCCTGAGACAGCTCCGTGATGATGGTGGTCACGCCAATGCCCTTCAGGACGGCGGCTGTCAGCAGTCCAATGGGACCGGCACCTCCAACCACGGCGACGTTCCCTGCCACGAGGCCACCGCGGGTCACGGCATGGTGGGCCACGGCCAGTGGTTCAATCAGGGCTGCCTCGTCGAGGGGAATGCTTCCCACAGAGTGGACCCAGCGTGCATCCACCACGACCTTTTCGCTCAGGCCCCCACCACCTCCGGCGAGCCCAATGAAACCCATCTTGATGCACAGATTGTAGTTGCCGGCCAGGCAGGGAGGGCATTCCCCACAGACAAAGTAGGGTTCCACCACGACATTCTCACCCACGCTCAGGCCTTCCACGTCGTCGGCTACTTCCTCGATGGTGCCCGAGAATTCATGTCCCAGCGTTACCGGCGCGTCTTCCCCGCTGAGCGGATGCGGGTGCCCCGGGGCAGGGGAAAAGATGGGTCCTTCCAGGAATTCGTGCAGGTCGGTGCCGCAAATACCGCACCAGGCGACGGCAATTTTGACTGTCCCGGGCCGTAGTTCCGGTTCCGGAATCTCTTCAATCCGAAGGTCCTTCTGTGCGTGAAAACGTGCTGCCTTCATGACGTGCCGCCTTTGCAATGAGGTGCTGTTCAGCCGGGGTTGGCAATAGTCCGAGCATAACCCCCGCGTGCGCCGGCTTAGTTCATGGCTTTCGCCAGCGCCACGCGAATCCGCTTTTCCGAGACTGAATACGCCGTGCCCAGTTCCACGGCGAAGAGACTAACCCGCAGTTCTTCCAGCATCCACCGCACGTGTGCAAGGCCCGCCGTGGACCGTTGACCGGGAAGCATGGCTGCCACGGCGTCGTCGTACTCATCTTCCAACCGCTGCACGGCCGCCATTGACTGGCCGTCACGCGTCACATTGCCGGGCAGCTTTTCCAGCCGCTTTTCAATGGCCGCCAAATAGCGCGGCAATTGGCTGAGCTGGGCAAAACCCGTCTGCGCCACAAAGCCCGGATATACCAGCAGCTCCAACTGCTGTTTTACGTCATTGAGGGCACTGATCAAGGGCAGGCTGGTACTTTCCCGCAGTGTTTTGCGGATGCGCATATTTGACGCCAGGATCTTCTCCACGATGGCTGTCACGGTAAAGACCGTGTCAATGAGATCGGCACGGACCACCTCGTATAGAGCGTCAAAGTCGGCTTGACCCCAGGGCAGCTGTGCGGGCGTGAGCTTGTCGATGGTCGCCTGCGTGCAATCGGCAATGAGCTCAGTGACACTGCCATGTGGATTTTGGCTAAAAGTCAGCTTCTCCGTGTTGGACAGATGATCCAGCACGTACCTGTCCGGAGAGGGGACCCGCAGCGCGAGAAGGCGAATGACGCCGCCACGCATGGCCGCTTCCTGCATGTCTTGACGTTGGAAGACACGGATTCCTGCTGTGGACCCCTCGTCCACCAGCGCGGGATAACCCGTGACTGTATGGCCACCGACCAGTCGCTTCACCTCCCGCGGCAGGTTCCCCACGCTCCATTCGCTAAGCCCGGAACGCTCGGCAATACCGTCACTTGTGACAGCTGATGCGCCTGCCGGGCCTGATGCGCCTGCCGGGCCTGATGCGCCTGCCGGGCCTGATGTGCCTGCCGGGACCGATCCGCGCTGCGCTGCGGCGGCCCGGGGCGGCTGGACAGTTTTTGGCGTGGCGCCCAGGGATTCGGCAATGGCCCGGCGGGTGGCACCTGCCAGCTGCGCTTGCAGCGCGGACAGATCCTGGCCCTCTTCCAAAATGCCGCCATTTTTATCCACCACGGAGAAGGTCATGCGCAAGTGCGTGGGCACGGCGTCCCAATTCCAGGACCCGGGGGGAATGACGTGCCCCTTCAAGCGGCGCAGCGCCAGTTCCAATGACGGTTCCAAGACGTCAACGCCCGGATCAAAGTCAGCGGCCAGGGCGGCGGCCGCCTGACGTGCCACGTCCGGGGCGGGGATGAAGTTCTTCCGCACGGCCTTGGGCAGCGACTTGATCAGCGCCGTCACCAACTCTGCGCGTAACCCAGGAATCTGCCACCTGAAAGGGGCTTCGGGCAACTGATTCAAGAACAACAGCGGAACCTGCACGCTCACGCCGTCGGACGGGTTGGGGGCGGCACCTGGTGCAGTGGGATGGAACTCATAACTTAGCGGCAGTTCAAATTCGCCCTGCGTCCACAGTTTGGGGAAGGCTGCTTGATCAAGTTCGGCTTCCTCGGCCATGACCACGTGCGTGTCGAAGTCCAGCAATGCCGGATTCGTGTGGCGGGCGTCCTTCCACCACTTGTCAAAGTGCCGTTCGGACACCACCTCGGGGCCCACGCGCTCGTCATAGAATTCAAAGAGCGTCTCGTCATCCACGCGGAGATCGCGGCGGCGCATGCGGGTTTCCAGCTCTTCCACCTCGGCCAGAACTGCTTGATTGCGGTGGAAGAACTTGTGGTTGGTATGCCAATCACCCTCCACCAGGGCATGGCGGATGAACAGTTCACGGCTGAGTTCCGGATCAATGCGGCCATAGTGAATGCGCCGGTCCGGGACAATGGGCACCCCATACAGGGTGACCTTTTCATGGGCCATGACGGAGCCCATTTTTTTGGACCAGTGCGGCTCGCTGTACATGTGCTTCACCAGGTCCGGCGCCACTTGTTCAACCCACAAGGGATCGAACTTTGCGGCAACCCGAGCCCACAACCGCGAGGTTTCCACCAGTTCGGCGGCCATGACCCAGTCCGGGGACTTCTTAAACAACGCAGAACCCGGAAAAACCACAAACTTGGTGCCGCGTGCTCCCGCGTATTCGCGCTTGCGCTGATCGTACAGACCAATGTGGCTGAGCAGTCCCGCCAGCAGGGACATGTGGATGGCGTCGTGGTGACCCACCGGATCAATGTCATTGCCGGAAACCCTGATGTCCAGTGACTTGCTCATTTGCTTGAGCTGGGAAAATAAGTCCTGCCATTCACGCACACGCAGATAGTTAATGAACTCGGCCTTGCACAGGCGCCGGAACGCGCTGGAGGAAAGCTCTGCCTGCTTGTCCTTGATGTACCGCCACAGATTCAAAAAGCCGGTGAAGTCGGAATTTTCATCGGCAAAGCGTTTATGTTTCTCGGTTGCCAGCTGTTGTTTGTCGGTGGGACGTTCGCGGGGATCTTGAATGGTGAGGGCGGCGGCGAGCACCATAACCTCCGCTGCCACTCCGCGCTTGGCGGCCTCGACAATCATCCGGCCCAGCCGCGGGTCCACCGGCAGCTGCGAGAGTTGACGTCCAACGCCGGTGATCCCGCCCTGGGCGCTTACCGCACCGAGCTCACGCAGCAACGTCACGCCGTCGGTGATGGCCCGGGAATCCGGCGGCTGCACGAACGGAAATTTCTCCACGTCCTTGGGTCCCTTGGCCACGCCCATGGCAGTCATTTGCAAGATCACAGCCGCCAGGTTGGTGCGTAAAATTTCCGGGTCGGTGAACTCGCTGCGGGCGTTGTAGTCCTCCTCCGAGTACAACCGGATGCAAATACCGTCAGACACCCGGCCACAACGGCCCGAGCGCTGGTTGGCTGACGCCTGGGAAACGCGTTCAATGGGCAGTCGCTGGACCTTGGTGCGGTGCGAGTAGCGGGAAATACGGGCCGTGCCCGTATCAATGACGTACTTGATGCCCGGCACCGTCAAGGACGTCTCCGCCACATTGGTGGCCAACACAATGCGTTTGCGGTGGCCCGGCGTAAATACTGCATGCTGCTCTGCCAGGGACAGGCGGGCAAAAAGCGGCAGAATTTGCACGTCACGCAGTCGCGGGTTGGTCTTGACCCGGCCCGCCAGGGCATCTGCGGCATCGCGGATTTCCCGCTCGCCGGAGAAAAAGATCAAAATATCTCCGGGCGCTTCCCTGGACAGTTCATCCACGGCGTCGCACACGGCATCCAGCGGGTCCCGGTCCTCCTCGGTATTGCCGCCGTCAAGGCGACGATCCGTGGCCAACTCGGCTTCGTCGTTGTCCATTGCCGGACTGCTGAGAGGTCGGTAACGGATTTCCACTGGGAAGGTGCGTCCGGAGACTTCAATGATGGGCGCAGGGGCTGTGGGGGAAGCGAAGTGCGTGGCGAAGCGTTCGGGATCAATGGTGGCCGAGGTGATGATGATCTTCAAATCCGGGCGTTGCGGCAGGATTTGGCGCAGGTAACCCAGAATGAAGTCGATGTTCAGCGATCGCTCGTGAGCTTCGTCAATGATGATGACCGAATATTTGCGCAGGAGCCTGTCCCGTTGAATTTCGGCCAACAGGATGCCGTCGGTCATGAGCTTAATTTTGGTTTGCGGGCCCACCTGACCGGTAAAACGTACCTGGAAGCCGACTTCCTCGCCAAGGGTGACGCCGAGTTCGCTGGCAATGCGCTCTGCCACAGTGCGTGCGGCAAGGCGCCGCGGCTGAGTGTGGCCAATCAAGCCTTTCTCGGCCAGCCCCAGTTCCACGCACATTTTGGGAATCTGCGTGGTCTTTCCGGAGCCCGTTTCGCCGGCAATAATGGTGACTTGATTGGCGGCAATGGCTGCCATAATGTCCTCGCGGCGCTCCGAAACAGGCAGTGCGGCGGGGTAAGTAATAGTCAAAGACATGGTGAAACTAGTTTATGCGGTTACTCCCGGCCAATGCGCGCCGGACGTGAAGGCGTAACTCCAGCGCCGCTTTTGCAGCGATCACAAAAAGTACGACGCCGGCTGCCAACAGTGCTGCTCCGCCCGCCGCGATGATGGTGGCCGAGGGGGGAGCGGACGCGGCCGTCACGCTTTGCAGGCTCAGGCCCGCAGCCAGGACTGTCCCGCCCAGGCTGCTCAGCAGGGCACCACTGGTGAAGGTGATGAGGTTTTGCAGGGAGAGTTCACGCCACCTTTGGTCCAGCCCGCCCATGCGGGGGTCCGGCAGTGACCTTGTGGTGATAAGTCGGCGCCCCGCCAATAGGGAGGATCCGGCCAGTGCAAGCGCTGCCAAAAGTGGTGGGACGCCCCTGGTCCAGGGCAAATATTCCGGCGCGGCTGCGCCCGTTGCAGTGACAAACGCGGCGAAGGCCAGCAAGATTACGGCCGGGACGGCCAGTGCACGTTTGTTGAATTGGGCTAAAGGAGCCAGCTGCCGGGCAGGTAGTTTTTTGGCTGGCAGAGCGGAGAACAGCAACAGTCCGCCACTGGCCGACAGTCCCGCAATGAGTATTGCCGTCAAGCCTGCCTGCCCCGACAAGCCAACGGAGACCCGGAACATGGACGCAAACATAACAATGCCAAAGGCCGCGGCAAGGGCCGTGCGAAGCTGGGCCAAGAGCAGGGCACGGTTCACTTCCCCCGTGGTCACGGCTCGGGGCGTTGCGCCGTGGCCCAGCGCGCGTAGGGCCTTCTTCGCGGTGATCCATGAGGCCGCTGCCATGACGGCCCAGGCCAATGCGGCAAGCAGCGCAGCCAGGGCAATCAATTTCGTCATGGGGGAAGTCTTCCACGGATCCCGCCAGCGGGATTTTAGCCGGCTACGTCAATAGGTCCACGGGCGAAGCACGTTAGGAGACCGAAGGTGCCGCGTCCGCCGTCGGGAATTGCTCTGATGACAAAACCGGGGAGTGGCGCGTGGTGCGTTGCAGGAGATGGGTATTGTCATGGTGTCGGTACCGGTTGCTGGCGGCGTCGGCGTCGCGAAGAAAGGATCAAGTCATGGTTTTGGAGAGCTTCGCGCTCGCAGCCGGTGAGTTTCGCTTGCGGCGGGCCATTGAATCGGACGTTGCTGGAATCGTTGAGCTTTTAGCGGATGACCAGCTCCGGGCTGCTGGTGAATCCCTTGCACCCGAACGGCGAGCGCCTTATTTGGCGGCCTTCCGCGCCATCGATGCCGATCCTGCCCATCTGCTGTGTGTGGTTGAGGATTCCGGAGCGCAGGTGGTGGCAACCATGCAGCTGACAATCCTGCCCGGTTTGGCCCGCAGTGGAGCCACCCGGCTGCACCTTGAGGCGGTTCGAGTGGCTGATGAGTTGCGCGGCAAAGGACTGGGATCTGCCATGATCCAGTGGGCCGTGGCGGAGGGACGACGGCGGGGTGCCACGCTGGTGCAGCTGACTAGTGATGGAAGCCGTGTGGCCGCGCACCGTTTTTATGAGCGCCTCGGTTTTGTGCAGTCCCACGCAGGTTTCAAAATGCACCTGGACCAGGGCATTTGGGGCAATCCTGCGCCCGCATGAAAAATGTGTGTAGCAGGGTCGCTGGGCAGGGTCGCTGGGCTCAGTTTGCTGGGCCGGGTTTGCCAGCTCGGGTTTGTTGGGCCGGGTTTTAGGAAGTTTGGCTCGAGGCCCGCAGTGATTGCCCCGATATTTGCAGTGAGGATGCACCATCGATTCCTCCACAGGCTTACTCAGTCTTGGTGCCATCCACAGATTTATTGAATGTGAGCGGCTGCTCTTCCGGAATGTCAGAGGCCCTTGGTAGAATTTAGTTAGTAGGAAATCTTAATTTGATCGAATAAAGAACCTAATCGATTAAGTGAGGAATTGCCGAAGGTGTGGCTTCGCTAAGAAGGTGAAGCCCAGGCGTAGGGCGGTGATGGGCATGGTGGCACCGGAGTTTCTAGATTCAGTATGGGAAACGGCCGTTCCTCAGCCTACGAGTGCGATTGTCATAGGCGCAGATTTGAATCCAGTCTGTGCCCTAGGCGGGCAGACGCATTCGGCAAGCAGCGCCTTGGAATTCGATGCCCGCAATTGCGGTGAAGTCGCAATGCAAAACTGCGCGGAGATATTGGCCTTGGTTTCAGCGGTCACCGAAAGCGGCGGTAAATTCTTTGATCCAGCGATGCTGGCTCAGTTGGATGCGGCACTGGCTTACGAGCTAGCCAGCCAGGCCCGAAGCCGGGCCGAGGCTGCTGCCGGGGAATTGCAGATTGCCCTCGAGGGCGGGCAACCCACGGAGTCACTGGCTTCTTTGGCAGACCATGCGTCGGCGCTGAAAGCAGCCGCGAGCAAGGCAAAGTCCCGTGCCGTTGCGGCAACGCAGGTGATCTCACCTTTGGGCGGGACGCCCACCGAGGCTGGTTTCGATGCTTTAGCTGTAGAGCAACTGTCTGCTACCAAACTCGTTGACCTCATCACCGAGTTGGAAGTGGCCAAGAACGCCATGTCAGCCGTGCAGGCCCATGCCCAAACCTTGTTTGTGGCTCGGCAAAGGCTCAGTCAGGCACGGTCAGGTGTTGCACAGGAAAAACTTGGAAAAGGCATTGCTCATCAAGTGGCACTGGCAAGACAGGAATCGCCCCATCGTGGACGCCAGTTGTGCGAACTCTCGGAGGTGCTGGTCCGGGAGCTGCCGTGCAGCATGGCGGCTTTTGCTGGTGGTCAACTCAATGAATACCGTGTCGGCATCATGGCGGCAGAGACCGCATTCCTTTCACTGGAGCATAGGGTCCAGGTGGATCAGCACATCTGTGGTGATCTGGACACCGTCGGGCTTCTAGGCACCAGAGAATTGCGGGCAGCGGCGCGGACAGCGGCCTATGCCCTCGATCCCGAGTCCTTCGTCAAGCGCAATCAAAAAGCCGTGAACGACCGCTATGTTTCACTTCGGCCAGCCGACGCAGGCATGACCTTCCTGACCGCACTCATTCCACTCAAGCAGGGTGTGCGGATACTCAATACACTCAATAAAGTGGCCAGCAGTGCTCGAGCCGCAGGTGATGACCGCAGCAAGGGCCAGGTCATGGCCGATGCCCTCATGCACCGGCTCATTCACCACGCACCCTGCAATGAAGGGGCCGGAACGCTCAGCGATCACCGGGGAGAGCCATCAACTGGGCCATCAAGCAGCCACACTGGGGGAACTCCTGGCGGCTTTTCAGGTGCCATGTGCGAGCCATGGTGTACTGCGCTGGGGGAACCGGAAATTGCGCTGGAGCTGGTCATGACGGACAAGGCATTGTTTGGCAGTGGCAAAGACCCCGCAATTTTACTGGGATACGAGCCCATTCCGGCCCCGTTGGCTCGCGAAATGGTCTTTGGCCGGGGCCGGGAAGACGGGGACGAAGATGGAGAGGTAAACGGAGACGGGAAAGGCGCAGGACACGCACCACGGGTTTGGCTGAAGCGACTGTTTACCCATCCCGATAATGGCGCACTCTTGGCCATGGATTCCCGGGCCCGGCTATTTCCCGAAGGGATGAAGGAGTTTTTGCGTCTGCGCGACCAGCGGTGTCAAACGCCGTACTGCGACGCGCCCATCCGGGAATATGATCACCTCAAGTCCTACGCCGCCGGGGGGTGCCACCACAGTGTCCAATGGGCAAGGCCTGTGCGCTGCCTGTAATCAGGCGAAGGAAGCACCCGACTGGTCTTTTGCACGATGGACGGGACCCGGTGATGGGGCACAGACCACGGAAACCGTCACGCCCACAGGACACCGCTACGTTTCTACTGCACCACCGCTGCCTGGTCCGGTCCGCAGATCTTCGGTCCGCGGTACAAAACGGCGATGCTGAGGCACCCGTAGTCCGGGTACAAGACTGGCCAGGAGTTGAGGCTCACCTTGGTGCTCTGGCAATACAGCTCAGAGGCGGCAGCGTTAATTGAGAGCTGGCATAAAACCGCCCACAAAAAAAGAAGCTCCCCAATTCAAAGACTGGGGAGCTTCTGTTGTGTGCCCTCGATAGGATTCGAACCTACGACCTTCCGCTCCGGAGGCGGACGCTCTATCCCCTGAGCTACGAAGGCGCGGCAACCGGAGCTGCCAAAGGGAACGAGAAAGAGCTTAGCAGGTACACGCCACTGGAAAGAAAACTGCTGCGCTGTGGCATTGGAAACCGGCAAATAATCACGCTCAAGAACACGAGTACGAGCGATGCCAGTGCCTCGTATGGGCGGTAACATTGGGGCAATGGTGTGTACATGACTGTAAAACAGCGGCAAATTGGCGTGATTTGGCTCTTTGCCAGTGCAATTATTTTAACGGCACTGACGCTGCGAACGGCGGTTACAGTAGTCTCTCCGCTGCTGTCCAGCATCGACAATGACCTTCCCCTGAGCCCGATGACAATTGGCATTTTGGGGATGCTCCCCACAGCGGCTTTTGGTCTCTTTGGCTTCCTGACGCCCTTTGTGATTCGTGGAGCCTCTTTGGAAAAGCTCATTATGGCCTCCATCGCGGTGGGCATGTTAGGGCAGATTGCCCGCGTTTTTGCTCCCACCACCCCAATTTTCCTGTTGTTTTCAATCGTGGCTCTTGCCGGTTTGGGTGCAGGTAATGTGCTGCTTCCACCGCTGGTGAAGAAACACTTTCCCACCAAAGTGGGCCTGATGACGGCCCTGTACGTCACAGCCATATCGGTGGGCACGGCTCTCCCGGCGCAGCTGGCGGTTCCCATCGCTGACGCTGCCACGTGGCAATTGTCACTTTCTTCGTGGGCGGCTTTGAGCGCTTTGGCATTGATGCCGTGGCTGTTGGCGGCATTTACCCAGCAACGATCCAAAGGCCAGCAGCCAGCCAAAAGTACGACGACGACGCCCCCCACCACCGCTGCCAGCTCGACGGCTGATGAGGAACTTGTCGTGCGAGGCCTGCCCAGCCCGGCGGCCCCGGCGCCAGCGCCGCTGAAAATGAACCTGTGGAAGTCGCCCACCGCATGGGGACTGACGCTGATGTTCGGCTGCACCTCGCTCAATACCTATGCCTTGTTTGCGTGGCTGCCCCAGATTTTGACGGAGGCGGGGCTTGACCGCGGGCAGGCGGGGAGCATGTTGGCGTTGTTTGGAGCTTTAGGGCTGCCGTTGAGCCTGGTCATTCCACTCATTGCCGCCAAAATGCGCAACCCCTTCCCGGCAGTCGTTGTGACTTTGAGTTGCTTTGTTGCCGGGTACTTGGGCCTGCTGTTCTCCCCGGCCAACGGGACTTGGCTGTGGGTTTCCTTGGCTGGATTGGGGCCCGGGACTTTCCCGCTGGCGCTTTTGCTCATCAACCAGCGGACCCGTACCCACCAAGGCGCTGGCGCGCTCTCCGGCTTTGGGCAGGGCATGGGATACGCGTTGGCATGCACAGGTCCACTGCTCTTTGGGTCGCTGCACCAGTGGACGGGTTCTTGGACCATGCCCTTTGTGTTCCTCTTCGCTTCATTGCTTTTGCTGGGCACCGGTGCGTGGATCATCTGCCGGCCGCGCATGTTGGAAGATGACTTCATGGCGCGTGGATTGGGGGAGGGAACACGCTGAACCGTACACTTGAAGACGTGACTCCTGAAGAACTTTCTGCCGCCATTACCTCCTGCCTAAAAGACGCCGTCGACGCCGGTGAACTCACGGTTCCGCACCAGGCTTTGCCAACGGAAGTGCGCGTTGAGCGCCCTAAAAGCCGCGAGCACGGAGACTGGGCCACCAACATTGCCCTGCAGCTGGCCAAACCTGCAGGAGTTGCACCGCGTAAGATCGCGGAGGTTTTGCAAAGTCGTCTCGGCGCCATTGCAGGGGTTTCAAAAGTAGACATTGCCGGACCCGGGTTCTTAAACATCACAGTTGATGCGGCGGCAGCCGGCGAATTAGCCAAGATCATTGTGGAAGCCGGGGCTGCCTTCGGTTCCACCACGGCCATGGTGGGGACCAAGATCAACCTTGAGTTTGTTTCGGCGAACCCCACCGGCCCCATTCACCTGGGTGGCACCCGGTGGGCAGCCGTGGGCGATTCACTGGCCCGCATCTTCCAATCCCAGGGCGCCGACGTCACGCGTGAGTATTACTTCAATGACCACGGCAACCAAATTGACAAGTTTGCCCGCTCCCTGCTGGCCAGTGCCAAGGGTGAACCCGCTCCGGAGGACGGTTACGGCGGCGCGTACATTGAAGACATTGCCCAAGAGGTTTTGGCGAAAAACCCCGGCGCTCTCACGGCGCAGGATCCACAGGAGGAATTCCGCGCCCAGGGCGTGGAGCTTATGTTTGCCGCCATCCGTGCATCGTTGCACGAGTTCGGCGTCGACTTTGACGTGTATTTCCACGAAAACTCCTTGTTCGAGGACGGCGCCGTGGAGAAGTTGCTGGACCAGCTCAAGGGTTCGGGCAACATGTACCTCAAGGACGGCGCGTGGTGGCTGAACTCCACCGACTACGGCGATGACAAGGACCGCGTGGTCATTAAGTCCGACGGCAATGCCGCCTACATTGCCGGTGACATTGCGTACTTCAAGAACAAGCGTGACAGGGGTTTTGACCTGTGTATTTACATGCTCGGCGCCGATCACCACGGTTACGTGGCCCGGCTCAAGGCCGCTGCGGCAGCCATGGGCGACGACGCGAACCGGGTCGAGGTGCTCATTGGCCAGATGGTCAACCTGGTCCAGGACGGCAAGCCGATCCGCATGTCCAAGCGGGCCGGGACGGTTGTCACCATGGAGGACCTCGTTGAGGCAGTCGGCCCAGACGCGGCCCGTTATTCGTTGGCCCGCTTCTCCAGCGATTCCAACATTGACATTGACCTGGACGTATTGACGAAAAAGTCCAATGAAAATCCCGTGTTTTATGTGCAGTACGCTCATGCCCGGACCTGTGCCGTTGGACGCAATGCCGAGGCTGCGGGAGTTCAGCGCAGCGCTTTTGACGCGGCCGCGCTCAGTCACGCCACCGAATCCGAACTGCTTGCAGTGCTGGGTCAATACCCGGGCGTGCTGGCCCAGGCCGCGGGCTTCCGCGAGCCGCACCGCGTGGCACGCCACCTGGAAGTCATTGCCGGCGCTTATCACCGCTGGTATGACGCCTGCCGCGTCACCCCCCTGGGCGAGGAAGCCGTCACCGATGTGAACCGTACCCGCCTGTGGCTCAATGACGCCGTGGGCCAAGTCCTCGCCAACGGGCTGTCCCTGCTTGGCGTCTCAGCTCCGGAACGGATGTAAAAAAATGAATCAAACGACTATTGTCGGCGCGGAGCTGGCACCTGCCTGGTTGCCGGCGCCCGGAAACGTCAATGAGCTGGTGCCGGCTGTCTGGTCGCACGACGTCGAACGCGGCCAAGCCGGTGAGCTCACCATTAGCAATATCCCCGTGAGCGAACTAAAGGCGCAGTACGGGACCCCGCTGTTTGTGCTCAGCGAGGATGACTTCCGTGCCCGCGCGAGGACCTTCAAGGATGCTTTTGATGCCGCGTTTGCGGACATTTGTGGCGGCGTTGACGTTTATTATGCGGGCAAGGCCTTTTTGTCCACGGAAGTTGCCCGCTGGGTGGACTCCGAGGGTTTGCGTTTGGACACCTGCTCAGGCGGTGAACTGGCAGTGGCCCGGCGGGCCGGCCTCAGGGGTGAAAACCTGGGCTTGCATGGCAATAACAAGTCCACGGCGGAGATTAACCGTGCACTGGATATGAAGCTGGGCCGCATTGTGGTGGACAGCTTGCACGAGCTCAAACGCGTGGCGGAGATTGCAGCGGACAGGGGGGAGCAGGCCAATGTGATGTTGCGTTTGACGCCGGGCGTGCACGCCCACACGCACGAGTCAATTGCCACCGCCCATGAGGACCAAAAGTTTGGCCTGTCCATGCTGCCCGCGGGCACCGGCGCGGCTGCCGAACTAAGCCCCGCGGAAGCTGCCGCAAAGCTGGCAGTGGAGTCTGCCAGCATTAACTTCCTGGGCTTCCACGCCCACATTGGCTCGCAAATCTTCGAGGCTGAAGGTTTTGAAATTGCCGCCCGCAAACTCTTGATGTTCACGCATGAGATTCAAAACAAATTCAACATCACGCTGCCCGAACTGGACCTTGGCGGCGGTTATGGGATTGCCTACACGGAGGTGGACACCCCGCGCCCGGCGGTGGAAGTTGCCCAGGCGATGGCCGCCGTTGTCCGCGATACCTGTGCCGAACTCAACATGAGCGCGCCGCGCATCTCCATTGAACCGGGCCGCGCCATTGTCGGCAGCACCACCTTCACGCTCTATGAGACCGGCACGCTGAAAACCGTGCAGGTCGAGGTCGACGGAAATCCAGATGTGACGGCGCCACGGCGGTATGTTTCAGTGGATGGCGGCATGAGCGACAACGCCCGGCCGGTGCTGTATGAGGCGGATTATTCGGCCGTTTTGGCCAGCCGTGCCTCGGAGGCAGCCCCGGCGCTGTCCCGAGTGGTGGGCAAACATTGCGAGAGCGGTGACATTGTTGTTAGAGATGTATATCTGCCCAATGACGTGGCGGCCGGGGATTTGCTCGCTGTTCCCGGAACGGGCGCGTACTGCTGGGCCTTGGCCAGCAACTACAACTATGTGCCCCGTCCGCCAGTAGTTGCCGTGAAGAACGGCACCGCACGCCTTATTGTGCGGGGCGAAACAGAAGACGATTTGCTGGCACGCGATTTAGGGGCCTAGAGACCTTGATAGAGCGCAATACCGCGGACACAGACGTGTCCGCCAATACTAAAACTTTGCGGGTGGCGCTTTTGGGCGCCGGAAATGTGGGCAGCCATGTTGCCCGTATCCTGCTCCACGATGCGCACGCCCTGGCGGCGCGTACGGGCGCCCAGTTGGAACTGGTCGGCATTGCCGTGCGCGACATTGATGCGCCCCGCGAGGTGCAGCTTCCCCGGGAACTGTTCACCACTGACGCTTCGGGGTTGGTGCGCAACGCCGACATTGTCATTGAACTCATGGGCGGTTTGGAACCGGCCCGCGCCTTGATCCTGGAGGCCATTGAGCATGGCGCCACGGTGGTCACGGCCAACAAGGCGCTGTTGGCCGTGGACGGGCCCACGCTGTACGAAAAGGCCGATCAGGCCGGCGTGCAGCTCTCCTATGAGGCGGCAGTGGCAGGAGCCATTCCCATTCTGCGCCCCATCATTGACTCCCTGGCCGGGGACAAGATCACCCGCGTCATGGGAATCGTCAATGGCACCACGAACTTCATCCTCGACGCCATGGATTCCACCGGCGCGGAGTTTGCTGATGCCCTGGCGGAGGCCACGCGTTTGGGATATGCCGAAGCCGACCCGACAGCCGACATTGAGGGACATGACGCCGCTGCCAAGGGCGCCATTCTCGCGTCCCTGGCCTTCCACACGCGGTTTGCGTTGGAAGATGTGCATTGCCAGGGCATCACCACCGTGACGGCCACGGACATTGCCGCGGCCAAGGACGCCGGCTATGTCATTAAGCTGCTGGCCATTGCGGAAAAGCTCGAAGCCAAGAAGGACACGCACGACGGCGTCTCAGGCGTCAGCGTACGGGTGCACCCCACGTTGATTCCGCGGGAGCACCCGCTCGGTGCCGTGCATGGAGCCTTCAATGCAGTATTTGTTGAGGCCGAAAACGCCGGCGAGATCATGTTCTACGGGCGCGGTGCCGGTGGCGCCCCGACGGCGTCGGCCGTTATGGGTGATGTGGTCTCAGCTGCACGCCGGCTGGTGCTGGGCGGACCGGGCAAAAGCGATTCCACCATTAAAGTGCTGCCCGTGCTGCCCATCGACGCCGTGGCCACGCGCTATTACATTGGTCTGGATGCCGCTGACCAGCCAGGGGTGCTGGCTAAAATTGCTGCACTCTTTGCCGAGCACGGCGTCTCCATTGAAACCATGCGCCAGACAGTGCACAGCGATGCCTCTGCAAGTGGCGGTCCCGCGTCGGCGGAGCTGCGCATTGTCACCCACCGCGCAAGCGAAGCTGCCTTGGCAGCAACTGTCAAGGCCATCAATGGCCTGGACATTATTAATTCCGTTACGAGTGTCTTGAGGGTGGAGGGAGTCTAATGGCTCACCAGTGGCGCGGGGTTGTCCGCGAATATGCAGAGCGTTTGCCGGTTACGGCAGAAACAAAGGTCATCACTTTGGGGGAGGGCGGCACACCTTTGGTGCATGCACGCCACCTCTCGGAACTGACAGGGTCCACCGTGTACTTGAAGGTGGAGGGCATGAACCCCACCGGCTCCTTCAAGGACCGCGGCATGACCATGGCCATGACGGCCGCCGTGGCTGACGGCGCCAAGGCTGTGGTGTGCGCCTCGACGGGCAACACCTCGGCCTCGGCCGCCGCCTACGCCCAGGCAGCAGGATTGACCTGTGCGGTGCTCGTGCCCGAAGGCAGGATCTCCATGGGCAAGCTCAGCCAGGCTGTGGCCCACGGCGCCACCATTTTGCAAGTCGACGGCAACTTTGACAACTGCCTCGATGTGGCTCGCAAGCTGGCCGATTCCTACCCCGTATTCCTGGTCAACTCCGTCAACCCTGCCCGCATCGAGGGTCAGAAGACGGGTGCTTTTGAAGTCGTGGATGCGCTCGGCGACGCACCGGATTACCACGTGTTGCCCGTAGGGAATGCGGGAAACATCAGCGCCTATTGGCGCGGTTACCGGGAATACTGCGCTCCCTACGAGTCCGCCGAACACGGCACGCTTGCCGCAGTGTCCACGCACACCCCCATCATGTGGGGCTTTCAAGCCGCAGGTGCTGCGCCCTTTGTTGCCGGGCACCCCATCACCGAGCCCGACACCATTGCCACGGCCATTCGCATTGGCAACCCGGCTTCCTGGGACATGGCAATTGCTGCCCGCGACGAATCCGGCGGCGTGATTGAAGCCGTCACGGATGAAGAAATTTTGTCAGCGCACCGCTGGTTGTCGGCCAGGGAAGGCGTGTTTGTGGAGCCCGCCTCCGCAGCAGGTGTTGCCGGGCTGCTCAAGAAGCATGCCGCCGGAGAGGTGCCCTCGGGAAAGATCTTTGTCATCACCGTGACAGGCCACGGTTTGAAGGATCCGGACTGGGCCCTGAAAAATGCCGACGGCAGCATTGCTCCGCAGTCCGTGGCTTTCGACGTCGTGACCGTTGCCAATGCGCTGGGTCTGACGGACTAAACCATGACTTCCCCGCTTCTGAAAACTCCCGCCACTGCCGCCAGTGCAACTGTTCGCGTGCCGGGCACCAGCGCCAATCTTGGCCCGGGCTTTGACTCTCTGGGCTTGGCAGTGTCGCTGTATGACACCTTGACCGTCGCCGTCCTGGACGGCGACGGGCTGGAGTTTGATTTAAGCGGGGAAGGCGTGGCGGCGCTTCCCCGCGATGCCAGCCACCTGGTGGTGAAAACGCTGGAGATTGCCTGGGCGCGTTTGGGTTACCGTCTGCCCGGTCTGCGCATCACTGCCGCCAATGCGCTCCCGCACGGCCGCGGTCTGGGGTCTTCCGCTTCAGCCATTGTTGCCGCCATCATGGCGGCCAATGCGCTGGTGGCTCCCGAAGACCGCCAGGACAGGAACTGGGTGCTCAGGCTGGCATCCGAGCTGGAAGGCCACCCGGATAATGTGGCGCCGGCAATTTTCGGGGCCGTCGCCATATCCTGGGCGGAGGGTGCGGACTATGCCAGTGCCAAGCTCACGCCGTCGGCTGCCATTTTTCCCGTGGCGGCCATTCCCAATGTGGAACTTAAGACGGAGCAGGCCCGGGGCATGTTGCCGGCCACCATTGCGCATGCGGACGCCGCGGCCAACTCCGGTCGGGCAGCTTTGCTCATGCACGCCTTGACGGCCGATCCCTCACTTTTGCTGGCGGGCACGCGGGATTATCTGCATCAGGACTACCGCGCCAGCGCCATGCCGGAGAGCGCGGCCTTGGTCGATGGACTGCGCGCCGCAGGCTTCGCGGCCTTCATTTCCGGTGCCGGTCCCACCGTCATGGTGCTCGCTCATGGCGAAAATCAAGCCGAGCAAGTTGTGCAGCACATCACGGCCAAAAGTGAAAACCACGCCAGTGCTGCTGCAAATAGCGTGTCTTGGCGGGTTTTACGGCTCCAAGTAGACCTTGAGGGTGCTAAAGTGGAAGTGCATCCGTAGCTCAAAACGTTTCCCACCAGGAGCTCTTGTGGCCTGTGGAGAATTTATTGATGCCTCCCTTGCGGCCCGTGCTTTCTTGCACAGCGTCCGCCGCTCCAATTCACGGCAGCCGCCGCAACGGACCGATGACATGCTCCCCAGTGAGACTTGATTCGAAGGGTGAACCACACATTTCCCGCGCTCCTGACTTGTTCAGACGCGAAAAATGGAACTTTAGATTCTTGACCTTGTTTGTCAGTGCGGCAGCAAGCGTCGAATCTGACACTAATCATCGCGGCCCCAACCACTGGGCCCGCCATCGAGGGGGAAGGATCCTTCGTGACCGAAACCGTAACTTCAGTTGCCGCTCCTGCGGCCGCTGAATTAAACAACGCCACTGCACCTGTAAAGGCTGCCGGGTTGGCAGGCTTAAAGCTGGCCCAACTGCAGGTTCTTGCAGGTCAATTAGGCATCACTGGTGGCTCGCGGATGCGCAAGGGGGATTTGGTGGATGCCATTTCCGCCCATCAGCGTGGTTCCGCTGTTGCCGACCGCCCCGCTCGTGGCGCCAAAATGAGCAACAATTCAGCCGGTGCTGCCTCAGCACCGGTTGAGAGTGCATCCACCGAGGTGGCACCTGCCAAGACAGCGCCGGCCAAGCGCGGCTCCCGCAGGGCTTCCGCGGCGGAAAGTGCTCCGGCCAGTGAAACAGCTGCAGTTGAAACCACTGCAGCCAATAGCAACGCCGCTGACACCGCTGCGGCTGAAACCAGCGCCGCCGACACCAATGAGCGTCCAACACGCGGCCGCCGTACCCGCCGCGCTTCCAGCAGCGACGGCGTCGTCACCACCGGCAGCCAGGAAACCCCCGCTCAGGAGACCGTTCCGGCACGGGAGACGGCCGCCGTCGAACCTTCCGAGACGGCAGCGGCAGGGGAGAACGACGGCGACAACCGCCGCCAGCCACGCACACGCAACCGCCGTGCCCAGGGTGGGGGACGGGCGCAGGATTCGGGTAATGAAAATGCCGCGACGCAGGCTCCCGAAGTGGAGCAGGTCGAGGACGCCGGGACCGAGCAGTCCCAGGCCGAGGGTGCCGAGAATGGCGAACGCAATGGCCGGAATCCGCGCAATCAACGCAACGACCGCAACCAGCGCAATGAGCGCAACAACGGTGGCAGCAACAACGGTGCCGGCAACAATGCAGCTGCTAACAGCGGTGCCAATAACAGCGGTGCCGGCAACACTGCCAGCGGCAACAGTGCTGGCAGCAACACTGCCAACAACGCGAACAACGACGACGAGGACGGCTCGCGCAACAACCGCAACCGCCGCAACCGTCGTGACCGCAATTCCAACGACTCAAACGATCGCAACGGCAGCAATGACCGCAACGATCGCAGCGGCGGCAATAGCCGCAACGACCGTAATGATCGCAATGACCGTTTCCGTGACCGCAATGAACGCCGTCGCGGCCGCAACCAGAGCCCAGACTTCGATGACACCGAAGTAACCGAAGACGACGTCCTGTTGCCCGTGGCCGGCATCTTGGACATCCTGGAGAACTACGCATTTGTGCGCACCTCCGGATACCTGCCCGGCTCCAATGATGTTTATGTGTCACTGAACCAGGTCAAGAAGTACAACCTGCGCAAGGGCGACGCCGTCGTCGGTGCCATCCGCGCACCCCGCGAGGGTGAAGACCGCAGTCAGGGTCAAAGCGCGCGTCAAAAGTTTAACGCCCTGGTGCGTGTGACAAGCGTTAACGGCAAGAACCCGGATGAACTCAAGAACCGCGTGGAGTTTGCCAAGTTGGTTCCGTTGTACCCCTCCGAGCGTTTGCGCCTGGAGACTGACCCCAAGAAGGTTGGTCCCCGAGTTATTGACCTGGTGGCGCCCATTGGCAAGGGTCAGCGTGGTTTGATTGTCTCCCCGCCGAAGGCTGGAAAGACCCTGATCCTGCAGGCCATTGCCAACGCCATCACCATCAATAATCCCGAGGTTCACCTCATGATGGTGCTGGTGGATGAGCGTCCCGAAGAAGTCACCGACATGCAGCGCACCGTCAAGGGCGAGGTTATTGCCTCCACCTTTGACCGCCCGGCCGATGATCACACCCAGGTTGCTGAGCTTTCCATTGAGCGTGCCAAGCGTTTGGTGGAAATGGGTATGGACGTGGTGGTTCTGCTTGACTCCATGACCCGTTTGGGCCGCGCCTACAACAACTCGGCACCCTCCTCCGGACGTATTCTCTCCGGTGGTGTGGACTCCGCAGCGCTGTACCCGCCAAAGCGTTTCTTTGGTGCTGCCCGCAATATTGAAAATGGCGGCTCGCTGACCATTTTGGCCACGGCACTGGTGGAAACCGGTTCCAAGGCCGATGAGGTCATTTTCGAGGAGTTCAAGGGAACAGGCAATATGGAATTGCGCCTGTCCCGCCAACTCGCTGACAAGCGCATCTTCCCGGCAGTTGACGTCAATGCATCCGGTACGCGTCGCGAAGAGAATCTTTTGTCCCCTGAAGAGGTCAAGATCATGTGGCGCCTGCGCCGCGTGCTCTCCGGTTTGGAAATGCAGCAGTCCCTGGAACTGCTGACTTCCAAGATCCGTGAAACGCAGTCCAACGTTGAGTTCCTCATGCAAATCCAGAAAACCACTCTGGGTTCCAAGGCTGAGCAAGACAAATAGCTGTTCATAAGAGGCGGGACTGCACTTCACTGTGTGGGCCCGCCTCTTGGCATTGGTACTGAAGTTTTTCCAGAAGTTATTAGACTTGACTTTACGTCGAGAGAGGTTTTTTACATGTTTGAATCCATCCACGGGCTCCTTGATGAGCACGCAGAGCTGCAAATGCGCCTCAGCGAGCCGGAAGTCCATGCCGATCAAGGGTTGGCTCGCAAGCTGGGCCGCCGGTACGCCGAGCTCAGTAATGTCGTTGAGGGTTACCACCAAGTGGAAACCCTGGGTGATGATCTGGAGGCTGCACGTGAGATGGCGGAGGAGGATGCGGAATTCGCCGCCGAGGTTCCGGTGCTGGAAGGACAGTTGGCTGTGGCTCAGGAGAAGCTGCGCCGCCTGCTCATTCCCCGTGACCCCGATGATGCCCGCGACGTGATTTTGGAAGTCAAAGCCGGAGAGGGCGGTGACGAGGCTGCCCTGTTCGCAGCCGACCTGGTTCGCATGTACACCCGCTACGCCGACTCGCGGAGCTGGAAGACTGAAATCATTTCGGCAACGGAGTCCGACCTTGGCGGTTATAAGGATATTTCCATTGCCGTGAAGGGCCGCTCCAACGATCCTGCCGAGGGCGTTTTTGCACGCTTGAAGTTTGAAGGCGGTGTGCACCGCGTGCAGCGGGTGCCGGCCACTGAAAGCCAGGGGCGTATCCATACTTCCGCTGCCGGGGTGTTGGTGTTGCCGGAAGTCGATGAGCCCGAAGAAGTGGCCATCAGCCAAAACGACCTCAAGATTGACGTGTACCGCTCCTCAGGCCCCGGTGGTCAGTCAGTGAACACCACCGACTCGGCCGTGCGGATCACCCACCTTCCAACTGGCATTGTGGTGGCCATGCAGAATGAGAAGTCGCAGCTGCAAAACCGCGAGGCTGGCATGCGTGTGCTCCGTGCCCGCATTTTGGCCCATCAACAAGCCATCGTCGATGCCGAGAACTCCGCCGTACGTAAGTCGCAGATCCGCACCATGGACCGTTCCGAACGTATCCGCACGTACAACTACCCGGAAAATCGGATTGCCGATCACCGGACGGGCTATAAGGCCTACAACCTGGATGCCGTGATGAACGGTGATTTGGAACCCGTGGTGCAGTCTGCCATTGAGATGGATGAGCAGGCCCGCTTGGACGCGCTGGGTGACTAATCACGGGGTGGGGGAGCCCTTGGCTGACGCGGTGAAAAGAGCGACGGCGGTGCTCGCGGATGCGGGTGTTCCCTCGCCGGCGCTCGACGCCCAACTGCTCGCGGCGCACCTTTTGGGCGTCGGCCGCGGTGAAGTGGTTGCCATGCTTTTTGGTACAACTGTGTCACCTAGCGGATACGACTCGTTGATAGCCCGCCGTGCGGCGCGCGAACCACTGCAGCACATTACAGGTGTTGCGTATTTCAGGCATCTTGAATTGGCCGTGGGGCCGGGCGTTTTTGTCCCCCGCCCGGAAACCGAGACCGTGGTTCAACTGGGCATTGACGTTTTAACGCAGCTGCGCCTGGAACGGGGCGCGGCAGCGGAGCTGGTGGCTGTTGACCTGGGTACGGGATCGGGGGCCATTGCCGGCTCGCTGGCCACGGAAGTGCCCGGGTGTCAGGTGTACGCCGTGGAACTGAGCCAGGACGCTTTTGTCTGGGCGCGGCAGAATTTGGAAACCACAGGGGTCACCCTGGTGCAGGGCGACTTGCGCGATGCCTTCCCCGAGCTCAATGGACGGGCGGACGTGGTGGTATCAAATCCGCCGTACATTCCTGCCGCCGCCATTCCCCGGGACCTTGAGGTGCGCCTGCATGATCCGCACATGGCACTTTACGGCGGCGGTGCCGATGGTTTGGAAATGCCCGCGGCCGCGGCTGCCACGGCGGCCCGGCTGCTGCGGCCCGGAGGGTTCTTCGTCATGGAGCATGCGGAAGTCCAGGCCGCCCAGATGGCACAAATGTTCCAAAACAGTGGTGACTGGCACCATGTGCAGGGACATCAGGATTTGACCGGCCGCGACAGGGCCACCAGCGGCATCCGCCGTTAAATGCGCAGGCGCGTTCCCTGCTCGGAGCGCCGTAATGAAAGAATGGATGACGTGAGTACCACTTCTTATAACTGCACCACTGAAGCCCAACGCGCCGAAGGGCTGGCCCACGCGCAAAAAGCCATTGCCGCCAAACAAGTCATTGTGATGCCTACGGACACGGTCTATGGAATTGCCGCCGACGCATTCTCGCCGCAGGCCGTGGCGACACTTTTAGCTGCCAAGGGCCGCGGCCGCAATATGCCGCCGCCGGTGTTGATTCCCCGCATTGGCACCATGGAGGGCCTGGCCACGGACATTCCCGACGACGCCCGGAAGCTGGCCGAAAAGTATTGGCCCGGCCCGCTCACCTTGATTTTCCACGCCCAACCCACGCTCACGTGGGATCTGGGGGAGACGCAGGGAACAGTGGCATTGCGCGTGCCCGACGATCAATTGGCCCTGGACTTGTTGACCATGACGGGTCCGCTGGCTGTCTCCAGCGCCAACCGCACGGGTCAAGGTGCTGCGCAAACCGCCTCCGAGGCACGTACGCAATTGGCGGAATCCGTTGAGGTTTATTTAGAGGGCGGCTTCCGCCCCTTGGCAGACACCGACCCCACGCCGTCGACAATTGTTGACGCAACAGGTTTGCGGCTGCGGGTAGTGCGCGAGGGAGCCATCAGCCTTGCGGAAATACAGCAAATGGTGCCCAGCGCCCTGGGAAATGAACCGGAACCGCCCCTGTGGGAACCGGTCAACCTGAGCAAGGAAAATTCCGCTTCGCAGGGCACGCTGGCTGCGGGAAGCGCGGTGGCTTCGGAGGGCACTACGGCTTCGGGGAGCACGGCGGCCGTTGAGGGTTCGGCGCCCTAACTTGCCTTCGTTAGCTGGTGGAACTGGTGCGCGCACCCCGGCGGGCCTGTTCCAGGGCCTGTTCCACGGCCGGGGTGGGGTGCAGTCCTACGGATTCGGCCCATCCGGGCAGTTGCGCCTGCCCATGCCACATGAGTTCCACACGGCGCAGCGAACCGTGCAGCCGTTCTCCGAGCAGCTTGCGTGACAGGGCATAACCAAGAGCTAACGCTGTGCGGCAGAACCAGCGCGGCAATACCAGGGGGCTTCGTCCTCCCGCGGCCAGGAGAACCCCGCGCACGCTCATCCCTTCCCACGGTTGCAGCACGACGCCGGGCACCTCGCCGCGGTAATGGGCCACTTCGGCCACAAACCATGCCAGTGCAGCAAGGGAGCTGACGGGGGTCGCTGCAGTACCGGGAGCGGCAACCGAGGCCAGGGGAGAGCGTGCAATTTTCACCAGCGACAGGGTGGTGGCGCGGCTGGGTCCTTGAACCGATGTGGCCCGCACCGTGATGACACGTGTTTGTGTGGTCCCTGGGCAGTCACGGGCCAGCAACGCCAAAACTTCCTCGGCCAGCGCCTTGGCACGTGAATAAGGGGAGAATGGCGCCCGCTCCGGACTCTCATCAATGATGCGCAAGTGGCCCTGCACCGAGGCGCTGCTCAGATGAATGACCCGGGCAACGCCTGCACTACGGGCGGCGAGCACTATGACTGCCGGCAGCAGTGCGTTGGCTCCCGTGAGGGATGCAGAGTTCGGATCACCCGGGGCGGCTAAACCGGCGGCGTTGATGACAGCGTCCACCCCCGCAAAGGCTGCCGTGAGGGAGCTCAAGGCCGGCTCCGTGCGGGCCTCGCGGAGCAGATCCCCTGCAGTTGCCGCCGAACTTCTCAGCCGTGGCGCGGGCAGCACTGTGGCATGGTGGCCCCGGGCACGCAGTTCCGCGACAACCCCGCTGCCTACAAAGCCCGTGCCGCCCACCACTAAGTACCGGGCGGAATGCTCCACAGCCGTCATCCCTGGTTCTCCATGTCAAGGCTCGGCATGGGCACAAAGTCGCGGGCCGCCATGATCCTTCGTGATTCCCGCCAGCCGGCCACCAGCTGGCCGCCGCCACGCCATGATTTTTCCACTGCCACCAACCGCAGGACCTCCTTGGCGGCGGTCAGGGTAGTTCCTGCGGCAAATCCCACTGGATTGAACCGGCCCCTGAGACGCAGGTAGTGGGCTACCAAACCACGATTGCGCATCACGTAGTAGCGGCCCATATCGGAAGAGTCGTTCAAGTGACGGATACCAAGATCCACGGTTCGCTGCGCCCGGGCCTTGTGGAGCACAAATTCATTGACATAGACCACGGGGCGGTGCAGTGAAATGAGCCAGCCATACACCGTGTCATCCCAGGTGAGGAAGAAGCGGGGATCGGGCAGGCCCACCTCCGCCACAGCGTCACGGTGCAGCAGCATCCCTTCAAAGCAACCGGCATTGGTGGCAAATTCATTGGAGTGCTTGAAGACGTCCCCGGGCACGGGAAGCGGAAAACCCAGAAACGGACTAAAGCGGTTTTGCCAGTAGAAGGGCTGACCGGCGGCGTCATAACGCCGCCCCACTATGGCGTCGTAGCGTTCCATCCAGGGGTGGAAGGCACCGATGGCGTCCGGTACGGCGGTGACGTCGTCGTCCATCAGCCACATCCACTGGGCGCCCTCCGCCAACGCCCGCTGCACGCCCGCGGAGAACCCACCGGCGCCGCCGGAGTTTTCGGCAAGCACGTGATGCGTCACGGGGATGGGCGTGTGCAGCGCGGCAAAGCGGGCCTGGGCGCGGGTTATCACCGCGGAGGTGTTATCGGTGCTGGCATTGTTGACCACAATGACGCCGTCGGGCGCGGGCACCAGGGCAGCAACTGACTCCAGCAGAGGAGCTAAATAATCAGCACGGTTGAAAGTGGTGATGACGAGGAAAAACCGGCTGTGCCTGGCGCCGCTCAAAACTTTTGGTCCTGGGGCGGGCCAAACGTGGCTCCCCGCAGCCCGGCCCCATATGTCTTGGCCCAGGCCCCCAGCCCCTTGAAATCACCGCGTTTGAGGAAATACAGCGGGTAGCCAACCACATCAGCGACCAGGGACCGCACCCGCAAGTATTGTCGGGTGAGATGGCCACGGTTGCGGTAGTAGTAAAAACGCTTAAAAGCCGTCTCGGGAACCAGGACATGCAAACGATCGCCCAGGACCTCCTGAACCTCGCCCCATCCCACGGGGTGGCTCAGGGCGACGGAAGTGACGGTGCCAAATTTCACCTTGGCCTGGCGCAGACGCAACATGAAATCGGTTTCATCCCCGCGAATGAAGAGTCGCAGGTCGGGCAGACCCACCTTGAAAAAGACGTCACTGCGGATCAAGGCGCCATTGAAAAATTGGCCCACATTGTCAATGAAGCCCAGCGCCTCCACGACGAAGCGGTCGTGGGTTAAGTGTCCGTCAATGCGGAACGGGAAGGACAGCTTATGCGGTTCCCCCGGGGCCACAATGATGGGCAGCACCACGTCCAGGTTGCGTTCCTTGGCGGCTGCAAGCAGGGTGGCCAGGGCGTGTGGGTCCTCGGGATGCGCGTCGTCGTCCATGATCCACACCCACTGCGCGCCGGAGGCAATGGCATTTAAGATCGCCAGGGAGAAGCCTCCTGCGCCGCCCAAATTCGCCAACGAACGTATATACGTCACGTCCACAGCCGCTTCCCCGGCAATGGCCCGCACATCCTGTGTGCCGGAGTCCACCAGGGCAATGGCATGTGCTGTGTGGCTTTGCCCAGCCAGGGCACTGAGCAAAGTGCGGACATCCGCTGGCCTGTCAAAGGTGACGGCAGCAACGGCTACGGAATCGGTCAAGGAAGATCCTCTCGGGGGCGTGACTGCGGCGGGCGCACAGCACGCGGCACGGTTCAACAGTGGGTAATGCCCGTGAAGGGATTACTATTCATGTGTAGTCTCCACTTTAGTACAGGCCATCTCATGCCCCGCTGCGGTGTGGTGGATCAAGACGGCAGCGCCCCAATACCGGGCAGAAAACGGAAAATACGAATCACGTTGAATACTTCCAGCAATACAGCAGGCCCAAGCTCCGCAGTCGTCCCTGGCTGGGGCGTTTCCGGGGACAGCGAGCAAAAACCCCGGCTCTGGCTCGCATCGCAGGCAGTTCTTGACTCCGTTTCATGGGGCTTGGCGCTGCTGCTGGCTGTGCTGTTGCGCTACGAACTCGATGTTGCCCTCATCAATGCCCCGGGCCTGGTGGTGCTGGTGGGTGTTGCCGTGGCCACCCAGCTCATTGCCGGTTGGTACATGGCCTTATATAGAGGCCGTTACACGTTTGGCAGCATCCATGAGGCCAGGATCCTCATGGCAGTGACACTTATTGTTGCCGTGGTGGCGAGCGTTTTCTTGTCGGTGCTGATCAATGAGCTGCACATTGCCCGGTCCGTGGCCGTCATTGCCTTCCCCTTTGCCGCCCTGCTCATGGCTGCCGTGCGCTATGCCAAGCGCCTGTACGTTGAGGGCAAGCCAACGTTCGGCGACGAGGCGCAACGCACACTGGTGTATGGGGCAGGCTTTTTAGGCAACTCCCTCATCACCCGCATGCTCCAGGATCCGGAGTCGCCCTACGTCCCGGTGGGTTTGGTCGATGACAACCCCGCCAAGAAGCACCTGCGCCTGAGTTCAGTGGGCGTTTTGGGAGTGGGGGAGGATCTGCCGGAAATCATCAAGCGCACCAAGTCCACCGTGGTGGTGTTGGCCATGGCCAACCTGGACTCACGTAAAATCCGCACCATTTCAGACCGGGTGTCAGGACTGGGTGTCAAGGTGTTGATACTGCCTCCCCTGCAGGACATGCTCAGCGCCGACACCAACAAGGATCACAGGGGCGGGCTTACCGACTTCCGCGAAATTGATGTAGCCGATCTTATTGGCCGCTCCCCGGTGGAGACCCAGGTGGAACAAATTGCCGGCTACGTCAGGGGCAAGCGTGTACTTGTCACGGGCGCCGGCGGTTCCATTGGCTCCGAGCTGTGCCGTCAGCTGCATGGTTTTGATCCGGTGGAATTGATCATGGTCGACAGGGACGAATCCGGGCTCCAGCACACCCAGTTATCCATTTGGGGCCACGGGCTGCTGGATAACAAAAACATTGTCCTTGCCGATATTCGTGACGTGCGCTCCCTTGAGCGAATTTTTGCCCTGCACCGCCCCGAAGTGGTGTTCCATGCAGCGGCCCTCAAGCATGCCCCGCTTTTGCAGATGTACCCCGAGGAGGGGTGGAAAACCAACGTTTTGGGTACGTTGAACGTGCTTCAGGCAGCCCGCAGCGTGGAGGTGGAGACCTTTGTCAATATTTCCACCGACAAGGCCGCCAGCCCCACCACTGCCCTGGGCCACTCCAAGCGCGCCGCCGAAAAGCTCACGTCCTGGATGGCGGGGCAGACGGGGATGCGTTATGTCTCCGTCCGCTTTGGCAATGTCATTGGCAGCCGCGGCTCCATGCTGCCTCTTTTTACCGATCAAATAAACAATGGCGGTCCCGTCACAGTTACCCATCCGGACGTGACGCGCTTTTTCATGACCATCCCGGAAGCCTGCCAGCTGGTCATTCAAGCCGGTGCCATTGGCCATGGCGGGGACGTGTTGATCCTGGACATGGGGGAACCCGTGCGCATTATGGATGTGGCCGAACGGATGATTGCCATGTCCGGACGCGACATTAAGATCCAGATCACCGGGCTGCGGCCCTCGGAAAAACTCCATGAACAACTCACGGGGGACGACGAGGTCAAGGACGCCGACGGCCACGCCAAGATTTCGCATACGCATGCCCGCCCCCTCGACCCGCGGAATCTGGACTTTGAGCTGTGGTTGCGGCGCACGCGGGAGGAGGCTGGCCCGGACGGTGCCAGCATAGATGATTCCGACGGCGACGTTGCGGCAGGTGCGTAGTGGAACCCTGGGCATTTGTCACAGTTGGAGCCGTAGCTCTGGTCCTCGCATTGCTGCTGCCGTTTTTTGCACGGCCCCTGCTGGCCCGCGCGGGCGTCCTTGACGTTCCCAACGCGCGTTCCTCCCACACAACGCCCACCATCCGGGGCATGGGAATTACAACGGCGGTGGCCCTGCCTGCCGCCCTTGTCGTGGCATTGTTTTTGCCGCAAACAGGTGTAGCCAGGCACGGGACCATGACGTTGTTGGTTATTCTTGGCGTGGTGGTGGCAGCGTCCGCCATTGGCTGGACTGAAGATCTCAAGGGCCTGCCCGTGAAGGTGCGGGCCGGACTGCAGGTGGGCGTTGGTGCGTTGGCGACGGCGGCCGTAGCTTTAATTGATCCCGGCCAGCAGCAGTTGTGGCTGATACCCGCCGGCGCCCTGGCGGTGGCCGCCTACATTAATGTCAGCAATTTTATGGATGGCATCAATGGCATTTCCGGGATGCACGGCTTGTTGGTGGGCGGGTTTTATGCGTACGCCGGGTACTCCAGCGGCCATGCGTGGCTGGTGTACGCGGGCATTGCCATAGCCTTGGCCTTCGCAGGGTTTCTGCCCTGGAACCTCAGCCGCAACAGGGTGTTTTTGGGTGACGTGGGCAGTTACTTGCTCGGCGCCGCCATTGCCGTGACAGCAATGGGCGCCTTTTTGGTGGGCGTGGCGCCGGAATACATCTTCTCACCGGTGCTCATTTACCTCACGGACACCTTCGTGACGTTCCTGCGCCGGCTTTTAGCGGGGGAGCGGTGGTATGTGGCGCATCGGCAGCACGTATACCAGCGCCTGACCATTGTGGGCCTCAGCCACCTGCAGGCCACCGCTGTGGTGAGCCTGGCGACCATGCTGGTGAGCGTTTTGGGAATTATTGCCGTCCGGGGCGGGGACATGGTGCAAATTGTTGCCACCACAGCGGGTTTTGCAGTGGTGCTGTGTTACTTGCGTACCCCCACCCTTTTTCAGCAACTGCTACGCCGGCGCCGCGCCGGCGCGGAGTAAAACCACGATCTGGGGCAGTTGCACGCGCCAACTTCTATCTCGTGTAGAATTGTGAGCGGTGAAACCCACCAACCCCATGCCCCTTCCCGGGCACCCGCCTGATATGACGGAGCTCCCATGAAGGACAAAAGCGCCCTGAACGGCGCTGCGCCAGCTGTAATGGCAGCCGCAGGTCCCACGACGAGCCCCAGCGCCAACATATTGCGCAAGTGCTTGTTGGCCGATGGTTTGGCGCTCGTGCTCATGGCAGCCATGGCGTGGATCTTTACAGATCTGCAAGGCGCGCTCAGCGTGGTCCTTGCCTTTTTGCTGGTCATTATCTTTTTTGGTTTGAGCTTGCTGGCGGCGCATGTTTTTGGCCGAAGCAGGCCCCAGGCGCTCATCAGCATTTTCTTCATGAGCTACTTTGTCAAAGTGCTCGGCTTTGCTGCAGTGTTGTTTACAGTGGGGACTCCAAACTGGCTTAATAAGCCTTGGTTTTTGGGTTCGGCCGTTGTGGCTGTACTGCTGTGGCAGGGCGTTGAAGTGTGGGTCTTTAGCAAACAACGCTTCCTGCGCTTTGATGATCCAGCAGCGACTTCTTCCACAGTCGTTACTGACGCAGAAGGTAATAATGACACGAGGAGTGCATAAGTGACGGCGAAAAAAGCTGCCGACGATGGCCCCGATCATGTTGTGGTTCCGCCGAAGTCCAACGACGGAAAGCTGGACTACACCTATATTATTGGCGGAATCCTACTCTGGGGTTTGATAGGGTGGGGACTGGACTTTCTGTTGCAGACTGACTGGATTGTGTTCGCCGCACTGCCTCTCGGGGCGCTGTGCGGATACTATCTGGCCCGGCATCATCTACGGCATGGTCGCCCTGATGATGAGAGGCAGCAATGATAGCCACCATCAGACTATTTTCCGGTGGGATACATCCTTTGATGAACCACCACAATTGCCCCTTGACCAAATCTGCAGAGAGGACAGCGCGTTGACCGCGTTTGCGCTTCCGATGGCCTCGAATGACGGTGGCTACGTTCCACCGACAATTAGTGACACCCACCTCCCCGACATCTTCCCTTGGATGGCCGACTACGGCACCGGGCTTGGCAAGCAGATGATCATGGTCATCTTGTCGGTGGTTTTAATCACTGTATTTTTCAAAGTTGCGATCCGAAATCCAAAACTGGTTCCGGGCCGTGTCCAATTCTTAGCTGAAGGCTTTTACAGCTTTGCGCGAAACACAATTGGCCGCGACATCATGGGTGAGAAGAACTTCCGACCCTGGGTGCCGCTCCTGTTCTCGGTATTTTTGTTTGTACTGCTGAACAACATCTTCGGTGCCATTCCGGTGCTGCAGTTGCCCTCCTTCTCCCACGCAGGCAGTGCCTATGCCATTGCGCTGATCATCTACTTCACGTGGATTGCAGTTGGCGTCAAGAAGCACGGCATTCGCTACTTCAAGCTGGCTGTGGTTCCCTCGGGCGTTCCGAGCTGGATCCTGCCACTGCTGGTGCCGTTGGAAATCATCTCCAACTTCATTGTTCGCCCCCTGACGCACTCCTTGCGTTTGATGGCGACCATGCTGGCCGGCCACATGATCGTGGCTCTGGCAGGAAGCGGCGCCCAGTACTTAATCGTGGTCCAGGACAGCATCTTGCTCAATGCCACCGGCGTTGCAGTGATTGTGGGCTCCGTTGCCATGTACTTCCTGGAGCTGTTGATCATGGTGCTGCAGGCATTCGTGTTCGCGCTTCTCACTGCGATCTATATCCAGGGCAGCCTGGACGCTGACGCTCACTAAATTTTCTCCCGTTTTACCCCAAGCTTTCCCCTAAAGAAACACCTCACAACCTGCCGGCACAATGCCGGTATCTTGAAAGGAACGAAATGGAACTCCACGGCTCGCTCAACATGATTGGCTACGGCCTGGCCACTATCGGCTCGGCAATTGGTGTGGGCATGATCTTCGCCGCATACATCAACGGTGTAGCCCGCCAGCCGGAAGCACAGCGCATCCTGCAGCCCATCGCCCTGCTGGGCTTCGCCCTTGCTGAAGCTTTGGCCATTTTGGCCCTGGTTTTCGCCTTCGTCGTTGGCGTCTAGTCCAGGGACAACTCGTCCCGTTCCCGGGGCATGAATTTTTCCTGGACACATATCAGATTAAGGATTAGTGAGACATGATTACCGCAGAAGTAATCCTCGCTGCTGAGGGTGCCAACCCGCTTGTTCCCAATATTTGGGAACTGCTGGTCACTGCTGTGTCCTTCGCTGTCCTGCTCTTTGTAGTGAAGAAATTCATTGCACCGACGTTCGAGAAGAACTACACGGACCGTGTAGAAGCTATCGAAGGTGGGCTCGAGAAGGCAGAAGCGGCGCAGCTTGAAGCCAATGCCCTCTTGGAGCAGTACAAGGCACAGCTGATGGATGCCCGCACGGAAGCTAACACCATCCGTGAAAGCGCCCGTGCAGAAGGCGCCCAGATTCTGGCCGAGCTGAAGGCAAAGGCCGCAGATGAATCTGCACGCATCACCGCACAGGCTCAGGTTCAAATTGAATCCGAGCGTGTTGCTGCTGTGAACTCCCTCCGCAGCGAGGTTGGCACACTGGCTACCTCGCTTGCCGGCAAGATCGTTGGCGAAGCGCTTGAAGATGACGCACGTTCAAACCGCGTCGTGGAGCGTTTCCTGGCAGATCTTGAACAGCAGACGAACGCGGGTGCATCGAAGTAATGGCAGGTGTATCGAGCAAGTCATTGGCAGCGGCTCTGGAGTCGTTGGAACCCCAACTCGCCCTTGCGACCACCGCATTGGCACAGGACCTCTTTGGAATCCTGGAGCTCTTGGATAGCAACGCAGGCCTACGCCGGGCATTGACCGACCCCACTCGTGAGAGTGCGGACAAGGCAGCTCTGGCCACCACACTCATTTCCGGGAAAGTCAGCGCCACGGCGCAGGAAATCTTCCTGGATTTGGTGGCCGCACGATGGAGCTCGGCCCGTGACCTGGGCGATGCACTGGAAGTCTTGGCAGCAACATCGGCTATTGCAGTTGCTGAAGGTCAAAGTGGCGGTTCTGCCAACCTGGATAAATTAGAAGAGGAACTCTTCGCTTTTATCCGTGTTGTTGGCTCCAGTCATGATCTCCAGCGCGCCTTCGACGATGCGCAGGCCAAGGATGCAGCTAAGGGCGAACTGGCCCGTCAGCTGGCTCCGGAGGCCGGAGACGTCGCTGCGCTGTTGATCCACCAGGCCGTAAATGCCCCCCGCGGGCTTAAACCCACGGCACTGGTGCAACGTTTCGTGGAATTGGTTGCCAAGCGGCAGCAGCGTTGGATTGCCTACGTCAGTGTCACCCGTGACCTGAGCGTAATGCAGCTCAACCGTCTGCACGCTGGTTTGAACAACCTTTATGGTCGCGAATTGAAGATCAATGTCACCATCGATCCGACATTGGTCGGCGGAATTAAAGTTGAGGTGGGTTCTGAGGTTGTTGACGCAACCGCAGCAACCCGCATGGCTGAACTTCGCCGCCGGTTGGCAGTCTAGGAACTTATTCTCGTTCCTGGTTTCGCCAGTTTCACAACAGACTGAATCAAACACTTAGGCTGCCGCTACAGATTTTTTTACTGGCAGCCACAACTTAGGAGAGCAGGGACTGCAGATGGCCGACTTGACCATCAATGCCGACGACGTCCGGAATGCCTTGAATGAGTTCGCAGCGTCCTATGAACCGGGCAACGCAGAGCGCGTCGAGGTTGGCCGCGTCACCACGGCAAGTGACGGCATTGCCAAGGTGGAGGGTCTTCCCTCCGTCATGGCCAACGAGCTTCTTCGTTTCGAAGACGGCACACTGGGCCTGGCCCAGAACTTGGACACACGTGAGATCGGTGTGGTCGTCTTGGGCGACTTCAACGGCATCGCCGAAGGCCAGCAAGTCCACCGCACCGGGGAAATCCTCTCCGTACCGGTTGGCGACAACTTCCTGGGCCGTGTGGTTGACCCCCTGGGTCAGCCCATTGACGACCTGGGCGACATTGCATCCACTGAGCGCCGTGCCCTGGAACTTCAGGCTCCCGGCGTTACCGAGCGCAAGTCGGTTCACGAACCGCTGCAGACCGGTATGAAGGCCATTGACGCCATGATCCCGATTGGCCGCGGCCAGCGTCAGCTGATCATTGGTGACCGGCAGACGGGTAAGACGGCTTTGGCCGTTGACGCCATCATCAACCAGAAGGCCAACTGGGCCTCCGGGGATGTCAAGAAGCAGGTTCGTTGCGTTTACGTGGCAATCGGACAGAAGGCGTCCACCATTGCAGCGGTTCGCCAAACCTTGGCTGACCAGGGCGCCCTGGAGTACACCACCATTGTGGCCTCTCCCGCGTCGGACCCTGCCGGTTTCAAATACTTGGCGCCGTACGCCGGTTCCGCCATTGGCCAGCACTGGATGTACGCCGGCAAGCACGTCTTGATCGTGTTTGATGATCTTTCCAAGCAGGCCGAGGCCTACCGCGCAGTTTCACTGCTGCTGCGCCGCCCGCCGGGCCGTGAAGCATACCCCGGTGACGTGTTCTACCTGCACTCCCGTTTGCTGGAGCGTTGTGCCAAGCTCTCTGACGAGCTGGGCGCAGGTTCAATGACCGGTTTGCCGATCATTGAGACCAAGGCCAATGACGTCTCGGCTTACATTCCGACGAACGTCATCTCCATCACTGACGGCCAGATCTTCCTGCAGTCAGACCTCTTCAACGCCAACCAGCGTCCCGCCGTGGACGTGGGTGTCTCCGTTTCCCGCGTCGGTGGTGCAGCGCAGGTCAAGGCCATGAAGAAGGTTGCCGGTACGTTGAAGCTGGAACTGGCTCAGTACCGTGACATGCAGGCTTTTGCCATGTTTGCCTCTGACCTGGATGCCGCCACCAAGCAGCAGCTGACCCGTGGAGCGCGTTTGATGGAACTGCTCAAGCAGGGCCAGTACGCACCGTTCCCGGTCGAAAACCAGGTTGTTTCAATTTGGATGGGCACCAACGGTTACCTGGACAACGTCCCGGTCGAGGATGTACTTCGCTTTGAAAGCGAATTCCTTGATCACCTGCGTCACAAGACCTCGATCCTGACAACGTTGGCTGAAACCAACGTGTTGGAGCCTTCGACTGTGGATGCGCTGAAGTCCAACATCGACAGCTTCAAAAAGGGTTTCTTCGCAGCCGGTGACGATCACTTGGTCGGCGCCGGGCACGAAGAATTCGCAGCCCTTGCCGCTGAAGATGTTGACCAGCAAAAGATCGTCAAGCAGAAGCGCTGACACCATTTGTTGTTTAGGCTGCCGGTCCATTGGGACCGGCAGCCTAAACACGAATTAGGAAAGGACAAACATGGGAGCCCAGATACGGGTTTACCGCCAGAAGATCTCATCGACCACGTCGATGCAAAAGATCTTCAAGGCGATGGAACTCATCGCCGCGTCCCGCATTGGCAAGGCACGTGTGCGTGTCACGGCTTCATTGCCGTATGCCAATGCGATCACCCGTGCCGTTTCTGCTGTTGCGTCCCAGTCCGAGGTCGACCACCCCCTGACCACCGAGCCCGCGCAGATTCGCCGTGCCGCGGTATTGGTCATGACCTCAGACCGTGGTCTTGCCGGTTCCTACTCCGCCAGCGTTTTAAAGCAGGCAGAGCACCTTATTGAATTGCTGCACGGAGAAGGCAAGGACGTCGCAACCTACTTGGTTGGCCGCAAGGCACAGGCGTACTTTGATTTCCGTGGCCGCGAATATGCCAAGGTGTGGACCGGCGGAACAGACGCCCCGCAATTTGAAACTGCACGTGAACTGCGCGAGGTCCTGCTGCAGGACTTCGCCACTGACTTTGAAGAGGGAGGCGTGGACGAGATCCACGTTGTTTACACCCAGTTCAAGTCAATGGTGGTTCAGGAGCCGACAGTCATTCGTTTGCTGCCGCTGGAAGTGGTTGAGGAAGAAGTTGAATCCTCCGCTGACCTGTTGCCGCTGTACGAGTTTGAACCGCAGGCCGAAGAAGTCTTGGACGCCTTGTTGCCGAGGTACATTGAGTCACGGATCTTCTCGGCGCTATTGCAGGCAGCAGCCTCCGAACTTGCTGCACGCCAGCGGGCCATGAAGACTGCAGGCGACAATGCCAGCGATCTCATCAAGAAGTACACACGTCTTCGTAACAACGCCAGGCAGGCTGAGATTACGCAGGAGCTCTCCGAGATTGTTGCGGGCGCAGATGCGCTCAACGCGTCTTAGCAGCCAACATTCATACTTATTCAATGCCATCTACACAAGTGAAGTGAGAGAGATGACTGCCCAACTTAACGAGCAGGGAACCGCTGCGAAGGCCGGTGCCACAGGCCGCATTGCGCGCGTTATCGGCCCGGTTGTCGACGTCGAATTCCCAGCCGACGGCATTCCCGCCATTTACAATGCACTGACCACCGAGATCAATCTCAACGGTGAGCGCAAAACCATTACCTTTGAAACCAGCCAGCACCTGGGAGACGGCCTCATCCGCGCCATCTCCCTGCAGGCCACCGACGGACTTGTCCGCGGTACCGCCGTGCAGGACCTGGGTGCCCCCATCACCGTCCCCGTGGGCGACGGCGTCAAGGGTCACATCTTCAACGTCCTGGGCGAACCCCTGGATGTGTTGGAGTCGGAGCTGAACATCTCCGAGCGTTGGCCCATCCACCGCAAGCCCCCGGCATTTGCCACCCTCGAAGGCTCCACGGAGATGCTCGAGACAGGCATTAAGTCAATTGACCTTCTCACCCCCTACATCAAGGGTGGAAAGATTGGTCTCTTTGGCGGTGCAGGCGTGGGTAAGACGGTTTTGATCCAGGAAATGATCACCCGTGTGGCCCGCAACTTTGGTGGTACCTCGGTATTTGCCGGTGTGGGTGAGCGTACCCGCGAAGGTAATGACCTCTGGGTTGAAATGGAAGAGGCAGGTGTTCTTAAGGACACTGCACTGGTCTTCGGCCAGATGGATGAGCCGCCGGGAACGCGTTTGCGCGTAGCCCTTTCGGCGCTGACCATGGCTGAGTACTTCCGCGACGTGCAGAACCAGGATGTGTTGTTGTTTATTGACAACATCTTCCGCTTCACGCAGGCCGGTTCCGAAGTTTCCACGCTACTGGGGCGCATGCCTTCCGCCGTGGGTTACCAGCCCAACCTGGCCGATGAGATGGGTCTCCTGCAGGAGCGCATCACCTCGACCAAGGGTCACTCGATCACGTCCATGCAGGCCGTTTACGTGCCTGCTGATGACTACACCGACCCGGCCCCAGCCGCGACCTTCGCCCACTTGGATGCAACCACGGAACTTTCCCGTGAAATTGCTTCACGTGGTTTGTACCCGGCCATTGACCCGCTGACCTCCACGTCACGAATCCTGGATCCGCAGTACGTTGGCCATGCGCACTACAACACGGCTGTGCGTGTCAAGCAGATCCTGCAGAAGAACAAGGAACTGCAGGACATCATCGCGATTCTCGGTATTGACGAGTTGGGCGAAGAGGACAAGATCGTGGTATCGCGTGCTCGCCGCATCCAGCAGTTCCTGTCCCAGAACACCTACACGGCCAAGCAGTTTACGGGCGTTGAAGGTTCAACGGTTTCCATTGCTGACACCATTGAAGGCTTTACGGCCATTTGCGACGGTGACGTTGACCACATTGCCGAGCAGGCGTTCTTCAACATTGGCGGCATGGATGATGTTGAGCGTCAGTGGGCTGCAATCCAGGAATCGACGAAGTAGCCATGGCTAACCTCGAAGTTGAAATCGTCGCGGCTGACCACGCTGTGTGGTCGGGCGCAGCGACGCTTGTCAAGGGGTTCACCAGTGAAGGTGAAATTGGCATTTTGCCAGGTCACTCTCCGTTGCTTGCTGTTTTGGCGCCGGGCATGCTGGAGATTGTGCCCGTTGACGGAGCCCGCTTCACTGTTGAAGCAGACGGTGGTTTCTTCTCGGTTGATGAAAACCGGGTAGTGATCGTTGCCGACAATGCGCAGTTGAAAGACGGCGCAGCGTCAGGCTCCGGGATTCGCTAGCAGTTTACCGATGGGCCAAGCCATTATTGCGTTCATCGTCCTAGCCCTTGTCTTTGGGCTGGTTGTAGTATCGCTTTGCCTTATGGGAGTGCGCCGCATGACACTGCGGCGCACTCTGGGAACAATAGACGCCTCCATGTGCACCTCGGGTAACCGATGGGCCATGGGGGTTTGTCGTTATCAGGAGTCAAAGCTGCAATGGATGCGGCTGCTTTCCCTGAGCCCCATTCCCTCGCGCACCATGAAGCGCAGCGACATCCAGTTGGTGGGCCGCAGAGATCCCTCAGCTGATGAAATAACCCGGGTGCCACCAGGGACTGTGATAGTCATGATTTCCTATGGCGGCAGTGAAGTGTTGTTAGCCATGAAGTTTGGTGCCTATGCCGGGCTTTCCTCATGGCTGGAAGCCGGTCCCCACACGGGAGTTGGCACGTGGCGTTAGACGTCGCGGACGTATGGGAATGGGCCCCGGCACAACGGTGCCGGGGCCCATTTTTTTCATGTCAACGAAGCAAGGTGCCCGCTAAATATTTCTAATCCAACCATGCCCCGGCCCGCATGACCCGCTGCAGGACCAATTGCGCATCCACGAGCAAAACATCTGCCCGCAGCCCCCTGCGTAGTGACCCCACCTCGTCCGTCAGGCCCAGTACTCCGGCGGGCACGACGGTGGCGGAGGTGAGGGCGTCAGTGAAGGACACGCCTGCACTGGTGGTGCGGCGCACCACATCAAGCAAGGTGGCGGTCCCGCCGGCAATGGAACCCGTGGCATCGTCGGTTGCCACACCATCAGCTACGGTCACGGGGGACGGGCCCAGCATGTAGTGGCCGTCTGCCAGCCCCGCAGCTGCCATGGAATCAGTCACCAGCAAAATATTACTGGCGTCCACCAGTTCAAAGACCATCTTGACGGTTTCAGGATCAAGATGGGTGTTATCTGCAACGAGTTCGACGGCGGCGTGGCCCGCCTTGGCCATCCGCAAACACGCCGCAACGGGACCGGGGGAGCGGTGATGCATGGACGGCATGCCATTGAACAGGTGGGTCACTGTGGGACGTCCGGAAACGCCGTCGAACCCGGTGGAATCCAGACCCTCGCGTGCCTGCTCCAGGGACTGCTCCGCAGTGGCGGTGTCGGAGTCGGTGTGTCCAATCGACGGGGTGATGCCATGACTGGTGAGTAAATCCACCAGGTCCTCGGCACCGGCCAGCTCCGGGGCGTACGTCATGGTCATAATGGCGCCGCGGCCCGCTTCAATGAGCGTGGAGGCGAGATCCAGGTCCGGTTCCCGCAGGAATGCCGGGTTTTGCGCCCCGCAGCGCGCATGGGAGAGGAAGGGGCCCTCGAGATGGATTCCAGCCAGCAAACCCTCCTCCGTCAGTTGAGCAAAGACGGCAATGCCTTTCAACAGATCCTGCGGCGATGCAGTCACCATGCTGGCCAGCAAGGTGGTGGTGCCCGCGCGGTGTGAAAACTCCACTGCCGTGCGGGCCGAAGTTTCCTCACCGCTGGGAAAATCCCCGCCATTGCCGCCATGGTTATGCACGTCAATGAGACCCGGCATGATCAAATGCCCGGCCGGGACTGCAATGACATGTTCCGCCGGTACCTCCGAAGCGTCAAAGCCGGGCTCATCAAAATGATCCGCACGCCCGGCATAACTAATCCTGTCACCGTCAATGGCGAGCAATCCGCCCTCAACAATGCCGTTGTCCGTGACGACGGCGCCATGAAGCAGGTATTTGGTGGACGCCGGAGCTGCTGGGATGTCAGTCATGCCCCAAGTCTAGCCAGCAACATCACCGGGCCTCCACGCATGACATGGACAGCGGATTTAAAACAACCGTGTGGAACTGTCATCCACGCCACGCATGGCATCGTAGTCAAGGGTTTTGCATTCAATGCCGCGGTCCATGGCAAGGGTGCGGGCCTGGGGTTTAATTTGCTGGGCCGCAAAGACCCCCCGCACGGGTGCCAACAGGGGGTCCCGGTTAAGCAGCTGTAAATAACGTGTGAGCTGTTCCACGCCGTCAATGTCCCCGCGCCGCTTGAGCTCCACGGCCACAGTGGCACCGGTGGAGTCGCGGGCCAGGAGATCCACCGGCCCGATGGCTGTGTAATATTCGCGTCGAATGAGCGTAAAGCCTGCACCCAGCAGTTCAATTTGCTCAGCGAGCAGACGCTGCAGATCTGCCTCCACCCCGTCCTTAATGAGGCCAGGATCAATGCCCAGGTCGTGGTTTGACTCGTGGAGGTGCTCATAAATGTTAATGATGAGCCTGTCATCTTGTTTGGTGGACTGCACCACCCACTGCTCCACGACGCCTTGCTCCAGCTCGGCGTCGGCTGCCGCCACAGTACGCAGCGTGGCAGGGGGACTCATCCAGTTCAACGGTTTGTAGGAACCGCCGTCTGAATGGACCAGCACGGAGCCGTCGGCTTTGACCAGCAAAAGCCGGACAGCGAGGGGAAGATGGGCTTTGAGGCGTCCGACATAGTCGACGGAGCACTTGGCAATCACTAAACGCACGCCTTCCACTCTAGTGGTTTGCCAGCGCGCGCACCGCCGTGGGTGCGGCACAATGGATGCATGCCCCGTTCCAACCGTCCCCGCCGCCGCAGTTCCGCTCCCCAGGCAAGCGGGAAGGCAGCCGCGGGGAGAGGGCAGGGGAGTGACGATGAAGTTGACCTTAACCGTGCCCGGCTGGGCATTCCGCAAACCGAATCAGCCCCCGACGGGCTGTGGGCTGTGCGCACCATATCTTCCAACAATGCCCAAAAAAGCTATACCTGCCCTGGCTGTCACCGTACTGTCCTGCCGGGCGTGGCCCACCTGGTGGTGTGGCAGGAGGATGCCTTGTTTGGCGCCGAGGCCGGGCTGCGCGACCGCCGTCACTGGCACAATAACTGCTGGCGGGGACGTAGTTACAGGTACAGGTAGGGTGGAAGTCATGGTTTTCGATCCCGCCTCCCTGGACTTTTCCGACTCCGGCGCCCCCGTTTCCATCCGGGCCTCCACCATCCTGCCAGCGGTGCGGGAGAATATTGAAGTCACCACGGCCGATGGCCTGACTTTGGTGGGGGAGCTGGCGCTCCCCGCCGCCGGCCCCGTGCGCGCCACCCTGATCACCTTCCACCCCCTGCCGACACATGGCGGATTCATGGATTCGCACGTGTACAAAAAAGCCTCGTATAGGCTTCCCGCCCTGGCCGGCATTGCCGTGTTGCGCTTTAATACCCGCGGCACCAGCTCGCCCCGGGGTACCAGCGACGGTGTTTTCGAAGAGGGCGTGGGGGAGCGGCTCGACGTGGAGGCCGCCGTGCAATTTGCCGTTGACCGCGGCTTGCCCAACCGGTGGCTCCTTGGCTGGTCCTTCGGGACCGAACTGGTGCTTAAGTATGGCGCCGTGGAGCCTGTGGCCTCTGCAATTGAGGGAGCCGTGTTGCTTTCTCCACCCCTGCATCGGGCGGTGGATGCGGATTTAGCCGCCTGGGCCGGCTTTGGCAGGCCACTGACGGTGCTGGTCCCTGAACATGATGACTATTTACAACCGATGGAGGCCCAGCAGCGCTTCTCCATGGTTCCGCACGCAAAGCTTATTGCCGTTGCCGGAGCCAAGCATTTGTGGGTGGGCGAGAAATACGCGGCCCGGGCTCTGGATGAAGTTGCCTCCACGGTGCTCGGCGTTGCCACTGCGCTGCCCCATGAATGGCAGGGACCGGTCGCGGCGCAGCCGTCGCTTGGTTAGTGCTTGTCCTGGCGGGCAATAAATACTTCCTTGACCAGGAGCATCACCGCCGCCGCCGTGGGAATGGCAATGAGTGCACCGAGCACGCCCAGAAGGCTGCCTCCGGCAATCACGGAAATGACAGCCACTGAACCCGGGACGGCGACGGCTTTTTGCATGATGCGGGGGGAGATGAAGTAGGCCTCAAACTGCAGGTAGGCAAAGTAGGCGATGGCGTAAATGAGTGACGTTTGCCAGCCCGCCGTCAAACTGACAGCTATCACGACCACGGCGGCAATCACGCCCCCTATCAGCGGGATGAAGGCCAGAAGGGCCACCAAAAAGGCCAGCAGCAGGGAAAAGGGAATGTCTAAAATGGTCATGACAATAAAGGCAAAGCTGGCATTGAGCACGGCTACGCACACCTGCCCAATGACGTAATTGCCCACCCCGCTGGTAATTTGTTCGCTGAGCTCCTCCACCCGCTCACGCCGGGAGCGCGGCGCCAGCCGAAAGCCCCACCTCTTCATGGCTGGCAGTGAAGCCAGGAAATACAGGCTCAGCACCAGCACAATCAAGGTGCCAAAGAGGGCATTGGCAATGGTGGTGCCGACCCCCACCACCCCGCCAAAAATGCCTCCCACGGCCTGTGCGTCCTGGAAGAACTCCGCCACTTGATCATTGATGGTGTCCAACACGTGGTACTGCACATCGAGTTGTTTGAAGAACTCGGAGTTCAGGAAGTCCTCAATCCACACGGGTGCCTTATTAACCAGCTGTGTGGTTTGCTCAACCATGGTGGGAATGAGGGTGGCGAAGAATATCGCCACAATGCCCAGCAGCGCCAGGAGCACCACCACAATGCCCAGCGGCCGCGGGAGCTTACGCCGTTCCAGCCAACGCACCACCGGATCAAGTCCCAAGGCAATGAACAGGGCCGTGATAATCCACAGCAGCAGTGATTCAGTATTGGCCAACATGCTGCTGAGGAACAGGGCTATGCCAACGCCCACGGTGCCCATGAAGCCAAAGTAAATGGGGTGGCGCAACAGGCCGCCGTATCGCCCGTCCTCGGTGCCAGATGCCCCCGGTGCTTTCCCACCGGAGACAGGAACCAGGGGAAGGTCAAAGCGGACACGTGGCTGGGCGCCGGGGAGGGGTTGGCTGATGCGCTTGAGCACCCACGAACGCCAGCCTTTCGGCACGTGCCCCGGGCCGCCGTCGGCGGATGTCGGCAGCTGTTGCGTCAGGGGGGCTGCTGCTGCGGGTTTTCCGGTAGCTGAGGATCCCGCCGCCGACACGGGGAGAACGGCAAATCCCTGCGGGGAACCCTCGGCGTCGTCTGGGCGGGAAGTGTCGGCGTCGTTTTCGAAATGCAGGGAAGCAGTTGTCCCAGTGGAGGGTGAATCACTGGACTCTCCGGCAGCGGGGCCAGTGGCATGGGGATCAGGATTGTCGCTGGACGGGCTCACGGTGCATCCCTTTGGGTCGGGGACGGCGTACTGTTAGCCCTCCACTTGTCAATAGTGACTCGACATTATCAGCGTCACGCGTGGACGTCTGCGAGGCACAGGGTAAAAAACGTGAGAAAAGTCAAAGGCAAATGACCTGTTGATAACGGTTCGGTTACCCTTGAAGTAACGACCACAGCAGGGTTCCGTCAATGTTAGGTAAGTACTTGCGTTTAAAGATTGCAATTGTTTTGGCCGTAGTGGGCTTGGTTGTGCTGGGCCTGGGAATTGGTCAGCGCACCATTTGGCTGCCCCCTGCCACTCTCACGGCGGCAGTTCCAGCCGATGTGACCCCGGCTCCGCTAAGTGTTATTGGCCCCGAGCTGCTCAACACCCGCGACGGCCAATTTACCCTCACCATTAAAAATGAGGGGCCGATTCAGTTGGCAGTAGCCCGCGAACGGGACGTCACCGCATGGATTGGCGAGGCCGCGCACACGCAAATTGGCGGGCCGGACCCGGAGCACGCCACCCTTTCCGCCGAAAGCATTGCAGGAACCCAGAACGTGCCCAACCCGGCTGGCTCGGATCTGTGGGTCAGTGAGGAAAAGTCGGCGGACCAAATGACTTACACCTGGCAGGCACCTGGCCGGGGTGATTGGGCCCTGCTACTTTCCTCCGACGGTAAAGCGCCCGCCCCCACGGACATTTCCATCACTGTTGACAATGAAGCAGGAACCCCGTGGGCCGTGCCGCTGATGGTGATTGGTTCGGCCTTGCTGGCGCTCGCTGCCCTGTTGTTCCTGCTGAAACCCCGCAAGCGCGAGCCTGCTGAGGCGGTTGCGGGACGTCGCGCCGCAGGACGCACCACCAGCAATCCCGCCACAGGTGCCACAGCAGTGGACGCGAGTGTCGCGACCCGGGACAGTGGCAAGGCCGTGCCGCCGGCAAATGACACGGTGGCAGGCGGCGCGGTTATGCCTGGTGAGTTGCATAATCCCGATGCAGTCACGACAAATGCAGTCACGAAGGATACTGTCCCTGCCGGACCGGATACTGCAAAGGCGGATACTGCGAAGGCCGATAAGGATGACAGTGACTCTGACTCAAGTGGATCCGGTGGCTTAAACGTCCCGACAGGAGAAGACACGAAGGTCGAACGCCCGGCAAAGAAAGATTCAACGAATGATGGTAGGAACCCCATGACGAGTCTCCGTTGGGGCGCGGCACTCGCTGCCATCCTTCTGGCCGGTGGTGCCGGACCTGCTGTCGCCGCTGACGATACAGCCAGCCCCAGTGCTCCCGCCGCCAGTGCCGCAGCGGCGCCGCCCAACGCTTCGGCAGCCTTCCCCAACCTGGTGGATAGCCAGGTACAGCGCATTGTCGAGGCTGTGTCCACAGTCGTTGCCTCCGGTGACAATGCGAAAAACGCCAAAGAGTTGGAGCCACGTGTTGCAGGTATGGCTTTGGCCATGCGTGCGGCCAATTACCAGATCCGCGCCGCAGTAGCGGACCACCCCGCCGCTGAACCTGTTAGTGCCACAAAGCTGTTAGCCAAAGCTGTCTCCACCACGGAGGCCTGGCCACGCACTGCCATGTTTGTCACCAAGGGTGAAAATAACGAGCTCCCGCAGTTGCTGACACTGGTGCAGGAAACCGCACGTGAAAACTACAAGCTCATTCAAGCCACTCCCTTACTGCCTGGACAAACATTCCCCAGCGTTGACCAGGAAGGTACCCAAGAGGTGCCCCTTGATGCCACTGCGGGACTGCTCATGAGCCCCAAGGCAGCCACGGAAGCCCTCAGCGATCGATTGACCAAGCAGGACAGCAAGTTCAAGGACTCCTTTAAAGACAGTGTTTACACCACCAGCGTCTTTGATTTTGAAAAATCCCTTTTGGAAAACGCCAAGGACGCGGATTACGTCTTTAGTCATACAGTCGATTTAAACTCTGCAGTATCCCTGCGCACGGCAGACGGTGGCGCCATGGTGGTGGTGGGCAGTACCTTCGGTACCGATGCCACCAGCAAGGCGGATGCTAAATTAACCGTGGGCGAAGACGCCGCCGTGTTCACGGGCGGACGTGAAACCACCAAGGGGTTTACGCTCAGCTACGCCGAGCCCGTGGTGATGCTGATTCCTCCTGCTGGTGGAGAAAAACAAATCACCATTCTCTCGGCGACGCGCGCCCTCGTAGGTGCCACCTTCAAGTAAGCCGTTCCTGAAATTTCACCCGTGGCGAGATCACATCAAGTCGCCAATGAGCGCAGTTAGAGTGAAACCATGAGCCAAAATACCCCCCTGCCACCGAACACAGCGTCAGGATTAAACCTGCGGGGCGCCGTCGATCTTTCAGCCCTGAAGCAGCGTGCCACGGCCCCCGCCGGGCCTCCTTCTGCCGGTTCTCCCTATGCCGTGGATGTGAACGAGCAAAGCTTTCAAGAATTTGTCCAGCTTTCCCAAAAGGTGCCGGTCATTGTGGCGCTGGGCTCGGGCCGTTCGCAGCAATCCATCCAGCTGACGGCGGTGCTGGAACGGCTCATGAATGAGCAGGAAGGCAAAATTGCCCTGGGCCGTGTGGACGTGGACACGAGTCCCCAAATTGCTCAAGCGTTTGGGGTCACGGCTGTACCCACCACCATTGCTTTGATCAATGGCCAGCCCGTGCCCCTGTTCGAGGGGGATCTTGGCGAGGAACAAATTCGGGCCTTGCTCCCCGAGCTGCTGAGCGTGGCCGCCAGCAATGGTGTGACGGGAAATCTTGGGGGAGCGCCAAATGGGGCACCCAGTGAGACGGGGCAGCCCGAGGAACCGCCGTTGCCGCCCCTGCATCAGGCCGCATTCGATGCCCTTGAAGCCGGGGACTTAAACGCCGCCGCCGCCAGCTATGAGAAGGCGCTCGCCGAAAAACCCAATGACGCCGATGCCAAGGTGGGCTTGGCGCAGGTGCACTTAATGCTCCGTGTGGCCGATATCAACGTCAAGGAAGCAGAGGATTTCCGCCAGCGCGCAGCGAGTGATCTTGATGATTTGGCAGCGGTTCTGGCCGTGGCCGACTTGGACGTAACCGGCGGCCATGTGGAAGATGCCCTGGCTCGGATCGTCAGCTACATTGCCCTGCATTTTGGGCCTGAACGCGAAACGGCGCGGGTTCGTCTTTTGGAATTGTTTACCGTCGTGGGCGTGTCAGATCCCCGCGTCTCCGCCGCACGGCAAGCACTGGCCCGCGCCTTGTTTTAGACATGATTTAAAGTACTTCCTGGCAGCAAATGAGGTATCCGGCGCCCTGGCGAAAAATCATCCTTAGGGATGGGTGAGGGTTCCGGCATGGATTGTTAGGGTGGCTGCATGACTACTTCAGTTGCGCAGCCGCCAGGTGCTGGACATCCACCGGCATTGTCCATCCGTGGATTGACCAAGCGCTTTGGCGCCAAAACGGCTGTGGATGGCATTGATTTGGTGGTTCCCGCCGGTTCCTTTTATGGTTTGGTGGGCCCCAACGGTGCTGGAAAGACCACGTCCTTGTCCATGGCGACGGGGCTTTTGCGTCCCGACGCCGGCCAGGTGTGGGTGCATGGGGTGGATGTATGGCAAAACCAATTGCAGGCCAAGCGTCTCATGGGTCTTTTACCCGACGGTGTCCGCCTCTTTGACCGTTTGACCGGCGAACAGCTGGTGACGTATGCGGGTCTGCTGCGTGGGATGGATATGGATACTGTCACCGCCCGGGTCAAAGACCTTTTGGTGGCCCTTGATCTGGCTAAGGACGCCGGAACCCTGGTGGTTGATTATTCGGCAGGCATGACAAAGAAGATTGCCCTGGCGTCGGCGTTGATTCACGCACCACGATTGCTGGTCCTGGATGAGCCCTTTGAGTCGGTGGACCCCGTATCCGCGGCCAATATTCGTGATATTTTGCATGACTACGTCCACTCCGGCGGCACAGTCATTGTCTCCAGCCATGTCATGGACCTGGTGCAGCGCATGTGTGATCATGTCGCTGTCATTGCGCAGGGACGGGTATTGGCGTCAGGCACCATTGATGAAGTGCGTGGTGAGCAAAGTTTGGAAGACAGGTTCGTGGAGCTTGTGGGTGGCCGGAACCAGACTGCGGGGTTGCAATGGTTGCGCACCTCCTAAGGCTCAAACTCACCCTGCTGCGTAATTCCCTCAAGCGCAGCCCATGGCAGTTGGTAGGTCTTATCCTTGGCGCCCTCTATGGGCTCGGGGTAGTGGTCATGTTGTTAATTGCGCTAGCCGTGACAGGCAGTGTGGGGGAGCCGGCAGCTGTCGGCACCGCCATGATCCTGGCAGGTTCGGCCCTGCTGTTGGGTTGGCTCATTGTGCCCGTGCTGGCTTCGGGACTGGATATGACATTGGACCCGGCGCGCTTCACCACCTATTCCATTCCCATGAAGAGCCTGTTGACGGGGTTGGCGCTGTCCAGTTTCCTGGGCGTTCCGGGCGCTGTGACATTGCTTGCCGGGATGGGAACCGCCGTGGCGTGGTGGCGGGAGCCCCTGGCAGCGGTTGCGGCTTTACTGTGCGGAGCGTTGGGGGCGCTGACGTGCATCATTGCCTCGCGCGCCATCACGGCCGCCAGCACCAGCTTGGCGTCCTCGCGGCGGTTTAAGGACCTCAGCGGCATTTTAATTCTTGTGCCGCTGATGCTCTTGGGACCCATCATTGGCGGTCTCACTGCCGGGTTGGAGAACTTCTCCGAGTATCTTCCCCAGTTGGCGCAGACATTGTCGTGGACGCCGCTGGGTGCCATCTGGGCGGTGCCGGCTGAGGTTGCCGCTGGTGCTTGGGGTGCTGGTGCAGTGAAGCTGCTCATAGCCCTGGCCACCTTGGCGGTATTGACGTGGATCTGGCAGCTGTGTATGACCAGGGCCCTGGTGACCCCGGCTTTTTCAGGAGGCAGCAGACGCAAGGCAGGCAAGTTGGGCTTTTTTACCTTCTTCCAGTCCACGCCCACGGGCGCCGTGGCTGCCCGCTGCTTGACGTACTGGATCCGCGACCCCCGCTACAGCGCCGGGCTTATTGTGGCCCCACTGCTCCCCCTGGTCATGGTTTTCGTGGGTTGGCAGGCTGACGGTCTGTCGGCCATGGGCCTCATCCTTGGCTACGGTGGTGCCATGGCCGCGTTCCTGGTGGCTTGGAGCATCTCCGCGGATATTTCCTATGACAGCACGGCCTTTGCGCTGCATGTGGCCACGGGTGTGTCGGGCGCAGCGGATCGCACCGGCCGCGCTTGGGCTGCGGGGGTCCTGGCACTGCCCATGGGTGTCTTGTTTGTGGTGGTGGGGGCTGGCGTTACCGGCGATTGGGTGGCTTTGGGTGGAATGCTGGGGCTGGTGCTCACTGCCATTGGTGCCGGACTGGGATTGGCCAGCGTGCTTTCCTCCCGGTTCACCATGAATGTCCCGCTTCCGGGGGAGAGCCCCATGAAGTCCAAGCCGGGCAATAACTTTGCCACCGTCATGGTTCAGTTGGGCGGTTTTGCTGGAGCAACGGTCCTGGTGGTCCCCGTGGTGGTATTGCTCATTATTGGCGCTATTACAGATCATGCCCGCTACTCCTGGCTGGCCCTTCTGACCGGCGCAGTGCTCGGCGCCGTTTACATTCTGGTGGGCATCCGGCTGGGTGCTGCGCGGTACAACCAGCGGGCCCCGGAATTGCTGCAGGCCGTTTCTGCGAACCGTTAACTCTGGATAAGCTGGAGTTCAAACAGTAAATGGCAGGCAATGGCGGCCCGTAGGGTGGCCGCGAAAGGAAGCGTGTTACATGGAGGTCATCATCCTCCCCGGCAGCAAAGAAATTGGGGCTCTTGCCGCCGATTCCATTGAATCCCTTATCCGCACCAGGCCCGACGCCGTCCTTGGCCTGGCTACGGGATCCTCACCGCTGCCGATTTACGACGAGCTGGCCCGGCGCCACGACGAAGAGGGCTTGAACTTTACGCGTGTCCGCGGGTTCGCCCTGGATGAATACGTGGGTCTGTCCACAGGTCATGAAGAGTCCTACCGTGAAGTCATTCGCCGCGAGTTCACCAACCGCGTGGACGTGGCACCTGAAAATGTCCACGGCCCCGACGGCTCCACGGACGACATTGCCGGTGCCTGCCAAGCCTATGAGGCGGCCATTGTTGCCGCCGGCGGTATTGATCTGCAGATTTTAGGCGTGGGCACCAACGGCCATATTGGCTTCAATGAGCCGGGTTCCTCCCTGGCTTCGCGTACCCGCATCAAGACGCTGGCCGAGCAAACACGCCAGGATAATGCACGCTTTTTTGACAACATTGACCAGGTCCCGCACCACGTGGTGACGCAGGGTTTGGGCACCATCATGGACTCCCGCCACGTGGTGTTGGTGGCTTTTGGGGCTGGCAAGGCCAACGCCGTTAGAGACTTTGTTGAAGGCCCCGTCACGGCGTCATGCCCGGCCTCGGTATTGCAGTTCCACCCCCGTGCCACGATCATCATTGATGAGGCTGCCGCCGCCAAGCTTGCAGGAGCGGCAAGCTACCGGCATGCCCTGGCCCACAAACCGGCTTGGCAGGGAGTCTAACTACAAAAGGGTCGACGGCGGCACGCAGGTGAGATCGACTGCCCACCTAGATGAGTAATTCCAAGGTGTCAGTGGTCGTAGGCTGTGAGTGAGCGGCGGATGGTTGCCCCGATTTGGTCGTTGTGCCAAACCGCGGCGGTCATGGCCAGCAGGCGTTGGATGATGCGGGCGGCAACGCCGGCTGGT
>JBBSSM010000014.1:0-58107 GCA_038242155.1 Actinomycetales bacterium | reverse complement strand
TCCGGTTACTCCGGTTACTCCGGTTACTCCGGTTACTCCGGTTACTCCGGTTACTCCGGTTACTCCGGTTACTCCGGTTACTCCGGTTACTCCGGTTACTCCGGTTACTCCGGTTACTTCAGCCATCTCGACTGAATCGGCAGCACCAGTATCTGCCTCGACAGGAACCTCAGCGCAAGCGAAAACAACTAGCGGGCAAGTCATGGGCTCGAGTCTTCAAGCGATGAGCCATGCTGCACCCGCTCAGCTGGCATACACGGGCACAGGTTTGTGGCCCATATTCCTTTCGTTAGCACTGCTCTTTACTGGTCTGGTGCTGTTGGCTCTGCGTAAGAGCACACGCCTGAGCTAGCATCTGCAGCCGTCCCCATCGTGACGCGTAGGTCATACTCGCCCTTATTGGAGGCGAGTATGACCTACGTGGCGGGAGGGAAAATTTCCATGTTCAGCCTTGCGGGGCCAGTCGTCGAACTGCCAGTGCCAGCCACAACTGCACCCGGTCGGACGTAAGCGCCGGGTCGTATCCCGTCAGCTCCGCAATCTGCGTCAAACGGTACCGCACAGTGTTGCGGTGCAAAGCCAAGGCTTCGGCCACGGCTGCAACGGATCCATTGAGCCGCAGATAAGATTCCAACGTCTCCAGCAGTTCCGAACCGTGAGCTTTGTCGAAAGTCACCAGCGGATCCAAAGCTTCAGCAGCCATGGCGGCCATGGGCACGTCTTCGCTGGCCAATAAAAGAGAGGTCAAGCTCAAACGTTCTGGAACATTGACATCCAAGCCACGTGCTGCAGCTTCACGGGCTTCAAAGTAGCTCCACCGCAGTCCATTGGCCTGCGAATAGGCGCCGCCAATACCCACCGGAGCATTGATGCCAATGTTATGCATTTGTTGGCTCAGCAACCGGCCAAGTTTTGCAGGATCACCAGAGGAGGCAGGTACCACCAGCAGCAGTTCTTGCTTACCCTCGGAGACAAGGGTGGCAGCCACAGCGTGTTCCAGTCCAGCTGGCAGCATAATGGTGGTGAGCGTGCCAAACTGCTCCTCATCGGCACTGACCAGCAGGACTATATTTTTCGTTTGCGGGGAAACGCCAAGATTCTCCAACCGGGCTGCAGCATCTGCTGACTCTAGAGTTCCTCGAATAACATCTTGCAGGACTTGCCCGGCGATTTGCCGTGCGCTCTGGCGTCGCTGCACTAGATTGTTCAGTTCGATGCTGATGAGTCCGCGCGCATAGTCAACAATTCCGTCATCGTGAAATGGAGTGTGCAACCATAGGGTGCTGGCATCACGTTTGCCAGTTGATAGGGCTACCGCATGCCACGTATTTTCATCCGGAACTGCTTGGGTGGATGTTGCTGCTACGGCACCCCCATACTGAGTGATGATGAGGTCCGAGGCCACTAAGGTTGAAAGCTTCTTCAGGAGCGCAGGCAGCCCACCGCCTGTCAGAAGGGTGCGCGCCAGTAACTGGTGCTCGCGGAGAAGCCGTTCGAGTTTGCTGTAATGATCCGAGGACCGGGCATCAGCCACCAGCTTTCCTATGGCAATAAAAGGCGTGCTGTAGGGAACCTCCACCACCGGCACTGCCCAGCGGTTGGCCTCGGCCAGCAGAGCGGTCGGAACGGCTTCGTGCTCAAAACCAATGCCAAAGCCAATACCGACGGCACCGGCGCGCTTAATCTGCCGCACAAAGGAACGCTGTGCCGCAGCGGTGCTTTGTCGCGCCCCAGTGGTCAACACCAGTTCTCCACCGCTGAGGAATGACTGCGGGTTTTCGAGTTCCGTGACAGCAACCCAGTCAATCAAAGCGCGCAGGGGAGTGAGGCTGGAACCCAGATTTTTTAAATGCAGAGCGGAAGTATCCAGCAGGTCCGCCAAAGAAAGTGCCATAGTGCAACTATACAAACGCACTACTTTAATTGTGCGCCGTGGTGCAGTTGGCTATTCTATTGCGCACGTAGACGGGCTTAGGCTTGCGCATAAGGCGTCGCTTTCGCAACAGTGGAAGACAAGCAGCATCCCCCATCGAACTAAAGAGGTTGAACACCGTGGTCCAGACCTTGCAGAACTTCATCAACGGAGCATTTGTGCCCGTGAACGGCACTGAAATGCTGGAAATCGTCAATCCCAGTACTGGTGACGTGGTAGCTCATGCGCCAATTTCCAACCAAGCCGATGTGGATGCCGCCATGACTGCGGCCGCCACCGCCTTCAAAACCTGGAAGCACGCCACACCCGGCCACCGCCAGAGTGTATTGCTAAAACTCGCCGACGCCATGGAAGCCCGCAGTGATGACCTCGTAGAGGCGCAGCACCGCAATACCGGTCAGGTCAAGGCCATCATTGCCGCAGAAGAAGTGGCAGCGGGTGCAGACCAGCTGCGCTTCTTTGCCGGTGCCGCACGCATACTTGAGGGTCGCTCCGCTGGTGAATATATGGAAAATTTCACCTCTTACGTCCGCCGCGAACCCGTCGGTGTCATTGCCCAGGTCACGCCGTGGAATTACCCGTTGCTCATGCTTATTTGGAAGATTGGTCCGGCTTTGGCTGCCGGCAACACAGTGGTGCTTAAGCCCAGTGACACCACGCCTGAAAGCACGCTGGTTTTCGCTGACATTGCCAAGGATATTGTTCCTGCAGGGGTCTTGAACTTTGTGTTGGGCAATGGCGCAACAGGAGCCGCTTTGGTGGATCACAAGGTTCCGGCGATGGTTTCCATTACTGGTTCCGTCCGGGCAGGTATCGCTGTCGCCACTGGTGCGGCCAAGGGTCTTAAGCGCGCGCACCTTGAACTGGGCGGCAAGGCACCGGCCATTGTTTTCGCGGACGCCAATTTGGGCAAAACCGCACAGGAAATTGCGGAGTTCTCGTTCTTCAACGCCGGTCAGGACTGCACAGCCATTACGCGGGTCCTGGTGGAGGAATCAGCACACCCGGAATTTGTGAGCGCCCTTGCCACGGCGGCCGCAGGTTTGGAAACCGGCAACACCGATGAGGCCAAGAACTACTTTGGCCCGCTCAACAATGTCAACCACTTCAATCAAGTGCTCAACGTGGTGGAAAACATTCCCGCCCACGCGACGGTTGTCACCGGCGGCAAGCGCGTGGGGGAGAAGGGCTTCTTCTTCGCGCCCACGGTAGTGGATGGCGTGAAGCAAAGTGATGACATTGTGCAGCAGGAAACCTTCGGCCCGGTCATCACCGTTCAGACCTTTAAGACCGAGGAGGAGGCTGTGGAGCTGGCCAACGACGTCGACTTTGCCCTCGCCTCCAGCGTCTGGACCTCCAACCACGGCGTCGCCATGCGTGTCTCCCGTGACCTTGATTTTGGTGCCGTGTGGATCAACACGCACATCATGCTCACGGCCGAGATGCCGCACGGTGGTTTCAAACAGTCCGGCTATGGCAAGGACCTGTCGATATATGGCGTGGAGGATTACACGCGCATCAAGCACGTCATGACCAATCTCGACGCCTAACAAGCTCGACGGCGGCCCCAGCCTTGGGGCGCCGCCACCCCGTATGAACTCATTTTTTGCGAAAGGAACAACCATGAACGATATTCAGCACCGCCTTGCCCAAAAGCGCGAGATTTTAGGGTCATTTCCCGGTCCGAAGTCCCAGGCCCTGACCGAACGCCGCAAGGCCGTAGTGGCTGGCGGCGTCGCCTCCACGGTTCCGGTCTATGTAGCGGACGCCGACGGCGGGATCATCCAGGATGTGGACGGCAACTCCTTCATTGACTTGGGCTCCGGCATTGCCGTGACTTCCGTGGGCGCCTCGGATGCCAACGTAGTGGCCGCCGTCCGCGAACAGGTCGGGCACTTCACGCACACCTGCTTTATGGTGACCCCGTATGAGAGCTACATTGAGGTGGCTGAGGAGCTTAACGCCCTCACTCCCGGCACCCATGAAAAGCGCACGGTGCTGTTCAATTCCGGTGCTGAAGCTGTGGAGAACGCCGTCAAGGTGGCCCGTCTGGCCACGGGCCGCGATGCCATTGTGGCTTTCGATCACGCCTACCATGGCCGCACCAACCTGACCATGGCATTGACGGCCAAGGCCATGCCGTACAAGACCAACTTCGGTCCTTTCGCGCCGGAAATTTACCGCGTACCCATGAGCTACCCCTACCGCGAAGAAGCCGATATCAAGGGTGAGGAAGCGGCCCGCCGTGCCATCACCATGATTGAGAAGCAAATTGGTGCCAGCTCCGTGGCAGCCATTTTAATTGAACCCATCCAGGGCGAGGGCGGATTCATTGTCCCCGCCGATGGCTTTTTGCCCACTCTCGCGGCGTGGGCCAAGGACAACGGCGTCGTCTTCATTGCCGACGAGGTCCAGTCAGGTTTCTGTCGCACCGGCGAATGGTTCGCCAGCCAGCATGAGGGCGTCGTACCGGACATCATTACCATGGCCAAGGGCATTGGTGGCGGACTGCCGCTCTCAGCCATTACGGGGCGCGCAGATTTGCTCGATGCAGTTCACCCCGGCGGCTTGGGCGGCACCTACGGCGGAAACCCGGTTGCCTGCGCCGCAGCACTGGCGGCCATTCGCACCATGAAGGAGCAGGACCTCAACGCCCGTGCCGCCAACATCGAACGCATTGTGACTGAACGCTTCAGTGCTTTGGTTGCGGAAATGGGTGAGGTTGGCATTATTGGCGAAATCCGTGGCCGCGGTGCCATGATGGCCATTGAACTTGTCAAGAGTGGAACTGCCAACACCACCAAGGAAGCCAATGCCGAGGCCACAAAGGCCATTGCTGCTGCTTGCTTGCAGGCAGGCGTGATTGTGTTGACGTGCGGCACCTACGGCAACGTGGTTCGCCTGCTGCCTCCGCTGGTTATCAACGACGAGCTGCTCAATGACGGTTTGGATGTTCTCTGCGAAGCCATCCGCCAAGCAGCGTAACCTCACCACGCACGACGGCGGCACCCGGGACAGCTTGTTGGCTTGCCCTGGGTGCCGCTTTTGTCCGGATCAGGGGTGTCTGGTGCCGGTTCCTGTAAGCACTGACCGGTAACCTTCGATGTAGCTGGGGTAGGTGAATTGGAATCCGCTGGCCTTCAGGAGCTTGTTCGAGCAATGTTTGTCGCCGCCACGGGTGACGGGCACGGGTCCCGTTGGGGGTTCGGTGGATGCCATTTCGTTGGCCAGGAAACGCAGAACTTTTCCCAAATTGACGGGACAGTCGTCAACACCGAGGTAGAGGTGACCTGGGTCGGGGATTGTTGCCAGGTGAACTGCTGCTGCGGCGGCATCGTCGCGGTGGATGCGGTTTGTCAGGCGAGGGGTGTCGGGGAGGACGGCTGTCTGGTTCTTGATGGAGTCGATGAGTCGGGTCCGGCCTGGACCGTACACCCCGGTGAGGCGCAGGACGATGCTTTTCGTGGAAGTGCCTGAATACCGGGAGTGCAGGATCGCCTCGGCTTCAAGGGTGATTTTGCCGCTGAAGGAATCGGGTGTGGCAGGGGTAGTTTCCTCGACCTGGCCGGTTACATTTCCATAAACAGCCGTTGAAGAGATCAAAAGCACCCTTTCCGGTGTAATGCGATCCCGGTCGAGGGCGTTCAAAACATTTGTCAGCCCCGTGACATACGCCAAGCGGTAGGCTTCCTCGGTGTACCTGTCAGCCGCGACAGTCACCACAACGGTGCTGACGCCCTGAGGAATGGCGGGGAGTTCCCCGGCCAGATCTACTGACACACGGTCAAATTTCCGTGGGAGCAGATCGGCCTTGCGGCGCCAGGCAATAACATCCTGGCCCGTCGCAGTGAACCGAAGTCCTATTTCCGTGCCAAGGTCTCCACAGCCCACAATCAATACAGTCATGGGTCCATCGTGCCAGAGCACCTCCAGTCCACTGACATTAATGTGAACCCGAACATCCTCTCCGCCCTCTAAACAAGCTCTCCTCAGTACCGCTGAGCGGAACGAAGCCGGTGCCTGTCCATGAGTGAAACCCTGGAAGATACGGCGTCCGGCGGGTTACTTAAGCAACGGCGACCTCAGACGCGTCTTAGTCCAGTAAGCGGTTTCGGCTGGCCAGCATGGCAAAGACTGTCATGACAACCATCGTGGCGGCGGTAAGACCCAACGGGATGCTCCACCCTCCGGTAAGGTCGTGCAACCAACCGAAGACGATCGGGCCGGTCGCTGCCAGAAGGTATCCCACCGACTGGGCCATGCCGGACAACGCAGCAGCCTGGCCCGGGTTGCGGGTACGCAGACTGAACAATGACAATGCCAGAACAATAGTGGAGCCGCAACCCACTCCACCTGTCACCGTCCACACCAGGGTCATTTGTGGGGCCAGCAGAAGACCGGTGTACGTGAGGAAGCACAATACGCCTCCGGTCAGCCCAATCAGCCGCTGGTCCGCAAAACGATGTGCCAAAGCCGCCGTGCCCAGGTTCCCCAGGACTGAGGCGATCTGGAACAAGAACAAATACCAGCCGGCCGTTTCGGCGGAAATTCCGCGGTCGTGCAAAATGCTTGGCAACCAGGCAACAAAGATGAAGAAGGGAATTGACTGCAGCCCCATGAAGATCGTCACCTGCCACGCCAGGGCCGTCGTCCAGGGGGACCGCCGTGGAGCAAGTCCGGTGCTGACGGCGGTGATGGTCGCTGCCTTGGTGCCCCTGCTGGCACGGGTTCGGGGCAGTAACACGGCCATTGCAATCAGGGCCATTCCAGCCCAAACGCCCAGAGCCAGGCGCCAGCTCCATGGCGAGGCATCGGCAATAGGGACCACAACCCCGGCAGCCAGGGCCGCGATGGTGGACTGGAAGGCGGAGTACACGCCTGTCACCTGGGCGACGCGATGTGGGAAGTCGCGTTTAACTAAGGCTGGAAGCAGCACGTTAATGAAGGCGATGCCAATTCCCAGCAGGGCGGTGCCAGCCCATACGCCGGCCTCCCACAGGGTGGATCTGGTCACAATGCCCAGAGCAATTAAAAGCAAGCCCAGCCACAGTGCCCCATCAAGACCCAGTTTGCGGGCCAAGGCTGGTGCAACCGGGGAAAAAGCCGCAAACGCCAGCAATGGCAGGCTGGTCAGGAGGCCAGCGGTGGCACCGTTCAGTCCCAAATCTTCGCGCATCAGCCCCAGCACGGGTCCGACGGCGGTGAAGGACGCACGCAGGTTTACGGCGATCAGCAGCACCCCGATGAAGGCCATTCCCCAACGGGGCAGACGGCCCGTAGTTGAAGCCATTGCCGTGGTGGGCCGGGCGCTCACTGGCGCGCCTGCGGATCGGTGCCGTCCATGGTGGGCGAAGCATCCAATGAGTGCGCGTGGATTAACTGTGATTCGGTCACTAAATCCCCAGCAATGTCATCCGCCAACTGCGCGTCACCGGCTGCAATGGCCGCCACCAGCGCATGGTGCTTTTCCTCCAACGATGCGCCCAGCGCCGGGTCAGTGCTGATGGCTAAATTCTCAGCAATGGCGCCGCGGACATGTGAGTGCAGTTCCGCCAGCAGGGCATTGCCGCCGGCAGCCACCACCATTGCATGAAAGTCCAAATCGATTTGAAAATACTTTGCCACGTCTTCGTCCAACCGCGCAGCTTCACGGTCGGCCAGAGCCCGGCGCATCGCAGTCAGCTGTTCGGAGGTCGCATGCCGGGCAGCCAGTCTCGCACCCCGCTGCTCAAGCAGCGCCCGCACTTCGTAGGCATCCTGCGGATCCGCGCCGTCCAACCGGCGGTGTAGATAAACCCCAAGTTCACTGTTGGCTCGCACATAAGTGCCGTCTCCGGGTCGGGCCTCCAGCAACCCGGCATGCACCAGGGAGCGCAGCGCTTCCCGGACGCTGTTTCGGCTAATAGCCAGATCCTGGCTCAATTGGTGCTCAGAGGGCACGCGGTAGCCAATCGGCCAAGTGCCTTCGGTGATCAAAGCACGGATCTGTCCGGCGACCTGCACGGGTAACGGAACCGACCGGTTCACGCGGGTAAGCTGCATTTACTGCCTCCTAATGTCCTACATTTGAATATTAGTCTTTGGGCCGGTTCCAGCTGAATTTATGACTTCATCTTCGCTTTCTTGCGGGACTTGCCTCATTGTGGGTGGATGACGGTATAGGTACCAGATGGTGTCTGGTTCAGTGCAGGGGTCGTCCGCCATCTGCCTTGCCAGCACAACCGGGAACGGACCGGCAGCGGAACTGGACTGATCCGGCGTCGTGCTTGGGAAAGATAAGCCTTCCGCCGGTGAAAGCACTTTTAGGGAAGTCTGTCCCACACACCCCTCACGGCGGTACAGTCAATGCTACGAGCGCCCCGCCAGGCACAGGGTTGTGCCGGGCCTTGCCGAAAGGTTTGTTTATGAAGTATGTAGTTGGATACCGGCCTGATGGACGGGGCGCCGATGCAGTGTCTTTAGCGGTGGTCATTGCCCGGACCCAGGGTGCGCAGCTTCACCTGGTCAATGTGGCCGCCGGGAACAAAACCGTCGATCCGGAGATGGAAAAACAGGCCCTTGCAATGGTGCCCGCCGATATGGAGGCCACCTTTTCGGCGCGGGTCGCTGACTCGTTCGTTCACGGTTTAATTGCCGCAGCCAAGGAAGACAACGCGGCGTTGATAGTGGTGGGCGCGGCCAGTAATGGACTGTTCAAGCGCTTCACCGTGGGCTCCGTGGCCAACGGTCTGCTGCACGCCTCGCCTATTCCCGTGGCGCTCGCCCCGCGGGGTTACAGTCGTCGCGATCCCCTCACCCGGCTGACGGTCATGACGGGCATGCGTGAGGGATGGCAGGCCGTGCTCGACGTCGGCACAACAGCCGCCAGGCGCCGTCACGTGCCATTGCGGCTGGTTTCCGTAGTCGAGATCGACCAGACCACGCAGACGGACTTTAATCTGGACAATGCACTGAGCCCTGCCCGGCAGCACGTTAATACGGTGCTGGCCGAGGCTGCGGCGAAGCTGCCGCAGAACAAAGTCACAGTCACGCTGGCGCACGGGCGCAGTATTGATGAAGCCATTGACGGCATCGGCTGGAAGTCCGGGGAAGTGGTCATTGTAGGCTCCAGCCGGCTCGCCGAAAATCGGAAGATCTTCCTGGGATCGATGGCCAATAAAATCCTGCGTACGCTGCCGGTGCCCATGGTGGTGGTTCCACGGGAATTCATCCAACAGGGAATCTAGTGAAGTTCACACCGCTGGGCCACCGCATGGCCCATATATCCTCCGCCGTGGTGTGCAGGATTTCATCCACCGTGGCCCGGCAACGTCTTTTCAGGTCACCGGAGCCGCGAGGGGGCAGTTGTTAAGATTCGATGCTTGCCGGCCGAGCGCGAATCATAACTGCTGCCCCCTAGCAGCCGGTTCGTACTGTCAACGTGTAATTGGTAGCGGTTTGTCGGCTGGGACGAGGTCCACGCTCAGTGACCTGCCTCCCAAGCCGCCGCCAATTACCATGGGATCGAAATAATTACTTGCCGTGCTGTGCCTGCACGGTATGTGCCCGGCTGCGAATCCGGGCGGTTTTGCGGTAGCTGATAAGCATGTCGGTAATGAGGATGGCCAGGGCAAGCCAGACGATGGAGAATCCAATCCAACGCTCGAAGCTCATGTGCTCGCCGAGAAGGGTGATGGCGATGATGAACTGAACCAGCGGGGTCATGAACTGCAACAGCCCAATGCCTGTCATGGAGAGCCGGCTGGCCGAGGCGCCGAAGAACAGCAGCGGCACGGCCGTGACTATGCCGGAGGAGACCATGAGCCAAAAGTGGCCGGTACCGAATTCGGTCAGCGTGGCTTGACCAGCGAGAGTCAGCACCACCATGGCGCCGAGGGCGAACGGGGTCAGGACGGCGGTTTCAATGCTGAGGCTTGTGATGGCGTCAACCTTGCCGCCCACCCGGTTTTTCACGAAACCATAGGTGCCGAAGCTGAACGCCAGCACCAAGGCAATCCACGGCAGTTTGCCATAACTGAACGTGAGCACCACGACGGCCACAAAGCCCACACCCACGGCAATCCATTGCAGCGGCCGCAGCTTTTCCTTCAAAACGGTGACGCCTATCAGTACCGAAACCAAGGGATTAATAAAGTAACCAAGGGACGCCTCCACTGTATTGCCGGTTGTCACGGCAAAGACATACGTCAGCCAGTTGATCACAATGAGGAAGCCCGCAATGGCCAAAGTGCCCATGATGCGCTTGTTCTTCACAGCTGTGCGGATATTGCCCCAGCCGCGGGAAACGGTAATGATGAGCGCACAGAAAATCACTGACCAAACCACACGGTTGGCCACAATCTCAATGCTGTTGGCCGGTAAAAGCAAGATGAAGTAAAGGGGCAGCAACCCCCACATGCCGTAGGCGCCTACGCCGTACATGACACCCTTGGTGCCCTCAGACCGCGCGGGCCTGCCTGCTTTTTTGCTGTCGCCGGTTCTTTGTTGATTCTGGTGTTCGCTCAATGTCACTACCCAATAAGAGCATTGTTGCCACGTTTATGCCACATCCACTTTGGCGAAAGTGGCTCGAACGCGACTTCCGGGCCCTGTCCGGGGCGGTGAGGGTTTGCTCACTTTGCCCTGCACCGGGTGGCGGAAGGCAATTACACTGGAGAGGAAAAGCTTAATTTACGCTTTCCCATGCAACAGTTGACTTAGCTTAAACCTTGAGTGGTCTTAACGTTGCGATTCACAGTTTGGAAGGACTTCTTTCTTGGCTAACTTGAGCGCCGCCCGCCCGTTCCGCGTTGCCATCATCGGGTCCGGCCCGGCAGGTGTCTATGCCGCGGACATTTTGACGAAGTCCCAGGAAGTTGCCGGTGGTGATGTGCACGTCAGCATTGATCTGTTTGAAACGCACCCCGCCCCGTATGGTTTGATCCGTTACGGCGTGGCCCCGGACCACCCACGCATCAAAGGCATCATGAACGCCCTGCACAAGGTGCTGGACCGCGGCGACATTCGCTTCTTTGGCAACGTCACGTACGGCAGGGACCTGACGCTTGCGGATTTGCGTGAACACTACGACGCCGTCATTTTCGCCACTGGGGCCACCAAGGACGCCGTGTTGGACATTCCCGGCGTGGGCCTTGACGGTTCCTACGGTGGTGCGGATTTTGTCTCCTGGTACGACGGACACCCCGATGTGCCCCGCGAGTGGCCCTTGAACGCCAAGGAAATTGCCGTGATCGGCAATGGCAATGTGGCGCTTGACGTGGCCCGCATCCTTTCCAAGCACGCCGACGACCTGCTCGTCACTGAAATCCCCGACAACGTCTATGCCGGGCTGAAAGCCTCCCCGGTTACGGACGTGCATATATTTGGCCGGCGGGGCCCAGCCCAGGTCAAGTTCACCCCTCTTGAACTACGCGAACTTTCCCATTCCCGCGACGTGGACATTGTCCTTTACGAGGAGGACTTCGACTTCGACGAGGCCTCCGACACTGCCATCAAGACCAACAACCAGGTCAAAATCATGGTCAACACCCTGAGCAACTGGCTGGCGGAAGAGCACGACGGCAGCCGGATCCCGGCGTCGCGCCGCCTGCACCTGCATTTCCTGCACACACCAGTGGAGATCACCGGCACGGACGGCTCGGTGTCGGGCATTCGTTTTGAACGCAATGAACTCGATGGCACGGGCAATGTGCGTGGAACAGGGGAGTTCATCGACTACCCGGTCCAGGCCGTGTACCGGGCAGTGGGCTACTTCGGCTCGGAACTGTCCGAGGTTGATTTTGATGCCCGCCGCGGTGTTATTCCGAATGACGGCGGACGGGTGCTGGCAGCCGACGGAACCCATGTACCTGGTCTCTATGCCACGGGTTGGATCAAGCGCGGACCCGTGGGGCTGATCGGCAGCACCAAGGGCGACGCCTTGGAAACCATTGGCTGTCTGTTGGAGGACCGCCTCAACCTGCCCGTGGCATTGCATCCCGGTGAAGCCGAAATTGTTCAGCTGCTGAAATCCCGGGGCGTGGAGTTCACCACGTGGGAGGGCTGGAACAAGCTTGACGCCCATGAAAAGCACCTCGGTGAACTGTACGTCCCGGCTCCCGGGACGGCAGTGGTGCGCGAACGCATCAAGGTCGTTGACCGCGAGCAGATGGTAAACATCTCCCAAAAGTAGCGGCTGTCTGCCCGCGCACTTAATAGTGCCTCTCCAGGGCGGAAGTACCACCACGAGCTGGACGACCATTCGCGTGCCCCGGCCGTTTCAGCAAATGACGACCGCGCCCCTCAAAGAATCAGCTACGGCCACAGAAGCTTCCGCGTTGCCGTGTAAGTTCAAACTGGAAGGAATCAGCCATGAATAAACGTCGCAGCATTGCGCACGTGGCGCCTGAGTCGGTGATGCTCGCCGGTGCTGGCAGGGCCATCCTGCTTCAGCTGGCCAACCCTGCCGTTGGACACGGCGTGGCGCATCATTCCAACTTCGCGGCAGATCCGCTCAAGCGCTTCCATAACACCCTGAGCTATATTTACGCCCTCACCAACGGCACGTCACAGCAAAAAGCGTCAGTCACTGCCCAGGTTCACAAGGCACACCGTCCAGTGAGCTCCACCGGCTCGCAAAGTCATCCAGCCTATGACGCCCAAAACCCGAAACTCCAGCTGTGGGTTGCGGCGACCCTCTACGATTCGGGCATGCAGATTTACGGCAGTGTCTTCCCTTCACTGGCCCCGAATGACGCTGAAGCGCTTTATCAGGATTACGGCGTGCTCGGCACGGCCCTGGGCATGCCCGCGGATCACTGGCCGGCCACAATAGCTGACTTTAGTGAGTATTGGGATCGGCAATTGCTTCAGCTCAGTGTGAATGAGCCCATACGTGCCGTGGCCACGGAACTACTGGCCGCACGTCAGGCACCCCTGTGGATCAGGTCCCTCATGCCGGTGGCCCGCTTTCTTACCGCGGGGCTGCTGCCGGTTGAGGTGAGGGACATGTTTGCCTTGCCGTGGTCGCCGGTCAGGGAGCGGTTGTTGCGTGGGGGTTTCCGGGCTGCCAAGGTCCTGGTCCAAGTGGTGCCTCGGAGCATTCGCCATGCACCCATGCATTATTACCTCAAGCGAATTCCCGGATAGGTGCGTGGATTTAAACGAGCCCGGTAAATCCCAGCTGGCGTGCAGCCGGAATGAACGGCCGCTAAGGCGCGGCGTAGCGAATCACCCAATCCACCAGGGGCCGCAGCTGTTCCCAATGCCTCGCGATTTGTTCTTCGGCGCCGCTGCTTTCCGGCCAGACCGACCCGTCCAGTTCCAGCGAAGCGCTCAAGGTCTTGTGCCGCAGCAGCTGCGGGCGCGGGTGGTCTTTGGGGAATCCCCGCGGCAGCGTTTTCAATTCCGGTTCGGCAAGCGTAAATCCTGACGTCTCAAGCTGTTGAACAATTGCCTCCAGCGCCGTGCCGCTGGAGGAGGCATCCACTGCGGCGCGGTAGCGGGCCAGCTGTGCAGGCGCGGCTGAACGGTAGCCGCCGCCAACACTCAGCCCCGAGGCCCCCACCTGCAAGTAATACCCAACATCCGCATAGTGCGAGAGAAACATGCCCTGAGCCGTTTTATAGGGTCCTTCACTTCCGGAATATCGCATGTCCCGGTAGGGGCGAAAAATCTTCCCCGGACCAAACCTGGGTTCCAAACTCCTGACGAGGGCGGAAAGCGGCGCCAACACGTCGGCGTCGTACTTTTCCTTGTTTTCCTGCCACCAGGCCCTGTTGTTGTTATTGGTCAGGTTCGCATAGAAATCCATTGCCGCTGCAGGGAAAGTTGTCAAGGGTTTCATGGTTTGAGAGTAGTTTCAAAAAAGTCCCTGCAGAATAGCTCGGACGCAAATGTGGATGACTGACTATATGGGCGCAGCTGTGGAGGAATGAGCCGACCATCGAACGCTTAATTGGACTCAGTCCAGAAAAGCGGACATACTGGGGCTATGGCCAGCAAACAGCACTCTGAAGACATGTTGCGGGCGGTGTCACTGCGTGTCACCCGCCCCCGTGTTGCCGTGCTTGATGCTGTCAGATCGGAACCCCATGCGGACGCTGATGCCATTATTAATGCCGTCCGTGCAGAGTTGGGCAGTGTTTCAAAGCAGGCTGTTTATGATGTGCTTGCCGCCCTGGTGGACGCACATTTAGTGCGGCGCATTGAGCCCGCAGGCTCTCCCGCCCGCTACGAAAACCGGGTGGGGGACAATCACCATCACGTGGTGTGCCGGACGTGCGGCGAGATTGCCGACGTTGACTGCGCCATTGGTGAAGCACCCTGCCTGCACGCCTCCAACAATCACGGTTTCAGCATTGATGAGGCCGAGGTTATTTATTGGGGCAGCTGTCCAAACTGCACTGCAAAAAAGCTTTTGAACCACCAGGATCTCACTATCACGAGGAGCGATAAGTAAAATATGACTATCGATAACACCGCGCCACTGACCACCGCTGCGGGCGCACCCGTTGCCAACAACCAAGACAGCCTCACAGCCGGCCCGCGTGGCCCGATGCTGCTGCAGGATGTTTGGTTCCTCGAGAAGCTGGCCCACTTCAGCCGCGAGGTCATCCCCGAGCGTCGTATGCACGCCAAGGGTTCAGGCGCTTTTGGCACATTTACCGTGACCAATGACATCACCAAGTACACCAAGGCCGACATTTTCTCAGAGGTGGGCAAGAAGACGGACATGTTTGCCCGCTTCTCCACCGTTGCCGGTGAGCGTGGTGCAGCAGATGCAGAGCGTGACATCCGCGGCTTCTCCTTGAAGTTTTACACCGAGGAAGGCAACTGGGACCTCGTGGGCAACAACACGCCCGTGTTCTTTTTCCGCGACCCGTTGAAGTTCCCGGATTTGAACCGCGCCGTCAAGCGCGATCCGCGCACCAACCTGCGCAGTGCCGAAAACAACTGGGACTTCTGGACCAACCTTCCTGAATCCCTGCACCAGGTCACCATTGTGATGTCGGAGCGCGGCATCCCCGCAAGCTACCGTCACATGCACGGTTTCGGATCGCACACCTACTCGCTCATCAACGCCGAAGGCGAGCGCTTCTGGGTCAAGTTCCACCACCGCACGCAGCAGGGCATTAAGAACCTCACTGACGCCGAAGCTGCCAAGTTGGTGGGTGAAGACCGCGAATCGCACCAGCGTGACTTGTTCGATTCCATCGAAAATGGTGACTTCCCGAAGTGGAAGCTCATGGTGCAGATCATGCCTGAAGCTGACGCTGAGACGTACAAATACCATCCCTTCGATTTGACCAAGATCTGGTCGAAGAAGGACTACCCGCTGATCGAGGTTGGCGAGTGGGAACTGAACCACAACTCCGAGAACTACTACGCCGACGTCGAGCAGTCTGCCTTTACTCCGGCTAATGTGGTCCCGGGCATCAGCTTCTCTCCCGACCGCATGCTGCAGGGACGTCTGTTCTCCTACGGCGATGCACAGCGCTACCGCCTCGGCGTGAACCACCATCAAATCCCTGTGAATGCGCCGAAGAACCCCACGGCCAACACCTACCACCGTGACGGCCAGGGCCGGGTGGACGGCAACCAGGGCCGCACTCCCGGCATCGAGCCGAACTCCTACGGCCGCTGGCAGGAACAACCCGCATACGCCGATCCGGCAATGGCCATTGGCGCCGTGGCAGACCGGTTCAACTACCGTGAAGATGACGCGAACTACTTTGAGCAGCCCGGCATCCTCTTCCGCGAGAAAATGACTGACGAGCAGCGCCAGGTGCTCTTTGAGAACACGGCGCGTGCCATTGACGGAGCCTCTGAGGCCACCGTCGAGCGCCACATTTACAACTGCACCCAGGCCGATCCGGCCTACGGCGCTGGTGTTCGTGCCGCCATTGAGGCCTTGAAGGCTGGCAACATCTCTGACGTGGACGTCAACACAGACGCCGCTTAGTCACATCAATAAATGTCCGGAACCGTCCCTTGCGGGGTGGTTCCGGGCATTTTTTGTTTGCTGAGGCGCCCGGTTCCCTCTGAGGCGCCCGGTGGAGCGGGGGCCTCAGGCGGACCGGGGCGCCGCGCCTGGCGGTGAATCAGGGGAGCAGGTGTTCGCGGCCGAACATGGCAGCTGCTGCACGCGCGGAGGGCGTGCCGGTCTCGAGATCTGCACCAGCAGCTACGAGAAGCGCTGACACCTCGTCCTCGCCTTTGAAAAGCGCGCCGGCCAGCGGAGACTGATCACGTTCATTACGGATATCGACGTTAGCCCCACGTTCTACCAACATTGATACGGTCTGAGTTTGACCGTTGTAGGCAGCCAGCATGAGAAAAGTGTTCCCTCCGGCGTCCTGCACATCGAGGGCAAGGCCGTGATCCAGGAACTCGGCAAGCTCAGCCGTTTTGCCGTCACGGGCTAAATCCATGGTGAGTGCAATAAGTTGAGTCGTTTGGTCTTCATTGAGAGGGGAAGAATTGATCATTTCTCCACAGTAGGGGATCGGGCACCAATTTTCTCTTGCCACCGGCGTCCTCAGGCAACTCAAGTCCACCAGCCGCCGCGAACATGGCCACTTGCTCAACCCCTTGCCCGTGCTGCCGGGCAAAAATGTCAATTGAGGTGTGCTGGCCCCAAATGTCACTGGCCCACACTGTCATGCCAGCATGGCGGGGGCTGGAATTCCAAGCCAATTGCTCCACACCGGCGGCCAATTCAAGCAGCGCCTCCACAGCCATCGTGTCAAGTGAAGCTACAGGCTTGCGGGGAACTGCCGTCCAATGGCCAACACCGAACAAGTTACCGGCCTTGCTTGATGCGGGCTCCACCGTGAAGGCCTGGGACTGCCATGGACTGGTGCCCCTTGGAACCCCGGGGCGGGCAGACGTAGCTTTGGCGGCCCCTGGCTCTTCGAGGCTGGTGAGCTCCGCGCTGGTGTTCCACTGACGCAAAGATTCATCGAGTGTGGCGCGGTCTGCAACGGGTTGCCGCAGGTGGGCTGGTAAGCGCAGGGCGGCAGATGCTGCCGGACTGCCCGGCCAACTAATAAAAACGTGCAGGGTGGGGGTGGATGTTTCGGAGGCAGGTTCGCCAATGGCATCGCCCACCGGTGACCAGTTTCGCGATATGTGCAGCTGGGCGGCAGTGGCGCCGTTAATGGCTGTCATTGCTCCGCGCAAGTGGCGGTAACAATGCAGGAGATCAGCGGCGGATGCCAGTCAAAGGCAAGGGATGGGTCGGTGAGCCGAATGGCAAAGTGCCCCGGGGTGAGGGGAAATTGCGGCCGCCGAATGCCCCAAAAAGTAGAGGCATAAAGCTGCTCACGCCCTGACATCAGCAAAGCCCTCTTTCCACCTGGCATTTCCTGCCAGCATAACGTAACCCCACACACGCGCCCGCCACATTGACCTGTGCGGCGCAGCAATGAGTAGGCGAAAATTTACTCACCATCTTCGATGAAAAACGCCGACGCATGCTTTAGCCATGTAAGACACAATGGAAGCATGCGATTGATGTTGATTAGGCACGCCCAAACTCCCAACAATGTGCTCGGTTTGCTGGATACTGCGCCTCCAGGTCCAGGTCTAACGCCGCTGGGTTTAGCGCAGGCACAGGCAATTCCGGGTGACCTAACCGCCACGTCCATCGATACGCTGTATATTTCCAACCTCACGCGGACAGCCCTCAGCGCAGCGCCCTTGGCGGCCGAAAGGCATTTGACCCCGCTGGTACGTGATGGTTTGCGGGAAATCAGCGCCGGTGACCTGGAAATGCAGGGCGGCAAGGCTGCAATTGAGCGCTACCTGCAAACGGTCAAAGCGTGGCTGTCAGGAGATTTATCGGCGCGCATGCCCGGCGCGGACACCGGTTTTGACGTGCTGGAGCGTTTCGATGCCGTGGTGGAAGAGGCTGCGGCGCACCAATCGGTGGCCATCGTCAGTCATGGCGCCATGATCCGCTTTTGGGCAGCGCACCGAGGCGAGAACATCGACTGGGCAGATAAGCGGTATTACGATCTCTCCAACACGGGAATTGTTACGCTCGACGGCGAACCCACAAGGAGCGCCGCCCGCGGTGGCTGGCATATTGAGTCGTGGCAAGGCGAGCCAGCTGGTGGGCTTAGTGGCCTTGATGCTGATGGTCCCACGGCGGAGCTTTCCGCAGAAGACGTAGCCGCAACACGTCATGGCCGCTAACAAATTACGCAGCAACCCGGCGCCGATTGACCCGTTCGCCGCTGTCAATTTTTGGGGCCTTAAGGGTCTTAGCTGGGTATGGTTGGCCACGGCTGCTGTGTGTATTGTGTTGCTGGCCGTAGGTGCCCCGCTGAACATTAACCTCTACAACATGACGTTGCCGTTCGGTTTGGGCCTGGCCATCTTGCACGCAGCTTCCCTGGGTCTCACGGCGGCCCGGCCGCTGGCTGGAATTCTTGCCTCATTGGTGCCCGTGATGGTTTTGCCACTGGTGTCAGCGCCCATGGATGGAGCTCCCATGCCATTTAGTGTGGTGGCGACGGTGACCCAGGTTCTGGTGCTTTGCGTGGCAGGGCTTCGGGCGTACTGGATGGTGTCGGCTGGCGGTTGGCTCGCCAGTGTTGCGGTGGGCATTACCTCGAACTATCTCACCATGCCCCAAGGCCCGGATGACGGTGCCCAAAACAACGTTGTCATTTTCGCCGCCGTTTCGGGTGGGCTCATGGTCGCCGCGGTAGTGGCTCAACAGTGGCAACATCTGAGGGCGGAGTTGGCAGCTGAGCGAACCGTCAGCGCGGAAGAGCAATCCCGGCGCCGACTGGCCGAGGAACGCACCCGCATTGCCCGGGAACTCCACGACGTGGTGGCCCACGGCATGTCCGTGGTGGTGGTGCAAGCCACCACCGCCGTCTACCGCCATTCGGGGTTAAGTGCAGAAATTCAACGGGAATTTGAAGACATTGCCGCCAACTCTCGTCGCGCCATGACGGAAATGCGCAGCATGTTGGGTTCGCTGCGCAACACTTCCCCGGGACGCGAACTGGGCCCCCAGCCCGGCCTGACGGATTTGCCACAACTTCTTGCCTCCGTGCGATCCACGGGCGTGAGCATTCCCGAACCGGAGGTGTCCGGCGTCGAAAATCACGACATTGGGGAAGTCATTGCCCTCACCGCCTACCGGATTGTGCAGGAAGCGCTCAGTAATGTCATTCGCCATGCTCCAGGGGCCACGGTGCACGTGGTAATAAGGGTCGACGGCGGTCGCCTCACCATTTCCGTTATTAACACCCGTTCCGACATCGGCGCCGTGATGGCGCAATTGGACAGGGCAGGACATGTGGGTCAGGGGCTGATTGGCATGCGCGAACGTGCCTCCATTGTGGGGGGAGAGGTAACATGCACACCAACACGCGAGGGCGGCTTTGCCGTCACGGCCACACTGCCACTTGATGTAGGCACTAACAAGGGCAAGGGAAGCAAACAACCATGAACATCAGGGTCCTTGTAGTCGATGATCAAGCCATGGTGCGGGAGGGTTTCGCAGCCCTTCTAGGCGCCCAGGCAGACATCACAGTGGTGGGACAGGCGGAAAACGGTGCCAAGGCTGTGGAACTGGCGGCACTGCACCATCCGGATGTGGTCCTCATGGATGTGCGCATGCCTGTCATGGACGGACTCGAGGCCGCACGCCAAATCCTGGCCCCGCCGTCCGGGGCTCCAGCCACAGGGAACACGCACGTACTCATGTTGACCACATTTGATGTCGATGACTATGTTTACGATGCGCTCAAGCTGGGCGCCAGTGGCTTCCTGCTCAAAGACGCGCTGGCCGATGAACTGGTGACTGCTGTGCGGGTAGTTGCCTCAGGAGATGCGCTCTTGGCGCCGTCCGTCACTAAACGGTTAATTGAACAGTTCGCCCTTGCCGGCGCGCGCACGGCGCCTTCCCGCGAGCGCCTCGGCACGCTGACTGACCGCGAGCTTGAAGTCATGACTCTTATTGGGCGTGGCTTTTCCAACCAAGAAATTGCAGGGCAGCTGTTCATTGCCCAGCAGACGGTGAAGACCCATGTCAGCAAGATCCTCGCAAAACTAAACTTGCGCGACCGCGTGCAGGCGGTGGTGCTGGCGTACGACACCGGACTGGTTGAACCGGGAGCTTAAAAGGCCCCCTGTGGCAGCTGTTCAACGCCGTACTGGGAGTTAGACAGCTGCTACAGAAGGCCTTGGTGGCGCTAATTTCAGCGCATGTTCACAAACTGCAGGTCGGCATCTTCAAACTTGCGCAGCATGGCCATGACCTCTTGGAGGTCATCGCGGCTCTTGGAACTTACGCGCAACTCGTCCCCCTGAATGGTGGACTTCACGCCCTTGGGACCTTCATCGCGAATGAGCTTATTAATCTTTTTAGCCACATCCTGGGCAATACCTTCTTTGATCTCTGCTTCCAAGCGGTATTCCTTGCCCGAAGCATAGGGCTCACCGGCCTCAAGCGACTTCAACGAAATGCCGCGCTTTATGAGTTTGGATTCGAAAACGTCCATGACGGCCATGACGCGTTCTTCCGAGTTCGCCTTCAAAAGCAACTTCTCGCCGCTAAAGTCGATCTCCGCGCCGACGCCCTTAAAGTCATAGCGCTGCACAATTTCCTTCTGGGCCTGATGCAAAGCATTGGCCACCTCTTGCTTGTCTACCTTGCTGACGACGTCGAATGTTGACTCACTAGCCATGATTCCTCCACCAAATAATTCAAAGATGAGCGATTAACTTAAATCCAGCCTAGCGCCCGAGGGCCCAAAGCGGGGGCCCACGCCCGCGAGGGCCCCGTTGCGAGCTTGCGAGCGATGGGAGCGGGTGGGGAGAAGCGAGGTTGGGGAGGGCGGCTCACAGTCTCTCAACAGAATTTCTGCGGCGCCCGCACAGTTGGGTTTGACAGGGTGAACACAGTTGAAGCCTCATCGTCAGGAGAAGCAATGTCAGTGTCTAGATCCACATTCCGCAAAACCGAGCTCCGGACCACCAGGAAAGCCTCCAGTACGAGGATGACGGCAGTTTCTTTAGCAGCCGTGACCATGCTGGGCGTCTCGGCGGTGCCAGCAGGAGCGGCGTCGAACGTTGGGGCGGGAAACATCAGCCAAATATCTGCCAATTCCGCAGATCAACTCAGTTCCGCAGATGAACGCATTGCAGGTGTTCATGCTGATATGGCACGGGCGGTGGAGCTCCTGCAGGTCACTGAGGAACAGGCCGCATTTTTGGCGGATCAGTTGGTGCGTCGGATTCAAGCCGACGCGATGCCCGCCTAACTGGTTGCCGGGCGCCGGACAACAACCTGGCGGCGAATGTACCGCTGCTGGCCCGTAATCTAAGCAAACTGAGCAACTTAAAGTTCTCGATTCGATTCTTGAGCAAATTCCTTGTATTGTTTTACTGCTTCCACTTATTGGGGGCGAAAGCTGAACCTGTTCTTTGGGTATGGCTGGCCACGGCAGATTACCCGAGCGGCCAAAGGGGGCTGACTGTAAATCAGCTGGCAACGCCTTCACTGGTTCGAATCCAGTATCTGCCACCAAACGGGAAAACCCGGAATCTTGCGAGTAGCAAGGTTCCGGGTTTTTGTTTTGGTGTGCGCCTTGCGCCAGCGAGCGCCCACTAACGGGGCGGCCTCAGAGCGAACTACAGTTAAGGTATGGAATACCTTGTGCCGTTGTTGATCGTGCTGGTTATTGTCTTCATTGTCCTGGCGGGATCGCGAATTATTGGGCGTCGCAAACGGTCGGACGGAACGGCTGCGTCCCCGTTGGCAAAGACGTCAGGGTCAAGCGAACGGCCCGGTAAGGGTCGGGAGATTACTCGGCAAGACGCGGAAGAGGCCAGCGCAAGACTGGATCCGGACACTCACCGGCGGGTGTATTCCTTCATTGCCCAGCGCCAGGTGTTTAACGCCATTAAGGAATATCGCCAAGCCACCAGGACGGGGCTGCGCGAAGCAACCACCAGCGTCGCTGCGTTGGCACAGTTTCCCCAGCAGACGCCGCAACAAACAACATCCCCACGGCAGACGCCTGTTGCGCCACTGACGGTGGAAGACATCATTGGGGCAGCGGCTACGCCTGAATCCGCCTCAGCCGTGCCCCGGCCCGTGGTGGTTCCCACCAGCTACCGTTACCGTGCCATTGTCTCCCGCGGAGACGACGTGCGCGAGGTCGCGAGCACCCGGCTGAACGAAGAAATTTTCGCTACCATCACTGCACTGGCCCGCTCAGGTGATTACGACGGCGCTGCCAGCGTTTTGTGCAACCACGCAGACATTGGCGAACAGGATGCCATGGAATTTGTTCGCATGATTTCCCCGGAAGCCTAAACTCAACCAGGTTTAAGAATGCTCGTCCACCAAAATGAACCCGTCTTGATGATGAATGAGCTGACGTCCCATTCCGGAGCTGAGCTGGATCCACAGGCATTGACGGTCATGTGAAAGTGTTTCCACACGTCCCTCCAAACGCCAGCCACGTTCATTGACCAGCGCCACCGGACGGTCCCTGGGCAGGGCGGGCCACACGTCGTTGTTCTCGGGACTACTGAATGTTCTTACTTGGGCTCGACGGCTCATATTTTCTCCTTGGGTGAAAGTCATCGCTGCTTCCTTGGGTGTTAGTCAACCCCTACAGTCTGTGAGCAGCGGATGAACTCTTTATGAACTGGACGTGTCCGCGTGCGGAATATTGGCACAAAGTTTGGCCGACCGGCCGGCCAGCTAACTGGCTGGTTGGCGCGGCGGGCAGCGAAGCAGGAACGCACCCAACGCGCTGAGCGAAATGGCTGGTCCGCCACCGATGACTTCACGTACCGTAGACGTCATGGCTACAGTTGAAATCACCACGGAATCGTTTGGATCCATCATCGACAATAACGACACTGTCATTGTCGATTTCTGGGCTTCATGGTGCCAGCCGTGCGTGCGGTTTGCCCCCACTTTTGAGGCAGCGTCGCAAAAGCATGCGGACATCGTATTTGGCAAGGTGGACACCGAAGCTCAGCAGCAGCTGGCCGCTGAAGCAAACATCACTTCCATCCCCACCTTGATGGTCTTTCGCGAAAAAGTACTTGTCTTCGCTCAGCCCGGCGCTTTGAACGCAACCCAGCTGGACTCCGTTATTGACGCCGTGAAGGCCTTGGACATGAAGGACGTGCACGCTGCTGTGACTGTCAAACAGGCGGAAGACTCAGCGGCCGAGTAAGTCATCCAGCGCACAACAGACGCTGCACACCCCTCTTGATGAGGGGTGTGCAGCGTCTCTTGCCATTAGCGGCGGATAAGTTCTATAGGTTCGGCCAGCAACGCGCTGAGGGATTCATTGAGGTCCTGCACGGCAATACCCTTGCTGTGTTTAGCAAGGGCTGCCTCTGACACCCACTGTTCGGTGAGCACAATTTTGTCATCCGATTCCTCGGTGATTTCATACTGCAGGCAGCCGTCCTCTTCCACGACCTGCTCAATGGCAATTTCAAGGGCAAGCTTCACACGGAAGAACTCGCCCTTATTGGGGACAAAGGTGGCCTGTAAGTTAATGATCTCGCTCATAAAAACAGCCTAGGCCATGCACCTGCACGGGCAGGACGGGTATCCGCAGTATGAACTCCCCGTCATGCGAAAATACAGGCGTTTAGTGTCGGCGGTGGTCCTGGACAGTCATCCGGGGACCAAAGGTGGGCTTGCGGAAACCGCTCATTTGCAACATTCGCACCACGCGTTGCCGATGCCCACGCCACGGCTCCAACAGTTCCAGCATGGTCGAATCATCAACAGCTTTTCCTGCCAACGCCCAACCCACATAGGCTGCCAGGTGGTAGTCACCCACCGACACTTGATCGGCGTCGCCGTGGGTGCGTTGGGTAACTTCCGCGGAGGTCCAGATCCCAATGCCGGGAATGGTCTGCATTTTTTCTCCGGCCACGGCGGCCGGCAATGTTCGCAGCCTTTCCAGGCCCGACGCCGACCGCAGCATCCGCTGAACCGTGTCCGAACGCTGGGGGCCAACACCCACCCGGTGCCAATCCCACGACGGAATTGCCGCCCACTGTGCAACTGTGGGCGCCACCATCAACGTAGCTGGCATGTCCGGGTCCAATCCAGCTCCCGGTGCGCGCGAGCCGTACTTACGCAACAAGGCAGTATAGGCCCGCACGGCCTCGAGGGTGGTGACTTTTTGTTCCAATATGGCCGGTATGAGGGCATCCACCATGCGGCCTGTGGTGGGCAGGCGCATGGTTTGGTTCCGGCGTCGAGCTTCCTGAACACGATGGGGCAGCGTCTGGGCAAAGGCGGGGGAATCAAAGTGGGACCAGTCGTCATGCAGGCCAAGGAGAGCCGGGGCGTCTTCGAGTGCCTGCTCGGCGCCGGAGCCCCAGGAACGCACGTGGAGCTCGGTTCCGCGCTGCGAAATGCCCAGAGTTGCCGGACCGGCGGGAGTGGTGAAAGCCAGCCATGCCACGCCGGGGGCAAGCGCCATGGTCTTGTCTCCCGGACCGCGGCGGATGGTGCCGAGCGTCTGTGTCAGCGAATAAGGACCAACGGCATCGCAGACCCTGACGGGTCCGGCGGTGGCTGTGGCTCTCATAATTCCATGATCGCACGGGGTCCTGACAAGTTCCCGCTCACGCCTGTCCAGGCCATGGTCGAGGTGCGACGCCGGCCCTAGTCCGGCCAGCCTGCTTGGCCCGCTGTTGCGGCAATTGGCGCGCTAAGCGGGCTCCTACGGCGTCGAGCCTTCCGCAGCGAGACCGTCAGCTGTTTGTTGCAGGATTTCCCGGCAGGCCAAAATGGCCGGGCGCATTCGACTGGCCAAACGTGCTGACGTGAAGACGGTGCGGCGGGGATGCTCCGGCAGTTCCAGAAGTGTGAGTTTCGGCGCGCCGCCTGTCCACATGAGGTCAGGCATCAGTCCTACGGCGTTGCCGGATTCAATGAGCCGGACCTGGGCCTGTAAATCAGCGGTTTCAAAGCGCACATCGGGTTCAAATCCCGCTAGGCGGCAGGTTTGTTCAGCCCAGTGCCGCGACGCTGCACCAAGCGGTTCCATAACCCACGGCAAGATGGCGGTGTCCGTGATGCCGGTAATGGGTTTCGGAAAGACGCGCGCCATTCCGCCCACCACACCTTCGGCGGGGACTGCGAGGCGGATGGCGTCGGTGGTCAGGGTGGTCCTGTCCAGTTCGGCATGCAGCGGGGCAGCGTGGCCGGGGTATTGTTCGGCCACCACCAGATCAAAATCGCGGGCCCACGTGTCGTAGAGCGCGGCTTCCGGCTCACGTTGCACCACTTCAATCCGCACCTCGGGGTGGGCCTGCGCCATGGCCGTGAGCATGTCCGGCAGCAAAGCGAGCGCAGCAGACTGAAACACGGCCAACCGCACGGTGCCCGTCACGGTGGACAGAGACGCGGAAAGATCAGCTTCCGCACGCTCCAAGGTCTCCAAAATCTGCGTGGTGTGGGCCACCATAATTTCTGCCTGGGGCGTCAATTGCACGCGCCGGCCCACCTTGCGCAGCAGTGGTACACCCGCTTCCTTCTCCAGCAGCGCCAGCTGTTGGGAGATCGCCGACGGGCTGTATTGCAGTGCCGCCGCCACATCCGCCAGGGTGCCGCGCAGGTGTAATTCGCGCAGCAAACGCAACCGTTTAATGTCCAGCACGGGAACCTCAACTCACGTTAATAAAAGTGATGAATACTCATTATAAATCATCACTTTCGCTAAATTGATAAAGGTTCCATACTGGACTAAAGACCCCCGTACCGCAGCTTTTTTTACACCAAAGAATTGAGTATCCGTCCGTCATGATCAGCGCCCCTGCCACCACCCTCGCCGCCACTGTCCCCGTCCCCGAAGATGATCTTGCCCAGGAGACCATTGCCCTGGTGCGGCACTGGCTCAGCGAAGCGGCACAGTTCCCCGTTGACGTTGCAGCGCAACGGTTGGCGGGCGTCCTGAAGGACCCCAGCGGTTTGGACTTCACAGTGGGCTTTGTGGACGGGGTGATCCGTCCCGAGGACGTTGCGGTGGCGGGGCGGAACCTGGCCGCCCTGGCGCCCAAGGTCCCCGCTTTCCTGCCCTGGTACATGCGCGGAGCCGTCCGCCTGGGTGGTGTGATGGCGCCCGTGGTGCCCCAGCTGGTGATCCCCATTGCCCGGAAGGTGCTGCGTGACATGGTGGGGCACCTCATTGTGGATGCCACGGAGGCCAAATTGGGTCCTGCCATTGCCAAGATCAGCAAGGGTGGCGTGGATCTGAACATCAACCTCCTTGGTGAGGCTGTACTGGGTGAAAAGGAAGCCAACCGCCGCCTCGAGGGGACGCTGGCGCTGTTGGCGAGGGACGACGTCGACTATGTCTCCATCAAGGAATCCTCCACCGTGGCGCCACACTCACCCTGGGCCTTTGACGACGCCGTCGCCCACGTGGTGGAGAAGCTCACCCCGCTGTTCCGGCTGGCCAACTCCTTCCCCAAGGCCAAATTCATTAACCTGGACATGGAGGAATACAAGGATCTGAGCATGACCATTGCCGTGTTCAAAGGCATCCTGGATAAACCCGAATTCGCCAACCTCGAGGCCGGCATCGTGTTGCAGGCCTACCTGCCCGACACGCTCGCGGCCATGATTGACCTGCAGGAATGGGCGGCCGCACGCTGCGCCGCCGGCGGGGCGCCCGTCAAGGTCCGGATCGTCAAGGGAGCCAACCTGCCCATGGAACAGGTGCAGGCCTCCGTCACAGGATGGCCTTTGGCTACATGGGGCACCAAGGCGGATTCGGACACCAACTACAAGCGGATGGTCAACTACGCGTTAACGGCCGAGCACCTGGCCCATGTGCATGTTGGGGTAGCCGGGCACAACCTCTTTGACGTCGCCTATGCGTGGCTGCTGGCCAAAAAGCGCGGTGTGGTTGCCACATCCGGGCAGCTGGAATTTGAAATGCTGCTGGGCATGGCAACCGGCCAGGCCGAGGCCGTGCGCCGCGATGTGGGTTCCCTGCTGCTGTACACACCGGTAGTCCACCCCGGCGAGTTTGATGTTGCCATTGCCTACCTCATCCGCCGCCTGGAAGAGGGTGCCAGCCAGGAAAACTTCATGTCGGCAGTCTTTGAACTCTCCGACAATGAGGAGCTCTTTGGCCGGGAAAAAGACCGTTTCCTGGCGTCCCTCACTGCGCTGGACACCTCCGTCCCGCCCACCAACCGGGTGCAGGACCGCAACCAGCCCGCTGCCCCTGCGCGAGAGGGGTTCACAAATACCCCGGACACCGATCCGGGCCTTGCTGCCAACCGCGAATGGGGCGCCGCCATTCTGGCCCGGATTCCCAGCTCAACCCTGGGAAATGCGCTCGTTGCGGAGACCACCGTGAGCGAACTGGGCGAGCTGCAGCGGATCGTGGACGCCGCCGTCGAACACGGGGCCACGTGGGGCGCCCTGACAGGGGCTGCGCGGGCGGCCATTTTGCACCGTGCCGGGGATGTCCTGGAATCCCGGCGTGCGGAGCTGTTGGAGGTCATGGCATCCGAAACGGGCAAGACACTGGATCAGGGAGATCCCGAAGTCAGCGAGGCCGTGGACTTTGTGCACTACTACGCTGAGCGGGCCAAGGATCTGGACGCGGTCGACGGCGCAACGTTTGTCCCCGCGAAGCTCACAGTGGTGGCACCGCCATGGAACTTCCCCATGGCCATTCCTGCCGGGTCCACCCTGGCCGCCCTGGCCGCGGGCTCTGCCGTGGTGATCAAACCCGCTCCGCAGGCACAGCGTTGTGGTTCCCTCATGGTCCAGGCACTCTGGGATGCGGGCGTGCCCCGTGACGTTTTGGCGCTGGTGCAATTGGGTGAGGATGAGCTGGGCCGCGCACTGATCTCACACCCGGCCGTGGACCGGGTAATCCTCACTGGCGGCTATGAGACGGCGGAACTGTTCCGCAGTTTCCGCACCGACCTGCCGTTGCTGGCGGAAACCTCCGGGAAAAACGCCATCATTGTCACGCCCAGTGCCGACCTGGATCTAGCGGCGCGGGACGTGGTGGCCTCGGCGTTTGGCCATGCCGGGCAAAAATGCTCCGCGGCCTCACTGGTCATCATGGTCGGGTCGGTGGCCCAGTCCGCCAGATTCCACAACCAACTCCTGGATGCGGTGTCCAGCCTCACGGTGGGTTACCCGGAGACTGCTTCAGCACAGATGGGTCCTGTCATTGAACCGGCCGCCGGCAAACTGCTGGGCGCATTGACCCAGGTGGATGCGGGGGAGGCGTGGGCCATTGCGCCCCGGCAGCTGGACGCCACGGACCGACTCTGGTCGCCGGGAGTGCGTACGGGCGTCAAGGCCGGCTCCGCCTTCCACCTCACCGAGTACTTTGGGCCCGTGCTGGGCGTGATGCAGGCCGACACCTTGGAAGATGCCATTTCCCTGGTCAACGCCATTGACTACGGTCTGACATCCGGGCTGCACTCTTTGGATTCAGCAGAAATGGAGTTGTGGCTTAATAGCGTGCAGGCCGGAAACCTGTACGTGAACCGTGGCATCACCGGCGCCATTGTGCAGCGCCAGCCCTTTGGCGGCTGGAAAAAATCGGCTGTCGGTGCGGGCACCAAGGCCGGCGGACCCAGCTACCTCATGGGCCTGGGAAGTTGGGCTCCTGTCCCGGCCACTGCCAGTGCTCCCTTGGGCGATACAGCCACGAAGCTGCTTTCCGCCGCCTCCGCATTGCCGGATGACGAGCGCGCTTTCCTCACCCGTTCCCTGCACAGCGATGCCGCGGCATGGGCTGAAGAATTCGGGGCGGCCAAAGACGTCTCGGCGCTCGCCGCCGAGCGAAATGTGTTCCGCTACCTGCCGTTGCATCCACTGGTGCGGTTGTCCGACGGCGAATCCCCGGCGAAGCTCCTGCGGGTACTTGCGGCAGGAATCACCGCCGGAGCAACACCTGAAGTCTCCTGCGGCGTCGAACTTCCCAGTGAAGTCAAGGCACTGCTGTTGAGCCTGCGCATTGCCGTCTCCGTGGAGGATGACAACGCGTGGCTCACCCGGGCGCAGCAGTTCGGCGCCGGGCGCATCCGCCTCATTGGCGGCAACGCGTCAGCTCTTTACGCGGCGACGGAAGGACGCCCCGACATTGCCATCTACCATGGCGAGGTCACTGAATCCGGGCGCGTGGAGATGCTGCCGTTCCTGCATGAGCAGGCCATCAGCATCACGGCGCACCGCTTTGGTACACCCAATTACCTCTCCGACGGGTTGATCTAAGGCGCCGCTTTCACAACGAGGCACCTGTGCGGGGCGTCAGTTTTGCGGGATTCCCGCCTGAAGGAGCAACCGCTCGAAGCGTTGCAGGTCCATCATTTCAGTCCACGTCCACCTGACAACGCCAACACCCTGGGCACGAATCTGGTCCTCGCGGTCCTTTTCCTGCAAAATCCGGTCCTGCAGTGACCTGCCTGCGCCCCAATCGGTGCGCAGATACTTGGTGCGGCCATCGAATTCACCGACGCGGCGCTGCGCTTTGAACCAAAAGTCCACGAATGCGCTGCTGCCATCACGCAAAACAAATTGCTGCTGCAGTTCCGGGGTAGGGAACCCCAGCTGTGCCATCCGGACCCGGCTCAGGGATTCACCGGCAGAACCGGAAAGCTCGGAAGCAAACGCAATGACGGCCGTGGCACGCGTACGTGCAGCCTTTGAAGGAAGCTGCGCCACAGAAGCTAAGAGTTCGGATTTGTGCAGCGACGGTCCCTGCGGCAGATCATTGCGCCATGACGGTTCACGCTGGCCGCCCGGCACGCCAGCCGCCGTAAACACGTTCTCACGTTTGGGGCGCCAGGGCCGATGCAGGCTGGAATCACAAATTGCCACTGCCCGTTCAAACGGCAAGGCCGTAATCAGCTGCAGTGTAGTCGTCAACTTGTCAGTGAACAGCAGCCCGCCGCACTGCACCACACCCTGGGTTAAGGAACCAACGTGGGTGCAAATGTCATCGTGGCTGCGGCCGCCAGCGCGTGACTCGGTAATTATGTGAATCTTTTGTGGATGTCCCACCAGCCACAGCCCCCATACCAGTGCAGCCGTCGCGTAACAAAAAACTGGCGGCTGTTGTGATCGGGTGTGGAACGCGGCCGTGCCCAGTTCGTACTGGGTGGCGGAGTCCATGGAGTGCCACTCGGCGGCATTGACGTAGACGCCTCGGCGGACACAGACCAACTGCCCCCGCTTTCTAAGCTTGGCCAAATACCGGGAGTCCCGGCCTTCGGTTGCCATGTCTGCCGGGAGGATCAAGTGTGCAGGTTTCATGATCCTAAGCGTTTCAGCGAACTGCGCTGCGGGTAAGGGGCCTAGGGCAAACTGTGGATAACGCTTGGCGGTTGTCCTCAGACCGCCGCGTACGTTCCGGTTTGTCCGCCGCGTATGTTCCCGCCTTTCGCGCATGTCCGGACGTACGCGAAAGGCGGGGACATACGCGGCGGCAAATCAGACCATTCTCAGCCAGCCAGCGCCCTAAACTGTAACCATTCTTTGGACTGCACCGCAGGTGGCGATACGTTGGAACCTATGAAGTATGCGAATTCCGTCCTGGACCTGATCGGCAATACCCCGCTGGTGAAACTCAACAAAGTCACCGAGGGAATTGCCGCCACCGTGCTGGTCAAGCTTGAGTACATGAACCCGGGCGGTTCCGCCAAGGATCGCATTGCCGTGAAAATGCTGGATGAAGCGGCCAAGGAAGGCAAGATTCGCCCCGGTGGCACGGTGGTGGAACCCACCAGCGGCAATACCGGCGTGGCCATGGCCATGGTGGCCCAAGCGCGTGGTTACAACTGCGTTTTCGTGGTGCCGGACAAGGTGGGCGAAGACAAGCGATCGGTATTACGGGCTTACGGCGCTGAAGTTGTGGTGACTCCCACGGCGGTGGCCGCCGACAGCCCGCAGTCGTACTACGGCGTTTCCGACCGTCTGGTCAAGGAAATTCCCGGCGCGTACAAGCCTGACCAGTTCTCCAATCTAAACGGCCCGCTGAGCCACTACGAGACCACGGGTCCGGAGATTTGGCGTGACACCGACGGCAAAGTCACGCACTTTGTGGCAGGTGTGGGTACGGGCGGCACCATTTCCGGCACGGGACGGTTCCTGCGTGAAGCCTCCCAAAACCGTGCTGAGGCCGATGGCGGCGAGGTCCGGATCATTGGCGCGGACCCGGAGGGCTCCGTCTATTCCGGTGGCACCGGACGCCCTTACCTGGTGGAGGGCGTGGGTGAGGACATTTGGCCCGGCTCCTATGACAAAACCGTCCCGCACCAGATCATTGCCGTTACCGACAATGACAGCTTCGCCATGACCCGCCGGCTGGCCCGCGAGGAGGGTTTGCTGGTGGGTGGTTCTTCCGGCATGGCAGTGGTTGCCGCGTTGGAAGCTGCCCAGGGGCTGGGACCGGAGGCCGTCGTCGTCGTGCTTTTACCAGACAGTGGCCGCGGCTACCTGGGAAAGATTTTCAGTGACAAGTGGATGCAGTCGTACGGCTTCTTGAAGGTGACCGACGAGCCCGCCATTGGTGATGTGCTCAAGGCCAAAACCGGCTCGCTGCCGGAGCTGGTCCATATCCACCCGAATGAGACGGTGCGGGACGTCATCAACCTAATGTCGGAGTACGGGGTTTCCCAGATTCCGGTCCTCGCCGCCGAACCTCCCGTGGTCATGGGTGAGGTCATTGGTTCAGTGGATGAGCGCACCTTGACCGGGAAGTTGTTCCGGAACGAGGCCAAATTGACCGACAAAATCACCGAACACATGCAACCGCTCCTGCCCATTATTGGTTCCCTGGAGCCCATTTCCGCAGCCCGCACCAAACTACAGGACGTGGATGCGCTCATGGTGACTTTTGTGGGCGCCCCCGTGGGTGTCCTGACCCGCCACGACCTGCTGACGTACCTCAATGACTAGGAGCACACCATGACTGAAGGTTTCAATACTCGCGCCGTCCATGCCGGTCAGACCCCTGACCCCACCACCGGCGCCGTCATCCCGGCGCTGTATCAAACCACCACCTTTGCCCAGGATGGGATTGGCCAGCTCCGCAACGGCTACGAATATGGCCGCGGCACCAACCCCACCCGCGATGCGCTGCAGGCCCAGTTGGCTGCCGTTGAGGGTGGCGAGTATGCGTTCAGCTTCGCTTCCGGGCTGGCCGCCGAGGATGCCCTGATCCGTGCGCTCTTGGTGCCTGGGGACCACATTGTCATGGGCAACGACGTGTACGGCGGCACCTACCGGCTCATTAATCGGGTTCTTTCGGTCTGGGGCATCAGCAGCGCGGCCGTGGACATGTCCGACGCCGATGCGCTGGCTGCCGCCGTTGCCGCCGGTGGGCCGAAAGGCAAAACGAAGCTGGTGTGGGTGGAGACGCCGTCGAACCCCATGATGAAAATTACCGACATTGCCGCGCTCGCCGGCGTGGCGCACGATGCCGGCGCCTCCCTGGTAGTGGACAACACCTTCGCCTCCCCGTATCTGCAGAACCCGCTGGCGCTGGGGGCCGACATTGTGGTGCACTCCACCACCAAGTACATTGGCGGGCACTCGGATGCCTCCGGTGGCGCCGTGATTCTTTCCGATGCTGAGGCGGCCGAGAAGATTGGCTTTGTGCAGTTCGCCGTCGGCGCTGTTTCGGCACCGATGGAAGCGTGGCTGACCACCCGCGGGCTCAAAACCCTGGGCGTGCGCATGGACAGGCACTGCTCCAACGCGCAGGCCGTGGCCGAATGGTTGCTGGAACGTCCCGAAGTGGAGCGGGTGCTGTACCCGGGCCTGCCCGACCACCCCGGCCACGAGCTGGCAGCGAAGCAAATGCGCGGCTTTGGCGGCATGATTTCAGTGCAGTTCAAGGGGGGTGCGCAGGCGGCTCGCCAAGTGGCCGAGTCCACTCACGTGTTTACCCTGGCCGAATCCCTCGGCGGCATTGAATCGCTGATGAACTATCCTGCGGAAATGACGCATGCCTCCGTGAAGGGAACCGAGTTGGCTGTGCCGGAAAACTTGATTCGCCTGTCAGTGGGCATTGAGGACATTGCGGACCTCATTGCCGATCTGGAACAGGCCCTTAACACGCTGGTCTAACCACGTATACGCACACCTGCAGCGGGGGCTTTTTTGCGAACGCTCCCGCAGCGTTGCGGCTGAGCGAGGACGGTTTTCCAGGTGAAAAAATGTGAGGTGGCTTTCAATCGCAGGTAATTTGCCACACAAAAGGGCAGAAAAATGGTCGGGAGGAACAGTTGTCTTGTCAGACCTTCGAGGTCCTGGAGCACGATTTCCTCCCGGCACCCTGCTGCACATTGCCTTGATTGCCACAGAGTGACCAACCAAGGACAGGCAAAATGTCCGATGTTTCAAGGTCGCTACACCATGAGCCTGTTAAAATCTATGACAAACGGGTAACAGTTAGCTGACTTGCGTATCGATTGCATATCGTTTTAGGGTTAGCTATGCCCTGCGGGGCGGGCGGCATATCTTGCCCCCAACGATTGCCCGGACCTTCTTGCACCAAACACCGTCAAATAGAAGGCGCCGGAAACAACCTTCATTTCCATAGGTTGGACGGTGGCGCACGGATGTCCGGGGACGGATGGAGCGCAGGTGGCCTACGGGAGAACGCATCGATGAAAAACTTTAAAACAACTCAAAACATTGGCCGTGTCCTAGCAGTTGGTGCTCTCGTTGGCGGAGGGCTGGCAGTTGCCGGCACCAGTGCCAATGCAGCCGACGGCGCCACGTGGGATGCCCTGGCGCAGTGTGAAAGCGGTGGCAACTGGGCCATCAACACCGGCAACAGTTTCTCCGGTGGCCTGCAGTTTACGGCCAGCACCTGGGCAGCATTTGGTGGCACCGGTGCCCCCGAGAACGCCACCCGCGAGCAGCAAATTGCCGTGGCTGAAAATGTTCAGGCCGGCCAGGGCTGGGGTGCTTGGCCCTCCTGTGCAGCGCAGCTGGGCTTGAGCGGTGGCGGCGGACAGACATATTCACCCGCCGCCGTGCCTGCTCAGCCGGCACCTGTTGTCCCGCAGTCCAGCGGATATGTTCCGGTGCAGCAAGCTCCCGTGCAGCAAGCTCCGGTGCAGCAGGCTCCGGTGCAGCAGGCTCCAGTAGCCGTAGCTCCTGTTGAGGCAGCTCCGGTTTACGCAGCTCCCGTTCAGATTGCGCTAAGTGGCGAGAGTTACACCATTGAAAGCGGCGATACTCTAAGCATCATCGCTGACAAGCTGGGCATCACCGGCGGCTGGGAGACCCTGTACCAGGCCAATGCCGACACGGTCATTCACCCCGACCTGATCTTCACAGGCGCAGTTCTGCAGCTTCCTGCATAATTCGCTTGACCTAAAATGACCCGCAGTCGCTGTCAATTGGTTGCCCAAGAGCAACATACTGACAGCGACTGCGGGTCATTTTTTGTTTCCCTCCGGCGAGGCTCAGCTGAGGCCCTGGTACGCATAGACCGGTTTGCCGGCAATAAACACCTGCATGGCGCGCTGCATGACGTCGAGGGGATCGCCGCTCCACAGGACCATATCGGCATCCTTGCCCACTTTCAGGGAACCCATCCTGTGGTCCAGGCCCAGCACCTTGGCCGGATTGATGGTGATGGAGCGCAGTGCGGTGTCCCGGTCCAGGCCCTCCTTCACTGCAAGCGTGGCCTGGTGGACCAGGAAGTTAATGGGCACTACGGGGTGGTCGGTAATGATGGAAATTTCCACCCCGGCTGCGGCAAGTTTGCCTGGATTCGCCAGGGATCGGCCGCGCAACTCCGGCTTTGATTTAGAGGTGAACAGGGGACCGATCAACACGGGTATTCCGCGTTCGGCCAGCACGTCGGCCAGAATGTGCGCTTCAGTGCCGTGGTCAATGACCAGTTCATAGCCAAACTCGTCGGCCAGGCGCAGGGCCGTGCCAATGTCATCGGCGCGGTGGCAGTGCTGGCGCCACGGGATCTCGCGGCGCAGCACCATGGCCAGCGCTTCCATGTGCGCGTCGCGGGGACGTGGTTCCGGCAGGGCCAGCCAATTCTGGGCCGCCATGAACGCCTGGCGAATCACCAGGGCAGTACCCAGCCGGGTGGAGGGAGTTTCCTTCTTATCGCCATAAACAGTCTTGGGATTCTCACCCAGGGCCGATTTGAGCCCGCTGGGGGAGCGCAGCATCATTTCTTCAATGTAACGGCCGTGCGTGTGCAGGGCCACGGCCAGCCCGCCAATGGGGTTGCCCGAACCGGGATTGACATTGACCGCAGTGATACCACCCGCCAATGCGTCAGCAAAACCTGGATCAAAAGGGTCAACGGCGTCAATGGCGCGGACGGCTGCCATGACGGGATCCGTCATTTCATTAACGTCGCTGGTCGAACTTAGCTCGCCTTCGGGGTGCATGCCCAAATGGACATGGGCATCGATAAAGCCGGGCAGCAGCCACTGTCCCTTGGCGTCGAGCATATCGGCGCCCTCGGGAACCTGCACGGCAGCCCCCAGCGCCAAAATCCTGCCACCTTCAATTAGCACCGTGCCATCGAAGGGCTCACCTTCCACCGGGACAACGTGGGCGTTGACAATGGCCAGCACGCGTTTTTTAGCCGCAGCAGCAGCCTCCCGGATGGCGGCGTTGATGCTGACAGTGTCGGGTTTTTTCACGGCGGCCGGCAAGGTTTTTTTGCCCGATTTGCTTGGTTTTCCGGCAGGAGTTGCGGTGCTTGGTGCTGCGGGCAACGAGCCAGGCTTCCCCGCGGGGGCAGCTGCCCTGCGCGTCACCCGGCCAGGGGTAAAGCCGGGTTTGGGGGTGGGCTGTGTGCTACTCATGGTTGCCTTTCAAGGACCAACGGGTGGACTTCTCCAAGCTACAGCGTTTATGCGTGGCTGTGTCGTTCAGCCCCGATACGCCCGCGCACCTAGGCTGTGTCAATGCGGAAAAAAACAGCTTTGATCACGGGTGTGGGCAGAACAGTGGGCATTGGTGCCGGCATTGCCCGGGCGCTGGCGTACGACGGTTGGGATTTGGTCTTAAATTATTGGCAGTCCTATGACAGCCGCATGCCCTGGGGCATTCAGCCCGACGACGTCGCCACGCTCACCACGGAACTTCAGGGGTACGGGGCCACAGTCTGGTCCTTGCCAGCGGATTTGGGTGACCCGTGCGCCGTCGACCGCCTCTTTGCGCAGATGGCCGCAGAGGTGGGACCGGTGGAGGGACTGGTGCTGTCGCACAGCGAATCCGTCGATTCCGCCATTGCAAACACTTCGCTGGAGAGCTTTGAGAGGCATTTTGCCGTCAATACGCGGGCCAGCTGGCAGCTCATTGCGGCCTTTGCCCGCCAAACCACGTCCGACGGCGGCGCCATAGTTGCGCTGACCAGTGACCACACGGCATTTAACCTGCCGTACGGGGCGTCCAAGGGCGCGCTGGATCGGATTGTCATTGCCGCCGCCCGTGAACTCGGTGGTCAGGGCATCAGTGCCAATGTGCTCAACCCAGGACCCGTCGACACCGGATGGATGGATGACGCCACCCGCGCCACACTGACAGCCTTGCAGCCGGGCGGACGGCTGGGCACCCCCGCCGACGTTGCCCCGACAGCAGCGTTCCTGTTGTCACCGGCGGGGCGCTGGGTCAGTGGGCAGCTGATCAAGGCCGACGGCGGATTCTCCGCCTAACCGGCGGGGCAGGGACGGGGACTCCGACACGTCAGGAACACGTCAAGAAAGTAGCCGGCGCCGTTAAGAAGCCGTAAAAACCGGCCCTCCCAAGCAACTCGTGGTGTGCGATGAGTATAGACATCGACGAACACCCGAAAGCGAGTTATTTGTGGACATGGTTATCTGGCTCATGGTGGGGCTGGTGGGGCTGGGCTATTTGCTGGCCGCCCTCATTCACCCCGACAAGTGGTGAACGGCGCAGATGGAACTTAACGTCTTTTCGCTTGTGACCCAGCTGGCGCTGCTGGTGGCAGTGCTGGCCGTGGTTCACCAGCCGCTGGGTAAATATTTGGCGGCAACCCTTTAGCTCCCAACGGCACTTGGCGGTGGAACGCGGTCTCTATAAGGTTGCAGGTGTTGATCCGGCGGCGAACCAGCACGCAAAGGTGTACCTGCGCTCGCTGTTGGCGTTTAGTGCCGTCTCCATTGTGGTGGTGTTCTTTGGACAACTGCTGCAACGCTACCTGCCGTTTAACCAGGGCATGGGCGCCGTGGGCCCCTTGGGTTGCCATGAACACCGCTGTTTCCTTTGTCACCAACACCAACTGGCAAACGTACATGCCAGAAACCACGCTGGGCTTTGGTGTGCAGATGCTGTTACTGGCCGTGCAGAACTCCTTGAGCGCGGCGGTGGGCTTGTCCGTGGCGGTCGCCTTGATCCGCGGAATTACTCGCGCAGGCACCGGCAATTTGGGCAACTTTTGGGTTGACGTGACCCGCGGCACCCTGTGGGTGCTGTTGCCCCTGGCCACCCTCGGCGCGCTGGTCCTGCTCTTGACAGGCGTCATTCAAAACTGGGGCGACACCGCCATTTAAACGGTGGTGACGAGTGCCCAGCAGCTGGTTCCCGGCGGCCCGGTCGCGTCGCAGGAGGCCATCAAGCTCTTGGGAACCAACGGTGGCGGCTATTTCAACGCCAACTCCGCCCACCCCTTCGAAAACCCCTCTGTACTGAGCAACCTGTTTGAAATTGTGCTGATTCTAGTGATCCGGTTTTCCCTCCCGGCCATGTATGGGCGCATGGTGGGGGACAAACGCCAGGGCTACACCCTGCTCGGTGTCATGCTGGGTTTCTGGCTGGTCTCCTCAGTACTCATGGCCTGGGCCATTGGCGCCTTTGCCGGCTCCGGAACGGGAGTGGGGGAGGGGTTTGAGCAACGTTTTGGGGTGGCACCAAGTGCCTTGTTTGCCACCGCCACCACCATGACGTCCACGGGCGCCGTCAATGTGGCCCACGATTCCCTGCCGCCGTTGGCTGGCGGAACTGGCCGCAGAACACACCAGCTCTGGCGTGACAGCTTTTCTGGGCCAACCTTCAGTCAATACCACCGCCTTGAATGCAGCCTTGGACGCGGTACAAAAAAGCGCCACGGGCCTGCGAGAATAAACTATGACGCGCGGCATATTGCGGATTTTCCTGGGGGCTGCCCCCGGTGTGGGTAAAACATATTCCATGCTTGAAGAAGGTCATGTGCAAGCCGCGGCCGGGGTTGATGTGGTGGCGGGCATTGTGTTGGACCACGGACGCGAGCAAACCCGTGCGCAACTTGCCGGACTCGAGGTCCTGCCGGCCCGTGTCATCAACTACCGTGGCACCGATTTTGACGAGCTGGACGTCGCTGCCCTGTTGGCGCGGCGTCCAGCACTGGCCCTGGTGGATGAATACGCCCACTCCAACATTCCCGGAGCGGGCAACACCAGGCGCTGGCAGGATGTGGAAGAGCTCCTGGCCGCCGGCATAGATGTGTACTCAACTGTCAACGTCCAGCACCTGGCCTCGCTGGGGGATGTGGTGGAGACCATCACCGGCGTCCGCCAGCAAGAAACCGTGCCCGACGACGTTGTGCGCCGGGCAGAGCAAATCGAGCTCGTGGACATCCCGCCGGAACTGTTGCGCCAGCGGCTCAGCACCGGCCACGTATACGCCGCCAACAAGGTCGATGCCGCGCTTGCCAATTACTTCAGGCTTGGAAACCTCACGGCCCTGCGCGAGCTGGCGTTACTGTGGCTGGCCGACAGGGTGGAAGAAGGCGTGGCTGCCTACCGGGAAAGTCACGGCATCGCCACCAGCTGGCCAACCCGCGAACGTGTTGTGGTGGGGTTGCCCGGCGGACCAGTGGGCGAGGTGCTGCTGCGCCGTGCCGCCCGCATCCTGAGCCGGGTCAGCGGCGGAGAGCTGCTCGCCGTGCACGTGCCCCGGTCCGACGGTGTTGCCGGGGACGCGCCGTCGGCCCTTGAAGGGCAGCGGCAACTGGTTACGGATCTGGGTGGAACGTACCACTTTGTGGGCGGTGCGGACCCCGCGGAGGCGCTGCTGGATTTTGCCAGGAATGTGGGCGCCACCCAAATAGTCATCGGGTCCTCGCGCCGCAAAGCACACCTGGGCTTCCTCTTTGGTCCCGGTGTGGGGGCCCGGGTCGTGCGCGATGCCGGCGACATGGATGTGCATATGGTCCCGCACCCCTTGAGCGGTTCGGGGCGGGCTACGCGCAACCGTGGCGAGTTGAATAAGACCCGCGTGATGGTTGGGTTCGTCCTTGCAGCGTTACTCCCAGTGCTGGTTCAGTTGTCCACGGGACCGCTCAGTCTGCAAACCACCATGGTGTTCCAACTGGCCGCAACCATTGCCGTTGCTTTGGTGGGTGGACTCTGGCCGGCGGTGCTTGCCGCCGTGTGGGGAAGTCTGTTGCTGAACTTTTACTCGGCACCGCCGGTGGGCACCCTGAACATCAACGACCCGGAAAACCTGCTCACCCTGGTCGTATTTTTATTGGTTGCCGTTGCCGTTGCCCTGGCTGTTGACCAATCCGCACGGCGCTCGCGGGAAGCCATCAGGGCTGGGGCCGAGGCCGCCACCCTGAGTGAACTGGCCCGCGGAATTCTTGCCTCCCAAGACACCGTGCAGGTGCTGCTCGAACAGCTCAGGGATCATTTCGCCATGCGCTCGGTAACCCTTTTTCGCAGCACCACCTCAGCGGGTGCCCAGTCGGGCGCCCAGGACGGCAAGGGCTGGGGCATGGAAGCCTCGGCGGGGGATGAGCCGCCCCAAATACCCGAGCAGGCCGACACCCTTGAAGAGGTGTCCGAGCGCTGGATGCTGGGCCTTTCAGGGCGCATTTTGCCGGCCAGTGACAGGCGCCTGCTGAGCGCTTTTGGTGCACATTTGCTGGCCCTGGAACAACGCGAGGAGCTCAGTGTCACCCAGCGTGAGAATCTGCAGCTGAGCCAGGACAACAACATCAGGACCTCTGTTTTGCGGGCATCATCCCATGATCTACGCACACCTCTGGCCGGCATCAAGCTGGCAGTCAGCAGCCTGCGCCAGACCGAGGTGACGTTCAGCCCCGAGGACGAGGCCGAGTTGCTGGGCACCATTGAGCACTATTCGGACAGGATGGACCTCCTGGTGGGCAACCTTTTGGACATGTCCCGGCTGAGTGCTCAAATGGTTAACCCCGTGGTGGGGCCCGTGGCGTGGCAGGAGGTATTGCCGGCCGCGCTGCACGGGGTTCCCGCAGATCGGGTGCGCCGTGAACTGCCGCCCAATATGCCCGCCATCGACGCGGACCCCGGCCTGCTGGAGCGGGTCATTGCCAACATAGTGGAAAACGCGGTGAAGTACGCCCCCGATTCCGAAATTCTTGTGGTGGGCTCCGTGGGAGGCAGCGGCAGCTCCACGATTGACGGCCATCCGGCAAGTGAACTGCGCGTGGTGGATCATGGCAAGGGCGTTCCGGCGGCTGAGGTAATGGCCATGTTCAAACCCTTCCAACGGCTCGACGACGTCTCTTACGGTCCGCAGGGCGGCACCGGTGTGGGCTTGGGGCTGGCAGTGGCTAAGGGTTTCACGGAAATTATGGGCGGTGTACTTGAGCCGCAGCACACCCCCGGTGGCGGTTTGACCATGATCATTCGCATGCCGCTTTCCACCGGGATCATGAGAACACTTTGAGGACTGAACCTTGACAACGGTTTTGGTAGTTGAGGATGAACCCCAAATTTTGCGCGCCCTGCAAATCAACTTGCACGCCTACGGCTACACGGTGGTGCCGGTTCCCAACGGGACCGCGGCGCTGGCCGCCGCCCAAACTCAGGCGATCGACGTCGTCGTCCTTGACCTGGGGCTGCCGGACATGGACGGTCTGGATGTGATCGCCGGGTTGCGCGGCTGGACCGAGGTGCCCATCATTGTATTGTCCGCCCGGCACGGATCCCACGACAAGGTCGAGGCGCTGGACGCCGGTGCCGACGACTACGTAACAAAACCCTTTGGCCTCGATGAGCTGCTCGCCAGATTGCGGGCGGCCACACGGCGTTCCGGCGCTCAGACCGCCGAACCCCGGGTGGAGACGGCTGAATTTACCGTGGATCTGGCCAACAAGCAGGTTTTCCGCCACGGCGAGGCGGTGCGGATGACGCCCACCGAGTGGAACCTGTTGGAATTGTTGGTGCGCAATCCCGGCCGCCTGGTCAGCCAGCAACAGCTCCTCTCCGAGGTGTGGGGCCCGGCCTACGCAAAAGAAACGCACTACCTGCGGGTCTACATGGCGCAGCTGCGGCGGAAACTGGAAAACGATCCGACCGCACCCGTGCATTTGCTGACCGAGGCTGGCATGGGCTACCGCTTCGCCCCGTGATCGATTCCACAGCACAATAAATACCGCAGGGGCTTAGTGGGTCATAAAGTCATTAGTAAGATTGTGACTATGACAAAACGTTCGCCGCTGGCACTTGCCGTGCTTGCACTCCTGATGGAAGCGCCGATGCATCCCTACCGCATGCAGCAGCTCATCACTCTGCACGGCAAGGACAAGGTGGTCAACGTCAGCCAACGCGCCAGCCTGTACAGCACCATCGCGCGGCTCACCCGCGACGGGCTGATCCGGGTTGCGGAGACCGAACGGGACGGTTCCCGCCCTGAGCGTTCCGTCTATGAAATTTCCGACGCCGGACGCGTCACCGCCCACGACTGGCTCACCGACATGCTGTCCGTGCCGAAACGCGGCTTCCCCGAATTCCCTGCTGCACTGGCCCATGCCCCGGTCCTTGAGCCAGAAGAGCTGGCCTTGTTGCTGCGCATCCGCAGGGAGGCCGTGGTGGCCGAGGTGGCTGCGCTGCAGGAGGAAATCGCCTCCGTCGAGGGTTTCCTGCCCCGGGTGGTCCTGCTGGACGCCGAGCTCATTGTCCGCACACGCACCACCGAACGTGAATTCCTGGACGACGTCCTGGCCGGGCTGGATTCCGGTGCCATGACCTGGAGTCGGGAATCCCTGGCCGCCTTGGCCAAGGCCAACGAGCCGCAGCCATAACGGCCCCACCGCTTTGAACCGCCGCCCAAGGCGCCTGGCCCGAACCACCGCCGCGGGCGCCTGGCCCCAATTTTGCACCACAACATCAAAGGAAAACTGCATGAAATCCGCCCCACCCGTTGGCAAGGCGCGCACCATCGCCTTGATCTCCCTGTTCATGGCCTCGTTCATGGAGTTGCTCGATGCCACCATCGTCAACGTTGCACTGCCGGACATTGAGCGGGCCCTCGGTGCCCAGAATGCCGAACTGCAGTGGATGGTGGCCTCCTATACGCTGGCGTTGGCCATTGGCCTGATCACCGGTTCCCGGCTCGGTGACATCTACGGGCGCAAGAAAATATTCATCATCGGCCTGGTGGTGTTCACCGTGGCATCCGTGCTGTGCGGGGCGGCCATGAACCCGGAAATGCTCATTGCCTCCCGCGCGCTGCAGGGCTTCGCCTCCGCCGCAATGATCCCGCAGGTCCTCTCCAGCCTGCAGGTCATGTACAAGCCGAGCGAACGGGCCGGGGCCATGGCCGGATTCTCGGCGCTGGCCGGCGTGGCAGCAGTCTCCGGACCCATTCTGGGCGCCATCCTCACCGACGCCGACATCTTCGGCTGGGGCTGGCGCACCATCTTCTTCGTTAACATCCCCGTCGGGATTTTCGCCGTGATCTGCGCCGTTAAATACGTGCCTGAATCGGTGGCGCCGGTGCGGCACAAACTTGACCTGTCCGGCGTCGTTGTTCTTGCGGTGGGCATGCTGGCCATCCTGTACCCGCTGACCATGGGACGCGAGTCAGGCTGGCCGCTGTGGACCTACCTTTCCATGGTGTTCGGCGTGCTGGTGCTGTTGGGCTTTGTGCTGCTGCAGCACCGGGAGGAAAAGCGCGGGGGCGAGCCGCTGGTGGCCGTGTCGTTGTTCAAGAGCCGCCCATTTGCCGCAGGCATCGCCATGATGTTCCTGTTTTTCATCCCCATGAACGGCTTCTTCCTGATCCAGACCCTGTTTTTGCAGCTGGGCCTGGAATACCCCATCCTGAAGGCCGGGCTCACCATGATCCCGTTCTCCATCATGGTTCCGGTGCTGGCCGGGCTTTCGGCGGCGATCCTGGCCCGTAAAATTGGCCGCGTGGTACTTCAGTTGGGTCCCCTGGTTGTTGCCGTGGGCTTTGTGGTGCTGATCTTCACCGTCCAGTCAGTGGGTGGGACGGTCACACCGTGGCACCTGGTTGCGGGTCTGGCGCTGAGCGGGGCAGGCTTTGGCATGGTGGTGGCACCCGTAGGCATCTTCGTGCTCTCCGAGGTCCCCACGCGTTTTGCCGGCAGCGCCTCGGGCCTGTTCAACACGACCAGCCAGCTCGCCGGAGCACTGGGTGTTGCCATCATTGGCACCATCTTCTTCGACGCTCTGGAAAGCGGCACGGGAACCAGCGCGTCGGCGGTGTTCATCGACGGCTTCACCTTTACCATGTGGATCATGGCCGGTGGCATGATGCTGGCTGCCATAGCGGCGTCGTTCCTGCCGCGCTGGGCCTCCGAATCCGATGTTGCCGAAGACACTGCTGTGGAACTGGTTGACGTCTGAGGTTCAGTGTTGAGGTGTGCGGGGCCTGCTAAGAAGTACGACGCCGGGTTCCGGCTTTGAGGGGCACCGTCACCCTGCGCCTGCCCTCTGTCCTGATCCGCGCTGTCTGGATCGGCGTTTGTCCTGATCTGCGCATGACTCGTTGTAAGTGTGCCGCATAGCGCATTATGCGGCACACCCGTCACGGGTCCAGCGCGCGTTGGGTCAAGACATTGCATATTGCCAAGCGTGGAGGCGGCACACCCTGCCGCGGTGATGCTTGCCCTAGAGTTAAAGCATGATTGACGCCACTGCACAGCCTGGTGAGGTTCGTGCCATCTGCCGGGTATACCAACTCGCTGCCACCAAGACAGGATTTGGTGTCACGGCCATTGATAAACGCCCCGTTGAAGGCCCGGTCAAGCTCAAACGCTATGGCGTATTTGGTGACGTGCATGGCGACTCCGAACATCACGGCGGCCCGGATCAAGCCGTTTACGCCTACTCCCAGGAAGACGCTGACTATTGGAGCGCGGAATTAGGGCGGCTAATCCCGCCAGGACTCTTTGGGGAAAATCTACGCACCGAGGGTGTTGCCACAACGCAGGCTGTCATTGGTACGCGGTGGCGCATTGGCACGGCGCTGCTGGAAGTAACGAGTCCCCGGGTTCCCTGTGCAACCTTTGCCGAACGCATGGGCGAACCCCGATGGGTAAAGCGCTTCACTCAAACGGGGCGGGTGGGCACTTATCTACGCGTCCTGGAACACGGCAAGGCGCAGGCGGGGGATACCATTGTTCTGGAACATGTGCCCACTCACGGCATCACGGTGGGCAAATTTTTTTCCCATCCCACCGTCGCTGAGGTGCTGCAGCTGCAGGACTTGGAGGCCGCCGGTGAGTTGCGGCTTTCAAAGCACTTCTACACGCGGTTTCCTAAGATTCTCGCCGCAGCCAAGCAGTAGCGCGGGTTATGCGCGACGTCGGTTTGCTGGCCTTGCGCCCCCGCTAAGTCCGCTTTAGTTATGCGCACGCCACTCCGGGTGAGGTTGCGCCACTGACAGTGCTGCGCAACGCCGTCGTGCCCGTCTTACGCCTGAGTAGGGCAACACACGACGCCGGGCCGGCGGGCGTGTGCCGAAACTCACGGCAAGCCCCTCACTGTCACCACGGTGTTTAACTCACGGATGCAGTACACTTAAAACATCCCCCACTCCGGTATCTCCTTTTATTTTCTGCCCAATTTTTGAGGCAGGAGCCTGAAGTGTTTGGGGCCCGCAATCACCACGTGCGGGCAAGTAGCGTTCATAGGGGATTGCCGGCAAAGAAACGCCATGCGGTGTTGATTGACTTTCAACAGCGGCGGCCGTCAACTGCGGCGCATACATGGCGCGAGATCCTGCCCGGGATGCCGAGTAGCGGCTGGATTTCCTCCACTGCGGCTTTATTAGCCGCCTTGCCCTATGAATGAGGACACTTTGACCATGCCTGAAAACTTGAATGAAACTTCCCCGGAAGCCGTGGAAGAAAACGAAGTAACCTTCGCTGACATGGGTATTGACGGCCGCGTGCTGGCTGCTCTGAACGACGTTGGCTACGAAAAGCCCTCACCCATCCAGGCAGCGACAATTCCCCTGCTCCTCGAAGGCCGCGATGTTGTTGGCTTGGCGCAAACCGGAACCGGCAAGACGGCAGCATTCGCCGTTCCCGCCCTGTCCCGCATGGCCGAGCTGATGGACTTGAACGGCCCCACCAAGAACACCCAGATCCTGGTCCTGGCACCCACCCGTGAATTGGCCCTGCAGGTTGCCGAGGCCTTCACCTCTTACGCCAAGCACATGGACAACTTCTCCGTACTGCCCGTCTACGGTGGCTCCGCCTACGGCCCGCAGCTCGCCGGTCTGCGCCGCGGTGCTCAGGTTGTTGTGGGTACCCCGGGCCGCGTCATCGACCACCTCTCCAAGGGCTCACTGGACCTGTCGAACCTGCAGTACCTGGTTCTGGATGAGGCCGATGAAATGCTGCGCATGGGCTTTGCCGAAGACGTTGAGCAGATCCTGTCCCAGACCCCGGCCGAGAAGCAGGTTGCCCTGTTCTCCGCCACGATGCCCGGCCAGATCCGTCGCATTTCCAAGCAGTACCTGAACAACCCGGCCGAGGTCACCGTCAAGTCCAAGACGACCACCGGTGCCAACACCCGCCAGCGTTACCTGCAGGTCATGGGCCCGCACAAGCTCGACGCGTTGACCCGTGTGCTTGAAGTGGAAAAGTTCGAGGGCGTCATTGCGTTCGTGCGCACCAAGATGGCCACCGAGGACCTGGCTGACAAGCTCAAGGCCCGCGGCTTCCAGGCTGCGGCCATCAACGGTGACATCCCGCAGCAGCAGCGTGAGCGCACCATCGAAGCACTGCGCGACGGCAAGATCGACATTCTGGTTGCCACCGACGTTGCCGCCCGTGGTTTGGACGTGGAGCGCATCACCCACGTGATCAACTACGACATCCCCCACGACACCGAGTCCTATGTGCACCGCATTGGCCGTACGGGCCGCGCCGGCCGTTCCGGCGACGCGATTCTGTTCATGACCCCGCGGGAGAAGTACCTGCTGCGCGCTATCGAGAAGGCCACCCGCCAGCCGGTGGACCAGATGCACCTGCCCTCCGCCGAGACCATCAACTCCCTGCGCCTTGGCAAGTTCGCTGAGAAAATCACCGACACCCTGGCCACGAAGGACGTTGCCAAGTTCCGTGATTTGATTGCCTCCTACGAGCAGGAGCACAACGTTCCGGCGTCGGAAATTGCCGCAGCCCTGGCTGTCATGGCCCAGGGCGGACAGCCGTTGCTGGTCAATGACCTGCCGGCAGCTCCCGAGTACCAGAAGAAGGAACGCGCCAAGGACGGCTTCGGCTCACGTGGCCCGACCCGCACCCTGACCGAGGGCAACGCCACCTACCGCATCTCCGTGGGACGTCGCCAGCGCGTCATGCCCGGTTCCATTGTTGGCGCCATTGCCAACGAAGGCGGACTGTCCTCCTCGCAAATCGGTGGCATTGACATCCGCGCCGACCACACCCTGGTGGAACTGCCCGCAGAGCTGAGCAAGGATCAGTGGCGTGCCCTGAGCAAGACCCGCATTAGCGGCGAGCTCATCAACCTGGAGCTCGACAAGGGCCGCCGCCCCTCCGGCGGTGCCACAGGAGCGCCGTACAAGGCCCGCGAAGAGCGCAATGACCGCGGTCAGGGCGGCTTCAAGAAGAAGTTCGACGGGGACCGCAGCGGCGGTTTCCGCGGTGCAGACCGTGGTGGTGAGCGTGGCGCGGACCGCGGCTTCAGCAGTGATCGCGGCCAAAGCCACACCGGTCATGGTGGTGGCGACCGCCGCCCCCGTCATGAAGGCGGACAAAACTTCAATGCCAAGGGCAAGTGGTAAACACCACCTGTCAGGGCAATAAAAAGGCCAGCTCCCTTCAGGGGAGCTGGCCTTTTTGGCCCCACCCAAGGGGCAATTGGTCAGCCGTGACACAACTCATGCAGGCTCCTGATAACAGCGGCCATTCCTTGAATTCTAGCGGTGGGACGGTCCCTGAGGAGCCTTGGAATCTGGCCTGTAAAGCCCCTTAGGCGCCCCCGCTTGGACTGCGGCAATTCCCGATTTCGCATCCGACAGATCCACTGGTAAAGTATTCTCTCGTTGCCCCCCTAGCTCAGTGGTAGAGCGCGTTCTTGGTAAGAACGAGGTCACCGGATCGATTCCGGTGGGGGGCTCGCAAATGAGAAGGCTCGTGTCAAGACGGTTTTGTCCGGGTGGCGCGGGCTTTGCTCATTTATGGCGGCATAGCTCAGTTGGTTAGAGCGCACGACTCATAATCGTGAGGTCCCGAGATCGAGTCTCGGTGCCGCTACCCACAAAGTGCCCCTGACCTGCGGAAACGCGGCTCAGGGGCATTTTGTCTTTAGCTCGAAAATGGGTCAACCCAACGTTTACCCAATGAATTCAATTTGATTAGATTCAACACTAGCTATCGAGAGCCTTGCGAAAAGCTGTGAACCTAGCGGAGTTGCTACAAAAACACTGCTGAAGGCGTTCGCCTTACCCATCCTTAGGCCAGAATCCCCCGGGTCCATCAGGAGCCCTGCGCGCATCAAGTCCTGTACCAGTGGGAGCGCGGCTTCATGCAGGCCCGTTTCTGTGCCTATTTCGTGGACTCGCCAAGCTTTGCCTTGCCCCCAGAGTGTTGAACCTGAACCCATTGTGGCTGTGTTTTCCAAAAACAAGGCAAGAATTCTGACATGGCTTGGCTCGACAGTCGATAAGATCCGTATCCACACGCTTTCCAGATCTATCAAGGTGGCGTCGGAAATGATGCTTCCCAAGCTCGAACCCAGGGCGGCGGCTTTAGTTCTCAATCTTGAGCGCCGCGCAGCATCGATTGCCTCGGCTGCCAGCAAGCAAAGGTCTTCATCTTCAGCGAGACGCAAGATGACGCTTTCAGGTGTGAGGCCGCATTCTTCCTGAGCGTTTCGAACCACAGTGGTTAGGCTCTCTTGCTGTTGTTGATTGAGTCTGTCGCCAAAGGCTTGCATGGCTGCTGATCCTCCGACGATGGCGGGGGCTGCCGGAGGAAATGCCGTGGCGAGTAGTGACGTTACGGCTGCACTCATGCCCTTACCAGCGGCACCACGCCCAACTTGGGGCGGGAGTGGTTCTATTGCAGGCCGCGATGAATTGTTCATTTGATCATCCTGTCTAGGGCCTCGGCTACCTCCGTGTGGACGACACCGCGCCCCATGTACACGTCTTGGGTCATGGATATTTGGGCGTGTCCGAGCTGGTCCGCTCCAATACGTGCTGAGAGGCCCTGAGCGTCCAGTAGAGTCGCTAACGTCTTCCGGAACGTGTGAGAGGTGACCCAATCCATTCCAAGCGCTTCACGGACCGTACGCCATTGCTTACTGACCGCCGACTGATCGCGCAGGTTCCCGCTGGTGGACGGGAACACCACGTCGTGAATGTTCCCGAACGCCTCAACCTGCCGGCGCATGAGCATGGCTATAGCAAAGTCAGGCAGGGGCAGGACACGCTTGCCGGCCTTGGTCTTGGTCACGTCCTCACGGACCATCCCACCGGCGGGGATGCGGTTCACCTTCCCCGTAATGGAAACAGTCTTGGCTTCCAGGTCAATGTCAGCCCACCGGATACCCAGCACTTCGGAAATGCGGCAACCTGTTGCTGCAAACATGGTGATCACGTCGGTTAGGTCGGCGGCCGTGCAGTACTCGCTCACTGTCTGATTTGGTGTGATCTTGTTCTCTGGGTTCAAGACCTTAGGGGAGTGGCGCACGGCGTCGAGGATGCCGTTCAGCTCTTCCAAGCTCAAGGCCCTGGCTGCTTTGGATTCCATTTTGATAGTACCCACGTCACGGATGGGGTTACGGTCTGTCGCCCCGTACCGCACAGCGAGCCCAAACATGCCCGACAGGACCACGCGGGCGGACTTGGCAACAGATTCTCCCGTGTTGATTTTGAGGGCCTGTATGAACCCATCAAGGCGTTGCGTGGTGGCCTCTTGTATCCGGACGTTCCCTAAACCTTTGAGGATGTACCCGGACGCGTACCGGTAACGGGTAAGGGTGGCGCTGGCTCGGCCCTCGTTGATCAGGTGCGCTTCGAACATCTCCCATAGGAGTGTGAGCCGGCTACCGGGTTTCAGGTCATCCATGACGGGCACGGTTCGCTCTGTCAGGTGCATTACCAGGTTACGTTCCGCAGCTGCCCCCGACTTCCCGCCACGTTCGGCAAGCCGTGTAACGCCGTCGAGGTCACGCACACGTGCTTTCGCAATCCACCCTGTGACATGTACAGGGTGTTCATAGTCTTTGTCTTTGATGCGGTAGTACTTACCCCCGTGGTTCTTCACGTCGAGGTGGCGTGTCTTACCGTCCTCCATCACAACGCCGAACCGGGTGATCTTCCCCCAGGAACCAATGGGGAGCGGGGGTCTAGGCATCAGACTCACCCCTTGCACTTTCAGCCGGAACGTCTGCGCCGTCTTCAAAGCTGCTGCCTAAGCGTTGCGCGAACTCCTTGATCTTTTCGATGTCAACACCGAGCGAATGGGTTTGCTCGTAGGTTGTTCCTACCTCGATGGATGAAATTGTTGCCCACGCGGCGGCTTGTTGCTGCAATAATGCCTGTGTCGCAACACCCTTGACGTAGTCGCGCATGAACTCGTCCACAAGGTGCTTATCAGGAACCGTGCCCAGCGACTCGCACACAGCTTGGTAATGCTGGCGCGCAGCTTCGGCATCGTCCATCCGTTCCTGTAGCTCCTGGCTATAACTGGCCGGCGGGGAGCCGAAGTTCTCCGCAGCAAGCACGAGTCTCTGTGCCGCTGTGACTAAATCCTTGCTGGCCGTTGCTGTGGTCTCAGGACGAGACATATCGACCAGCCTTGCACCAAGTGCAAGTGCAATAACTCCCGCTTCGTTCAACCGTATAGGTCTTGTGCCACTTTCAATGCGCTGGATTGTCTGCTGATGGAACGGTAAGCCAGCCTCGGATACGCGGGCCGCTAATTCAGCCTGGGTCATGAATTGCTCGTCTCGGAGGGTCTTCATCCGGTGTCGGAATGCTGATTCCCACGGCGGGGGTGTTGTTTCGCTCATGATTCAACCATACGCCGTTTTGATGTTTATTTCTTCCTTTTGAGACTACCTATTGTGTTTCAGCTATATTGAGGCGTACACTATAAGAGTACCTAGCAGTAGAAACCTAGAACCAAAGTTCATTTTTGTTGTATTAATTGAGAGGGAACCATGAACAACCCGATCTGGGTGGGGCAAGAAAAGCTCGACCGACTACTTAGTGCCGACGAGGTAGCTGAACACCTGGGCGTCAAAAAGCAGACACTCTACCGGTGGCGCATGGAAGGCAAAGGACCACGAGCCATCCGGATAGGAAAGTTCCTCCGCTGGAAAATGTCAGAAATCACAGCTTTCGAAGAATCCATGCTTGATCCGGTGGCATCGTGATGAGCCGGCCCGCAGTATTGGAAAACCTCGGATGGGCTGACCAAGCCATCAGGGCCATTGAAGCCGAGGCCCGCACGGGCCGGACCTTTGACGGCTACGAACTCCAAAAGCGCCAAGGCCTGGATGACCCGCCAAGCGCCAGTCAATGGGGCTCCGTCTTTCGGGTTGCCGCTCACCGGGGCATCATCCAGCAATCTGGCTTTCGAATTAGTACCCGACCCACCAGGCGCGGCGGAATAACCCGGTCCTGGATCGGTACCCGCAGCTACACCACAAACAAAAGCAGCGCCAGTGCTGTAAACACTGACGCCGCCTAACCAGCCACCCGTAATGCCAACAAAACAGGAGAGCTATTATGTCTAAGTTTACCAGCCCCACCGCCGTTTCAACCAGTGCCAGCACAGCACCCAAGCCAGCCGTCGAGATGCCCCAGTTTGTCGGGTATTCCGACAGGGACCGTGAGAGCGCAATCTCACGAGCGATGGGATACCGGACGTGGTTCCAGGCAAACAAACGGAACGTCACCAAAGCAAACGTTGAGTTCTGCATGTTGGACATCGGCCCCGACTACTTCACCAGAATGGTATTCCTGTTGGCCGTCGATGGACTGCTTACCGGGCGGGTTCTGCGGGAAATCGTTGACCGGTTGTGGGTCAATGTACGGCACTCTGGCCCGCTAAGCCTTGAAGAATGGGCGCGGCTCTACGTGCTCGCTCACGGCCCCAATAACATGTTTGGCAGGGCATGGGACCCCAATGTTGGTACGGAACGCAGCCCGGAAGTTGATTCCTGATGCCCTCCACTAAGAACAACTTCGCAGGGCCGGAAGGTCAGCCCTCCGTGTCACGCCCCGACTGGTTGAAAGCCAAGGAACTGGAAGTCGGGAGTATCGAGTCCCGCATTCCGCAAGGATACGAGGACATGAGCCCCGGACTGATCGCGGAAGCCATGTACAAGCGAAGTATCCGATTCGTCCCCGAGGTCACCGCGCAAGACGGTGCCGACCAGTGAATCACCACCTACTCACAAACCTGCCGGCGGGCATGAGCAACCCGCCGGCATGGACTACCCAGACCACCCAGCACCCGAAGGGCCACGACCATGCTCAACCCAACTGCTCCGCCGCCCCGAGGTTGGCACGACCGGGGGATGAACGCCCATGTTGAACTACCCGCTGCCTGGACAACCGGTGAAGGTGCAGGCCGACATGGGATCTGACAACGCCCAAAAGGTCCACAAGCACGGCGGCAACCTCTCTGGCAACCAGTACAAGGTCCTTACCCACATTGCGTGGACGGCCTACGACCCCAAGGGAATCCCGAAGGGTGCCAAAGACCGAGATGGCAACCCCGCCAAGCCTTTTCAGTTCTTCGGCAACGCTCAGGCATCCGCATTGGAAGCCCTCGGGCGTGACAAAAAACCCGCTGTAGCCGTCCGCCTTTGGGAGCGGGCCGTGAAGGAACTTGCAGACCTTGGCATCCTCAAGGTGGTGGAGCGCGCTATTCCGAATAAGCGGACAGCGCTACACGAAATCGATGTGGAACGCCTCGAAATGGTGGCTCAGCTTGTGGATAAGTCCGCAGTGGTCCCGAAGGTTAGCGAACAAAAAGTTCGTGAACCTAGCGAACAAAAAGTTCGTGAACCCCTGACGGAACGCGAACAAAAAGTTCGCCAACCCCCCGAGGTTAGCGAACAAAAAGTACCTGCATACTTACAAGCTCTTACTAAACAAGATGAATTCAGCAATCAAAAGGGCCAACTAGCAACCCGTTCCCGTCGCGCTGTCTCGTCACCACGCGCACGCGAACCGAAATTACTTGCCAATAATCATGCTGATTTATCCGCCTACGAAAAAGCCCGCGACTACCTCGCACAGCTCGGCCCGGATGGGACCGATCGCGTCATGGAACAAGCCCGCACCGCACTTGGCGCAAACGCACCAGTCACAGCCCGCGTCATCCACGCCGCCCAACTCGCCGGCCACACCTCAGACCAGGAGCGTGCATCATGACTATCAACAAACCCCAAGCCCAAGCCCTCGCCGCACTGCTGCACGAACTCCGCCCCGAATGGGTCATTCAATCACTCCTGACCCTGCTTTATGAACACCGTGACGAACACCCATTCCCGGAACTCTGCACCGCCGCCATTACCGTCGCTAAAAATCCAGCCAAAGGCCCGGGGATCATCTTCCTAGACGGCCCACACTGGCACCCCACCACCCCGCAAACAGCCCCCAGGCAACAGTTCCTCACCGCAGCCGAAAAGAACCGCCTACAGGGCGCACAGCTAATGGGCTACTACGAAGCCAAAAACGGCGCCGACCCCCACGACACCAGCAATGTCTTCCATCAGCCACTCATCAGCCCATCAGACCTGAACCCCAACGCAACTCTCGAAGCCTTTCAACGCGGAAAGCTCATCTGGGAATTCGAAAAGCGCCAACAACTCCACCCCGCAGCAATCGAAGCCAGCGACCCCGACACCCTCGAAGAAGGCGCGTCATGACCAAGAAAAAACCCTGCAAACACTGCACAGCAACCCGCAACACCCACCGCTACGACGACGGCAAAATCTACTCCACCCGCACAACACACCAACCACACTGCCCCACACTGCTAAACAAGCGGCCAGTGCACAGTCAAGCCCCCACGCGTGGCGCGCACGAGGCGGACGGGGGTGTTGCGTAGTGGGCCGCGTAGTGCCTCTGACCGTTGCTGAGAAAGCACGAATCATCGAATTGGCCCGGTCTGGTATGTCGCGTAATGCGATTGCTCGTGAGGTTGGGCGTGCGGCGTCGTCTGTGTCGAATGTTTGTCTTGCAGCGGGTATTCCGTCTGATGCGGTATTGCCGGCGGCGTTTGTCCAGGCTCGCGCCCTGTCCGTGAAAGAACGGCAAGTCGCGGCCCGTGAGCGGAAACTACTCATCGATGAATTGCATGACGCGCGCGTGTTGGCGACATTGCGGGACGGTAAGCCCTGGACGACAAGGCAGAAGACCACGGGCGGCGGCGAACGGTTCGTTGAGGTGTCCTTTATCCCTGCCGATGACTTCCACAATATTGCCAGCGCCTCGGCGTCTATTGCGTCCGCGTTCCGGTCCTACGCGCCCCTGGAAACGGGTGGCGACATAGCGGCTGCTGAGTCTGTCGTGGATGCATTCATGGATGGTATCCGGAGCGCTTACAACCGTTCTAAGGATCGCGGTGGGGACGTGGTGGATGCTGGCCCGGATCTGGCCCTGACAAGTGGGGAACCCGAGTCATGACGGGCGAACCATCACTTGCGGAACAGCTCGAATTCTGGAAGCACCAAGCGGCGTTCTGGAAGGCACGGGCACTGGTCGCGGAGGGTGCGCGTCCGGTCCGTGTTTCGCCAGAGTCTGACACTCACCGCCGGATCGATTACCGGGACCCCACGGGGGACCGGGCCGCGTCGCGGGCTGACCGTGCATCACAGCATCACGGCAAGCAAAAACGGCCCATGCGCCGCTAAAACGTTGGGTAAACGTTGGGTGCAGCCTTCCCAACCCGCAGCAAGTAACCAGAAAAACCCTACATTCCGCCTAATCGGGTGGCATGAACAACAGCAAGGCCCGAGAACTGGGCATTATCAGGAGGCCAATTATGGACAAGTTTGAATCACTAACACTGTTCGCGTTCGCGTCAATCGATGACCCGGCAGCCAATGGTCTGCCGCCCGAGGATCACGGGATGGTCATGGCCGCGTTCATGGACAACAGCGATGGTGAGAGGGTCACTTTCCTTGTCAGTGATGATGACTCACAGATCCTTGCTCAGGGGGCTGTGGAGCTTCAAGGGGGCTTTGAGGCTTCCGGGGCCTTTTATCGGAAAGCCCGTCTCGGCTGGCCCGAGGACTGGGAAAACCCCGGTGACCCAAGCCAATGGGTAACACCGGAAGCCGGACCATGAACGCCCCACCGAGAAGCTACAAACCCCCATAGCCAGCTATACCAACTAACCAACCCACCAATTTCATAACCTAGGAGAAACCCTATTATGTCCAGTATCAAATCAACGGCTCAGACTGTTGCGGCTCTGATCAAGAGCTACCAAGAATTCCAGTACAGCGTTCGCACGAGTGTTGACAAAGACCTGTCTACCGAGGGGAACGCCAAGGCCCGTGCCGCCCGGATCGAGCAGGCCCAGACAAATGGGCTCGCTTTGGTTGTCGAGCATAGGACCGCTGCGAAGAACACGGCATCACGCCAAGTTGCTGCCTTCGAGAAGGCCCGCCCCCGCATCAAGCACGACGCCGCCGATTTGATCGACATTCAGCAGCACTGGCAGTTCAACATTGTCCCCGTCATTGAGTCAGGAACCACTCTCAAAACGTTCATCAAGTCCGCCACGGAGCGTGACGTGCTGGCTGTGGAGAAGTTCGCCCACGGGTACCTCACTGCCTCGCAGGCGAAAGCATCGAACCCGTTGGAGCTTGACGCGGACGAACTTGAGGGCAAGGTCCTCGGGCGTCTCGCCGGCCTTGCAGACCCGGCGACCGCTGCCGGCATTGAGAACGGCTACCGGGCGAAGATCGCCTTGGAGCAGTTCGAAACCGTGGCCGATCTTGCCGAAGCGGAGTTCCGGGGAGACAACGCCGCGTTTGAGGGTAACCGGTGGGCACGTGCCGCAACCCTTGCTGCCAACATGCCAGACGACGCCGTTTCAGGCGAAAGCGAATAGGAGAACACCCATGTCAATCCTCACCACCAACGCAGGTGCCCTGGTTATCCCCATCGGCGCGAACACGTACACCGCCACACGCAACGAGGCAGGCGCGCACGAAAGACTTCGGGGGCGCTATATCGCCCGGTATTTGTCTGAAGTTGCCCCAACCACTCAATGGGACCGCAGCCTATTGGCGTTCTACACTGACGACGCTTTCGCATCCGATGCCTTGCACGGGCAGGTGGACACCATGAAACTGAACGGCGTCCCCCAGGGAACCATCGTTGAAGCCGCCTGCGCCGTCGTCTTGTGGCAGTCAGACGGTCTCGCAAAAGCCCAGGAACGATGGGCGTCAAAGGCCCCCACGGCCTAAAGGGTCTGCCCCGCCCGGTTACCCACTGGGCGGGGCAAAAAGCCCTTGTGTAAGGAGCGGAAAACATGGGAATTGTCAGCCCTACATGGTAAAATAAGAGTAGAAGAATTGCCCTGCTAGACGGGCGCTTTTCGGAACCGCCAGGAGCGGAACCGAGACAGTAAACGTCGAACGGTCTTGCCAGGAGCACAGCCGAGCACGCACCAACACCAATTGTTGGCCGCGTCTCGGCTTTTCGTGTATCTAAGGCAGGAAACATGCCCGACGGCTACGGAACCCCCTCACAGGCAGCAGCGCAATACCAAGTCGCCCGCAAGACCATTTACAACTGGGTCAAAGCCGGCGCCCTCGACTACATACGCCTCCCAGGGCGCTCCCTCCGCGTCAACCTCCACCAATTCGACCCAGAGACCGCCTAATGTCCAGCGCAGGTTTTGACGCGATGATGGACGGCGTTGAAGACCGGTTGGAAGCCGCTCTGGCAGAAGCAGCGTTCAAAGCCATGACCCATATCCACGTCATGACCACACCCAAAGTGCCGGTAGAGACAGGCAACCTCGCCGGGTCCGGATCAGTAACCAACACCGGCCCCGCCAGTGCCCGCATCTACTACCCCGGCCCATACGCTCGCCGGCAGGAATACGAGCTGGACTACCGGCACGAACACGGGCAAGCGCTCTACCTCACTACCACTGTGGTGCAGGAAGCAGACAACGCCCTCGATATAGCCGCCAAAGTCATCCGCGACGCAATCGGCTAACACCGCGTAATACCCCTCACGGGACACCAGCAGGCAGGCCAGGAGCCGCCCAGCAAGGCGCACCCTTCCCCATACCTCCCTGTACGAAGGAACACCCATGACAGGCCCCACGTCCTCAGGCTCCATAGACGCCAGCATCAACCTAGATTCGTCCAGTTTCCGCCGCAGTGCTGGCGAAGTCCGCCGTGAAGCCCGCGAATTAGGCGCACTCTCACCCACCGTGGACGTGAATGCAAACGTTGGGTCTGCCCTTGCCGGTTTGGCTGCGGTAGCGAAAGCGGAACGTGATCTTGACGTCGCGTTTCAGCGGTCCGCCATTTCCCAGGCGAAACTCAACGCAGCTACCCAAAAACACGGGGATGACTCATTGCAGGCCGCAACGGCGCGCCTGTCCCTGACTCGTGCGACGAACGCGGAACACGACGCCGAGGCCCGTCTTACCGCTGTACGGGCCCAGTCCATGACCGTCACCGAGGGTGACACGGCGGCTACGTCCGCGAACGTGGATGCGAATAACCGGCGCATCTCCGGTCTGCAAGTTCTGCTGGCTTTGGCGCCCGCTATTGTGGCTGCTGCTGCGCCGATTGGTGCGTCTGCTATTGGTTTGGGGTCCGCTTTTGGTGTGATGGCCGCGGCTGGTGTGTTCGCTTTCAAGGGCATCCAGCGTGAAATGGAAATCGGCACGCAGGTCGGTGCCCAATACTCCGCTGGTCTGGACACCATGTCTGGGTACATGGACGCCCTGAAACATACGTCCGCTGTGGCGATGCTGGGCCAATTCAACCAGGCGACCAGTACTCTCGGTACTTACATGCCCATGTTGAACAGCATGGTGGGGGAGTTTTCGGGGAAACTCGGCTATATCGGTAATACCGCGTTGTCTGGTGTGTTGTCCGGGTTGACGCAGATGAACCCGTTGATTCAGGCCGGTGCGGTGGAGCTCGGGAACTTCGTGTCCTGGCTGTCATCCTTCACGGACAATAACGGGTTCTCGTCCTTTGTCTCTTATGCGACTTCTAATCTGCCACCGGTGATGGGAATGATTCGCGAGCTGGTGACCCTGGGTGGGAATATCCTGGCGGCTTTTGCCCCTCTGGGTCCTGTCGTTGTGGGGCTCATTACTGGCATGTCCAGCGCGTTGAATGGGTTGCCGTTGCCCGTATTGGCGGGCCTTGCCACCTCCGCAATGCTCCTGAACATTGCCCTGCGGTTGGCGTTCAGTGACATAGTCTCGGGCTTAATTGGTAAGGCTGCTATCGCTATTGGCCTGACCGGGACCATGGCCCAGCTCGCCGTCCCCGTTGTAGGCATTTTGACGGCCGCTATTGCTGGTATCGCTGTTGCATCCACCGCCGCGGCCCTGTCCACAGGACAAAACACCATAGCGGTGCAGGACTACACCCAGGCGCTCATTGAGGACAATAACGTCATCGGTGAACACGTCCGCATGCAGACCGTGAAAGCCCTCAACGATAGCGGCGCATTTGAAGCCGCCAAGAAACTCGGGATCGCCCAATCCACCCTGACAGATGCGGCTTTGGATCTGGGCGGAGCGCAAGGCGTCGTCGCTGGCAAAGTCACCGAGGCGATGGACAAGATGGGTTTGGCGAAGCTCGGCACCGAAGGTTACGCCCTCGCGCAAGGCCACCTGAAAAGTCAGGGCCTGGATCTGATGCCGGCCATTGACATGGTCAATAGTGCTGTGGGTTCCAACGTCACGTCGGTGGAGCAAAGCAAG
>JBBSSM010000013.1:0-62981 GCA_038242155.1 Actinomycetales bacterium | reverse complement strand
CCTGCGGCTTCACCCAGCGATCCACCGGCAAATGCCGCTCCGAGGGACGCAAATACTGGGTGATCGTAATCAAATCCGTCCCGGCATCATGCAAGTCCACCAACGCGGCGGAAATCTCCTCCCGCGTCTCACCCATACCCAAGATCAGGTTCGACTTCGTCACCATCCCCAACGCCCTGCCCTGAGTAATAACATCCAAAGACCGCTCATACCGAAACGCCGGCCGGATCCGCTTAAAAATCCTGGGCACCGTCTCCACATTATGCGCAAACACCTCCGGCTTCGACGCGCAAATCGCCGCGATGTTCTCCGGCTTCCCGGAAAAGTCAGGAATCAACAACTCCACCCCCGTGTTCGGGTTCAACTCATGGATCTTCCGCACCGTCTCGGCATACAACCACACACCCTCATCGGCCAGATCATCCCGGGCCACCCCCGTCACCGTGGCATAGCGCAGATTCATCTTCACCACCGAGCGGGCCACCTTCGTGGGCTCAAACATATCCACCGGGGACGGCTTGCCCGTATCAATCTGACAAAAATCACACCTCCTGGTGCACTCCGACCCACCAATCAGGAACGTAGCTTCCCGGTCCTCCCAACACTCAAAAATGTTCGGACACCCCGCCTCCTCACACACCGTGTGCAGGCCCTCACCCTTGACCAAGTTCTTCATCGCGATGAACTCCGGCCCCATCTCAACCTTGGCCTTCATCCACTCCGGCTTACGCTCCACCGGCACCGCAGCATTACGCTGCTCAATCCGCAACAACTTCCGACCCTCAGGCACCAACGTCACAACAATGCTCCTAGCATTCCACCACGTTGACGGCAAGTCCGCCCATGGCCGTTTCCTTGTATTTGGAGGACATGTCGCGTCCCGTTTCACGCATTGTAATGATGACTTCATCCAGGGAAACACGATGCTGTCCGTCGCCCCAGAGGGCCATTTTCGCCGCATTAATAGCCTTCGCCGCAGCAATGGCATTGCGTTCAATGCAGGGAATCTGCACCAACCCGCCAATGGGGTCACACGTCAATCCCAAATTATGTTCCATGGCAATTTCGGCGGCATTTTCCACCTGCTGCGGTGTGCCACCCATGATCTCGGCCAGACCGGCAGCAGCCATGGACGACGCCGATCCCACCTCGCCCTGGCAGCCCACCTCCGCGCCGGAAATGGAGGCCTGCTCCTTGTACAGCACGCCCACGGCAGCGGAAGCCAGCAGGAACTTCACCACGACGGCGTCAATGGCTTCCTTAGATGCATCACGCATGCCGTCGGTGTAGTGCGTGGCGTAGAACATGACTGCCGGAATGATGCCGGCGGCACCATTCGTAGGTGCCGTCACCACGCGGCCTCCCGAGGCATTCTCCTCGTTGACGGCCAGCGCCACCAGGTTCACCCATTCCTGCCAGAACTTCGGGTCCCGGTCCGGATCTTCGGAGCGGAGGCGGCTGTGCCAGGCGGGTGCCCGACGTCGTACGTTTAAGCCGCCGGGCAGCAGTCCCTCACGCTCCAGGGAGGCATCCTTGCATTGGTCCATCACGTCACGAATGTGCAACAGGCCCGCACGAACGTCTTCCTCACTGCGCTCCACCAGCTCATTGGCCAGCATGACGTCGCTGAAGTTGCCTCCGGCCGTGGCGCAATGGTTCAGCAGCTCGGCGGCCGTGCGGAAGGGATAGGGCAGGCGTTCCTTGGAACTTTCCAACTCGGCCACGGCCTCATCGACAGCTCCCTCGCGAATGATGAATCCACCGCCCACCGAGAAGTAGGTGGCTTCGTGCAGCACTGTGCCCGCAGCGTCGCTGACACTGAACTTCACCCCGTTGGTGTGCCGGGGCAGGATGGTCAGCGGACGCAAAATAATGTCATCGGCGCCATAGGCCAGTTCCACTGCGCCGCCCAACAGAAGCGGCTCGCCCGCGGCGAACGCTGCCAGGCGCTCTTCCACTTCCTCGGGAAGAATGAGTTCAGGTTCGCGTCCCTCCAGGCCCAGCAGCACAGCCGTCATGGTGCCATGGCCGCGCCCGGTCGCGGCGAGAGACCCGTACAGATCCACGCGAACGGCCGCCACCTTGGCCAGCTGGCCGTTTTCGCTGACTTCGCGGATAAAGGACGCTGCGGCCCGCATGGGACCCACCGTGTGTGAACTGGAGGGACCAATTCCCACCGAGAACAAATCAAAAACGCCAACAGACATGCGAACACCTCAACTTAAAACTAACAACCAGTCCGGGAAAATGAGCCGGAAGGGGCCTGACGCCCCATGACGGGGCAAGTCCGGCCGAGTCCCTGCAGCAGCCCGCCGTCCAAGGCAGCTGCCGCCGGGGGTGATGCACCAGTTAGGACAGATTTCCCACTGACGGGTACAACGGGTGGGCTGCGGCCAGGGCTTGGACCCTGGTGCGCAGCTCGGAAAGGTCGGCATCGGCGTCGGCAATGAGAGCCTGGGCAATAATGTCAGCCACCTCGGCAAAGGCCTCTTTGCCGAAGCCGCGGGTGGCCAGGGCCGGGGTGCCAATGCGCAGTCCCGAGGTCACCATGGGCGGACGCGGATCAAACGGCACGGCATTGCGGTTGACTGTGATGTCAATGCTGGCCAAGCGGTCCTCGGCCTCTTGGCCATTGAGCTCGCAGCTGCGCAGATCCACCAGCACCAGGTGCACATCGGTGCCCCCGGAGATGACGGAAATGCCCTTCGCGCTCACATCTGGCTGCACCAGTCGCTCAGCCAGAATGTGAGCTCCCGCCAGGACACGCTCCTGACGCTCCCTGAACTCCTCGGAGGCGGCAACTTTAAACGCCACGGCCTTGCCGGCAATGACGTGTTCCAGCGGCCCACCCTGCTGGCCGGGGAACACGGCGGAGTTGATCTTCTTGGCAATATCGGCATCATTGCTCAAGATGATGCCGCCGCGCGGACCGGCCAGGGTCTTGTGCGTGGTGGAGGTGGTGACGTGGGCATGCGGCACGGGCGAGGGGTGCAGGCCAGCTGCCACCAGGCCCGCAAAGTGCGCCATGTCCACCATGAGGTAGGCACCCACCAAATCCGCAATGCGGCGGAACTGAGCAAAATCCAGCTGCCGCGCATAGGCCGACCAACCGGCAACAATCAAGGCCGGTTTGTGCTCAAGAGCCAGACGCTCCACCTCGGCCATGTCCACCTGGTGGGTGTCCTCGCGAACCTGGTACGGCACCACGTTGTACAGGCGTCCGGAGAAGTTGATCTTCATGCCGTGGGTCAAGTGGCCGCCGTGGGCCAGGTTCAGGCCCATGATGGTGTCGCCGGGCTTGATCAATGCATGCATGACGGAAGCGTTCGCCTGCGCGCCGGAGTGCGGCTGCACATTGGCGTAGGCCGCGCCAAAGAGGTCCTTGACCCTGTCAATGGCCAATTGCTCAATGACATCCACATGCTCGCAGCCACCGTAGTAGCGGCGTCCGGGGTATCCCTCGGCGTACTTGTTGGTCAGCACGGAGCCCTGGGCTGCCATGACGGCAGCAGCCGTGTGGTTCTCCGACGCAATCATTTCCAAGCCACTGCGCTGGCGTCCCAATTCAGCATCGATCTGGGCGGCAACTTCAGGATCCAGGGTGGACAGGGGTGCGTCCAGGCTCGCGGAGGTCACTTGCGTGTACTCCACGGTTGCGGCGCTCACAGCTCTCCACCATTGGCTGCGGCGTACTCGGCAGCCGTCAGCAGGGGACCTTCAGATTCCACGGCAACCTTGAACAACCAGCCGGCGCCGTAAGGATCGGCGTTCACCAGGGCCGGGTCATCGAGGACGACGGCGTTGACTTCCGTCACTTCCCCCGTCACCGGGGAAAACAAGTCCGAGACGGACTTGGTGGACTCAATTTCACCACAGGGCTCCCCCGCAGTGACCGTGGCGCCCACTTCCGGCAAGTCCACATACACCACGTCGCCGAGGGCGTCGGCTGCGACTGCCGAGACGCCAATGGTGATGGGACCTGCGCCATTGCGGGCTATCCACTCATGCTCGACGGAGTACTGAAGTTCTGCTGCTATCTTGCTCATTTTAATCCTTTGGTTCAATCATGTACGGCTCGGGAAAGTCCTGTCTGGCGGGCACCTGGCCCGCGCGAGGCTATTTTTGCCGCTTGTAGAACGGCAGGGAGACCACTTCAAAGGTCTCCGCCTTGCCACGCAGGTCAACATCCAGCAAGGTCCCCACTGCGGCATGCGCAACATCGACGTAGGCCAGCGCTACGGGGTAACCCAGAGTGGGGCTTGGCTGGCCGGAGGTCACCTCACCAATTGTGGCGCCATCCTTGAGCACGGGGTAGTGTCCGCGTGCTGCGCGCCGGCCCTGACCCTTGAGGCCTACCAGCTTGCGGCCCGAGCTGACACCCTCCCCCGACTCCTTAATGGCTGCCAACGCGGCTTTGCCAATGAAGTCGCTCTCCTTGGCCAGTGAGACCACGGGGCCCAAACCTGCCGAGTAAGCGTTGCCGGAGACGGAGAGTTCGTTGCCGTACAACGGCATGCCGGCTTCCAGGCGCAGCGAGTCGCGGCACGCCAGGCCGGCCGGAACCAGTCCCTGATCCGTGCCGTTTTTCAGAAGCGTCTGCCAGAGGTCAGTGGCGTCGTCGTTAGCCACGTAAATTTCAAAGCCGTCCTCGCCGGTGTAGCCGGTGCGTGCCAACAGCAGTTCCTGGCCGTTAATGCTGACCTCGACGGCGGCGTAGTACTTGAGCTCCGTCACCAAGGAGTGCTGCTCTTGCGGCACCAGGGTCAGGACAATGGCCTCGGCCTTGGGCCCCTGCACGGCAATGAGGGAGGTCTCGGCGGAGACGTCATTGACCACAACGTTGAAGCCGGCCGCACGCTCGGCCAACAAGCCGGCAACCGTGACGGCATTGCCGGCGTTGGGGACCACCAGGAACTTTTCCCCGCCGAGGCGGTAAGTGATCAAGTCATCGATAATGCCGCCGTCGGCATTGCAAATGAGGGAGTACTTGGCGCGGCCCACGGCCACTGCCGAGAGCTTCCCGGCCAAAGCGTAATCCAGAAAAGCGGCCGCGTCGGGCCCGGTCACCCAGACTTCGCCCATGTGGGACAGGTCAAACAACCCAGCTGCCGTGCGCACCGCGTGGTGTTCGGCCAGTTCGGAGGAGTACTTCAAGGGCATCTGCCAGCCACCAAAGTCAGTGAAGGAGGCGCCTGCTTTTTCATGCTCGCCGTAAAGGGCTGTGTGGTTGTGCGTCATGGGAATTCCTTTGCGGTCTTAGTTGGCGGAGTCTTCGAGTTGGTCTTCGAAGTCCTCAATGGGCGGGCAGGAGCACACCAAATTGCGGTCACCTGCTGCGCCATCAATGCGGCCCACCGGCGGGAAGTACTTGTCCTGGCGCAGGGTGGCCACGGGGAAGACGGCCTGTTCACGGGAATAGCCGCGCTCCCAGCTGGAGTCAACCACTGCCGCAGCGGTGTGCGGGGCGTTGCGCAGGGGGCTGTCGAGCAAGGTGAAATCACCCTGGGCCACCTGGTCAATTTCCGCACGAATGCCGATCATGGCCTTGATGAAGCGGTCAATTTCGGCCAGGTCTTCTGATTCCGTGGGCTCCACCATGAGGGTTCCGGCCACCGGGAAGGACAGCGTGGGTGCGTGAAAGCCGTAGTCAATGAGGCGCTTGGCCACGTCCTCTGCCGTGACGCCCGTTTTGGCTGTGAGCTCGCGCAGGTCCAAAATGCATTCGTGGGCCACCAGGTCACCGGCGCCCGTGTACAGCACCGGGAAGTGCTCATTGAGTCTGGAGGCAATGTAGTTTGCGGCAAGGAGCGCGGACTTCGTGGCCTCGGTCAGCCCCTTGCTGCCCATGAGTTTCACGTAGGCGTAGGAGATGGGGAGCACGCCCGCGGAACCAAAGCGGGTGGCCGAGATGGGCACACCTGCCGATGAGGCGGAACCTGCATTGGCATCCCCGGGCATGAAGGGCGCCAGGTGCGCCTTGGCAGCAACGGGGCCGACGCCGGGGCCGCCACCGCCGTGCGGGATGCAGAAGGTCTTGTGCAGGTTCAAGTGGCTGACGTCGCCGCCGAACTTGCCGGGCTGGGCCAAACCAACCAGCGCGTTTAAGTTCGCACCATCAACGTACACCTGCCCCCCCGCTGCATGGATGGCGTCGCAGACTTCGCGCACATCGGCGTCGTACACCCCGTGGGTGGAGGGGTAGGTGATCATGATCGCCGAAAGCTGGTCCTTGTGCGTGTCAATTTTGGCACCCAGGTCTGCGTGGTCAATGGTGCCGTCGGCGGCGGTGGCAACCACCACCACCTTCATGCCGGCCAAAACGGCCGAGGCTGCGTTGGTGCCGTGGGCGGACTGCGGGATGAGGCAAATGGTGCGCTGTGAATCCCCGCGGGAGAGGTGGTAGCCGCGGATGGCCAGCAGGCCCGCCAGTTCGCCCTGCGAACCGGCATTGGGCTGAATGGAGACCTGGTCGTAGCCGGTGATTTCACACAGGTCCGCTTCCAGTGCGCCAATGAGCTCCCGCCAGCCTTCGGTCTGGGAATCCGGGGCGAAGGGGTGAATGGAGGCAAAGCCGGGCCATGACATGGCTTCCATTTCGGCCGTCGCATTGAGCTTCATGGTGCAGGATCCCAGCGGGATCATGGTGCGGTCCAGGGCCAGGTCGCGGTCACTGAGGCGGCGGATGTACCGCAGCATCTGCGTCTCGGAACGATGCGTGTTGAATACGGGGTGGCTCAGGAAGTCGGAGCTGCGCAGGATGTCTGCCGGCAGGTCCAGGCTGGCCAGGGAGCTGTGATCGCTGCCGTCCCCTGCCGGTGCGGCGCCAAACACGGCGGCCACGCGGGCCACGATGTCCGCCGTCGTGGTTTCATCCACGGAAATGCCCACGTGGTCGGCGTCAATGGGACGCAGGTTGATGCCTGCACGCTCCGCCAAAGCCACGAGGGCACTGCCGCGTCCGGGGACGCGGACAGTGAGGGTGTCAAAGAATGCCGTGTGCAAAAGTTCGACGCCGGATGCCTGCAGTGCCGCTGCCAGGGTGCGGGCGTGGCCATGTACTGTCTCGGCAATGGCCTTCAAACCGGTGGGGCCGTGGTAGACGGCATACATGGAGGCCACAATGGCCAGGAGCGCCTGGGCAGTGCAAATGTTGGACGTGGCCTTTTCGCGGCGGATGTGCTGCTCGCGGGTCTGCAGGGCCAAACGGTACGCGGACAGACCAGTGCTGTCCTTGGAAACGCCCACAATGCGGCCCGGCAGGGAGCGCTCCATGCCGGTGCGCACGGCCATGTAGGCGGCGTGCGGACCGCCAAAGAACAGCGGCACGCCAAAGCGCTGGGCAGTTCCCACGGCAATGTCGGCGCCCTGCTCACCGGGAGGGGTGATGAGGGTCAACGCCAGCAGATCCGCGGCCACCGTCACGAGCGCGCCGCGTTCCTTCGCTTCTGCAATGACGGGTGCATGGTTGAACACGCGTCCGGAAACACCTGGCTGCTGGAGTACGACGCCGTTAATGGCACCCTCGGGCAGTCCCAGGGAAAGATCTGCAACTTCCACCTCAAAGCCGAGGGCCTCGGCGCGGCCCTTGACAATGGCAATGGTCTGCGGCAGCAGGTCGGCGTCGAGCACTGTCTTGGCGTCGGCGGCTGCCTTGGTCTTATTGGCACGGCGCATCAGCAACACAGCCTCGGCCACGGCGGTGGCTTCGTCAAGGAGCGAGGCATTTGCCACGGGCAGAGCCGTCAGGTCACTGACCATGGTCTGGAAGTTCAGCAGCGCTTCGAGCCGGCCCTGGGAAATCTCGGGCTGGTAGGGGGTGTAGGCCGTATACCAGGCGGGAGCTTCAAGGATATTGCGCATGATGACCGGCGGGGTCACGGTGTTGTAGTAGCCCTGGCCAATCATTTGCACGGCAGTCTTGTTCTTGGCGGCCAGGCCGCGCAGCTCGGTGAGCACTTCAACTTCACTCAGGGCGCCCGGCAAATTCAACGGAGCAGCCTGGCGGATGGAGTCGGGTACGGCCGTATCCACCAGGGCATCCACACTGTCATAGCCAATGGCTTTGAGCATGGTGTCAATGTGGGACTGCGCACGGGCACCAATGTGGCGGTCGGCAAATACTGTCGGTGCGGACTGAACTGCAGGGGACGTGCTCGTCATGGGGAACTCCAAGTTCGGCTGCATCCCAAAGGACGCGGCATGGGCTTAAGTTCCTCCCCGCTCTGTCGTGGACCTGAGAGATTCCGCAGCTAAAGATCAGCTGCTTTGCACCGTCGGTGAGCCCGGTTTCCCGTGCTGCTTTCCAGAGTTGCCTCGCCATGACGGTACGGGGGCCTGAGAGATTCCTGGGGAGGATTTGCTCCTACGGCGCCGCCACATTGCTGGGAGAACTCTCCCGCCATGGTTCAAAAGGCTTATTAAAGTGTGGGTGATCCGCAACACAGCCTACACCAAGGCCGCCACCGCACCAAGCCGCACCGCCGTTTGCGCTTGAGGAATCCAGCCACTAGTATGTGACACGCGTCACCGGCGCAATAAGAAATGCCCTTGATCCGTGGCGGGAGAGTTCTCCCGGACCCCCCGGCAGGCGCCGAAGGAGCAAACCCTCCCCGGGAATCTCTCAGGCCCATGTACCGCCATGGCGAGGCAACTCTGGAAAGCAGTGTGGGAAACCAGACTCACCGAAGGGGCAAGCGCTACCTTGATGCCAAGGAACGCGGAAACTCTCAGGTCCACGACAGAGCGGGGAGGAAGTACATCTTCGTGGTGCACCGTGCCACCTGAACGAGGGATCTTCCTTTGACCATCAAACGACCCATCCCTGCCGTCAGCGCAGAGCCGCACCTTGAACGGCAACTGAGCAACAGGCACATTCAACTCATTGCCATCGGCGGTGCCATTGGCACGGGCCTGTTCATGGGTTCCGGCAAAACAATTTCCGCCGCCGGACCCTCAGTCATTTTTGTGTACATGATCATTGGCTTCATGCTGTTCTTCGTCATGCGGGCCATGGGCGAGCTCTTGCTGAGCAACCTCAAGTACAAGTCCTTCAGTGACTTTGCCGCCGATTTACTGGGCCCCTGGGCCGGGTTCTTCACTGGCTGGACATATTGGTTTTGCTGGGTGATCACAGGCATTGCCGACGTCATTGCCATTGCCGCCTACTCCGACGTCCTCTGGCCGGGCATACCGCTGTGGCTTCCAGGTGTGGTGACCATTGGGATTTTACTGGTCTTGAACCTCACTACTGTCAGGGCCTTTGGCGAAACTGAATTTTGGTTCGCGCTCATTAAGATCGTGGCCATCGTGGCCCTCATTGTGGTGGGTCTGGTCATGATTGGGACCCGCTTCAGCTCCGATACCGGCACCGCCAGCTTCTCCAACCTATGGAGCCATGGCGGCTTCTTCCCCAATGAATTCATGGGCTTCGTTGCTGGTTTCCAAATCGCCGTTTTTGCCTTTGTTGGCATTGAGCTGGTGGGTACCACGGCCGCCGAGGCCAAGGATCCTGAAAAGAACCTGCCCAAGGCCATCAACTCCATCCCCATTCGCATCCTGCTCTTCTATGTAGGCGCCCTGATCATCTTGATGTCGGTGATTCCCTGGACCCAGTTCGTGGCAGGCAGCAGCCCCTTCATTGCCATGTTTTCCCTTGCCGGGCTTGGCGCAGCTGCGACCATTGTGAATTTAGTGGTCTTGACCTCTGCCATGTCCTCGGCAAACTCCGGAATCTACTCCACCTCGCGCATGGTGTATGGGCTGGCTCAGGAAGGCGACGCCCCCAAGCCCTTCGCCAAGTTGTCCAAGCGCAAGGTGCCGAACAATGCTTTGTTCCTTTCATGCATCCTGCTCCTTTCCTCCCTGGTATTGATGTACGCCGGCCAAAACACCAGCAAGGCCTTTGAAATGGTCACCACAGTTGCCGCCGTGTGCTTTGTGTTTGTGTGGTCCATCATTTTGGCCAGCTACCTGGCCTTCCGCCGCCGTCGTCCCGAACTCCATGATTCCTCCAAGTTCAAGATGCCCGGCGGAAAGCCCATGGTGTACGTGGTTTTTGCCTTTTTCGCCTTTGTCCTGTGGGCGCTGACCACGCAGCCCGAAACGCTGCAGGCACTGCTCATCACTCCGGTGTGGTTTATAGCCCTCGCCATTGTGTGGCTCTTCCTGCGCCGCCGCCCCAGCCATTTGGAACGCTACGGACGCTTCCAGGAAGATCTGGCTACTGAACGGGTCATTGCCCAGGATGTTGCAGATACTCAAACCGGCGCCACGCGATGACTGAGCAGTTCGGCACACCACTGGACTCCATGCCCAGACCCGCGGAGCCCACTGGGGAAGGCTTTATCCTGACAGTGGACTGTGCTGAATCCCCCGGAATTGTTCATGCCGTCTCGGAGTACCTGCTCCATCACGGCTGCTACATCCTGGACATCAAGCAGTTTGGTGACCAGTTGGTGAAGCACTTTTTCATGCGGGTGCACTTTGTGGCCGGCAGCGACGGCCCAGACCATGCACAGCTGCAGGAGGACTTCGCGCCCCTCGCCACGCAGTGGGGCATGAACTGGCGCCTGGAGCCCAAAAGCCGCAGGGAACGCATCTTGATCATGGTCTCCAAATTTGAGCACTGCCTCAACGATTTGCTGTTCCGTGCCCGCAACGGGGACCTGCCGGTGGAAATTGTGGCAGTGGTCTCCAACCATGAAACGCACAGGGATCTGGTGCAATGGCATGGCATTGCGTTCCACCACATTCCAGTGACTGCCGAGAGCAAACCCGAGGCCGAAGCTGAGCTTCTTGAGCTGGTGGACAGCGGCCGGGTGGAGCTGGTGGTGTTGGCCCGGTACATGCAGATCCTCAGCGACAACCTGACCTCCGTGCTGTCGGGCCGCGCCATCAACATCCACCATTCTTTTTTGCCCAGCTTCAAGGGCGCCAAGCCGTACCATCAGGCCTATGCGCGCGGCGTCAAAACGGTGGGAGCCACAGCCCACTACGTCAACTCGGAGCTGGATGAGGGGCCCATCATTGCCCAGCAGGTCATTGAAGTGGATCACACCTACGGTCCGCCTGAATTGGTGGCAGTGGGGAGGGACGCTGAGTGCAAGGCGCTCACCAGCGCCGTGCGCTGGCATGCCGAGGGCCGCATTATTCTCTCTGGAAACCGCACGGTGGTGCTGCGGTAGGGGCCTCCACTCCCTTTCCAGCACCGGGTCCGGGCTTTATATGGCCCGGGCCCTATAGGGTCCGGGCCATATCCCCCGCCGTGCGCTCCATGAGCGCCGCTTCCACCACCGGATACAACATCAAGACGGCCAGCACACCAAACGTCCAATGGAAGGCTGCCGAGGGTTGTGCGTCGGGAGCAAGAAGCGCTCCGGCGCCACGTAAAATCAAGGCAGCCACGGCAATGCCCAGACCGGTGGCAATCTGGCTGATCGTGGACGACAAAGTGTTGGCACCCGCCATGCGCGCCTTGGGGACATCCATAAATTGCAGGGTGTTGTAGGCGCTAAACCCCACTGAACGCAACACCCCGCTCAGAAACAACACTGCCGCCAGCACTACCGGGGAAGTGTCCGCCGTCAGGAAGGCACAGGCCGCCAACACCACGGCACCACCAACATTGCTCAGCAGCAGCACGGTGCGGAAGCCAAAGCGCCTGATCAACGGCGAGGTTGCCGGTTTAATGAGCACGTTTCCGGCAAAGACAAACATGGTCATGAGACCGGCGGCAAAAGCAGTCCAGCCAAAGCCGATCATGAACAGCAGCGGCAGCAGGAACGGCACGGCACTAATAATCAGCCGGTACGCGGCGCCCCCGGCATTGCCCACCAAAAATGTGGGGATGCGCAGTGCCCGCAGATCCAGCAAGGGGTGCCGGGCGCGTTTAAACCACCACAGCGTCACCGCTCCCGCCACTGCAGCCAAAAGCAGCCAGAGCACGACGGCGGTCCACGGCGTGGGTGCCGAACCCACCAGCTCCAGGCCAATCACCAGGGCTGCGAGCGCCGTGCCACACAGCACGAATCCCGTCCAATCAGGTGGGGGCACCATGCTGGCGCGCAGCTGCGGAACCACTTTGAGGGCGACCAGGAAAGCCACGATCCCCAGTGGAATGTTAATGAGGAAAATCCAGTGCCAGCTGGCGTACGTGACTAAAAGTCCACCCAGGACCGGGGCCAATACGGGGGCAATGAGCGCCGGCCAGGTCAGGTAGGCAATGGCCTCAAGGAACTCTTTTCGCTGTGCATCACGTAAAACCACCAGCCGGCCCACCGGCACCATCATGGCCCCACCCAGGCCCTGCAGTGTTCTCGCGCCGCAGAGAAAGGCAAGGTTGGGGCTCAGCGCACACAGGAGTGAGGCGAGTGTGAAGATGGCAATGGCGGCGGTATAAATCCGTCGGGCGCCAAAACGTTCGGCCAGCCAGCCGCTGAGGGGAATGCCCACCGCCAAGGTGATGAGGTAGGCGGTCATGGCCAGGTTAATGTCCACGGCCCGGACATTGAGGTCGGCTGCAATGCCGGGAGCGGCAGTGGCAATAATGGTGCCGTCGAGGATCTCCATAAAGAAGGTTCCGGCAACCAAGAGCGCCAGGGATCGGCTAAAGGAGGTGCTGCCCGTCGACGTCGTGCCAGGTACCTTCACCGTCCCAGCCTAACCACCCCACCGCCTGCAAACTCCTCCGTTAACGTCACATTGCAGTCAGACAGGCAGTCAGGCAGTCAGGCAGTCAGGCAGTCAGGCCCAGCTGGCTCATGCGTCGGGAATGATTGCGGGTCAGGGTCACGAGGATGGCCGCAACATCCGCTGCCGCCTGCTCCTGCGTGCCATCGGGGCGCAGGCCCACCAGAAAGCTGTGCTTGGCCCCAATACGCTGCACCTGCGTCAGGGCCTCTCCCACCATGCGTCGGCCCCACAGCGCCAGGCGTGAGGAAAGCCGGGGGTCCTCCGCCAGCATTTTCCTCAGCAGTGTGGTCAACTTGGCCACCTGCTCGGGGCTGGTCCGGACGCCGGCAATGGCACTGCGGGTCGATTCATCCAGATGCTCGGCAATGGCTGCATAAAATTCTTCGGTGATGGCTTCCACTACATACGCTTTCATCAGCGACTCATGCCAGTCTGCTGGCCGGGTCCGTTCATGGAAGGCGTCCACCATGCGCTGGAAAGGGGCCATGGCCAGTTCCGGGTCCATGCCCATATCATGCAGTTTGGCGCAAATGCCCTCATAGTGGCCGTACTCGGCCACAGCCATTTTTCCCAGCACGGCACGGTCCGCCAACGACGGCGAATACCGGGCGTCGGTGGCGAGTCGTTCAAAGGCGGACAGCTCCCCGTAGGCCATGCCTCCGAGCAAATCAATGACAAACGTGTCATAGCGGGCGCTTAGTTCACCGGCGGAAACAATCTCATTGGGTCCGGCTGCATCGGGTCCGGCTGCGGAAATACTCATGGCTTCAAGGGTAGTCCGTGCCGTGCCGCTCTTGCTCCCTGCGGCCAATAGTTTACGCTGAATCCGTGCCCTATTCCCATATTGGCGTCGATAGCAGCGCCGCGCAAAGATCCCTCGCCCAGGCCCTCGCCGCCCTCAGGCAGGAATTTTCCCTGCCGGTGTCCTTTAGCGCCGAGGTGATGGCGGAAGTTGCCCAGGTCATGGCCCACCACCGGCTGCCCGCCACGGATCTGACCTCGCTGCCTTTCATCACCCTCGATCCGCCCACCTCCCAGGACCTGGACCAGGCAGTGCACTTGCAGCGCAGCGGCGACGGTTATGTGGTTTATTACGCCATTGCCGACGTCCCTGCCTTCATTCCCACGGACGGCGCCCTTGACGCTGAGACGCGGCGCCGGGGGCAGACCATTTACACGCCCGGACAACGCATCCCCCTGCACCCCCTTCCCCTCAGCGAAGATGCCGCCAGCCTGCTCCCCGACGGTCCGCGTCCGGCCTTTGTCTGGGAAATCCACCTGGCTCAGGACGGCAACCAAACGGCCTGTTCCGTTACCCGCGCCACCGTGGCAAGCATTGCCAAGCTCAGCTATGCCGAAGGGCAAAAAATGTACGACGACGGCAGCGCGCCTTCCGCCTTTGCCGGCACCTTGGCCTTGTTGGCTGAGATTGGCAGGAAACGCATTTCCTTGGAGCGGGCCAGGGGCGGGGCCAGCCTGAGCGTGCCCGCCCAGGAAGTGGAATACGTTGACGGCAAGTACGTTTTGCAGTTCCGCCCCAACCTGCCCATTGAAGATTGGAACGCGCAAATTTCCCTGTTGACGGGCATGGCGGCAGCCCAGGTCATGCTCGATGGCAAGGTGGGTATCTTACGCACCATGCCGGCACCTGAAACGGAAGCCATTGCAGCGTACCGGCTCCAAACTGTGGCACTGGGGCAACCCTGGGGGACGGAGGTGGCCTATGGCGAATATTTGCGCAGCCTGGACACAGCCAAACCGCAACACTTGGCCCTGATGCATGCGGCCACCACCTTGTTTCGGGGCGCCGGGTACACCCCTTTCAATGGGGAAATTCCGGAGCAGATTTCGCAAGCTGCCGTGGGTGCGCCGTACGCCCACGCCACGGCTCCCCTGCGCCGTCTGGTGGACCGCTTTGTGCTCATTATCTGTGCCGCCCTTTGCGCCGGTGAAGAAGTGCCTGAATGGGTTATTGCGGCTTTGCCGCAGTTGCCCGACATCATGGCTGCTTCCAATCAGCTGGCCAACAAGGTGGACAGGGCTGCCGTGGACACCATTGAGGCAGCTGTATTGCGCCACCGGGTGGGAGAGGAATTTAACGCCGTGGTCCTTGCCGGGCCAAAGAAAAACGGGAACGGCACCAGGGGTGCCGCAACCCGCAGTTCCATTCAAATTCAGGTTCCTGCCATTACCGCGTGGTGCGAGGGAGCATTGGTCCCCGGCACCGAGGTGCGGGTGCGTTTAATGGAGGCGGACATTCCCACGCGAACCATTAGCTTTGTCCCCGCGGACGCCGCCCCACAGCCGCCCGCAGAACGTCCGGCCAGCGGCACAGGCAGCCCAAGCCAACAGTAATTGTCTGCGCACAGCCCAAATTCAGCGCCGTGGCGTTAGACTGGGCAAGTAGACATGGATGCCCGGTCGTTGATTTAAAGAAATTTGTACGTCAACTTACCCGCCCCAGCGCGCGTCTAGCCAGTTCCTCCTGTAGCGCCCATTCTGGCTGTATTGCCCATTCTGGCCGCAGGAGGACATGTTTTGTCAGCCCGCGATCGGCTTCCCCAAAATAGTGCCGCCGTCCTGCGGTTCCGTGAGGCCCACAGCTTCGCGTAGAGCCCGGCCGGTGGCACCTGTATAGACGAATTGAATGGTAAGCATTTGAGCATTGAGACAGATTCCCTCCTGCAGGCCGAGGACAGCAGTGAAAAAATTGAAATTGACGGTTCGCTCAGCAGCCCCGAGCCGGCACGTCATGAAGAGAAGGAAACCTTCGCCAGTTTTGGGGTGCACCACGAAATAGTTGCCTCACTGACGGAAGCCGGGATCAACCACCCCTTCCCCATCCAGGCCATGACACTGCCCATTGCCTTGGCGGGCCATGACATCATTGGTCAGGCTAAAACCGGAACCGGCAAGACCCTTGGCTTCGGCATCCCGGCACTAAACCGCATTATCTCTCCCAAAGATGACGGATTCGCGAAGCTGGCAGTGCCTGGTGCCCCGCAGGCCCTGGTCATTGTTCCCACGCGTGAACTTGCCGTGCAGGTCGCGGGCGATCTAAGCGTCGCCTCCAAGCACCGCGGCATCCGCATTGGCACTATTTACGGTGGCCGCGCCTACGAACCCCAGGTCGAGTCCCTCAAAAAGGGTGTTGAACTGGTGGTGGGAACACCGGGACGCTTAATTGACCTGCTGCGGCAAAACCACTTGAACTTGAAAAACGTTCGCATGGTGATTTTGGATGAGGCCGACGAAATGCTGGACCTGGGCTTTTTGCCCGATGTTGAGACATTGATTGCCGGCACGCCTGCCGTGCGTCAAACGTTGCTGTTCTCCGCCACCATGCCCGGCCCCGTGGTGGCCATGGCCCGCCGTTACATGACACAGCCCACCCACATCCGTGCCGCGGACCCCGAGGACGAGGGCCTGACCAAGCGCGATATCCGCCAGCTGATCTACCGCGCCCACAATATGGACAAAATCGAGGTTTTGGCACGCATTTTGCAGTCCAAGGACCGCGGCCGTTCCATCATCTTCACCAAGACCAAGCGCACAGCGGCCAAGGTGGCCGAGGAACTGGTGGACCGGGGCTTCGCCGCCGCCGCCATCCACGGTGATCTGGGCCAGGGTGCCCGGGAGCAGGCCCTGCGTGCTTTCCGTAACAACAAGGTCGATGTGCTGGTTGCCACCGATGTGGCAGCCCGTGGCATTGACGTCGATGACGTCACCCACGTGGTGAACTACCAGTGCGTTGAGGACGAGAAAATTTACCTGCACCGGGTGGGCCGCACGGGCCGCGCCGGGAACAAGGGCACGGCCGTGACCTTTGTGGACTGGGATGACATGCCCCGCTGGGCCCTGATCAACAAGGCCCTTGGCCTGAGCGTGCCCGAGCCCGTGGAAACCTACTCCTCCTCACCACACCTGTACACGGACCTCGACATCCCGGCAGGCACCAAGGGCCGGTTGCCCCGCGACAAGCGCACACATGCCGGCATTGATGCCGAAACCCTGGAAGATTTAGGGGAAACCGGCAAGCGTAACTCACCCAAGGCCGGTGGCCGCGACGCACGTGAGGGTGCGCGCGGCGGCAACCGGGGCGGCAACCGCTCAGGGGCCCGCCACGGTGAAAAGCGCGGTGAAGCGCGCAGCGGGGAGCCAGCTGCCGAAGGCGGCCGGAACCGACGTCGTCCGGCCGGCGCCAGCGATAATGCACCGGCAGTTGATACTGCTTCAGGAGATGCCGCATCAGGAACGGCTGCATCGGGAGGGGCTGCTTCAGGAGCGGCGCCCCGGCGCACCCGCACGCGCACCCGCCGGCGCACGGGCGAGACACCCGGGCAGGCAGGCGGCGTCGAGTAAGCAGCCGTACAGGCGCATTGAATTGTGGCTACGGCAGGTAGGGTTTGGTTCCCGAAGCCGTAGCCACAATGCGTTCCAGCACCGCCACGCTGGTAATGTTTTCGCCCAGCACATTGGGTTTGCCCGCACCGTGGTAATCCGAGGACCCCGTCACGAACAAGCCGCGCTCGCGGGCGAGCTTCTGCAACCACTGCTGACCCTCGGGCGAGTTGTCGCGGTGGTGGACTTCCACACCCAGCAATCCGGCGTCGATCATGTCATGGAAAACTTCCGGCGGGGCAACCCTGCCCCGTGTCGAAGCCATGGGGTGGGCGAAGACGGGCACTCCGCCGGCTGCGCGAACCAATTGCACGGCCAGTACGGGGTCGGCGGCGTAATGGCTTAAAAAATAAGGCGAGCGCGCCGTGAGGATGCTGGCAAAGGCCTCGCTTCTGTCGGCCACAATGCCAGCTGCCACGAGGGCGTCGGCAATGTGCGGGCGGCCCACCGTGGCGCCGGGCGCCAGGTGCGCGCTGACGTCATCCCAGTTCAGGGGGTAATCCTCGGAAAGTCGTTCGACCATGCGCTCGGCACGGGTGAGGCGGGCATCCTTTGCCCGGGTGATCTCTTCCAGCAGCGCCACATTGGCGCTGTCATGCAGGTAAGACAACAGGTGCACGCTCACACCCTCCGCCGTCTTGCAGGAAATTTCCATTCCGGGGACCAACCCCACGCCGTGCTGCTGCGCGGCGGCACGTGCCTCAGTCCAGCCGTCCGTGGAGTCGTGGTCCGTTATTGCCATGACATCCAGGCGTGCGGCTGCCGCCGCTGCGACCAGCTCGGCAGGAGACTGGGTGCCGTCGGAAACATTTGAGTGCGCGTGCAAGTCAATCATCACGGTCCTAGCCTACGTCGCTCACAGCTGCGCCTGCGCCCCTACCAATTCTTCCCGGCGTTTGCCCTTTGTCCCTTGACGCGTGCAGTGGCAGACTTGAGGGGTGAATCAAACAGAGCACAACTCCACGCATACCGGCCCATCCACCGAGCAACCCCTCGAGGAACGGGTGAATAACCGTTCACAGCGGCCCGACTCCGATGCCTTCCGCGCTTTCATGGCCGCCAACTGGGCCACGTCCGCGCAGGAGCTGCCCGCCCGTGCCGCCGTAGCCGACCATGCCGCGCGCCGCCGTCGGGCCATTTCAGCCCAGTTCCCCGGCGAACGCCTGGTCATCCCGGCCGGCCCCCTCAAGGTTCGCTCCAATGACTGCGATTACCGCTTCCGGCCGCACTCCGCGTTCGCGCACTTGACTGGCTTGGGTGTGGATCACGAACCCGACGCCGTTCTGGTGCTGGACCCCGTAGCAGAGGGCGGCGGAGATGACGGCGGGAACCACACGGCCACCCTGTACTTCCGTCCCATGGCAGGGCGCGACACCAAGGCTTTTTACGCGGATGCCCGCAGCGGCGAGTTTTGGATTGGCCGGCGCCCCACGCTGGCCGAGTTCCAGGCCCAGCTTGGCTTGCCCACGGCCAATGTCACTGAGCTGGAAGTTGCCATCACTAAAAATGTCGGGGAGACATCCGTTGGCGGCACCTCCATCCGTCTGGTCCGCAAGGTCGACGAGAACATTGATGCGCTCGTTGACACGGCACGTTACAACACCGCAGCCAACCCCGACGCCATGGACTTCAGTGCCCTGGATGACTTGGACGGCGCGCTCAGCGAAGCCCTTTCAGAGCTGCGGTTAATTAAGGACCACTGGGAAATTGCGCAAATGCAGCTGGCCGTGGACGCAACCGTCAAGGGATTTGAAGACATTGTCAAAGCCCTCCCCCGCGCCATCACCCACCAACGCGGCGAACGCGTGGTGGAGGGATCCTTCTTTGCCCGCGCCCGCGAAGAGGGCAATGAGCTGGGCTATGACACCATTGCAGCCTCCGGCAATAACGCCACCGTGCTGCACTGGAACCGGAACACGGGCACTGTCAATGCCGGTGAGCTTTTGCTGGTCGACGCCGGAGTGGAGGCTGATTCCCTCTACACCGCCGACATTACCCGCACCCTGCCTGTGAACGGAAAGTTCTCCGACACGCAGCGCAAAATTTACCAGGCGGTGCAGGATGCCGCCGATGCTGCCTTCGCGGTAGCTGTCCCGGGGCGCAAATTCCGCGAAGTGCATGCTGCAGCCATGGAGGTCCTGGCCGACCGTCTGGCGGCGTGGGGCCTGCTTCCCGTCTCAGCAGAGGAGGCACTGTCCCCCGCGGGCCAGCAGCACCGCCGCTGGATGCCGCACGGCACCAGCCACCACTTGGGCCTGGACGTCCATGACTGCGCCCAGGCCCGTGCCACCATGTACCTTGACGGCATCATCACTGAAGGCATGGTCTTTACCATTGAGCCTGGCCTGTATTTCAAGGCTGAGGATCTAGGCATCCCGGAGGAGTTCCGCGGCATTGGTGTGCGCATTGAAGATGACATCCTGATCACCGCCGACGGCCCCGTCAACCTCAGTGCCGCGCTGCCGCGCAGCGCCGACGACATTGAGTCGTGGATGGCGGGGTTGGCCAGCTAGCCTTCTGCAATAAGGTCCCGGAGCGCTGTCACATGTTCTTGATAGGCACGCGTTCCGGCGGGGGTCAGCGCTGCCCACGTTTTTATCCGACCCCTGCCAATGGGTTTGGTGAGCGAGACATAGCCTGCTTCTTCAAGGACTTTTAGCTGCTTGCTCGTGACAGAGTCCGCCACACCCAACATGTCCCTGATCGTGCCAAATTCCGCCTGGCTGACGCTGTGAAGCAAGGCGCAGATCTGCAGCCGATTGGGGGCATGGATGGTGTTATTGAAAGCTGCGCTCATGATGTCTCTCGCAGCTGGGTCCGCAACGCCACGTCAAAACGCCGCCCAAAAATGTTCACGGCGCTAAAAACCAGGGCTGCGGCGAGCCAGGCCGGCCACTGCAGGCCCATGGCTGCGTGGAAATAATATGCGCCTCCCACGCAGGCGATCATGATCACCACCAGCGGAACTGTCCACCAGCTCGCCTTGCCTGCCGTGAGTCCATTGATCCACACCCCGGTTCTTGCCTTGTACACCCCCACCAGGATGCCGATACCCAGGAAATACCCCAGGCCGACGACGACCATGGTCACGGGGCCGCCGGTGGTGTAGGCGACTACGAATGCGGCGACCAGCAGGCCCAGGACAGGGTGGTACCACCACGGGGTGGTGAGGCGCTCTGCCGCAGCCGACCTGGCACCGTCAATTGCGGCAAGAGCGCTGCGGGCTTCATTCGCTGCATTGTTTTCCATGTTGGAAAGTCAAACACTTTCCAACATGGAAAGTCAAGATGCAGTACAGTTGAATCTTTCTCACGGCACAAAAAAACCGCCATGGTGGCGGTTTTTTGCTGTTTGAACGTTACTTGGCACTATTATCCGGGCCAGTTGGCGGATTTGGCGGCGTTCCCTGAGCTTCCTGGGCTTCCTGCCCCGCCAAGGGCGGCTCTGCCGGAGCCGGAGTAGTTGCCCGAGCCGGAGTAGTTGCCGGAGCCAGGGTTGCCGGAGGGGCAGCGGGCTCCACCCGGATGCCGTACTGTGGCCGTCCGTCAGGAAGATCCGGGAATTGGCCGCGGCTTGGACCCGTCAACGGGGCCTGCCCCGGACGGTCGTTGTTTGTTGCCGGAGCATCGCCGGCCGTAGCTGCGGGAGTGTAAGGGTCATGCCACCCTTCGGGACGGGCCGGGGTGGATCCCGCCGCTGGAGGCTGCGTGGGCGGCTGGTGGCCGCCCTGGTTCTGCGGTGCATTCTGCGGCCCGCCCTGCGCGGAGCGCACCGCAGTGGACTTCATGGGCAGCTGAGCCAAAAGCCGCCGGGCTTCACCGGCCACGTCCGGGGCAACAATGACGTCATAGCTGCTGGCCAGCACCTGGTTGGTGGAGGTGAAGTCACGCTTGCCGCGTTGGGCTGCGTAACCAATGATGGCAAAAAGCATCCACAGGGCAGCACCCAGCAAAACAGCTGTCATGATGTTCAGCGGCATTTGGCCGGCGTTGGCTGCCGAGTCAAAGAAGGACAGCATTACTCCAATAAAAAGGCCAAACCAAGCCCCTGTCATGGCCCCTGTGAGCGCCACCCGGGGGTAGCTGAGTTTTCCAGTGACCCGCTCCACCATCTTTAAATCATTGCCCACAATGGAAACGTAGCGGACGGGAAATTTTTCATCCGCCAGGTAATCAACCGCCTTCTGCGCGTCCAGGTAGGAGGTGTAAGAGCCAATAGTTTCCCCCGTGGGAACACTACGGCCCTGATCTACAGTTGGGGTGCGTCCAAAGAGGTTAGCCATGTGCTCCATTGTTCACCATGTTCTTGAGCATTGGCTGGAGTATCGCTGGCAGTGAAATGACTGGCAGCCAATTGCCGCCAGGTGGTTGCTGCATCAGCCAGGGCAGCGAAGGTTGGGTCATTGCCTGGCGGGGGAAGTAGCCTGTATCTGTGAGCACTCAAACTACCCGCATTTTTGTGGCCCGATTACTGGGTCTGGATGTCTTTGATCCCATTGGCGACAGGCTCGGAAAACTACGCGACGTCGTCGTCCTCGGTCGTGGACCCAGCAGTGCCCCGCACGCGGTGGGCATCGTGGTGGAAGTGCCCGGCAAAAAACGTGTCTTTGTGCCCATGACCCGCCTCACCTCCATGGACCAGTCCCAAATCATTTGCACGGGATTGGTAAATTTACGCCGTTTTGAACAGCGCGGCGCTGAGCAGCTGGTGGTGGGCAATATTTTTGACCGCAAGGTCACGCTGGTCGACGGCGGCGAGATGGCCGTCATTGAAGACATTGCCATGGACCAGCAGCGTAATGGCGACTGGCTGGTGACCAAGATGTTTGTGCGCCGTGGTGCTTCCACGTCACGGCTGCGCGGGCTGCGCCGTGGCCCCACCATGCTCATTGACTGGTCCGAGGCACGTGCCGACGACGCCACGGCACCTCAAAGTGCCACTGTCTTTGTGGCCACCCACGAAGACCTTAAAGCAGCCGACTTTGCCGACGCCCTGCAGGAAATGAGCGATAAACGCCGCGTTGAGGTAGCAGAGGAACTGCAGGACGAGCGCCTGGCAGACATCATGTCCGAGTTGCCCGAAGATGACCAGGTCACGCTGCTGTCAGCTTTGGACAATGAGCGGGCCGCAGATGTCCTTGAGGAAATGGATCCCGACGACGCGGCCGATCTTTTGGCCGATCTCCCCCAGGCCAAGGCCGAGGAACTGTTGTTACTGATGGAGCCGGGGGAGGCCAGGGACGTCCGCCGCCTCCTGCAGTATGCCGAAGGAACTGCCGGGGCGCTCATGACGCCGGTGCCCGTGATTCTGCCTCCCGAGGCAACAGTGGCTGAGGCGTTGGCCCATGTGCGCAGTGAAGACCTTTCGCCTTCCCTGGCCTCCGCCATCTTTATTTGCCGCCCACCGCTGGAAACCCCCACGGGCCGTTTTCTTGGGGTCGTGCACATTCAACAGCTGCTGCGCAGCGCACCCCCCGAGCAGCTCGGGACCCTGGTGGATAAAAACCTTGAGCCAGCTTCGGACCAGGACAACATCAGCACCGTCAGCCATATTATGGCCTCCTACAATCTCAATTCGCTTCCCGTGGTCAGCAAGGAAGGCCGCCTGGTGGGAGCCGTGACAGTGGATGACCTGTTGGATCATCTTTTGCCGGACGACTGGCGTACGCATGAGGACGGCGCGCCGTTCAGGAAGTTAGGAGGACGCATTGGCTGAGCGGCACCATGTTAAAGGCGGTGGCCTTGACACACCCATGGAGCTAAAGTCCAAGTTCCTCCCGAGTCTCACCAGCGACCCCGACCTGTTTGGACGGTTTGCCGAACGCTTTGCCCGCTACATGGGCACCGCGAACTTCCTGCTGTACATGACCATTTTTGTGATCGTGTGGATTGCCCTGAACGTCATTGGCCTCTTTGGGTTGCGCTGGGATCCCTATCCCTTTATTTTGCTGAACCTGTTCTTCTCCACCCAGGCATCCTATGCCGCGCCCTTGATTTTGCTCGCCCAGAACCGGCAGGATGACCGTGACCGGGTTCAAATCGAACAGGACCGCTCCCGCAATGAGCGCAACCTGGCCGACACCGAATACCTCACCCGCGAAGTTGCCGCCCTGCGCATCACCCTGCGTGAGGTGGCCACGCGCGACTTTGTCCGCTCCGAACTCCGCGGTCTCCTCGATGACCTTGTGGCGCTTCAAAATGAAGCCGACGACGCCACCGAGTCCCCCCGCAATCCAGCCACCACCGGGATCAAGACGCTTTCCCCCAAGCGCCCCGCCAATTCCTAAGGCAGCCATGACAGCACCCTCCCACGCCGCACTCCTTGCTGCCCTCGCCACCGTCATGGACCCGGAGTTGCGCCGCCCCATCACGGATCTGGGCATGGTGGAATCCGTGGCAGCAGCCGACGACGGCCGGGTACGCGCCGTCGTCCGTTTGACCATTGCGGGGTGTCCCCTGCGGGAAACCATCACCGCGGACGTTACTGCTGCACTGTCCAAGCTCGACGGCGTCACAGCCGTCAGCGTGGAACTTACCGTCATGACCGCGCAGCAGCGCGCAGAGTTGAAGGAGCGGCTGAAGGGCAGCGGGGGCGAACGCGGCATTCCCTTCAATGCCGAGCACTCCCTGACGCGGGTTTATGCCGTGGCCAGTGGCAAGGGCGGCGTGGGGAAGTCCAGCGTCACTGTCAACCTGGCCTGTTCCCTGGCGGCGCGGGGGCTGCGGGTAGGCATTGTGGATGCTGATATTTATGGTTTTTCCGTGCCGGGCCTGATGGGCATTACGCAGGCACCCACCCGTGTGGATGAGATGATCCTGCCGCCGGTGGCCCATGACGTGAAGGTCATTTCCATTGGCATGTTTGTCGCCGGGAATCAGCCGGTGGCCTGGCGCGGCCCCATGCTGCACAGGGCGTTGGAACAGTTTTTAACGGATGTGTACTTTGGTGACCTCGATATTTTGCTGTTGGATCTGCCGCCCGGCACGGGCGACGTTGCCATTTCCGTGGCCCAATTGCTGCCCAAGGCCGAGATCCTCGTCGTCACCACCCCGCAGGCCGCGGCAGCGGACGTTGCCGAGCGCGCGGGCGCCATTGCCGTGCAGACGGGTCAAAAAGTGGCGGGTGTCATTGAGAACATGTCATTTTTGACCTTGCCCGACGGCAGCGCCATGGAACTCTTTGGTGTGGGCGGCGGGGAGATTCTGGCCCAACGCCTGACCCAGACCGTGAACGCGCCGGTGGAGCTGCTGGGTCAAATCCCGCTTGACGTTACTTTGCGGGAGGGCGGTGACGCGGGCCTGCCCATAGTGCTTTCGAATCCACAGTCAGCGGCCGCGCAGGCACTCATTGGGATTGCCGACAAGTTGGCGCTCCGTCCCCGGGGCCTGGCGGGGATGAGCTTGGGCATCACGCCCCACTAAGGCACGGCACACTGGCCCTAAGACACGGCACACTGCCCTAAGTGCCAGCCTGGGGTGCGAGAGCGTCGCAAGCGGGGGCCGCAGGGAAAAGCGGTTAGGTCGCTTCCGCGTCGTACGGAGCCCGCTGGCCTGCGGGCAGGCGTGCAATTTCCGGCGCGCCGGGAACCGCCTCACTCGCCAGTACAGCTTTTTTCTCCCCGTCGGAGTTGTTCAGCATGGAAGCCATGGCCGCTGCCGGGGAGGTTTTCAAAGACTTCAGCGTCTCCAGCTCATCGTCGTCAATGAGTGCTTCGCGAATGATGCGGCGGGGGTCGTACTGGCGCGGGTCAAGCTTCTTCCAGTCAATGTCATCAATATCAACCCCGGCCTCTTCCTTGATGGTTTCACGCGCGCCGGAAGCCATCTTGCGTACTTCGCGGATGAGGTTTTTCAGCTTTTCCACGTACCCGGGAAGCCGGGTGGGGCCGATCACTAAAACCGCCAAAACCAAAATCAGCAGTAGCTCAGGGGTATTGATACCAAACACGTTAGGAAGATTACCCTCTCAACACTCAAAGCAACGATTCTTCAGCCGTAACGCTGGAAAGTCTAACCATGCCCGCTAAGCCATGCGCGGCAGCGACAGCCTTGGTTTGCGGGCCGGGACGTTCTTGCCAGTGGAGCCGGGCGCACGGTCCGCGAGCGACTCCCGCAGCATGGCCCTGCCCCGGTGAATGCGTGAGCGCACCGTGCCCAGCTTGATATTGAGCGCGTGTGCCACCTCATCGTAGGACAGGCCCTCCATGTCGCACAGCACGACGGCGGCTCTAAAGTCCGGTGGCAGCGCCTCCAAAGCAGCCGCTACGTCAGCGTCGAGGTTGTTGAATTCAAAGCTGCGCTCCGGTCCCAGATCATTGCCGGGGAGTTTGGACGCTGCATCTTCAGTGAGGGTGTCAAAACGAATTCTTTGCTTGCGGCGTGCCTGGTCCAGGAACAAATTGGTCGTGATGCGGTGCAACCAACCATCCAAGGTACCGGGTTTGAAGTTGGCCAGGGATTTAAACACCCGGACAAACACCTCCTGGGTGAGGTCCTCGGCGTCGTACTTGTTGCCCGTGAGACGGTACGCGAGCCGGAAAACCTTGGCACCATGGTTTTCCACCACTTCATCCCATGTTGGGGCGATCCAGGCACTGATCTCGGGCTCGGCAGCGCTGGCGGGAGGGACCTGGCTGGCTGGCTGATTCATCACAGCACCTCGCTTCAATGGCTCTCTGCCTCCCCGTAAGGGGATTCAAATGGAAGATCCGGCCCAAGAAACATCTCCTAGGTGCTGTTAGTCTGCCAAGGGAAGCTGACATTTGGCTGAACGATTCCCATCAACCTCCGGGGCTTTCAGGCAGTAGGCTAGAGTCACCCACCGCGAAAGTTGAGGAAACATCCATGAGCGCCGACAAATCCACCAGCTGGTCCTACACCGAGGGCCTCCCCGTGGAGGACATTGTTTTGCGACGCGCCCGGGAACGGTCCCATGAGCTGGGCCTGTTCCCCGTGAGTCCGGGAGTGGTGGCGACGCTGAGCGTTTTGGCTGCCGCATCGAAGGCCCAAACAGTGGTTGAGGTGGGAACCGGCGCAGGTATTTCCGGCGTCGCCCTGTTGCGTGGACTGGGTCCCAAGGCCGTACTGACCACGATTGATCCCGATGTGGATCATTTGAAAGCCGCCCGCGAGGCATTTGCGGAGTCGGGCGCACCCGCTAACCGCACCCGCACCATTTCAGGACGCGGACAAGATGTTTTACCGCGCCTCACTGATGGCGCTTATGACCTGGTCTTCATTGATGCCGACAAGCCCAGTTTTCCCGACTACGTGGAACAAGCCGTGCGTTTGCTCAAGCCGGGAGGTTTGCTGATTGTCAATGACGCGCTGGATAAGGACCGCGTTTCCGACCCCGCCATTCGCGAAAGCAACACCGTGGTGCTCCGCCGCGTGGGCAAGATGATACGCGATAATGAATCGTTGATGAGCGCCATGCTGCCCACCGGTGATGGACTGTTGCTCGCCATTAAACGCTAAACGTGCTTAAACATCACAGGGGCGGAACAGCTAAAGCCGTTCCGCCCCTGTGATGGGAATATGAGATGAACTTTATTCGGTGACGCCCACGAGGCATTCCTTGAGGCTTCGGGCCTCATCTGCGTTCATTTCAACGACGAGCCGACCGCCGCCTTCCAAGGGAAGCCGCAGGATCAAGCTCCGACCCTCTTTAGTAACTTCCATTGGACCGTCGCCGGTTCTGGGTTTCATGGCCGCCATCAGGAGTTCCCCTTTTCGTAGTGCATACCCGCGCATTCCGGATTCCCGGCCTGCCGTCAGTGTTGTACTGCTCACAGCCCATTATTCCGTATTTCAGGGCCGGGGCGCCAATCGGCACGGGCCGGGGTGGAGTATGAAGCTGCGGGACGTTCAACGCTGCCGCTGCCTAAGGCGGCCAGGTTTGTCCCGTGCTGATGGCCACCCACTGCCAGAGCCACTCCACCCAAACAATTTGCAAGAGGGTGAACATGAGCAGCACACACCAGCGGTACGCCCGTGCGGGGGAGACCCACGCGGCAGCAAGAGCCAGGGGGAACATGGGCAGCAACATCCGAAACGTGCTGGACTGCGGGTGCAATACCGCCATCAGGTACAGCAAATACATGCCCGAGTACATGAGTAATTCCGGCCCGATGCGCCGCGCTGCCCTGGAGTTCAAGCACAATGCAACCACCGCCGCCAGGAGCACCGGCAACAACAGACCCCACCGCGGACCCACCAGTTCCACGCCCGCGTCAAACCAGGGTTTGAATAAAACCAGTCCGCCACCTCCGCGCCACGCGGTTTCCGTGTCGGTGTAAGCGGTCCGCTCCCCCGTGACCCACCAAGCAGTGAGCATCCATGCGAAGGCGAGCGCGGCGCTGCCAGCTAGGAGCACGGCACCGGCAAACACATCCCTGGCGGGGAAGGGTTCGCTGCGGCGGTGCCACCAACGCAGTACCAGGTGCAGGGCCACGACGGCTGCAAAAGGCACACCTGCAGGACGGGAAAAACACAGCAGGGCCACCATGAGCAGCGTGGTCCAATACTTACGTCTAATGAGAAGGTGCAGCGCAGCGGCCAGAAAAAAGATCCCCAACGATTCCGCGTAAGGTACCTGCAAAATGGCCGAGACGGGGAAGAAGGCAAAAAAGGCAACTCCCCACAGGGCTGTCCCGGGCGAGGCCACGTTGCGGAACAGGACGTAGATCATGACAGTGGCAGCCAGGCCTGTGCAGGTGGCTACGAGGGCGCCCGCTGCAGGCCAGCCCAGGCCCGTGACCGCTGCCACTGCGCGCGTCAAAAACGGAAATACGGGGTAGAAGGCCCACTCATTGGCGTACGCGGCACCGTCTGGATGCCGGGGAATGGCACTGGGGTAGCCGTTACGGAAAATGCGTTCGTACCACCCTGCATCCCACCTATTGATAAAGGTCAAATAGTCCGGTTGCCTCCCACTCCACGGCGAGGCGTCGGCATGCCAGGCGCTTCCCAGGAAAATGGCATAGGAAACAATGCGGGCGCCAGCATAGATCAACGTGACCTTCAGCCACCACGGGGCGCGGCGCAGCGGCGCCAATAAGCGCCGCAGCAGCTGGTACAACTCGTCATTGACGGTGCGTTTGGTCGGTTCCCTGCTGGGCTGCAGGACCCATTTTTTCGGCGCGGCGCCAGGCCCCTCACTCATCCTGCCACTGCCCAAGACTTGCCGGGATACCGGGTTCCCGCTCCCCGGGAGCAAGCCAGCACTGGGGTTCGTGGTCATTGGCCATGCCCACGGCCTGCATCATGGCGTAGGCGGTGGTGGGTCCGACAAAGGAAAAACCCAGCTTCTTCAGTGTTTTAGCCAGTTCCCGCGACGCCGGGGTCTGCGTGGGAATCGCCTCATGGGCTGCCCGGGGTGCCATCGGAGCATGCTCCTGCAAAAGGGAGGCCAGGGTGGTTCCCTGCGGCAGCTCCAACACGGCCCGGGCGTTGGCTATGGTGGCAGTGATCTTGCGCCGGTTCCGAACAATTGCCGCATCAGTCATAAGCCGGGCAACGTCCACAGCGTTAAAGGCGGCCACGGCAGCGGGGTCAAAGCCGTGGAATGCGGCTCTGAAGGATTCCCGCTTGCGGAGAATGGTCAGCCAGCTAAGCCCTGACTGAAAAGCCTCCAGGCTCAGGCGTTCAAAGAGTTCGCTTTGACCCGTGACGGGCCGCCCCCACTCAGCGTCGTGGTAATTGCGATACAGCTCATCCCTTTCCATCCCGGGCCAGTGGCAGCGGGCTCTTCCGTCACTGGCCGGGCTGTCACTGGTCACCGGGAGCCAGCTCCAAAGCGGGTGGAGCGGCACAAGGTACCGGGTCAGCCACACGTGGGGGGCCGCCGTCGGCCGTGCCAGTCATATCCGTGCCAGCCAGTTCCGTGCCAGCCAGGGCCGCCTCCAACTTGGCAATGCGTTGCTCATTGACAGCCAGTTCGTCGCGCAAGCGGTCCAGGACCTCGTCGACTTGATCCATTCGGTAGCCGCGCAGGCCCAGCGAGAAACGCAGTTTGTCCACATCGGCGGGCACCAATGTCTGGGGCAGGAGCACTGGCGGCAGACCGCTCACGGGAGCCTTCAGGTCATCATGGTAAATGGCGGCTTCCGGCGTGTGTGTACGCAACCCCACCACATACAGGGCCACGCCCGCTGCCGCCATGACGGCAAGGAAGATCAAGAAATAAGTCACTAGACCATGGTGCCAGATGCCGGTGGAACCGCGGCTCCCCCGCAACCAATTCCAACAGCCTCAATGGGCCGTGGCCTGGCTAGGAATTTTTAGCCTGCACCCTTTCGCCCGCCTTGCCGGACATGACCCGTTCCACGGCCTCTTCCGCCGTGTCCACGACGGAAATAATGTCCAAGTCGCCCGCGGAAACAAAGCCCTGCTCCAGCATGACGTCGTGGATCCATTCCAGCAACGGGCCCCAAAAGTCACTGCCCACCAGCACAATGGGGAACTGGCTGACCTTGCTGGTTTGCACCAAGACCATGGCTTCAAACAATTCATCCAAGGTCCCCAGCCCGCCGGGCAGGACCACAAAGCCCTGGGCGTATTTCACGAACATGGTCTTGCGGGCAAAGAAGTACCTGAAACCCACGCCAAGACCAACCCACGCGTTCATGCCCTGCTCGAAGGGAAGTTCAATTCCCAAGCCAATGGACAGTCCACCGGCCTCCGTGGCCCCGCGGTTGGCAGCTTCCATGGAGCCGGGACCACCGCCGGTAATGACTGCCACGCCAGCTTCCACCAGGAGTCGGCCCACCTCCACGCCGGTGGTGTAGTGCGGGGAATCCGTCTTGGTCCGGGCGGAACCAAACACGCTGATGGCGGGGCCAATTTCAGCCAGGGCATCAAAACCCTGCACAAATTCACTTTGAATGCGCATGACCCGCCAGGGATCGGTGTGTGTGAAACCGCCACTGGGCGGGCTTTCCAGCAACCGGGCGTCAGCTGTGTCGGTGCCTTGATTTTCCTGGCGCCAAGCACCGAGGCGTTGCAGTTCCGGACTGGCGTGATTTGATCCTGTAGGTGCACTCATGCCATTTAGGTTACGGGATAACGCTGCCCGCGCAGGCAGCGCAGGTGCGTCACTACACCTTTTTAGCGCATCCGTGGGCAACTGCCACCCCCCTAAGCGGCCAAGGTGCCGGTACGCGAAAAGGTGCGGTTAGCGGGCTTTTGCGCCATGACCCGGCTCACAATATCTCGTTAGCGTTACGATCCGCCGCTAAAACAGCAAATCCTTTACCCTCTCGCACTAATGTCGGTACATTCATTGCATGACGAATCCCGTACACGCTCCTGCGCTGGTGGAGTTGAAAGCTGTCAATAAGCATTACGGTGCACTTCACGTACTCCAGGACATTAATTTGCAAGTGGCCAAGGGTGAGGTATTGGTTGTCATTGGTCCCTCGGGGTCTGGCAAGTCCACGTTGTGCCGCACCATTAATCGTTTAGAGACCATTGACACCGGCTCCATCACCATTGAAGAGCAGGAACTCCCCAAAGAGGGCAAGCAGCTGGCACATCTGCGGGCCGACGTGGGCATGGTGTTTCAGTCCTTCAATTTATTCGCCCACAAGACCATTCTTGAAAATGTGACCCTCGGTCCAATCAAGGTCAAGGGCATGAACAAGTCCGAGGCCGACAAGCTTGCCATGGGCTTGTTGGAGCGCGTAGGAGTGGGACACCAGGCCAGCAAAATGCCTGCCCAGCTCTCCGGTGGACAGCAACAACGCGTGGCCATTGCGCGAGCCTTGGCAATGAAGCCAAAGGTCATGCTCTTTGACGAGCCCACCAGCGCCTTGGATCCTGAGATGATCAATGAAGTCCTGGACGTCATGGTTGAACTGGCCAAAGAAGGCATGACAATGCTGGTTGTCACCCACGAGATGGGCTTTGCACGCAAAGCCGCGGACCGCGTGGTCTTTATGGCTGACGGGCAGATCGTGGAAGAAGCCACGCCCCACGAGTTTTTCACCAATCCCCAAACAGCTCGGGCCAAGGACTTCCTGTCCAAAATTCTCACCAACGGCTAAAGCAAAGCTACATTTATGGCCTGTCCACGGCCATCGAGCGCACCGGCCCTGTGAGGGCCGTTTACGAAAGGAACCCCATGAAAAAGTTTTTTGCCAGGAAAGGCCTCGGCGTCGCGGCTATCCTCACTGCAGCAGCCCTCTCCATGACAGCCTGCGGTGGCGACACCGCCGGCACAGACTCCGGCTCCGGAGATGCCCCCGCATTTGAAGTCGCCACGGACGTTGCCCTGACGGGGAGCCCCACCTTTGATGCGATCAAGTCAGCGGACAAGATCCGAATTGGTGTGAAGGAAGACCAGCCCGGCCTGGGTTACCTAGACGCCGCCACCGGTGAGCGCACAGGCTTCGACATTCAAATCGCCACGTGGATGGCAGCTTCCCTTGGCATGGCTCAGGACAAGATTGAGTTCAAGGCCATCCCGTCGGCCAACCGTGAAACTGCACTGGCCAACGGAGACGTTGACCTGTATGTGGGCACTTATTCCATCACTGACAAGCGCAAGGGCCTCGTGGGCTTTGCCGGGCCGTACTTTGAGACTGGCCAGGGCCTGCTGGTTGCCAAGGACAACACTGACATCACCAGCGAAAAGGATCTGGATGGCAAAAAGGTTTGTTCGGCAACGGGTTCCACCCCCATCCAGAACATCCGTGATAACTTCCCGCAGGCAACACCCGTTGAGTTCGACGTCTACTCCAAGTGCGTGGAGGCCCTCAAGAACGGTGACGTTGACGCTGTCACCACTGACCAGGCCATCCTGCTGGGCTTTGCCTCACAGGAACCCGATGTCCTGAAGGTGGTGGGTGAGCCCTTCACCGTGGAGAAGTACGGCATTGGTTTGCCGCTGGGTGACACGGCGCTGCGCACGTTCCTCAACGACACGCTTACCGAAGGTGGCGACACGTGGAACAAGATTTACGATGAAACCCTGGGCAAGTCAGGCACCAAGGTCGAGCAGCCAGCGGTCGAGAAGTAGCAATACGCCCTAGTGAGGGTGCGTCGTCCGTGTTGGCGCCGCACCCTCACTTGTCCCCTTCAATTCACTGAAAGCGACACTGCCCTGTGAATGTAATTATTGACAACAGCGACCTGTTCCTGACCGGGTTCAAGAACACCGGGATTTTGTTTGTTTTTTCGACGTTCTTTTCCCTGATTTTGGGAACCATTGTCGCCGGCATGCGAGTCTCCCCGGTGCCTGCCATGCGTGCCACGGGCACGCTGTATGTAAATGCCGTCCGCAATACCCCGCTGACACTGATCCTGGCCTTCTTTGCCCTGGGCTATCCCAAGCTTGGGTTACCCCAAGTGGATTACATCCCTGCCGCCATCGTGGGGCTTTCGCTCTACACGGCGACGTACGTCTCGGAAGCAATTCGTTCAGGTATCAATACCGTGTCCGTGGGGCAGTCCGAGGCTGCTCGCGCCATTGGTTTGCCGTTCCTGCAAACGCTGAGCTTGGTAGTGCTGCCGCAGGCTTTCCGTTCAGTGGTTCCGCCGCTGTTTAGCGTATTCATAGCGTTGCTGAAGAACACCACTGTTGCCGCAGGGTTCTCGGTGTTTGAGGCCGGTGCCATCCGTGCAAACCTCAGCGAGCGCGGCGAACCGTTGTTGGCGGGGCTGCTGTGGGTCGCGGTGATCTTTGTGATTTTGGTCCTCGGCTTCATGTCGCCGCTGCAACGCTACCTCGAGAAGAAGTGGAGGGTGGCGCGATGAGCTCAGTCCTTTTTGACGTTCCCGGCCCCAAGGCCCGCACCCGCAACGTTGTCCTGAACGTGGTCACAGCGGTGGTGGTGCTTGGCATAGTTGGCTTCATTTTTTACCGCTTCAATGAATCGGGTCAGTTCACCGCGCAGAAATGGGAAATTTTCACCTTTCCGCGGGTTCAACAGACATTCCTGGAAGTCATTGGCGCCACCTTGAAGGCCTTCGGAGCTGCAGCATTGGGCAGTCTGGTGCTGGGCATCCTCCTAGCGTTCGGCCGTTTGGCGGACGCCAAATGGGTCCGTGTGCCGTGTTACTGGTTCACTGAACTCTTTAGGGCAGTTCCGCTGCTGATCCTGATGATGATCATGTACTATGGTTTGCCCTCCGCCGGCGTTCAAGGCATCACACCCTTCATTGCCGTGGTGGTGGGTTTGATTTTGTATAACGGATCCGTCTTGGCGGAGGTGTTCCGTGCTGGCATTGAGTCCCTTCCCAAAGGACAAAGCGAAGCTGGCCTGGCTATTGGCATGTCCAAGGGGCAGGTGCTGCGCGGTATTTTGCTGCCGCAGGCTGTCCGCGCCATGCTTCCGGTCATCATTGCTCAATTGGTGGTCATCATGAAGGACACCGCCTTGGGCTTCCTCATCACCTACAACGAGATCCTGTACTACGCCACCTTTTTGGGTTCGCAGGGCCAGTACGGTTCCCCCCTGGTCCCGGCACTCATGGTGACGGCAGCTGTTTACGTCGGCTTGTGTTTGATCCTTTCCGGTATTGCCAAATTGGTGGAATCGCGCATGTCTTCCCGCGTGAAGATCGTCAAGGCCAAAGGCGTGCAGGTGGGTTAGCCCGCAACCAGGCATGAAAAATGCGGTGGATGATTTCATCCACCGCATTTTTGTGCCCGCCCCGCCTTAGGCCGGCGTCAGCCAGCGCGTGAGGGCGGCAAGGCATGCGCGGATGGCATCGGCGTGGACGTGTTCATTGTCGCTGTGGGCCAGCAGCGCGTCTCCTGGACCAAAGTTCACTGCCGGGATACCCATTTCGCTCAGGCGTGCCACATCCGTCCAACCGTATTTGGGCAGTGGCGCCCGTCCCACCGCTGCCACAAAGGATGCTGCCGCCGGCGCCGTCAGCCCCGGCCGCGCACCCGGAGAGGCATCCGTGCGGACCAGCTCAAAACCTGCCAGCAGCTCACGGACGTGCGCCTCGGCTTGATCCGGGATCTTATCCGGGGCGAAGCGGTAATTCACTTCCACCACACAGGCATCCGGGATGACATTGCCTGCCGTCCCGCCGGAAATTTTTACGGCATTGAGGGATTCCCGGTACTCCAGACCGTCCACACTGACTGTCTCGGGCTGGTAGGCAGCCAGCCGGGCCAAAATGGGTGCCGCTGCGTGAATGGCGTTTGCTCCCATCCAGGCCCGGGCGGAGTGAGCGGCCACTCCACGCGTGGAGACTTCGAAACGCATGGTGCCATTGCACCCACCCTCCACAGTTCCATGGGTGGGTTCCAGCAGGATGCCAAAATCGGCATCCAGCAACTCCCTGTTTTCCCGCACCAAACGCCCCAGGCCACTCTTGCTGGCAGCGACTTCCTCATGGTCGTAAAAAATGAATGTGACATCCTTGCCGGGTTCGGTGAGGGCCGCCGCCAGGGCCAGTTGCACGGCCACCCCACCCTTCATGTCAGTGGCACCACGGCCGTACAACACCTCTCCGTCCCATGAGCTGGGCACGGTGCCGCGCGAACCCGGCGTCGTCGGTAGTGGAACCGTGTCAAGGTGCCCTGCCAAGATCACCCGTTCCGCCCGACCCAGTTCCGTGCGGGCCACAATGGCGTCACCGTTGCGCGTGACCTGCAGGTGCGGTAAAGCGCGCAGGGCCACTTCGACGGCGTCGGCCAGTTCCTTCTCCTGGCCCGAAACGCTGTTGATATCCATGAGCGCAGCCGCCAGTGACGCAACGTCATCATGGACATTGAGCACCGTTTTCCCAGCATTTGGGGCGGCGTGGTGGCTGGGCAGGGAAGTATCCATCATGGGGCTTAGTTTAGCGGGGCAAAGAAACCAAAAACTTTTTCCATCCGGATCCAATCCAATATCCCGGGGGCTCCGAAGTACTACCTGACAGCCCACCGCCGGACAAAATGTTCGGAAGCGGTGCGGGACATATGACGGAAACTTTTCCGCCTTCACACTATGGAGCATCATCATGAACAGCACCCAGAAGTTCGGTACCCGCAAGAGCCTCAGCATGGGTTTGGGATTCCTCGCCATTGCAGCCCTGGGCCTGACCTCCTGCAGCTCGGGCACCACCGACGCTGAAGCGACGTCTGAAGCACCCATGGCCAGCGCCGAAGCCACCATGGAAAGCACAGCGCCCATGACTCCCGAGTCCACAATGGCCATGGATCCCGCCACTGACCTGGTGGGATCCGGTTGCGCAGGTTACGCCGCAGCAGTTCCCGATGGTGCAGGCTCCGTTGCCGGCATGGCCATGGACCCCGTCACGACCGCCGCCTCCAACAACCCGCTCCTGAAGACCCTCACAGCGGCCGTCTCGGGTCAGTTGAACCCCGACGTCAACCTGGTTGATACCTTGAACTCCGGTGAATTTACTGTTTTCGCCCCGGTGGATGAAGCATTCGCCAAGATCCCGGCCGAGACCATTGAAGGCCTCAAGACGGATTCTGACACCCTGACCTCCATCCTGACCTACCACGTGATTCCCGGCCAGCTTGCGCCGAGCGACATTGCCGGCATGCACACCACGGCCCAGGGCGGCGACTTGGAAGTCACCGGCAGCGGCGACAACCTGATGGTCAATGACTCCACGGTCATCTGTGGTGGCGTCAAGACTGCCAACGCAACCGTCTACCTCGTGGACACCGTTTTGATGCCCCCGGCCATGTAATTACCGAGCCGGCATCAAGGAACAATAGCAACACGTGGAAGGGATTGGGTCCATGGACCCAGGGCGTGGCAAAGTTGATACCATGCGATTGCCTTGGCTCCGGCCCGTGGAGCCACTGGCGCCACCCACCCATGAAGAACTAATCCGCCTCGTTGCCCTTGGCGACGAGGCGGCGTTCGAGGAACTGTACGACGCGGTGGCACCGCGGGTCTACGGACTGGTGCGCCGCGTTGTGCGGGACCCGGACCAAAGCCAGGAAGTCACACAGGAAGTTTTCCTTGACGTCTGGTCACAGGCAACGCGCTTTGATGCCGATAGAGGAAAAGCAATTTCCTGGATTCTTGTCATAGCGCACCGCAGGGCAGTGGATAGGGTCCGGGCCAGTCAAGCCAGCATGGACCGGGATTTACGCGAGGGAATTAAGGAATTTCAAGAAAGTTACGACGACGTTGCAGACATCGTCGAGAACCGCATTGAGGGCGAACGTGTCCGTAAGGCATTGGGAACTCTCACCGACCCTCAGCGGGAAGCAATTAGTTTGGCCTACTACGGTGGATGCACTCACCAGGAAGTGTCCGAGTTACTTAAAATCCCGGTCGGTACAGTTAAGACCAGAATCAGAGATGGCATGATCAGGCTCAGGGACCAGTTAGGGGTGGCGTAATGGAAAAACAACTGCATTTACTCACCGGTTCCTACGCCCTGAACTCAATGACAGATGATGAGCGTAGTGACTTTGAACGTTCCGCGCTCTTTGACCCGCAAACTCTTGAAGAGGTCCGCAGCCTCAGCGAAACGGCTGCATTACTGGCGTACGCAACTCCCATCGAGGCGCCCCCGGCTGCCTTGAAGGCGGACGTCATGGCAGCAATACGCAATACCCGCCAGCTGCCAGCCAGCAAAGTGGTACGCGACATTTCTTCAGCACCCACGGCAAGGACCCGGGACGCGGCACGTAATCGCCGCTGGGTCCCGGCGCTTAGCACCGCTGCGGCACTGGCGCTCATGGGCGGTGTTGGCGTTGGCGGCTGGGTGGTTGGGCAAAACTCCACCAACAACGAAGCACAGCAACAGCTTGCCCTGGAACAGATGCAACAACAGCTTGACCAGAGTCAGGAACAGCAGGGGACCATGCTGGCCATCATGAGTGCCGCAGACACAAAAATAGCTACCACGGCTCTGGCCGACGGCGTCACAGTCACCGTTGCTTCTTCCGGAGAGACCAATAAGGCCGCCGTACTGGTCAACGAAATGCCTGAACTGCCGGTCGACAAGTCCTATGAACTGTGGCTGATTTCCGCCGCCGGCGCTGTTCCCGCAGGGCTGATGGGCGGCTCTGAAACGCCCACCATGCAAATCCTGAAGGGTACCCTGGGTGCCGCAACCCATGTTGGCATCACGGTGGAACCCGCAGGTGGCTCGGAAAAACCCACCACCACGCCCATCCTGGTGCAGGAAATCTAAACTGCGGGGCCTTCCGGGCAATCCGGAAGGCCCCCGGCTCCGAAGTACCTCTAGGTATTTCATCAGGGCACCCAGCGGTGACCACCACAAAATCCAGAGGAGTTTGCCATGGGCAAGCGGAGCACCACAACAAGAAAGCCGCACTGGCGTGAACTGGGCAGCGGCGCCCTGACAGGGGTTATTTCCGCAGGTGTCTTATTTGGCATTGCGGAGATGCTGGCGGCCTTCTTTGCCCCTGCGGCTTCCCCATTGGGAGCCACTGGATCCACGTTTATTGACTTCACCCCCAGCTGGTTGAAGGATTTTGCCATTGCGACCTTCGGGACCAATGACAAATTCGTGCTCTTACTGTCCATGGGCATTGTGGCAGCAGTTTTGGCAGCCGTCACGGGCCTCATCGCCCGGCGCTCACTGCGCACAGCCATGGTCATCATCATTGCCCTGGCAATTGTCATGGGCACCTGCATTGTCACCCGAGCCCTGGCCGGACCGCTGGATCTTATCCCCCTGCTGACAGGCACGCTTGCAGGGCTGTTTTCCCTCAAACTGCTGGTTCCGCCCGCTCCTTCAAAAGATGCCGGGCATGCCGCCGCAGAGCCCACAGTGGCCACGGACACCGAGGGCCACCAGCGCGACACCGAACCAAGCGGTCCAGCCCGCCGCACCTTCCTCATCAGGTCAGCGGCCTTGGCTGGCGTTGCAGTTCTCACAGGCTTGGGCACCTTGGGGGGAGAGGCACTTTCAGTGGGCCGCAGGGCCGCCAGGGCATTCCGGGAATCGCTGACACTTCCCGCCCCCAGGACCAAAGCGCCCCCCTTGCCGGCAGGAGTGCAGGCACCCGTGGAAGGCCTCACCCCCTTCGTCACCCCCAATGGCGACTTTTACCGCATTGACACGGCGCTGGTCGTGCCCGAGATTGATCCGGCGTCATGGTCACTGCGCGTTCACGGGATGGTTGAGGAAGAGTTCGAGATTACCTTTGACGAACTTCTCGCATCGGAGCTCATTGAGTCCCATGTGACATTGACCTGTGTCTCCAATGTGGTCGGCGGCGACTTGGTAGGCAACGCCAAGTGGCTGGGTTTCCCCTTGCGGGAGGTCCTGGCGCGTGCCAAACCTTTGGACGGGGCCGACATGGTGCTTTCCACCAGCGTTGACGGTTTCACAGCCTCCACTCCCCTGCCCGTTCTACAGGACGACAGGGACGCCATGCTGGCTGTTGGCATGAATGACGAACCGCTTCCCCTGGAGCATGGCTTTCCCGTGCGCATGGTTGTACCCGGTCTGTACGGCTTCGTTTCCGCCACCAAGTGGGTGGTGGATCTTGAAATCACCACCTTTGCGGACGTCAAAGCCTACTGGAGCACCCGGGGCTGGTCTGAACGCGGCCCCATTAAGATGTCCTCGCGCATTGAAGTGCCCCGGGCCCTCGGCCGTGTCCCCGCCGGCAAGGTAGCCATTGGTGGCAGTGCATGGGCGCAAACCAAGGGCATCTCGAAAGTGGAGATTCAAATTGACGGTGGCGCCTGGCAAAAGGCCGAGCTTGCCACGGAAGCCAGCGTGGACACGTGGCGGCAATGGTCATTTATCTGGAATGACGCCCCGGCCGGTTCGCACAAGGTACGGGTGCGTGCCTACGACAGTGACAATGAACTGCAAATTGAGGATCAGGCCCCACCCGCACCCGATGGTTCCTCCGGCTGGCACACCCTTAATTTCACCGTCACGTAAGGGCATGCATGCTCTGGGGGCGCAGCACGGGCAATGAGTGCGGATAAACTGAAAACATGACTGATGCGCCCGCCCCGACCGAACTTTCCGCCCACGGCTTTGGCCTGGCCAACATCACTGGATCCGGCGCCGTGCTGGATGTTTGGTTCCCGGCCCCCGCCCTTGGGGTGGCTGCAAATAAACTGGCCGATGCCCCCGAAGCGCAACCCGAACTGGTGGCCCTTGCGGAATTGGGCGCCGACCAGGATCGGGACGTTCACCAGAGCGTCGTCTTTGCCCAAATAAAGCTCGACGCCGAGCCTGTCGATGCAGTTGATGCGTACTTGCGCTTACATTTGCTTTCACACCGCCTGGTTGCCCCCAACAGCATTAATTTGGACGGTATTTTTGGCAAGCTCAATAATGTGGTGTGGACCAACTTTGGCCCCGCCGCCGTCGACGGATTTGAGCTGACCCGACTTAAACTGCGTCGGCGCGGGCCCGTCACCGTTTACTCGGTGGACAAGTTCCCGCGCATGGTGGATTACGTGGTGCCCGCCGGGGTCCGCATTGGCGACGCCGACCGTGTCCGCCTGGGTGCGCACCTGGCCGAGGGCACCACTGTGATGCATGAGGGTTTTGTGAACTTCAATGCCGGCACTCTGGGAACTTCCATGGTGGAGGGCCGGATCTCTGCAGGAGTGGTGGTGGGCAATGGCACGGACGTGGGCGGCGGAGCGTCGATCATGGGCACCCTTTCCGGCGGTGGGCGTGAACGCATTGTCCTCGGTGAGCGGGTGCTGCTGGGGGCAAACTCCGGTGTGGGCATCAGCATAGGTGATGATTCAGTGGTGGAGGCTGGCTTGTACGTCACCACTGGAACCCGGGTACGCATCCCCGGACCGAAAAATGCCGACGGCGACGACACTGTGCAGGTTGTCAAGGCCAGCGAACTCTCCGGAGTGCCCAACCTGCTGTTCCGCCGCAACTCCACCGACGGTGGAGTGGAAGTTTTGCCGCGGCAGGGAACCACCGTTGCACTCAATGAAAGCCTGCATGCGAATTAGTGGCCCCTGCCCTCACGCGCTCAAGCCGGCGGCCTCGCCGTGAGCAGCAGGGGCGTCGTGAGGAACAAGGGCGCCATGCGAAGCAAAGGTGTGGTGAGATGGTTGACAGTGTTGGTTATTGCTGCCATTTTGCTTATTGGCGGGGGTGTTTGGCTTTCCGCCAGTCTCCGCGGAGCCCTGGCCCCCGGACTCTCCTTTGGCTGCACGGCAGCCGTCAATGGTACGCAGCATAAACTGGCATTGGATCAAAGCGAAAACGCGACGTTGATCTCCGCCCTTTCGCTCCAGCGCGGCATGCCAGCCAGGGCAGCATCCATTGCCTTGGCCACGGCTTTGCAGGAGTCCAAACTACGCAACATTGATTACGGCGACCTTGACTCGATCGGCTTGTTTCAGCAGCGTCCCTCGCAGGGTTGGGGAACCGTGGAACAGATCATGGACCCGGTGTATTCGGCCCATGCCTTTTATGACGTTTTAGCCCAGCTTCCTGACTACGCCAATTTGCCCATCAACGATGCCGCCCAGCTGGTGCAGCGCTCAGGATACCCGCAGGCCTACGCGCAGCATGAAGCATTGTCGCGTGTTTTTGCTTCGGCGCTGACAGGCCAAACACCCCACGCGTTTAGCTGCACGCTTCCGGCAAGCGAGGGACACTCCGCGCCGGAAACCATCATGGCTGCGGCGCAGACAGCCATGGGGGAACTGCCCATGGAAACGGTCGACGACGGTGCAGAGGGCGGCGCCGGTGCGGATGCCGGCGTCGCGCTGGTCTTTGAGGTGTCTGAAACCACCGGCTGGATGGCAGCGCACTGGGCTGTTGCCCATGCGCAGCAATTTGGCATTGAGCGCGTCAGCCATGCAGGTCTTGTGTGGGACCGGAACGCCAATGACGGGACCGCCAACGTGGGTTGGCAGGCCACTGAATCCACAGTGACGGGCCAGGTTTCCATCACGCTGGCAGCTCCGGCCGCAAAATAGTCCAGGCCACCGGATAGTTCAGGCCACCGGATAGTTGGGCGTCTAGACCAGCTGCTCCACGACAGGCTGGACATAGCTGCGGAAGGCTTCCTGATCGTCCAGCAAGTGTGAGCTCATGATGATTCTGTTGGGCTCAATAAACCATGCCCGTTGCTCGACCAGCGGCACCTCAACAATTATCAGTGTGAAGTCCCGTGCGCTGCGTCCCAGTTCCATCTCGCGGTTTTGCACTAGATCGGCCAATATTTTATGCCCACCCAGGGTTTCGCGCCGGGCCACCATCGTCGAATACTGCTGCGCCCGTTCCCGTGACCACGTCAAGGCCGAACCGTAGTGGGCCCGGGCCACCCGCTGCAATGCAGGCATTCCCGCGAGTTCTTCAAAATCCGGCGGCGTCAGCTGTTGTTGGACATGGGGAACGCTCTGCAGCAAACGCCCCCACCAAATTTCCCATTGGTCCCGCAGGGCAGGCAGCCCACCCACATCGGAGGTCAGCATTGAATGGTCGGCGGCCCTGATCGGGGGCGCCACATGCGACAGTGCTGGATGCCCGGCACCCTCCAGGCCGGCCACGTCGCGTAAATATAGGGCCATAAGCATGGGCGCATATGTGTCCATGGTGATGCGCCAACCAGGGCCGCCAGTATGATGCACTTTTATCCGCCTCCGCCCGCCGCAGTGAAACTGCAGCACTCACAAGGCCTAGATTACTCCGAAGCGTCGAACTAATCACGACTGTGGGAAATCCTCACTGAAGTTGTTGCAGCAACTAGCTGCGACTTGCAGCAGTCTTCTTCCTGTCAAGGAAAAGCAAAATCAACAAGCTGACCATGATCACCAGGGCACCGACGAACCAGGGTAAAAACACGGTTTTTCCCACCAGCACAAGAATGCCCAGCACAATCACCACAATGGGGAAGGCCAGGGAGAAGGTGTGGAGCAGTAGTGTGCGCATGGGATTCCTCGCTAGTGAACTTCAATGGGTACCACGGTGGCGTTGTTACCGCGACGGATACATGCGCTCCGGTTCACCAATGTACAGCTGGCGCGGGCGGCCAATCTTGGTTTCAGGGTCCTTCATCATTTCGCGCCACTGGGCAATCCAGCCCGGCAGGCGGCCAATGGCGAACAGGACCGTGAACATTTTCTCGGGGAAGCCCATGGCCTTGTAAATCAAGCCGGTGTAGAAGTCCACGTTCGGGTACAGCTTGCGGGAGATGAAGTACTCATCCGTCAATGCCACCTCTTCAAGGCGCATGGCGATGGCCAGGAGTTCGTCATTGCCGCCAAGCTTTTCCAAAATTTCGTGGGCAGTGGCCTTCACGATCGTGGCGCGGGGGTCGTAGTTCTTGTAAACCCGGTGTCCGAAGCCCATGAGCTTCACGCCGGCCTCTTTGTTCTTCACCCGCTCCACAAACTTCTCCACCGGCTCACCGCTGGCCTGAATATCGCGAAGCATATTGAGCACTGCCTCATTGGCGCCACCGTGAAGTGGCCCGAAGAGGGCGTTAATGCCGGCGGAGACGGACGCAAACATGTTGGCGTTGGCGGAGCCCACCAGGCGCACGGTGGAGGTGGAACAGTTCTGCTCGTGGTCGGCATGGAGGATCAACAGCAGATCCAGCGCCTTAACCACCACCGGATCCATTTCATAGGGCTCAGCCGGCAAACCAAAGCTCAGCCGCAAAAAGTTCTCCACCAGGCTCATGGAGTTATCCGGGTACAGCATGGGCTGGCCAATGGACTTTTTATGCGCGTAGGCAGCCAGGACGGGCAGCTTGGCCATCAAGCGGAATGTAGCCATCTCCACTTGCTCATCATCGAACGGGTCCAGGGAGTCCTGATAAAACGTGGACAGCGCGGAAACGGCTGAGGAAAGCACGGGCATGGGGTGCGCGTCGCGGGGGAAGCCGCCAAAGAAGCCCTTGAGGTCCTCATGGAGCATGGTGTGGCGGCGGATGCGTTGATCGAACGCTTCCAATTCCGCCGGGGTGGGCAAATTGCCATGGATCAACAGGTAGGAGACTTCCAGGAAGCTGGAGTGTTCGGCCAGCTCTTCAATGGGATAACCGCGGTAACGCAGGATGCCGGCGTCGCCGTCAATGTAGGTGATGGCCGAGGAAGTAGCTGCCGTGTTGACGAAGCCGGGGTCGTAAGTGACCGCACCGGTGGTTTTAAGCAGCTGGGAAACGTCGTACCCGGCGTTACCTTCAACAACGTCCAGGCGCGGGAGTTCAAGCTCTCCGCCGTCGTAACGCAGTGATGCGCTCGTGGATTCAGTCATGGAGTCCCCTTCATGAGGTGGCCTTCGTGGGGCCTTGGTTGATGCAATGCAAGATTTCCGTCCACGTCTCACCCACGCCGACGGACAATGCGAGAAAACTCAAAGGCACATGATGCGTCCGGTGATCCTAGACGGCTATTTATGAAACTACCGCTTTAAAGGCTTCCAGCACTAATCCTGCAGCACTGCCGGGACCCTTTGGCCCAAATGACCGGGGTTACTTTGCGGTGAGTCGATGCACGGCTGCGTCTATCCGTTCATCACTGCCTGTCAGTGCCACCCGCACAAAATTGTTGCCCGCCTCACCATAGAACGTGCCGGGTCCGGCCAAAATACCTAGATCGGCGAGCCTGCCCATGGTGGTCCAGGTGTCTTCACCGGCCGTGCACCACAGATACAGGCCAGCCTCGGAGTGGTGGATGGTGAGCCCAAAGGCTTCCAAGGCCCCTCGAAGCTGTTCTCGCCGACGCCTGTACAACGCTTTCTGCGCGTGCACATGCGCGTCATCACCCAGTGCCACGCGCATGGCCTCCTGCACCGGGTGGGGCACGATCATGCCGGCATGCTTGCGGCTGTTGACTAAATTAGCCACCAGGGATCCGTCACCTGCCACAAAAGCGGCCCTGTACCCGGCCAGATTTGACTGTTTGCTGAGGGAGTAAATAGCCAGCAGCCCCTCATGGGAACCGCCCGAGACGCGCGGATCAAGCACACTGGGCACGGCTTCGCCGCCACCTTCCGGGTCCCACTGCCCCCAACCCAGCTCGCCGTAGCATTCATCGGAAGCCACGACGGCGCCCACCGCACGCGCGGCGCGCACGAGCTCCGCCAGCTCCGCCACCCCACGGACAATGCCCGTGGGGTTGCCCGGGGAGTTGACCCAGACCAGGCGCACCCTGGCGCGGGTCCCGGCGTCGAGCTCGTCCAGGGAATCCGCAGCGACAGCCGTGGCTCCTGCAAAAACCGCGCCCATGTCATAGGTGGGGTATGCGACCTTGGGTCGCACCACAACATCCCCGGCACCCAAGCCCAGGAGCAATGGCAACCACGCCACCAACTCCTTGGATCCCACCGTGGGCATGACGTGGGCCGGGTCCAGCCCCGCGACGTTGCGTCGGCGGGCAAACCAGTCCACCACTGCCTGGCGCAGCGCCAAAGTGCCGTGCGTGGTGGGGTACCCGGGGGCGTCAGCTGCAGCCATCAAGGCTTGTTGAATCAACGCAGGCGTCGGATCAACAGGCGTGCCAATGGATAAATTCACCACCCCGCCAGGGTGTGTTGCGGCACGGGCTTGATACGGCGCCAGTGCGTCCCACGGGTACTCTGGCAAGTGCAGACCAAAGGAGCGAAAAGTGCGGTCTTGGGACACTGACATGTGGGGTTTTAGTCCTGGTTCTGGGGCGGGAGAGCTGCGATGATGGGGTGGTCCGTATGGGTGTTGCCCACTTTGGCCGCGCCCCCCGGGGAACCCAAAACGTCAAAAAACTCCACATTGGCCTTGTAGTACTCGGCCCACTCGTCAGGAGTGTCGTCCTCGTAGTAAATAGCCTCCACGGGGCAGACAGGTTCACAGGCACCACAGTCAACGCACTCGTCGGGGTGAATGTAGAGCGAGCGTTCACCCTCATAGATGCAGTCAACGGGGCATTCCTCAACACATGCCTTGTCCTTGACATCCACACACGGTTGCGCAATTACATACGTCACGAACCCCAACCTTCCTCAAAAGCCTTATTCCGGCACCCATTGCCACCGGTTCCCTTCATTATCCCCCACCACCGTCGCGGCGCGCATATTGGGAGGACTTAGTATGAAGTGGTGAACAATGCAGTGAACCGGTTGACAGGCCTTGCACTGGGTACCCGGGTAGTGGTCAGGTACCGGATCGACGGCATGCTCAGCGACGCCCTCGGCGTGCTCAGCTCCCGCGACGACCTTGGCTGCACCATCACCACGCGCACGTCGAAAGTACGCATTAAGTACGACGACGTCCACCTCGCCAAAACCGTTCCCCCGCCTCCAGTGCCACGGCCACGGCGGATAACCCCTTAGCGGGGCGCGCTAGGCAGCTTTTCGCGTCCGCAGCAGCCACCATGCCGCAAGTGGCACAACAAGGGTGACGACCGCTATTCCATACAACCAAATATGGCCCTGCACATTGGCAAAGATCAAGCCGGATCCCACCACATGCAGCGAGAGCAGTCCGGCAGTGACGTAGGCTGCCGCCCCACACCACACGCCAGTCCATGCGCGACGGGTCCACATGCTCACGAACAAAATCACCGCTGCCAGCAAAAATAATGCCAGAAAAGCCCCCAGGGGAACTGCGCCGCCCGCAGCCGTGGGAAACCACAGATGTCCGTGGAGGGAGGTGCCCAACAGCCCGGCACCCACCCCGCTGCCCGCGGCGGCAAGGGCCATGGAACCCCGGGTTGGATTGGTGGCAGGCAGCTTCACGACGCGTCCGTTCACTGGCCGGCAAATCCCTGGTTGGCAAATCCCTGGTTGGCGAAAAGATCCAGCAATGTGAATTCTTCTACGGCGGCAATGTCCCGCCACTCATTGTTCGACAGCGCAAATCGGTTACCGTCCACCTTGATTTGAGTGCGGTGCGCACGCATGGCGGCAGTCTTGGCTGCCACATCGCCGCGCACGGACACACGCGGCACACCAGCTTCCAGCGGACGCTCGGGCCTGTCACTGACAATGGCGTACACGGTTGGCACCTGCCAGCCCGGGTTTTGCCCAGCCGCAGCATCGGGTCCGGGGGCCGCTGCCAAGCGCAGGGCGGCCATGGTCATTTCGTGCGCCCGTACGTGATCGGGGTGCCCGTAACCCCCATCCGCGGCATAGCCGATGACTACTTGGGGCCGCAAGGCACGGATGGCCTGTGCCAGCAGCTCCGACACCTGCGCCAGCGGCGCACGGGAAAATGAACCGGGCAGCACCGTATTGGCGGCCACGGCCCTGCCATCACTTCCCCACTGCATGCCGGAGTCACGGAAGGTCAGCTCCCCCGACGCCGGTGCGGTGGCACCGCGACCCAGCCACAGGTGCTCAGTCACGCCCAAGGCCTCCAGTGCGGCAGCCAGCTCACGCTCCCGTTCCAAGGCCAACCCGGCACCCGGTGACGCGTCACCGCGCGGGCGGGAAGCGTCGTCGTGCGTCAGCTGTGCTGCCTTGACCTCCAAGTGCGCCAGCTCCGGGGGAATCACCTCACCAAGTTCCCCCCGGGTGCAGGTGACGAGCACCACCTTGGTCCCGGCAGCGGCCGCGGCAGCCATGGTGGCTCCCGTGACAAGGGTTTCGTCATCGGGATGGGCATGCACAAGGAGCAAGGTGGTGCCGGGTCCAGTTCCGGGCAGCAACGCGGGTGTTTCCATGGCAACCAATCTACTCGCTGCCTGGCCCCCTGCCACGCCAATGACCGGCAGCATATTCAGGACCAGTCACACGAGGGGCCGGCAGCACAAGGGGCCGGCGGCCATGGAGCTTCCTCCACGGCCACCGGCCCATTGAAACGTGCCCGCTGCTAGACCAGCAGGGATGCGCCGGGAATGGCGTTGAGCAAATCCTGAGTGTAACGCTGCTGCGGGTTGTTGAAGACCTCATCCGTGGTGGCTTGCTCCACTAACTTGCCGTGCTGCATGACGGAGACGTCGTCGGCAATCTGGCGGACCACGGCCAGATCATGGGTGATGAACAAGTACGTCAGCCCCAAATCCTCCTGCAATTCATTGAGCAGGTTCAAAACCTGCGCCTGAACCAACACATCCAACGCTGAAACTGCCTCATCACAAATGATGACGTCAGGGTTCAAGGCCAGGGCCCGGGCAATGGCAATACGTTGCCGCTGCCCACCAGAGAGCTCATTGGGGAAGCGCCGCATGGTGGATGCAGGCATGGAGACCTGGTCCAGCAGTTCGCGGACCTTCTTCTCCCGTGACTTGGCATTGCCAATCTTGTGGATCTTCAGCGGCTCTTCAATGGTCCTGAAAATATTGAACATGGGATCAAGGGAGCCGTAGGGATCCTGGAAGATGGGCTGAACGCGGCGGCGGAAATTAAACAACGCCTTGCCCTTGAGCGAGTTCACTTCCACGCCGTCGAACAAGATACTGCCCTCGGTGGGTTCCAGGAGGCTCAGCGCCATTTGTGCCACCGTGGACTTGCCGGAACCCGACTCGCCCACAATGGCCATGGTGGAGCCGCGCTTGACCTTGAAGGAAACGTTGTCCACGGCCTTAAAGTCAGTGGTTTTACCCAGGGCGCCGCGAAGTTTGAAGACCTTGGTGAGGTTCTTGATCTCCAAAATAGTGTCACCACGCTGCGCCGGCTTGTGGAGTTTGGATTCGGCCACCTGGGAAACAGCAGCCGCTTCCTTCCGCTGCGACCTTGCCACGTCGCCAGCATCGCTGATTTCAACCGTGGTGGCTGCGGCAGCCGCGGCCAACGCTTCCTTTCCCTTGCCGGACTGCAGACGCTTGGACGCCAACGACGGCGCGGAGTTCACCAGGCGCTGTGTGTACGGGTGCCGGGGGTTGCGCAGGATTTCCAGGGCCTGTCCGGATTCCACCACCTGGCCCTTATACATGACCACCAGCTTTTCAGCGCGCTCGGCAGCCAAGCCAAGGTCGTGCGTAATGAGAAGCACTGCGGTGTTCAGCTCGGTGGTCATACGGTCCAGGTGGTCAAGAATCTGGCCCTGGACCGTCACATCCAGCGCCGAAGTGGGCTCATCGGCAATGAGCAGGCGCGGCCTGCACGCCAAACCAATGGCAATGAGCGCCCGCTGGCGCATACCGCCGGAGAATTCATGCGGGTACTGCTTTGCGCGGGCCTCGGCATCGGGCAGTCCGGCCTCGGTAAGTACCTCGACCACCCGTTCCTTATGGTTCGCCCCGGCTAAACCGTTGGCCTTCAACGTCTCCTTGACCTGGAAACCAATTTTCCAGACCGGATTCAAGTTGGACATGGGGTCCTGGGGAACCATGCCAATGGAGTTTCCGCGCAGTTCAATGATCCGCTTGGAGCTGGCATTGGTGATGTCTTCGCCGTCAAAGATGATTTGTCCGCCACTGACCCGCCCATTGGAGGGCAACAGGCCAATGGCAGCCAGGGCCGTGGTGGACTTGCCGGAGCCCGACTCCCCCACAATGGCCACGGTTTCCCCGGGCATGACAGTCAAGTGCGCGTTGCGGACGGCGTTGACGGGCCCACCCTGGGTGTCGAAGGTGATGGCCAGATCCCGGATTTCCAAGAGCGGCGTGTCACCGGGGTGGGAAGCGGCGGATTTATTCATGTCAATGCTGGACATGCCAGTCACCTCTTCCTTGCTTTGGGATCCAGGGCGTCGCGCAGCGCGTCACCGAGCATGATGAAGCTCAGGACCGTGACGGACAAGGCCGCCGCGGGCCAGAGCAGCACTCCGGGGTTGTTACGCACCTGCGGCTGAGCTGCAGAAATATCATTGCCCCAGGACACCGCCGAAGGCGGCAGGCCCAGGCCAAGGAAGGACAGCGTGGCTTCGGCCACAATGAAGGTACCCAGCGAAATGGATGCCACCACAATGATGGGTGCCAGGGAGTTGGGCAACACATGCTTGACCAACGCGCCGAAGCGGGACAGCCCCAAGGCTTTGGAAGCAGTGACAAAGTCGGCATTGCGGTTCTCAATGACGGCACCACGGGTGATGCGGGCAATTTGGGGCCAACCAAACGCCACCAGGGATATCACAACTGTCCAGACGCTTTTATTGTCGCGGAAGTACGGCAACTGGTTAATGATGATGGCACCGAGGATCAACGGCAGGGCAAAGAAAATATCGCCCAGGCGGGCCAGGATGGAATCCAACCAGCCGCCATAGTAGCCGGCCAGGGCACCCATGGTGCCGCCAATGATGAGCACACAGATAGTGGTAAAAATGCCCACAATCAGTGATGCCCGGGTGCCAAAGATCATACGGGCATATACGTCACAGCCCTGCAGGGTGAAACCCAATGGGTGCCCGTCGCGGGCCGGTTCAGCGGAGTTCGCCAAATCGCAGCTGGCGGGGTCCACGCTGGCAAACCACTGCGGGAAAGCTGCCACCACTATCACCAGAAGAATCAAAATGGTGGAAATGATGAACAGGGGCTGCTTGCGCAAATTGCGCCACGCTTCAGCCCACAGACTGACAGGTGCCCCGCTTTCATTGACCTTGTCAACGGCGGCGAGTGGGGTTTCCTCCAGCGGCGCAACAAAGTGTTCAATGACGCGGGTGGAAGTCTTGCCAAGGCGCGGGGGCGCAACAGCCTGCGTCCCCGGTTCATTATTAGGAGTCAGGTTCTCAGACATAGCGAATCCTCGGATCGAGCACGGCGTACAAAAGGTCCACAATCAAGTTGGCGACCACAAAGACAATGACCAAAATGCCAACCACGGCCACCACGGTGGCGCTCTCACCCTTCAAGATGGCTTGGTATAGCAGGTTGCCAACACCGGGGACATTGAAAATGCCCTCGGTGACAATGGCGCCACCCATGAGGGCACCCAGGTCCGCTCCCAGGAAGGTGATCACAGGGATCAATGAGTTGCGCAAAATATGAACCACCACCACACGGCGTCGGCTCAGGCCCTTGGCGGTTGCGGTGCGGACATAGTCGGCATTCATGTTCTCGCTGATGGAGGCGCGGGTCAGCCTAATGACGTAGGCCAGGGACACCAGTCCCAATACCAGCGCCGGCAGCACCAGCTCATTCCAGGGTGCGGAGCCGCTGACTGTGGGCCGGGCCCAGCCAAGCTGCACACCCACTACAAGCTGCAGGACAAAGCCCAAGACGAAGGTAGGGACGGCAATGACAACCAGGGATGCCACCAGGACGGTGCTGTCAAACAACTTGCCCTTGCGCAGGCCGGCAATGACGCCGAAAAGCACACCAAAGAATGCCTCAAAGGCCAGAGCCATGATGGCAAGGCGGGCCGTGACGGGATAGGCGCGGGCAATGACAGTTGCCACTTCCTGGCCGGAGAAGGTCTGGCCCAGGTTCAAGGTCACAAGATTTTTCAAGTACAAACCGTACTGCACCCAAAAAGGTTGGTCCAGGTTGTACTGGGCCCGCAGGGCAGCCTCGACAGCCGGCGCCATGGGCTTGCCGCCGGAGAGGGCTGCAATAGGGTCTCCGGGTGTTGCAAAGACAAGGAAGTACACCAGCAGCGTTGCCCCGAAAAAGACGGGGATTAACTGCAGGAAACGGCGGAGCGTAAACATCACCATGTGGCGTTCACCAGGCTCAAGCGTCGGAAGCGCAATTCATTCATGAAATTACCTGTTCACTAGCTGTCCGTGCGGGAACCGTAGCACGTAAGGTACTGGTTCCCGCCCAGATGCAATCTTTGGGGACGGTGGCAGGAACAATGCATGCAGGCGAAAAAGGGGAACCCGGTATCAGGCCGGATCCCCCTTTTTTCTAAGCCCGCGCTACGTTCGTGCGTGGATGATGCTATTTATTACTTGGCAGTCACTTCGTAATACATGGGAACGCCGTTCCAACCGAACTCAACGGCATTGACATTATTGCTCCACACACCTTGGACTGCCTGGTACCACAGGGGTACAACCGGCAAGTCCTTGAGCAGGATTTCCTGTGCTTCATTGAAGCTCTTAACGCCGTCTTCAACCGTGGTGGCGGCGAGGCCTTCCTTCAACTTGGCGTCAAATTCCGCGCTGGTGTAGTCACCATCGTTGGAGCCGGCACCCGTTCCGTACAGCGGTCCGAGGAAGTTGTACAGCGACGGGTAGTCAGCCTGCCAGCCGGCGCGCGAGGCACCTGTCAATTCCTTGGTGTTAACCAGGGCACGCATTTCCTTGAACGTGGCGATCGGGTTCAGCTCAGCCTTGATGCCCAGGTTGGTGGAAATTTGGTTCGCCATGGCCGTGATGTATTCCTTGTTGCCGGCACCATCAATGTTGGAGGAGATGGTGAAGACCTTGTCAGCGGGCCAGGGGCTGATTGCGTCAGCCTTTTCCCACATCTCCTTGGCCTTTGCAGCGTCAAACTTCAGCACTTCGCTGCCGGGGAGGTCAGCCTCGTAACCGTCAATAACAGGCGAGGTGAATTCCGTGACGATTTGCTTGTTGCCGTAGAAAATCTTGTCAATGATTTGCTGGCGGTCAATGGCCATGGAGATGGCCTGACGACGCATCATGCCGGCCTCGCCCTGAAACTCGGGCAGGTAGGACGGAATGGTCATGGTGGCATTACCTGCGTAGGGCTGGTTGACGAACCGGCCTTCAAAGTCTCCCTTGAAGTTCTGCAGACCACTCGGGGGCACCTGATCCAAAATGTCCAGGTTATCTGCCTGGACTTCGGTGTAGGCAGCATCGGCGCTGGCAAAAATGGTGAAGGTCACGCCGCCGTTCTTGGCCTTGCGCGGACCGTCATAGCTCTCGTTGGGCAAGAGCTCAATGGAGACGTCGTGCTTCCAGCCACCCTCAGCCAGCTTGTAGGGGCCGTTGCCCACGGGGTTCTCACCAAAGGCCTTGGGATCGGCATAGGCCGACTCGGGCAGCGGGTAGAAGGCCGTGTAACCAAGGCGCAGCGGGAAGTCGGATTCGGCTTGGGCCAGCTCCACGGTGAAGGTGTTGTCGTCAACAACCTTCAGCCCTTCCATGGTTTCCTCGGTGGAACCTTCAGCGGAGACCTTGTCAAAGCCCTTGATGGACTCAAAGAAGTAGCTGTTGAGCTGTGCGTTCTTGGCAGCAGCGCCAAAGTTCCAGGCATCCACAAAGTTATTTGCGGTGACGGGGGTGCCGTCGCTGAAAGTCTGGCCGCTCTTGATCTTAATGGTGTAGTTCATTGAATCCGTGGTTTCAATGGACTCGGCGAGCTCATTGACCGTGGCGCCCTTGGCGTCATAGCTCACCAGACCCGTGAACAGCAGATCCATGACCTTACCGCCACCAACTTCATTGGTGTTGGCCGGCAACAGGCCGTTTTGCGGCTCGGTGTTGTTTGCCGTGATGACCTTGCTGGCATCTCCGGCGGTGTCGCCAGTGTTGCCGCTGTCATTGCCGCCGCCGCAGGCGCTCAGTGAAAGTGCCACAACAGCAGCCACACCAAGTGCTTTGTAAGTGTTTGCGAAACGCATTCCGTCTCCTTGTTTGAGATTGACTTGAGTCGAACCCCGGTGGTACCGGGTGGCTGAACTCACCATCGAATTCGCACGTGTTGTAACTCATACTCCACAAGGCTAACCGCTATTAACTACTGGTAAGTAGCCGAGGTCACATTTGGCGAAGATCTTTACCGAGATGAGACCTGGCAGTCTGCTGCGGTTGCATGCAAAAGGGCCCACATCCTTTGTAATACTCAAAAGGATGCGGACCCTTGCGGCAGCCATGGCTGCCAACTAGCTAGTCCCGCCGTTATGCCTTGGCGCGTGCACGGTACTGCTTGGCACGGTCTCCGGCGTTCAAGATGACCTTGCGGATGCGGATGGCTTCCGGGGTGACCTCAACGCACTCATCTTCGCGGGCGAATTCAAGTGACTCTTCGAGGGTCAGGTTACGCGGCGGGGTCATGTTCTCGAAGGTGTCCGAGGAAGCTGCACGCATGTTGGTGAGCTGCTTTTCCTTCGTGATGTTCACATCCATGTCATCGGCGCGTGAGTTCTCGCCAACAATCATGCCCTCGTAAACCTCGGAGGTGGGCTGCACAAAGAAGTTCATGCGCTCCTGGAGCTTGATCATCGCAAACGGGGTGACGACGCCGGAGCGGTCAGCCACAATTGAACCGTTGTTGCGGTATTCGATCGGACCATGCCAGGGCTCATAGCCCTCGGCCAGGGACGCAGCAATACCGGCACCGCGGGTATCGGTCATGAAGCGCGTGCGGAAGCCGATCAAGCCACGGGCCGGAACGATGAATTCCATCCGGCACCAGCCGGTACCGTGGTTGGCCATGTTGACCATACGGCCCTTGCGTGCTGCCAGGAGCTGGGTTACGCCACCCAAGTATTCTTCGGGCACGTCGATCGTCATGTGCTCCATGGGCTCATGCGTCTTGCCGTCAATGGTTTTGGTAACAACCTGCGGCTTGCCCACGGTCAGCTCAAAGCCTTCACGACGCATCTGCTCAACGAGAATCGACAGAGCCAATTCGCCACGGCCCTGAACTTCCCAAGCGTCGGGGCGCTCGGTCGGGAGAACGTTCAAGGAGACGTTACCAACGAGCTCCTTGTCAAGGCGATCCTTGACTTGGCGTGCTGTGACCTTGTGGCCCTTGACGCGGCCGGCGATCGGGGAGGTGTTAATACCAATGGTCATGGAGATGGCCGGCGGGTCAACCGTGATCAGCGGCAGCGGCTGCGGGTTTTCCAAGTCGGTCAGCGTCTCACCAATGGTGATGTCTTCAATACCTGCAACAGCAACAATTTCGCCGGGGCCTGCGGACTCGGTGGGAACACGGGTCAACGCCTTGGTGGCGAGCAGCTCAGTGATCTTCACTGACTTCATGGTGCCATCGGCCCGAGCCCAAGCAACAGTCTGGCCCTTGCGCAGGGTGCCGTTGAAGATACGCAGCAAAGCCAAGCGGCCCAGGAACGGGGAGGCATCCAGGTTGGTGACGTGCGCCTGGAGGACACCTTCGGGGTTGTACTTCGGGGCCGGGATGTGGTCAATGATGGTCTTGAAAAGCGGCTCAAGGTCTTCACTGTCCGGGGCGGAACCATTGGCAGGCTGCACAGTGGACGCGCGTCCCAGCTTGCCGGATGCGTAAACAACCGGAACGTTCAAAACGGCGTCGAGGTCCAGATCCGGAACTTCGTCAGCCATGTCCGATGCCAGACCCAACAGCAGGTCCATGGACTCGGCAACAACTTCATCGATGCGCGCGTCGGGGCGGTCGGTCTTGTTCACCAGCAGGATGACGGGGAGCTTTGCAGCCAGTGCCTTACGCAGCACAAAACGGGTCTGCGGCAGTGGGCCCTCAGAGGCGTCCACCAGCAGAACCACACCGTCAACCATGGACAGGCCGCGCTCAACCTCACCACCGAAGTCGGCGTGGCCGGGGGTGTCAATGACGTTAATGGTCATGTTCAAACCATTGGCCGAGGGGCCGCTGTAGGCAACGGTGGTGTTTTTAGCCAAAATGGTGATGCCCTTTTCGCGCTCCAGGTCACCGGAGTCCATGACGCGTTCAGCTACGTCACCGTGGGAGGCGAATGCGTGCGTCTGCTGCAGCATGGCATCGACCAGGGTGGTCTTGCCGTGGTCAACGTGCGCCACAATGGCGACATTGCGCAGGTCAGCGCGCTCGGCGGTATTGAGTGAAAGATCGCTCATAGGTGAAAACTCGTTTCAGTTGGGCCCGGCTGCAGGCCCGGAAAGGGCAAAGCAGAAAGTCACGTTTATGTTTGGCCGCGAATGATCGGCAGATAACACCATTCTAGACGTTGTGCCAAATACGGCCTAGTCACTTTATCCCATGCCGGCTGTGTTTTAGCACCTATCCGCGGCACGCAAGCCCGCAACGGGGAGCATGCAGGCCGGTTTTCCGCCGTCTACGTACGACCACACACCAACATTGAGGTGAGGAATATCACTCAAATTTCCCGGTGCGGGAGAATTATTGGTTTTCACGGCGGGCCAGCCACGCCGCGAATAAGGTCTCGCGACGCAGGACAATGCTGCGAATGTAGGTGATCCCGCCCAGCAACACTGCAGGAAACGCAATGAAGGAAGGCAACAGCACCATGGCATCGTCCTCCTGGCCGCGCGGGGCGAAAAAAAACAGGGCAAGGCAGGCGGCGACTACTAACAACAGCAGGATCCACAGGGCAATGACGTTAATGCGTGCATTGGATTCCATGTCCTTGGCGTCCTTGGCATCACCCAGCGGCTTGGGGGCATTGCGTGAGAAGCGCAGGCCTGCCGTGGCAATCCAGCCTAGGAACGCCAGGCCGGCGCCCACGGTGGCCATAACCAAACCCGCAGTTGAGTCCAACCCCAGAATGAGTGCGGTCAGTGCCCAGGCCACCCCGACGCCCGCGACGCATAATCCGCCCAGCAACGCTGCCACGAGGTACGCCCGGCGCCGCGCGTAGCCAAGAGCAAGTCGCTGAAACTGCTCCCGGCTGTCATCCTGCGGGAAAATCACGGCGCTGCGCTGAATGCTGCGACAACACCCGCTCCGGGTGTGAGCTCACCCAACTCCCGGACACTCAGCTGGCCGTCGCTGTCCAGTGGCAGTGCGGCCAGCAGGGTCGGCTGCCCCTCAGCCACCTTGATGTTCGCCACCACCGGGTCCGCCCCCGGAGTCCAGTGTTGGGCAATGACCACGCCGGCACCGCCCAGATCGGCCACGGCACCGTCCACTATTTGCTCCACAAAGCTTGAGATGTCAATGTCCTCAAGCAAGGGCAGGCAAATGTACTCGCTCAACGGCTGCAGGAAAAATGCGGCCTTGGCTCCTGGAGATTCAATGACATAGCTGGGCAGCGCGGCGGCTGAACCCAAACATGCCACCTGGTACCAGGACCTTGCGCTGGCTAAAATGCGGGCGATGATTTCCGCATTACCCTGGAGGGCGATTTCCTCACCCTCCCGCAGGATCGAGCCACGGATATTGAGCGTGCTGACGCCCGCGCGGACCAGATCACTGTCCTCCGGCAGCTCAGACAGACCTAAAACCTTGCGGCTGAGGTCGATTTCCTCTCCGGAGTTGAAAGACAGCAGGGCCAGAATTTCGTGGCTGGTGATCCGGTAGGCACTGGACGGCAGTTCAGGGGTGTTCATGAATTCCTCGTAGGTCAGGGGTGGGACTGTGATGAAAGGGCGCGGGTATGCCTAACCAAAACCGAGCTTACCGCCTACCCAGCCAATGCCGTCGCCCACTGCTGAGGCAGCATCCCTGATCCCTCCCACCACGGCTGCACCGCCATCCCAAATGCGTTTGGTCAGCGGCACGTCCCCGGAAATAAACGAAGCACCCGCCCATAACAACAACACTGCGCCAATGGCGATTCCCACCGGTGCGCCCACCCCCGTGGCCGTTGCAGCAATGGCGGCGACGGACAGTGCCGCCGCGATGCCGCCGTCGGCAATGCGGAAGGGGTCCTTGTTTTCAATTCCTGACCAAATATCGAGGGCACCAAAAACTGCGCCGATGCCACCAAGCACCCGGCCACCAATCTTTACGGCAGTGTTCAGCTTTGGCATGTACGTCTCCAAGTCAGCCAGGCTCAGGTTCCAGCCAAACTTGTCAGCCACAAACTTCAAGGCGTTGACCGTCCCCGACGCGCTGGCCCCGTCCCCGCCAAAGAACTTCTCTAAAACAAACTCAATGCCGCCCGGGGCATGCTGGTAGTTCGGGTCGGTAAAAGCATCCGACCAGTTTCTTTCATCACCGGAAGCGCCGGGGTCGGTTGGTGAGCTGGGAGAACCGGTGGTGGTGCCGCCGTCAGCCGCGCTCGCCGTCTCCTGTTCATTGGCCTGGGCAGCCAGCAGGGATGCCGCGTCGGCCAGCCCTGCACCGGCCGAACGCAACGTGGGTCTGAGGTTGGTGGCCCAGCGTTGGCGGAACCTGTCGCTGTCGGGGCCATGCCAGCGGGCCCGGCTCAAGGCTGAATGAAGGTCCCGTGCGGCAGAATCCAGCTGTTCCCGTGAGGTGGACATGGATCTGGCCAGCTCACGCAGCTGGATTGGGTCGGCTCCAAGCATTCCATCACTCACGGGACAACCCTTTTCACTTTGCGTGGCCCTGCCCTGTGCCTGCCATCTTGATTGACGTTACGGCACGCCCACGCGGACCGCGATGGGGAGCGCTCCCCTGCCGTTCGCCGGCAGGTTTGTTCGTGGGACCGGCTGAAGGATTCACCTGCCGAAGGATTTACTTGACGGCTGCCCAGTTTGCCACGCTGTGCCACGGTCCCGTGTCCAGCGGTGAGTATGCTACTCCCGTAATGTTCCGGCCGCTGGCGCTCAACGCCGTGCGTTGAAACAGCGGTAAACCGTAACCGGCCTCCATGAGCAACTGATCGATTTCCCGCTTTATTTCAGCCTGCTTCTTCCCATCCGTGGTGCCGCCAAGTTCCGCAATCAGCTGATCCGCCACCGGGCTGGAGAAATTGTTGAGGTTTGAGACCGCGCCCGTGCGGAAGAGGTGCGGCACCTGCATGGATCCGGTGGGGTTGGCTGTCCAGCCGTACAAGGCGACGTCAAACGCACCGGCTTGCAAGGCACTCATCCAGTCGTTGACGCCCTTGCCCGCGTCCGTGACAGTGAATCCTGCCTCTTGTGCCGCATCCGCCACGAGCGCAAATTCCGCTGCGCGTTCCGGATCGTCCCTGTTGTAAAGGACACGCACCGTGGGTTGGGCGCCGCCAAGGACTTCCTTGGCCCGGGAAATGTTCTCCTCCTGCTCAATGCCGCCACCAGAGTGGTCTGCAGTGAACTGCTCGATTCCATTGTTGGCAGCAGACTCTGCATAGCCGTCCTGCGCGGGATGGAACAGGAAGGAATTGCGCATTTGTGCCCCGGGGTCAAGGGGTTTGGCCACCTGCTCCACGATTTTTGCCCGCGGCACCGTCATCAGGAAGGCGGTACGCAATTTGGGTTCAGACAGGACGCCCTTGAAATTAAGCACGAGTTGGTCAAACCCCAGCCCCGGTCCCTGGTGGAGCGCCACGCCGTCGGCCGAGCCCAGCGCGGCCAGACGGTCCGCTGTCACGGGAGGGGAAATGACGTCAGCGGCACCGGATCTGAGGGCATCCACTGCCCGATCAGGATCGGTTTCATACTTCACGCTCAAGCTGTCGAGCCGAGGCTTTGGACCCCACAGGTAATCTGCGTTGGGGGTCAGGACCAGCTCCTGGTCAGGGGTGATTCCCTGGACCAGGTAGGGGCCGTTGGACAGGGCAAGTGAGGGATCGGGCATGCTTTTAGTATCAAAACCCGTGTTCCAAAAATCCGCCACCTTGCGCAATTCCGCGTTGCCCGGCTTCGGGTCACTGGGATCCCCCTTGGCCTGTTTGCGCATCAGTGCCGTCAGTGCCGGGGCGTCCACGAACCCGGTGCGCCCGGCAACAATGTGGGCCGGCACAACCACCATGGCACCAAATGCTCCCTCCCAATCTGAAATGGGAGTGGAGTACGTCAACGTCATGGATGATCCATCATCGCCGATCTCGGGAAGCCCGCTGCCAGCGAGCATCGCGTGATCTCCTGCCACATGAAAATACGCATTGCCCTGTGCCACGGCAAAGTTGCTGTCCAACGTGGCGTCATTGAAATATCCGGACAGGGCAGCCCATTGCAGGAACAGGTCATCAGCGGTGACGGGGGCGCCGTCGGACCACTGGACACCATCATTGATGGTGTATTTCACTGTGAGCGGGCTGTCTCTGACCTTCTCCACCCTGCCGAATTTTTCATTTTTAACAATGTTTAACTTTTCGTCAACGGTGAAGAAACCCGAGTGGGTTGCGGAGGCGACTCTCGTGTTTGTCACGGTATTTCCAGTGACACTCATGGCGTTAAAGGAGGTGAAGGGCGCGCTTTCCAGGACAGTGACGCTGCCGCCGTCCACAATGGTGGCACTGGGAGCAGGAATGTCCGGATTAGGTTCCGCGGGAGTGCATGCCACCAAGACAAGCGCTGCCGCTGCGGCCGCAGTCAACATCTTAAAAATGCGTCCGGACCGCATTCCACCTCCAATTTTTACTGCCCAATGATCATTTAGGGCCGCTGTTGTCTTGTGCCCGTCCCCGTGCATGACTTCCGTCAGCCTAGGTTACCGCGGAATTTGCAGGCGGCGGAGTCTCTTCCTCCATCCGCAAAATCAAGGCGCAGAGCTCAGCCGTCTGGTCAGCAAACTAGTGTGCTGCCGGAGTGCGCTTGGGGGCCAGCCGCTTGATGAGCATCATGGCCCCAACAGCAATCAAACCAATGATGAGTCCTGCAATGGCTGAGGCGGCTGTACCACCCAGCCACGTCACGACGGAACCCAACGGTTCCAGCGCATGTTCCACCCCGTGCAGCAGATCCACCGGCGGGTGCCACCCCACTTCGCCCAGGTTCAAGATGGCCAGATGCCCGCCCACCCAGAGCATCGCGACAGTTCCAATGATGCTGATGATGCGGAAAACGGTTGGCATGGAGTGGACAATGCCGGTGCCCAGACGGCTGGTGCTGGAGTTTTCACTCCCGGCCATTTTAATGCCGAGGTCATCAATTTTAACCAGCAGAGCCACAGCACCGTAAACAAGCAAGGTCATGACCAGGGCAATGATCACCAGCGTGACCAGACGCATCCAAAACCCCATGTTCGGGTCAAGGTTGGACAGGGAAATGAGCATAATTTCAGTGGAGAGGATCAAGTCAGTGCGGACAGCCCCGGCTATCAGGGCTTTTTCATCCCTGGCGCCCTCTTCCTTCTTGGCGTGGTGGTGCCCAAACCACTCGCTGACCTTTTCGGCGCCTTCATAACAAAGGTAGGTGCCGCCTATGATCAATAAAAATGGCAGCACCCAGGGAGCAAAAGCCGTTAAAAGCAGCGCCACCGGAATGATGAAACAAAACTTATTGATGAGGCTGCCACGGGCAATTTTCGCCACCACCGGCAGTTCACGCGCTGGTGTGAGGCCCTGCACATATTGCGGAGTGACTGCCGCATCATCGATGACCACGCCGGCAGACTTGGCCGAGGCTTTCAGGGCAGCGGCCAAAATGTCATCGACGATCGCGAGCAAACCTACAGACATGAGGCTCTCCTTAGTGGTAGCGGCGGTGAAACAAAAACGTTCCTGAGATATCCTGAGTGCCTCTTTTGCCCACAGGCGCACCTACCCAGGCGAATGTGCCAGCGAAGGATGTGCCGCCGTCGTACGGTAAAGGGGCAAATATGCGACAGCGAATCCCACGGCCAGGGAACCCAGACCGCCAAATATCATGTCCACAATGGTGTCCACGTAGGCAATGTAAATTTCATCGCTGATGTAAAGGTAACCCAGCCACTCGGCAATTTCCCACAGGGCACAAAGAGCTAAACCAATGACGGTGGTCAGCACCAGCCCAATCCTGGGGGTGAACTCGCAGGACCGCGGGTCAGGGACTATTTTCAACGCCGCCAAGAGGACGTAACAGCCGGCGGCGACGATGCCCGTGCAGGCAAAGTGCACCACTACGTCCCACCAGGAAATACGGGTATACAGCTCAAAAACATTGCTGGCGGCGGCGGCGAGCACTGTGCAGGAAAATAAAACATCCGCCCACAAACGCAGACCGAGAAAACGTGGCGCCACCACGCCCGGGAGCGCCAGGGCAAGGATTGCAGCATCCGTCCACTGCAAAAAAACGGCGGCAAGAAGCACACTGAGCAAGGCAGCCAGGCGCAGCGACTCAGCTGCCCAATCACTAAAACCCTGCGGCGGACGTAAAAAGTTTTCAATCATGGACGCTCAATGCCGCCGGGAAATTTCAGCACCGTCTGCACGGGCAGGTGATCTGAGGCCCAGCCACCTATATAACGCTCGGGATTAATGGCTGCCCGGAGCACTTCGACGTTGGGGGTGACCATGACCCAATCAATACGCTTGCGTCCCAAACGTGGTGCCTGGTAGTTGGGGAAGGTGCCCCATTCCCTGGTCTCGCGTGTACGCGCCACGGCCCAGGAATCCTTCAGTTTGCCCGCAGTGAGCAGTTCACGTATGGGGGCACTTGTTGCCCCGGCATTGAAGTCCCCTGTCACTACCGAAGGCAGCGATTTTTGGGCAACCAGTTGCTGGATGGCGCGGGCTGACAGCAAACGGGAATTACGTGAGACATGATCAAAGTGCGTATTGATGGCTAAAAACTGCCCCGAGGTCACGCGATCTTGGAACGTTGCCGCCACGAGGATGCGGGGAATCATGTTTCCCCATGACCGTGACCCCGGGCGATGTGGTTCATTGGAGAGCGCAAGCTGTTCCCAGCTGAGCAGTTTCAACCGGGCGGCATCATAAAAAATGGGGCTGCGCTCTCCACCACCGTCAGCATTGCGGCCATGTCCCACGAAACTGTACTGCTCCCCCAAGGCTTCGGCCACAAAGCTGCTTTGTTCATCCATCGCTTCCTGCACCCCCAGAAGCGACGGCCGCTCGGCTCTCAACAGCGCTTGCAGACGTGGCGCACGAATTTGCCATTGATCAGCAGCGCGGAGGGTGCAGGCGGGCATTTTTCGGCGAATGTTCCAACTCATCACATGCAGCGCCGGCCCATCGATATGTCCCATGAGATGCCGCTGAGGCGCGGTTTTCACTGGCATGCCACCTGTAAGTGAATCAAAGTTATTCAACGTTCAGCCTCTATCAATGAAGACGCCGTGGCAGTGCGGCGCGCGTCCAGGGCGTAGCTGATCCTTCTGCTCCAGCGGCGGGGCGGAAAGTCATGCGGCCAGTGAATTGCCACCGTACGCAAGCCCCTCCGCGTTCGACGCCGGAACGACGTGGCGCTGTAAAAGGGGCGCATTGACATGCCCATGGCAGCACTTTTGAAGTAGCGGATCCGGTGACGCTCGCCAATGTGGAAGGACAAATCCATGTCATCGTGTAATTCGGGGTCATTTCGGTGAATTACTGACCCAACTGCGTTCCACACCTCTTTACGCATGGCCAGGTTGGAGCCAAAAAGCGGCCGGTGCCCCAGCGCCGGGGCCGTGGTCGCCACGTAGGCCAACAAATACAAGACGGCCAAGGGTGTGCGCAGGAATGTGGGGCCATCAATAAACCGGGCGTAGCCGCTAAATGCCGACACGTCGGGCCGCGCCGCAAAGGAGGAAACGACGTCGTCAATCCACGACGGTGATGGGACGCAATCGGCATCCAGGCGCAGTATCAAATCTCCCGTCGCTGCGTCATAGCCGCGGGAACTTGCCGCCGGAATGCCCGGCTCCACGCAGCTGATGACCGTTGCACCGGCAGCCTTCGCCGTCTGGGCAGAGTCATCAGTTGAGGCATTGTCAACCACAATGAGTTCATCAGGGAGCCGGGATTGGGAAGCCAGGGCTGTCAGGCATCGCGCCAGCTCGGCACTGTCATTTTTGACCGGGATCACCACTGAGACCCTCACGCGGTCAACCACTAAAGGTGCGCCGTTGCCGTGTGCTTGCATGTAGCCCTCGTTCCACTTTTGGCTCTCCTAAGGCTAGCGTCTTTGCGGCACGCGAACCAACCACCAAACACCCCTAATGCTGCCGGTGTGCGTGTTACGGTGCAGGCGCATCGAAGTTCCATTCCGTGGTCGATGTCCGGATAAGACGTGAAGTCTGCGGCTGAGGTTCAGAAGCTGCGCAGCACGACGCCGGTGCCCGTTTCTCATGTTGGGTTCCATGTTCTCCAGAAAAGCCACTGTCATGTGGGCGCGTAAATTTGTGCGGAAAATGCGCTGATGACCGACGATAAAAATCCAGTACAAAGTATCCCACTTGGCTGTCCACTCCCCGGCGGGCAGGTCCAATATTTTCCGCAGATAATGACGTCCGTGTTCCAGGAGCGCACTCACTTGTTCAATAGGCCCACGACCTCACGGGCACTGCGGTCTCCGGAGAGGAGGGCGCCTTGAATGGAGGCTGTCTGGCGATGGTCCCCCGCCAACAAAATCCGATCTCCAGTCCAGAGCGGGCTCCGCTTCTGCAGCGGCGGTAGTTGCGCCGGCAATGCATGCCGGACCACATGATGGGTCAACACTTCCCAGTCCTTTGTCGACGT
>JBBSSM010000012.1:0-64264 GCA_038242155.1 Actinomycetales bacterium | reverse complement strand
GTGGCAACGATCGTCCTTCTTACGGTGACCGTGACAATCGTCCGGCTCGTAGCAATGACCGTCCTGCCCGCGACACCCGCGGTGGAGAACGTCCTCGCAATGACCGGCCCCATGGTGACCGACCCGACCGGGACAGCCGTCCGTCCCGTAGTGCGGACCGCGAAGACCGCGGCCCCCGCGTGGCCCCGGAACGTAATGCAGGGGACTTGCGTAGCTCCAACCGTCCGGACCGCGACCGTTCACCACAGATCGATCCCGACGTCACGGGGGAAGAGCTGGACAAAGTAACTCGTGCTCAGCTGCGAATTCTGGATGCCCGCAACAATGAATGGGTTTCCAAGCATTTGGTCATGGCGGGACGTTTGATTGACTTTGTCCCGGAGTTGGCTTTCGAGCACGCGTTGGCAGCCAGCCGTCGTGGCGGTCGTTTGGCCTGTGTGCGTGAAGCAGTTGCCATGACCGCCTACGCAGCAGGAAAGTACGGCGAGGCGCTTCGTGAACTCCGCACTTACCGCCGCATCAGCGGCTCCAATATGCACCTGCCTCTCATGGCTGATTGTGAGCGTGGTCTGGGACGCCCGGATCGTGCCCTCGAGCTCATTAAGTCCGAGGAGGCAGAGACTCTGGATGCCGCCGGCAAGGTAGAGCTTGCCATTGTTGAATCAGGAGCCCGTGGTGACTTGGGTGAACTGGACGCCGCTCTGTCCGCTCTTGAAATTCCGCAGTTGGATCTTAACCGTGCCTTCTCGTACAGCCCCCGCCTCTTCCGCGCCTACGGCATGGTGTTGCGCGCAGCCGATCGCAAGGATGAGGCCAAAGTGTGGGAGCGCCAAGCAATCGTGGCAGAGGAGGCGCTGGGCATCGATGACAGCACGGACCAAATCATCGTTGATCTCGGCGACGACGACGACATTCCTCTCGAGAGCCCCCGGGTTCGCGTTGCCGATGTGATGGACGCACCTGTCCCGCCCGTCAAGAACGACGCCGGAACCTTGGCAGCTGCCGAGCTTACCTCGGGCGACGCTGAAGTTGAGCAGGATGCCAACGGCAATGCCGACGACGCCGATTCGTCCTACTTTGAGTCGGATGACGCAGAATCGGATGAGGACAGCGCCGAAGAAGTCGATGAAGCCGATGCCCATAACGTAAACGACCAGCACAATGACAGCGACCACTGAAATTCTGCTCGAAGCGTTCGATGCGGTACTGGCTGATTTGGACGGCGTGGTGTACGCCGGACCAAACGCCATCCCCGGCGCTGTCGACGCGTTGACAGGGCTGGCCGGGCACCAGGTGAAGCTGGCGTACGTGACGAATAACGCCTCACGTACGCCAGCGGAAGTGGCAGCACATTTACGTGATCTTGGCGCGCCCGCTGCAGATGATCAAGTCGTCAGTTCCGCCCAGGCAGGCGCTGCCCTCTTGGCACAAAAATTTCCCCCGGGCACCAAAGTATTGGTCACTGGCAGTGCGGCCCTGGTCCAAGAAGTGCAGGCTCAGGGAATGACGGTGGTGGACAGTGCCACGGACGCGCCCGACGTCGTTATTCAAGGTTTTGATCCGGACCTTGGTTGGAAGGACTTGGCGGAGGCCACCTACGCGATTAACGCCGGGGCGCTGTGGATCGCGACCAACACGGACAAGACCATTCCGCGCGACCGGGGCATTGCGCCGGGGAACGGGACCTTGGTTGCGGCAGTGCAAACAGCTGTGGGGCAGGCTCCCTTGGTCGCCGGCAAGCCGGAAGCCCCCCTTTTTCTGACCGCAGCCAGCCGGCTTGGTGCAACGAGCCCCTTGGTGGTGGGTGATCGCCTCGATACCGACATTTTGGGTGGAAATAACGCAAATATGGCCACAGCACTGGTCCTTACAGGTGTGGATTCCGGGCTGTCGGCGCTGCAAGCCTGCACGGCCCAACGCCCCCATTTCATCATTGCGACCCTGGCGGAGCTGTATCAGCCCTACCCCTCGGTGGCGTTCGACGGCGGCCGGGCCACCTGTCACGATGCTGCCGCACAGGTGGTGACAGATGATGCGGGGGAGCTGGGTCTGCACATCACAGGGCATCGTGATAATGCCGACAGTTGGCGTGCCGCCTGTGCCGCATGGTGGGCGGCTGTTCCCGCAGCAGCCAAGGCAACAAACCCTGCCATCACCTGGCATGAAGTTCTGTCATGAATTTAGTGGCTGAGAACCCATCCGAAACGCCCACCACTCAGGATTCTGGTGTGGCTGCATTGTTGCAACGCGCAGCAAACGTGCAAAAGCTGCCAGTGGGCGAGCACAATCCGCACTATGTGCAGTTGCTGAATGAACTGACACTGGAGCTGGACGCCGAACCCGCAGCTGCCGTAACGGAAACCAGCGCCCGCCGGGATCAGCCATGACTCGTCTTGACGCCGAACTGGTGAACCGAGGTTTGGCTCGATCCCGCACCGTGGCAGCCACCCTCATCAAGGCGGGCCGGGTGCTCGTTGCCGGGACCACCTCCAGCAAACCTGCCTATACCGTCGATGCAGGCACCTTGCTGGAACTGCTGCCCGGACACGAGGAAGAGTACGTCTCGCGTGCCGGCCACAAATTGGCGGGCGCTTTGGAGCATTTCCCGCAGGTTGATCCCGCGAGCAAACGGTGCTTTGATGCCGGCGCATCAACGGGCGGCTTTACCGACGTGCTGCTGCGCCGGGGCGCCAGCCAGGTAGCCGCCGTCGACGTGGGTCACGGACAATTAGTGGAGTCCCTGCGCAACGATCCCCGGGTTGATGTTTACGAGGGGCTGAACATTCGCTACTTAAACCCTGCCGACATTGGCGGCGTAGCGGATCTCACTGTCTGTGACCTCTCCTTCATCTCCCTGACGCTCGTCATGGACCCGCTGGCACGAGCCACCCGCGAAGGTGGCCAGCTGCTGCTCATGATCAAGCCGCAATTTGAGGTGGGCCGGAAGCGGCTGGCCCGCACGGGGGTGGTGGCCAGCGAAAATGAACGACGCCGGGCCGTCACCCAGGTAGCCGAGGCTGCCGTGGCCAACGGACTGCTTTTGTGCGGCATCGGCACCAGTGCCCTGCCTGGCCAAGATGGAAATGTGGAGTATTTTCTTCTCACTGAACGTGCGGTGTCGGGGCATGCGCATAAGATCAAGGAAGGGACTGGCGTCGTGGAGGAGCTTTTGACGCAGCTGTGGCCGTGAGTAATTAGAACTTCCACGTCCGCAGCGCCTCAGCACGTCAGCCTGCAGGTCCTGCAGCAAATAACCGGCTAGGAATTGAAGAGGTAACACTTACATGACACGCCGCATCTTGATTTTGGCCCACACCGGCCGTGAAGAGTCGATGTTGGCGGCGCTCGAGGCGTGCGTTGAACTTCACGCCAACAACATGGTGCCTGTTATGTATGCCGATGAACTGGCTGACATGACAGGGTACCTGGGTGTCTCCAGCCTGAAGATGGAAATCCTGGACCGGGATGTTTCACTGGCCGAGATTGAACTGGTCATGGTGTTGGGCGGCGATGGCACCATCTTGCGGGCTGCCGAAATTGTGCGGGACTTTGATGTGCCGCTGCTGGGCGTGAACCTGGGCCATGTGGGTTTTCTGGCTGAGAGCGAGCGGGAGGAGCTCATTGCGACGGTGGCCGCTGTTGTGCAACGCAAATACACGGTGGAAGAACGCATGTGTTTGGATGTGTTGGTCAAGGTGGCAGGCAAGGTGGTGGCCCACACCTGGGCACTCAATGAGGTGGCCATTGAAAAAGGCAACCGTGAACGCATGATTGAAGTGGTCACCGAGGTGGATGGACGCCCGCTGACCTCCTTCGGTTGCGACGGTGTGGTCATGGCAACCCCCACAGGATCCACCGCCTATGCCTTTTCGGCAGGCGGACCCGTGGTGTGGCCGGGGGTGGAAGCCCTGCTCATGGTGCCCATCAGCGCCCACGCCCTCTTTGCCAAGCCGCTGGTGGTTTCCCCCTCGTCCAAAATGGCGGTGGAGGTCCTGAGCCGCAATGGCGCCTATGGCGTTATTTGGTGTGATGGCAGGCGTACGGTGGACTTGTTGCCGGGCGCGCGGATTGAGGTCACCCGGTCAACGAAACCCGTGAAGCTGGCCAGAACCCAGCAGTCGCCCTTCTCCGAACGTTTAGTACGCAAGTTCGAGCTCCCCGTTCAAGGCTGGCGGGGACCATCCCCTGACGTCGCCGAGCCCTCCACCACTGAATTGCCCATCATTAAAACGCCAAAATTACGTACCTGCGTTGAGGGGCATCCCACCGGACCCGTCCCTGAAGTACCGGACCTGACGGTTCCCCCGCAGCACAGCGAATACTCCGGCACCACGTCGTTTTCCGGGCAGGAGCGAAAATGATTGAAGAAATTCGCATTCGCGACCTGGGCGTCATTTCCGAATCAACCCTGCCCCTGGGGCCGGGGCTGAGCGTGGTCAGTGGTGAGACAGGCGCCGGAAAGACCATGGTGGTGACCGCCGTCGGACTTTTATTGGGAAACCGGGCCGACGCCGGTGCTGTCCGCAATGGAGCTAAAACAGCTTCCGCCGAAGCCACCCTGGCCCTTCCTGCCGAACACCTGGCGGTGACGCGCGCATTGGAAGCTGGGGCGGGCATTGATGAGCTCAATGGTGAAGCGCACTTGATTTTGGCCCGCACTGTCAATGCCGACGGCCGCAGCAAGGCGCATGTGGGTGGCCGCAGTGCACCGGTGGGGGTGCTGAGCGAGCTGGGGGAATCACTGGTGGCAGTGCATGGACAGTCGGATCAAATCCGGCTCAAAAACCCCTCCGCGCAACGCGGGGCGTTGGATAAATATGCTGCTGAGGCGCAACGGGGTTTCACTGCCACCGTGCGCAATTACGGCACTGTCTTTGAACGCTGGCGTGGCATTCGGACGCAGTTGCAGGAACTGCGTTCCGCCAGTAGGGAACGGCTGCGTGAAGCTGATTCCCTGACCACGGCACTGGCGGAAATCGATGCCGTGCTCCCTTTGCCGGGCGAAGACGAGCTGTTGAAAGCTGAGGCCGTCAAGCTAGGCAATGTGGAGGAATTACGCAAGGCCGCGCAGGGAGCGCAGGAGGCCTTGAGCGCCACCGACTATGGCGATGGTGTGGATGCAGCTTCCTTGGTTGATAATGCCCGGCGTCTGCTGGAAGTTGTGGCGGAAGCGGACGTTGAGCTGGCACAAACGTCCAAGCGGCTCGCCGAGGTGGGATTCCTCATGGCAGATATTGCCCGGGACCTGGCCAGTTATGCCACGTCTTTGGACTCTGAGGGTCCCGGCCGGCTGGCCGAGGTTGAGGATCGCCGTGGAGAGCTTGCCGTATTAGTGCGCAAGTACGCCCCCAGCATTGATGGTGTCATTGAATGGGCCGACGCCGCCCGGATTCGCTTGACTGAACTCAGCGATGATTCCGGCCGGATCGAGAGCCTGGAGGCGGGGGAGCTGGCGGCACTGGCTGAGCTGGACAGCCTGGCCAGGGCGCTGACGGCAGCGCGCTCCACGGCTGCCGGCAAATTAGCCAAGGCAGTCAGTGCCGAGCTCAAGGCGCTGGCCATGCCCGATGCCAAGCTGGTCATTGAGATTTCCCCTGCCGAACGTGGGCCAGCTGGCGAGGATGACATTGCCTTCCTGCTGGCACCCCATGCCGGTGCCGCGCCCCGTGCCCTGGGAAAAGGCGCCTCAGGAGGTGAGCTTTCACGTGTCATGCTGGCCATTGAAGTGGTGCTGGCGGCCGTGGATCCAGTGCCCACCTTTGTCTTTGACGAGGTGGACTCCGGAGTGGGCGGCAAGGCGGCGGTGGAAATTGGCCGCCGGCTGGCCATGTTGGCTGAACATGTCCAGGTACTGGTGGTCACCCACCTGCCCCAGGTTGCTGCCTTTGCCGACCAACATATCCTAGTGACCAAGAGTTCTGTGAGTAAAAACTCAACGGGCACCACCACCAGCAACGTGAAGGTCCTCAACTACGAGGAACGGGTGGTGGAGCTGGCCCGAATGCTGGCCGGACAGGAAGATTCCGCCACGGCACAGGCTCATGCCAAGGAATTATTGGCCCAGGCGGCACGCCCACCGCGGTGACCCATGGTGGGTGCAAGGCCAAAACAAGCACAGTCAGAGCAGCAATAGTGGTTCATTAGATGATAGGCTCGAATCCCGTGGTGCAACGATCAAATTCCCGGTTCAGTGGTCAGTCCAAGACGACCAAACACATCTTCGTCACCGGCGGAGTCGCGTCCTCGCTCGGCAAGGGACTGACGGCTTCCAGCCTCGGCCACCTGCTCCGTGCACGCGGACTCTCGGTGACAATGCAAAAGCTCGATCCCTACCTCAACGTGGATCCTGGCACAATGAATCCCTTCCAACACGGTGAAGTCTTTGTTACAGACGACGGCGCGGAAACCGACCTGGACATTGGCCATTACGAGCGCTTCCTGGATGAAAATCTTGAAGGTTCAGCCAACGTTACAACGGGTCAGGTGTACTCCACCGTCATTGCCAAGGAACGCCGCGGCGAATACCTGGGTGACACCGTACAGGTCATTCCGCACATCACCGATGAAATTAAACGCCGCATGCGCCTGCCGGCTGAAGGCAGCAACGCCCCCGACGTCATCATCACTGAAATTGGCGGCACCGTCGGGGACATTGAGTCCCAGCCGTTTCTGGAGTCAGCACGTCAAGTGCGCCAGGACGTGGGCCGCAACAATGTCTTCTTCGCGCATGTCTCCCTGGTGCCCTATATTGGCCCGTCGCAGGAACTCAAAACCAAGCCCACGCAGCACTCAGTAGCTGCGCTGCGGTCCTTGGGCATTCAGCCCGATGCGCTCATCCTGCGCTCCGACCGGGTGTTGCCGGAAGCCATGCATGCCAAAATTGGCCGTGCCTGCGACGTCGATGTGGAAGCAGTCATTGGCTGCCCCGACGCCTCCAGCATTTACGACATCCCCAAGACCCTGCATGCCCAGGGTTTGGACTCCTACATTGTTCGGGCTCTGGACCTGGCCTTCAAGGACGTGGACTGGACCAAGTGGGACGTACTGCTGGAAGCCGTGCACAATCCTGCGCATCACATTGAAATTGCCCTGGTGGGCAAGTACATTGACTTGCCGGATGCCTACCTTTCAGTCACGGAGGCATTGCGTGCCGGCGGTTTCGCCAACGCCACCAAGGTCAACATCCGCTGGGTGCCCTCCGATGACTGCGCCACCGAGGCTGGAGCCCGTGCAGCCTTGGCCGACGTGGACGCCGTGTGTGTTCCCGGAGGCTTTGGCATCCGCGGTCTTGAGGGCAAGCTGGGGGCATTGAAGTTCGCCCGCGAAAACCTGATCCCCACCCTGGGCCTGTGCCTTGGTTTGCAGTCAATGGTCATTGAGTACGCCCGCAACGTGGTTGGTTTGGAGGGGGCATCTTCCTCGGAGTTCGACGACAACCCCACGTACCCGGTCATTGCCACCATGGAGGAGCAGCAGGACATTGTGGCTGGCCTCGGCGACCTCGGCGGCACCATGCGCCTGGGTCTCTACCCGGCAGTGCTTACAGAAGGCTCCGTCATTGCGCAGACGTACGGCACCACGGAGGTTTCCGAACGGCACCGCCACCGCTACGAAGTGAACAACTTGTACCGCGAGCAAATTGCTGAACAGGGACTTGTTTTTTCGGGCACCTCACCTGACGGCAAGCTCGTCGAGTTTGTGGAACTGCCCCGGGAAGTTCACCCGTACTATGTCGCAACCCAGGCGCACCCGGAATTGAGTTCGCGCCCCACCAGGCCCCACCCCCTCTTTGCCGGACTGGTCGCTGCAGCGCTGGAACGTCAAGGCTCCACCCGACTGTTGGGGGTTTAATGCCGGGCCCTGGCACACCGGAGCCTGCTGCAGTGCAGGCAGCTGCCAACCACACGCCGTCGAACATTGCAGATGCAGACAGCCAACGCACGCTGCATTCGCAGTCCACGGTGTACCAGGGCCGCATTTGGAACGTTGTTTCCGACACGTTTTCGCTGGAACCTGGCAGCAAGGCACTGACCCGGGACTACATTGACCACCCCGGCGCCGTGGCAGTTGTGGTGCTCAATGACGCCCACCAAGTGTTGTTGCTGCGCCAATACCGTCACCCCGTGCACATGAACCTGTGGGAAGTTCCCGCCGGCTTGCTGGACGTTGTGGGCGAGGATTTCCTGGTGGGAGCCGCCCGGGAGCTGGCCGAAGAGGCTGACCTGATAGCTGCCCAATGGCAGGTGTTGGCTGACTTCTTCACTTCTCCGGGCTCCTCCAGTGAAGCCATCCGGATTTATTTGGCCCGTGGCATCTCTGCGGTTCCGCCGCATCAGCGGCACGTGCGGACGGAGGAAGAGGCTGAAATTGAGTTGGCCTGGGTTGACTTGGCGGACGCTGCTGCTGCGGTGCTCACTGGCCGGATTCATAATCCCTCGGCCGTGGTGGGCATCTTGGCCGCGGCGGAAGCTGCCAAGACCGGATTTGCCCACCTTCGCCCTGGCGACAGTCCGTGGCCTGAACACCCGGCCCACCGTACCCGGTGACGGTTCAAGGGACCGAGCCAAATGCTGCAACTGCCTTGGCGCGCGCCATGGAAAGTTATTTGCTCCATGTTGCGGTGGAGCGGGGCCTGGCGCCCAATACCCTGGCCGCCTATCGACGGGACCTGCGTCGCTACCAGCAGTTTTTGGAGGCTGCCGGTATTGCCGAAACCGCGGACATCACCCGGCACCATGTCAGCCAGTTTGCCCAGGCACTGTCCGACGGTGCCGACGGCGGTTCGGCCTTGAGTTTGCGCTCCGCGGCCCGAACCGTGGTTTCCGTGCGCGGCCTGCATAAGTTTTGGGCCCTTGAAGGGATCAGCGATTTTGATCCGGCGTCGGATGTGCATCCGCCCCAGGCCGGTCGACGCCTTCCCAAGGCCATTAGCGTCCACCAGGTCACGCGCATTCTCGAAACTGCCCGTGTGGATACTCCCACTGGTTTGCGCGATGCAGCCATGTTGGAATTTTTGTACTCCACGGGCGCCCGTATCAGCGAGGCCGTGGGCCTTGACGTTGATGATTTGGTCATGGCTGGCACGGGTGCCGAGGGTCCGTCCCTGGTCCGGCTCTTTGGCAAGGGTTCCAAGGAGCGCATTGTGCCCATTGGCTCTTACGCCCTGCGTGCCCTGGATGCTTATTTAGTCCGGGGCAGGCCCACGCTGGTGACCAAGGGAAAGGGCACCCCGGCACTGTTCCTCAACGCCCGGGGAGGACGGATCAGCCGCCAGAGCGTTTGGACGATCCTCAAAACTGTCGCGGAGAAGGCTTACGTGGAAGTGGAAGTGTCTCCGCATACTTTGCGGCATTCCTTTGCCACGCATTTACTTGAAGGCGGAGCCGATGTGCGGGTCGTGCAAGAGCTTTTGGGCCACGCCTCGGTCACCACCACCCAGGTCTATACCCTGGTCACAGCTGAGACCCTGCGTGAAGTTTACGCAGCAGCCCACCCCCGGGCACTGGGCTAAAACCACGGGTGGTTTCCACCAGGTCTCGGCGATGCCTCTATGCTGGGACCATGAGCTCATTGGTGACCCTTTGTTTCCTGATCCGCACCGTCAACGACGTCGACCAGGTGCTGCTGGGGTTGAAAAAGACCGGTTTGGGCACGGGCAAGGTGGTGGGAATTGGCGGCCACGTGGAGCCCGGGGAAAATGCAGTTGCCGCAATTTGCCGTGAAGTGGCGGAGGAAACCACCATCACGGTGCAGCCGGCTGATCTTCGCAGGGTGGGCACTGTGGAGTTTGTTTTCCCGGCCCGGCCCGAGTGGGACATGTTCACCACCGTGTTTTTAGCCTGGGAATTCGCCGGGGTTGCCGTGGAAAGCTCCGAAATTGCGCCCCTGTGGTATCCGGTGAATCAGCTTCCACATGAGCAAATGTGGGCAGACGCCAGCCATTGGCTGCCAGCCTTTTTGGCAGGGGAGCGGGCAGCATGGCGGGTGCAACTTAACGATGACAATGAAACCGTGGCCCTCAGCACCCAAGCACCCCTGGACCATTAATCCTGAGGGTGCGAAGGGTGCCGTGCAGCTCTTCTAGTGCTTGGCAACAGTGAGCAAAAAGGCTGTGTCTTCCAGCGCCTCCACACTATGCCGGGCCAGGGGCACCACCAGATGATTGCCGGGGGAACCTTCCCATGACACGTCACCTGTTTTAAGCAGCAGCTTGCCATGGAGTACTTGGATGGTGGCTTCTCCTGGGTTTTCATGCTCATCGAGACAACTGCCAGCGGTCAAAGCAATGACCGTCTGGCGCAGGATGCATTCATGGCCGCCATAGACAGTACGTGCACTGCGGCCACTGTTTTTCGTTTGGGCTGCGGCAATGAGTTCTCGGGCCAGGGCTGTCAACGATGATTTTTCCACGATGCTCCTACTCCAACTGCGGTGTTGTCCGGGTCAGTCCCTACCATACAGCTAGTTCAGGTGGCGCTCATCGACTCCGTTGTACGCGCTCAATGGACGAATCAAGGCGTTGGCAGCCCGCTGCTCCATAATGTGTGCGGTCCACCCCGTGATTCGTGAGGCAATGAAAAGTGGGGTGAACAGGTCCGTGTCGAATCCCATCAAATGATAGGTGGGACCGGCAGGGTAATCGAGGTTGGGCTTGATGGCCTTGGCCTCATCCATGGCCTGTTCCAGCCCATCGTAAAGGCCCAGTATTTCGGGTCGCCCGAAGTGCTCGATCATTTTATCCAGCGCAGCCTTCATGGTGGGTACCCGGGAATCCCCGTGCTTGTAGACGCGGTGGCCAAAGCCCATGACCTTCTTTTTGGCGGTCAAGGCATCTTCCATCCATGCCTTGGCGCGCGCTGCTGCGTCCTCGCGGGATTCGTCCGTCCGGATGCCAATCTCATCAAAGGTGTGCATGACGGCCTCGTTGGCGCCACCATGCAACGAACCCTTCAGAGCACCCACGGCTGCAGTCACGGCCGAGTGCAGATCAGACAATGTTGACGTCACCACGCGTGCCGTGAAGGTTGAGGCGTTGAAGGAGTGCTCGGCGTACAGGATCATGGACACGCGGAACGCATCCACTACTTCCGGGGCTGCTTCCTGCCCGAATGTCATCCACAAAAAGTTTTGTGAATAATCCAGGTCTTCGCGTGCTTCCACCAAAGCCAGGGAACGACGGCGGCGCTGGTCATACGCCACCACGGCAGGGAACTGCGCAAAAAGGGACTTGGCTTTCTCAAGCTCGGCCTCGGGGGAGGAGTCCTCAGCGAGCGGATGGTTGGCGCCCAGCACGGAGATGGCCGTGCGGGCCACATCCATGGGGTGGCAGTCCAACGGCAACAGGTCAATGGCGGCGCGCACATTGACATCCAGCGCGCGGTGCCCCCGTTCAAAGGCCTCGAAGGCGGCCAGCTCCACATCTGTGGGCAGTTCACCCGTCCACAGCAGCAGCGCCACTTCCTCAAATGATTTGCTGGCCGCCAATTCCTGCACTGGATAGCCGCGGTACAGCAGGGAATTGGAGTCTGGATTTACCTTGGAAATAGCCGTGTAATCGGCGACAACGCCAGCTAGGCCCTTACGTACGTCTTGCTCACTCACAGTGGGTACTCCCTCATTAAAAAGAATGGCTGCCTAAAGATTTGCGCTGTTGTTTTCAATATTGAGGCCGGGGACCTGAAAATTGAAGATGCCTGTATCAAACTGGTTGTACGCCTCATAGTCAACTAGTTCGTACAAACGCGCCCGAGTCAACATCTCCGGAACAGCGGCTTCCTGGGTGCTGTCGGCATGAATGGCGTCCAAAACCCGTTCGGCCGCCCCCATGGCGCTGCGCAGCAGGGTGACCGGGTAAATGACCATGGCCACGCCAGCCGCCGCCAAATCCTGGTGCGTGAACAGTTCACTTTTGCCAAACTCGGTCATGTTCGCCAACACCGGCACATTGACTGCCTGGCACACGGCTGCAAACTCGGCCACGCTTTTCATGGCTTCGGGGAAGATCGCGTCCGCACCGGCGTCGACCAGGGCCTTGGCCCGCTCAATGGCAGCATCTAGGCCTTCCACGGCGCGGATGTCAGTGCGGGCCATGATGAGGAAGTTGTCATCCCGGCGCGCATCCGCGGCGGCGGCTATGCGCTTCACGGCCGTGTTCAAATCGACCATGTTCTTGCCGTCAAGGTGGCCGCAGCGCTTGGGGTTGAACTGGTCCTCAATGTGGCAGCCGGCCAGTCCGGCGTTTTCCAGCTCCTGGATGGTGCGGGCCACATTCATGGGCTCGCCAAATCCAGTGTCGGCGTCAATGAGGCACGGCAAATCCGTCATGCGGGCAATTTGTGCTCCACGGGCCGCTACCTCGCTGAGCGTGGTCATGCCAATGTCCGGCAGGCCCAAGTCATTGGCGAGGACGGCGCCGGAGATGTACACGCCGTCGAACTTCTTATCCGCAATGAGGCGGGCCGAGAGCGGGTTGAAAGCTCCCGGGAACTGGACAGCGGCGCCGGGCACCAGCATGGCGCGCAGGTCACGGCGCTTTTGTTCGGGGGTCTTTTTGGAGTACAGCATGTTAGAACAGGCCCTTGGGTGCGTTGGCAGGGTCCACGACGCCGGGCGCGGCAGTGATGTTGAGTTGGTCAAGTTCCCCGGCGGCCAGCTGGGGAAGATTCTCCACTGCGGCGAGAAAGCGGTTCATCTCGGCTTCCTCGACCAGACCCGTGGCCAGGGTACGGAACTTGTTGATGTACTGCCCGCGGGCAAAGGGCCTGGCTCCGAGCGGGTGGGCGTCGGCCACGGCAATGGAATCTTCAATGACGGTGCCGTCGTGCAAGGTGATCTCCACAGATCCGCCGAAGGCTTTTTCCGCTATGTCCTGTGAGTGGTAGCGGCGCGTCCACTCGGCATCCTCCTGTGTCGTGAGCTTGTGCCACAGCTCCACCGTGTCGGAACGGCCGGCACGCTCGGGGGAGTAGGAATTCACGTGGTGCCACGCGCCGTCCTGCAGTGCCACCGTGAAAATGTAAGGGATGGAGTGGTCAAGGGTTTCGCGGGAGGCGGTGGGATCGTATTTCTGCGGATCGTTGGCGCCGGAACCAATCACGAAGTGGGTGTGGTGGCTGCTCTTAATCAGCACGGACTTCACATTGGCGGGATCCGTTGCCTCGGGGTACTCCCGGTGGAGCTTGCGGGCCAGATCGATCCAGGCCTGTGCCTGGTACTCGGCGGAGTGTTCCTTGGTGTAGGTGTCCATAATGGCACGCTTGGCTTCACCGGCAGCGGGGAGGGGGACGGTGTACTGGGCATCCGGGCCATCCAGCATCCAGGCAATGACGCCGTCTTCGCCCTCGTAAATCGGGACTGGCGAGGTTTGTCCGCGCATGGCACGGTCGACTGCTTCCACGGCCAGCTTGCCGGCGAAGGCGGGTGCGTGGGCCTTCCACGTGGAAATTTCGCCCTTGCGGGACTGGCGGGTGGCCGTCGTCGTATGCAGGCCCTGCCCTATGGCTTGGAAAATGGTTTCCACTTCCAGGTTGAGCAAAGTGCCGATGCCTGCGGCCGCTGACGGACCAAGGTGGGCCACATGGTCGATCTTATGCTTGTGCAGGCAGATGCCTTTTACCAAGTCCACCTGAATCTCGTAGCCCGTGGCAATGCCGCGGATCAAGTCAGCACCCGAGGCGCCCGTGTGCTGGGCGACGGCAAGGATCGGCGGGATGTTATCTGCGGGGTGGGAGTAGTCGGCGGCGAGGAAGGTGTCGTGGTAATCAAGCTCACGGACCGCAACGCCGTTGGCCCACGCCGCCCATTCGGGGGAGACCTTTTCCGTGATGCCAAAGATGGACGCGCCGGAGCCGCCTGTGGACGGGGCGTGGGTGAGGGCTTGGGCGCGGGCGGCAACGATGGGTCCGCGGTTCAGGGAAGCAATGGCCACGGAGGCATTGTCAATGATGCGGTTGATGATCATGTCGGTGACCTCGGCCGTGACCGCCACGGGATCGGTCGCCACCGTGGCGATTTTGTACGCCAGCTGGTCCTGGCGGGGCAGGTTTTCTTCGCTTTTGTAAACGCGGACGTTGTGTTCAATGGTCATGGTGTTCCTTGTCTCTGGGTGGTACAAAGTGGGTGTAAAGCTGGCTTAGAGTTGGGTGCTCAGCAGGTGGCGCAGGCTGTTGTCCAAGTGGACCGTGGTGGCCGCGCTGGCCACGGCGGACTTGCCTTGGGCAATGGCCAGGGCAATGGCTGCATGCTCGCGGGCTGCATCGCGGAGTCTGGTGGGGTTGTCTTTACCCAGTCGGCGTACCCGGACAAGGTGGACGCGCAGTTTCTTCAAGGCCTGGGTGAGGTAATGATTGCCAACAGCGGTGTCCACTGCCGCGTCCAGCTCGCCCGCCAGCTGATAGTAAGTGGCACGGGTGGGGTCCGCTGCAGTAATAAGCTCACCGGCGTTGCTGAGTTTGTGGTGCAGGGCCAGGAAGATTTCAGGATTGCCACGCCGGGCGGCCAATTCAGCTGCCCGGCACTCGAGGGCCGAGCGGAGTTCGAAAAGTTCATCCAGGTGGTCGAGGGAAATTTCGCTCACCACCACGCCACGGCCGCTTTGCGGTTCGGTCAGCCCCTCTGCGCTGAGCTTGGCCAACGCCTCACGGATGGGGGTGCGGGACACTCCCAAGCGTTCGGAGAGTTCAACCTCGCCCAGCACAGTGCCCGGAGTGAGGTGCCAATTGATGATGTCATTGCGCAAGGAATTATAGGCGCGTTCGCTGGCTCGCATAAACCCTCCTCATTGAGTGGGACCTCCGGATTGAGTGAGGCATCCGGACCGGGTGTGGTGGATGTGCCGTACAGAACACCATACCCGCTTATTGTATACAATAATCTGTCTATTTGACCAATATTTGTAGAATACCTTGCATAAATTAATTTTATGTATACATTGGCTCTTGTCATGGGGTGAACCGCGACGGTAGCATGGCCCACATCACAGCAACGTGAATGGAGAACCGCCATGGCATTGGACGCCATTAGCTACCGGGATGAATACCAGCGCAGTATGAGCGATCCTGACGGGTTCTGGCTCCAGGCGGCGCAGGCAGTTGATTGGGTGGTGGCACCTACCGAGGGGCACAATAAGGAACAAGCGCCCCTCGGCCGATGGTTTGCCGATGGTGAACTCAATACCTGCTACAACGCCCTGGACAGGCATGTCGAGGCTGGACATGGTGAGCAGCTGGCCCTGATTTACGATTCAGCCATGGAAGGCACGCAACGTGGCTACACTTACGCCCAGCTCACCGACCTGGTGGCTACACTTACGCCCAGCTCACCGACCTGGTGGCCCACTTTGCCGGCGTGCTCCGGGACCAGGGGGTAGGCAGGGGGGACCGGGTGCTTATTTACATGCCCATGATTCCCGAGGCCGCCATTGCCATGCTGGCCACCGCCCGCCTCGGAGCTATTCACTCGGTGGTGTTTGGCGGATTTGCCGCCAGTGAGTTGGCCGTGCGCATTGGCGACGCCGCACCGAAGGCCATTGTCACCACCTCGGGCGGGTTGGAGCCCAACCGCCGCGTTGAATACCTGCCCACCGTCCACGAGGCGCTGGCCAAGGCAGGGGTTCCCGAGTTGCCGGTAATCATCAAACGCCGCAACGGCTTTGCCGGTGATCCCCGGAGCCTGTGCTTGAACGCCGTGGATTGGGATGCTGCGCTCGCAGCCGCAGAACCCGCCGCGCCCGTGCCGGTGAAGGCCAGTGACCCGCTCTACGTGCTCTACACCTCCGGAACCACCGGGGTACCCAAGGGTGTGGTCCGCGACAATGGAGGCCACGCCGTCGCACTTTTGTGGACCATGGCCAATCATTACAACATTGGTCCGGGGGATGTCTGGTGGACCGCTTCGGATGTTGGCTGGGTGGTGGGGCATTCCTATATTGTGTACGGGCCGCTGCTGGCCGGGGCCACCACCGTGATGTACGAGGGCAAGCCCGTGGGCACCCCAGACGCCGGCGCATTTTGGCGCGTCATTGAGCAGCACCAGGTCAAGGCGCTGTTCACGGCGCCCACCGCGCTGCGGGCCATCCGCAAGATGGATCCGGAGGCTGCGCTGTTGGGGAAGTACGACGTCGGCAGTCTCCAAACGCTGTTCACCGCGGGCGAGCGGCTGGATACTGATACGTACCATTGGGCCGGCAAGGTGCTCGGAGTGCCGGTCGTGGACCACTGGTGGCAAACGGAAACGGGTTGGGCCATCGTGGGCAATCCGCGTGGTCTGGATCCCCTGCCGTTGAAGGCGGGTTCGCCCACGCTGCCGATGCCGGGCTTTGACCTGCGGATTGTGGACGGCAGGGGCGTCGATGTGGCCACGGGGGAGGAGGGCAACATTGTGCTGGGCCTGCCGCTGCCTCCCGGCACGCTGCCCACGCTGTGGAATGATGATCAGCGCTTTATCGATTCCTACCTGAGCGCTTTTGCGGGTTTCTACGTCACGGGCGACTCCGGCTACCAGGACGAGGACGGTTACGTGTTTGTCATGGGCCGCACCGACGATGTCATCAACGTGGCCGGTCACCGGCTTTCCACCGGTGCCATCGAGCAGGTCATCGGAACCCACCCGGCCGTGGCCGAGTGCGCCGTCATCGGTGTCGTTGACGCGCTCAAGGGACAAAAGGCCGTGGGCTTCGTAGTTCTCAAATCCGGTGTGAGCCTGGCACCGGAAGACTTGCAGAAGGAACTGGTCGCGCTGGTGCGGCGCGAGATTGGCCCCGTGGCTAACTTCAAAACCGCTGTGGTGGTGGATGCCCTGCCCAAAACCCGTTCCGGGAAAATCCTGCGCAAAACCATGCGCCAAATCGCGGACGGCGATGAATATACGGTCCCGTCCACCATCGAGGACCCCGCCGTCATCGACACCTTGCTGCCCCTTCTGAGACTCCCGTAGCGACCATACACATCTGGTGCATCCGCCGAATCAGACCCGGCCCTGTTGAGTCAGACCCGGCGCCACGTCTGATTCAACGGTGCTGGGTCTGACTCGGCGGAAAGTGCCCGCGACCCGGCGGAAAGTGCCCGCGACTCGGCGGAAAGTGCCCGGGATGCATGTCAACACTTCAGGGCAGGGGGCGGAGTGGGATGCCGGGGCAGGATACGCCCTCGGCTATTTACTGGACGAGGGTGTGTGCTGCGGCCGAGGTGCCGTCGCCGGTCTCCACGACCTCGTCAGCGGGATCCTGCGGCTGTGTACCGAGCTTGCCGTGGGTGAGTTTGTTCATCACCAGGGCAATGGCACCATCACCTGTCACGTTCGTGGCCGTGCCAAAGCTGTCAAGGGCTATGTAGGCTGCAAACATCAGCCCAATTTCAATCTCACCAAATCCGAGCATTTGGGCGAGCAGGCCTGCCGCTGCGGCAATGGCTCCACCGGGGACGCCTGGCGCGGCAATCATCATGACGCCGAGCATCAAAATAAAGGGCAGGTACGCGCCGAAGGAAATGTCACCGCCGGTGAGCAGGAGCACGGCAATGGAGAAGCAGGTGATTTTCACCATCGAGCCCGACAAGTGAATGGTGGCACATAGTGGCACCACAAATCCCGCCACGGAATCCGTCACACCATTTTTCTTCGCCGACGTCAGTGTCACAGGAATCGTCGCTGCTGACGACGACGTGCCAAGAGCTGTAAAGTACGCGTCGCGCATGTTCCACAGTGCCTTGAAGGGATTGATGCCCGACATGGCACCGGCCACCGAATACTGCAACAGAAGCACGATGAAAGTCAGGGCAAAGGACACCAAGGCAACGAGAAGGAACTTGGTCACTACTGTGACAGCTGAGCCGCTGGCTGAGAGATCCATGAAGATGCCGAAGATGAAAAGTGGCAGGGCGGGCACAATAATGCGCCGAATAACGGATTCAATGATGGTGCGAAATTCAACGGCACCGCGGAAAAGCACCTTGCTGCGAAACGCAGTCAGTCCAATGCCGAGGATAAACGCGAGCACCAGTGCACTCATGACGTCAATGACCGGAGCTAGAACAATCTCCGTCGCTGAGTCGCCGGCGCTTTTCACGACGGAAATGAAGGGGCTGAATCCTGAGCCAGCTTCTTCGCCAAACGCTTCGAGGCCGCCCCCTGACAGGGGTGAGGTGAAGAGCCAGCGACTGACGAAGTATGCCAGCAATCCTGCGAAAATAGTGGATCCGTAGGCAATTAGGGCTGTGACTCCCAGCCACTTGCCAGCGCCTTTGCCGAGCTCGGCAATGGCGGGCATCACGAGTCCCAGAATAATCAGCGGCACCACAAAGCTCAAGAATCCAGAGAAGATCGAGTTGTATGTCAAGAACACCCCGCCGAGCCATGTGGGCATCACGGGTCCGGTCAAGATGCCCAGCACAATGGCTAGGATGATCCAGCCCAATAGGGGGATCGATTTGAGAAGTTTCATGGACTTCCTCCAAAACAAAATCGGTGTAGACACAAGTGCGCCACGTCGTTGTGGCGCAGGACACGCCTGTGCAATAGTAGTCCGTGACCGCCATTACTTGAAATCCGACGGCGGCGCTACGGGTGTCCGCGTGGCGAGACGAAGATGACTTTTAATGTGAATTTATGTGGCACGCCGCCAGCTGTATTCCAGTTCCGGCCGTCCAGGCGAGCCGTGTCGCGGGGCCTTGGCAGCTGAACCCGTCTCCACGAGGTGATCGAGGTACCGCCGGGCCGTGACGCGGGACATGGCCAGGCCTGCGGCAGCCTCGGTGGCTGATACGCCATGGTGTTGAATCCGGAGCCAGTCGGCCACGGACCGCAAAGTTTCCGGCAGCATCCCTTTGGGCAGGGCAAGTTTCCCGGTAGGGCGCAGTTGGGCCAGTGCCCTGTCGATGGCGTCCTGGGAGGTGTGCGTACGTTCTGCAAGCACAGCGTGGTAATTGCGGTAGTTTTCAAGCTTGTCCCTAAATGCTGCAAAGGTAAAAGGCTTCACTAGATAGGCCGTGATCCCCAGGGCAATGGCTGAGCGCACCACTTGAACATCCCGTACTGCCGTGATGGCTATGACGTCCGGGATCAGCCCCAACCCGTGAATGCGGCGCAGCAGGTCCAGGCCATGACCGTCGGTTAAGTTCATGTCCAACAGGATCAGCTGGACGGCGGGGATTGCCGGATCATTGAGGGCAGACAATGCCGCTGCCATGCCATTGGCCTCGGCGACCACCTCAAAACCGTCCAGCCGGCGGACGTAATCGCCATGGGCTGCGAGCGCGATGGGTTCGTCATCCACCACCAGCACCCTGATAGGGGTAGTCCCGGTCATGATGTACGTCCAAGCTGCGCGTCGGGGCTTAGTGGCACGACGGCGGTCATGACGGCGCCGCCGTCGTTTTCCCCTGAGACGGTGCCGCCTAAGGCTGCGGCAGCACGTCGGATCAAGGCGATGCCGTAACCACGACCGCCGGGTGCCACTGAGGTTTTTTCGGTGGTGCCGATCCTGCCCAGCACATCCAGGTCCGTGGTGGGCAGGCCCGGGCCGTTGTCTGCCACGGTAAGTGTGAAAACGTCATCGGCTACCAGCAGATCCACCCAAACGGTGGGAACGGCGCTGTGTCCGGCAGCGGCCTCAATGGCGTTGTCCACCAGGTTCCCTAAAAGCGTCACCAGTTCCCGCGCATCCAAGACGCCCGGGGGCAGGACACCGGAGGCAGTAATTTCAAGGGTGACCCCGCGTTCATCGGCCTGGGCACGTTTGCCCAATAACAAGGCAGCCACAAAGGGTTCATTGAGTGCGTCCACAAATTCCCCACCCAGTTGCACGCTTTGAAAATGTTCGGTGGTGGCGATGTCCAGTGCCTCCCGCGGGCGGTCCAGCTCGATGAGGGAAATAATGGCGTGAAGCCGGTTGGCATGTTCATGCGTTTGGGAGCGCAGCGCCTCGACGAGTGTCTGCGTGCTGGTGAGATTGCCGGCAAGATCCGTCAGCTCAGTGTGGTCGCGCAGGGTGGCCACCGTGCCGGCGTGGGCGTTGCTTCCCGGGGTGCGGGCGGGACGCTGGCTGACGACGAGCAACCTGTCACCGGCTAAGTGGACCTCGTCCGTGGCGGTGCGTCCGCTCTGTAGGAGCTCCCGCAGTGAATCGGGCAGACCTGCAGCGTCCAACGTGGTGGTGCCGGGGCCGCGGGCAGTGCGTCCGGGCGGGGCAACGCCCAGCAGCCGGGCTGCGTGGTCGTTGTAGAGGACCATGTGGCCGTGTGTATCCACCAGCACCAGCCCCTCGCGCACAGAATGCAGCACCGACTCATAGTAGGCGAAGAGCTGTCCCAACTCCTCCGGACCCCACCCAAACGTCACGCGCTTGAGATAGCGCCCCAGGGCGCCGGCAGCCAAGGAGCCTGCCACTAAAAGGGCTGCGGCGAGGCCCAGCACCGCAGGGATCCGGGCCGCCACAAGCACCTGGACATTGTTGACGGTCACGCCTGCAGCGACCAGACCCACCACGGTTCCGGCGGTATCCTGCACCGGCACGATGACGCGCACGGAGGGACCCAATGTTCCGGACGTGGTCTCAAAATGCGTGCCGCCCGCGCGTGCCTGGGCCAGCGAGCCAACGTACGGCTTGCCGATCTGCGCGGGGTCCGGGTGGGTCCAGCGGATGCCCTGGGGGTCCATGATGGTAATAAAATCCACGTCCGCGTCACGCATGACAGCCAAGACGTAGGGCTGCAGGACGGTTGTGGGATCGGAATCCGTGGCCGCAGCCACCACAAAGGGTGAATCGGCCAAGGTGACAGCGACGGACAGCATGCGTTGCCGGGTTTGGTCCTGGCTGTTGGAGCTGGCATCAGAGATTAAGATGACCGCCAGACCCACAGTGAGTAAAAGCACCACCAATAAATTGGCAGCTAACAATCTGCCGGCAATGCTCCAGCCGCGCCACACCATCTGCACCCTTTCGTACGACCAATATGAACACAACCGTGAGGCAAGTCACGCTGACCGGCAGTCTTGTGTGAGGCGGATCGCACGCCCACCACCATGCTAGTCACCAGCGACACAAGGAGTCACCATGAGCTCTCAAGGACGAGGGACCGCCGCCACGGCAAAAGCAACGCGACGCAGAATGGATAAAACCCATTGGCTTTACATTGCCGTCATAGCGGCAGTGGTGTTCGGCGCGGCGATTGGCCTGCTGGCCCCCGAGCTGGGCAAGTCCCTCAAGCCCCTGGGGACCATGTTCATTGCTTTGATCAAGATGGTCATTGCCCCCATCATCTTCTGCACCCTGGTACTGGGAGTTGGTTCCATTGCCAAGGCGGCCACGGTGGGCAAGGTCGGGGGCCTGGCGCTGCTGTACTTTATGATCATGTCCACGGTTGCTCTGGGCATCGGGCTGCTGGTGGGCAATATCATCCACCCCGGTTCAGGTTTGAAGCTGCAGCCGTATGAGGCTGGCGGCGGCGCCGAGGAGAACTCCACGGTGAAGTTCTTGATGGGCATGATTCCGGGCGACATTCCCGTGCTGCCCACCCTGGTGCTGGCGCTCATGGTTGGCTTTGCCGTACAGTCACTGGGCAAAGCCGGCGAGCCGTTCCTCAATGGCGTCAAGCAAATTCAAAAAGTGGTGTTCAAGCTCATGACCATGATCATGTGGCTTGCCCCAATTGGCGCATTTGGTGCCATTGCCGCCGTCGTGGGTGCCACTGGCTGGGCCGCGATTGGTTCCATGGCCATCCTCATGGGTGCGTTCTACCTGACCTGCGCCCTGTTTATTGTGATCATCCTCGGATCCATCCTGCGCTTGGTCACGGGCCTGAACATTTTCACGCTGATGCGCTACCTGGGCCGCGAATACCTGCTGATCTTCGCCACCTCGTCCTCCGAGTCCGCACTGCCCCGTCTTATGGCAAAAATGGAACACGCCGGAGTATCCAAGCCAGTAGTGGGCATCACGGTCCCCACCGGTTATTCCTTCAACCTTGACGGCACCGCCATCTACCTGACCATGAGTGCGCTGTTCATTTCCACCGCCATGGGACTGCCCATGGATTTGGGTGAACAAATTGGTCTGCTCGTCTTTATGGTAATTGCTTCCAAGGGTGCCGCCGGTGTCACGGGTGCCGGACTTGCCACGCTGGCCGCCGGTCTCGCCGCGCACAAGCCGGTCCTGCTTGACGGCATGGGTGTCATTGTGGGCATCGACAAGTTTATGTCCGAGTGCCGTGCGCTCACCAACTTCACCGGCAACGCCGTGGCCACGTTGCTGATTGGCAAGTGGACCCGCGAGCTGGACATGGACAAGGCCCGCGAGGTCCTGGCAGGACGTGACCCCTTCGATGAGCTGTCCATGGACGACGCCGACCATGACTCCCAGCCCACCGCGCCACCGCGCGTCCCCGTCACGGTGTAACTTCCCAAGCACCTTTATTTGCCGAATCAGACGCAGCACCGTTGAATCAGATGTGGAGCAACATCTGATTCAACGGTGTTGCGTCTCCTTCGGCGAGGTGAGGGCCCCGACCTTCTCCGATTTCACTTTGCGAATGTGCGTGCCCCAGAGAAAGGCGAGCCAGGACAGCGTCACCTGGACCGGAAAGGCAAGAAGGGGGACACCGCCGGAGATGAGACAAATCAAGACGGGCAAAAGCGTGATGAGCGTAAGATCCGGACCAATCAGGAACGCGCGGATGGCGCCCGTGGGGATCGGTCCGGTCGGTGAAGCCACAGCCGGCATATTCCAGTCGGGTGCGGGACGGAAGGCTGCCCGCAAGGTAGCCGCGCCCAGCCCGGGTCCAGCCAGCACTGCCAGGAGCAGCAGCGCGGGGGAGCCCACACCCAAAGCCAGCAGCAACCCAAAGCAAAGCAGGGCCCACAGCGTCATGGCGATGGCCGGAACGACGTAGTGCACCAGGCGCACGGTTTTGGCGGGAAGGGGCATGAGGGCATCGACGGCCGGGTTTCCGGCGGCAAAGCGTGCGGTTGCACCCAGTGAGGTGGCCGCGAACAACGCGCACAGGAACAGCACTACTGCCATCAGCACCGCATTTCCCAAGAATTCCACCGCCGCCAGGGACGCTGGAACTGTTGCTAAAACCAGCACCCGAAGCAGTGCCGCCGGTGAGCGCAGCGCCATGGTGAGGTGTGTGCTGATGAGGGTCTTGACGCCGCGGGCGTGGAGGCTGCCGCCTGTAAAGACAAGCTTGAGATGAAAGTTGTTCGTGCTCTTTGACGGCCCGGCGCTCAACGAGCGGGACAGCTCGGTGGCATCCATTGACAGAAGCGAGCTCGCTGCGTAGGCGCCGGCAGCGGCACTTTTCTTCAGCTGGGCCGTGGTGATGCGCTCCAGGTTGTAAAACACGAGCACCAGGAGGCACAGTGCCAAGACCACAAGCAGCAGCGGCCAGGTGGCGCCGTCCGCCACCAGCAGCGGCCAGCTCGTGGGCAAATACATCATCCATGCTGTTTGTGAGTCCGTAATGGCGCCCGGACCGGCCACACTGTTATAAAGCGCCGTGGCGACCAGGGTCAATGGTGCGATGAGGGTTATGGCGCCCATGATGCGCTTGAAAAGGACGCCGGAACCGATAATTTGAAGCCAGGCAGCCACTCCGTACAGCAGCCAGGCCAGACCCACGCCGCACAGGACCGCCAGCGCCAGCTGTCCCGGGCCTGGCTCAGCGGACACGCCCAGGGCCAGGGGGAGCACCAAGAGAACAGCGGCTGCCGTGGGCCACAGCAGCGACTTCAGGAACCCGGGCTGAATGAAGCCACGGCGTCGGACGGGCAATCCCAACCACCAGGCAGTTTGCGGCAAAGTCATGGCAATGGGCCCCATTGTCATTTCCACGCTTAGCAGTGCAGCTGCCAACGCCAGGAGTACCGTGGTGCTGGCTTGCAGGATGGTCACTGAGTGGAAACCAGGCGCTGCGGCAGATGCCAGCAGCGCAGATTCATCGCCGACTCCCAGGCTTTGGCGCAGTGCCACAACGAGTGCCCCGGCCATGGTGAGCAGGGTCAATCCGCCCAAAATGGAGGTGTACACCTCGGAGATGAGCTCCAAGAGCCCGCCTTCAGTGCGGCTCAGGCCGGCACGAAAGGTGTACCGTCGAATTTCCCTGGCGCTGAAACGTTCGCTGGTTTGCATATTTGGCATGGCTTCGGCTTATCCCGCGTGCGGATTCTCGGAGGCAATGGCTACTGCCGCCTGTGCGGGCGTCATGGCGTGGACGGTGTCGGCGATAAAGACGGCCTTGGTGGCAACGACGACGAGAAAGTCGGGATCATGGGTGACTACGAGCAGGGCCATTCCCGCGTCGACCTCCGTTCGAAGACGCAGTGCCAATTTATGCCGCATGGCCGTGTCGAGGCGTTGCTCCGGTTCATCCAACACCAGCAATGCGCGTGGCCGCACAAACGCCGCAGCCAAAAGCATGCGCCGTCGCTGGCCGGAGGATAAATTGTAGGGCCGTGACTTTGCCTGCGCGGTAAGGCCAAAGAATTCCAATTCAGCGGCAATGACGTCCTCTACAGCCTCCACACCATGCCCGGCCGAAACAATGGCCAAATGCTCCTCCACCGTCAAGGAGGGGAAGAAGGCATCGTCGTCAAAAACCACGGCCACCTCGCGGCGGAAGTCCAAGGTTCTGTCATCGACCGGAGCGCCATTGACTAAAACCGTGCCAGAGACGGGTTCCAGCTGACCTACCACCGTCTTCACCACCGTGGATTTTCCTGCACCATTGGGTCCCACCAGGGCCAGTGCCTGCCCGGAACGAAGACTGAAGCTGGCCACGCCGCAGACGGCCTTTCCGCCATAGCCCGCCTGCAACTTTTCTACCCGCACCCTGTCCAAACGGTCGGGGTGTAAATGATTGCGGGAACGGCTTTGAGTCGGCTCATTGGCGGCGGGGCTGGGTGCTTTACTCATTACTAACGAAGTATAAACTCGTCCAGGCCCCACCAGCCCTTCCCGCAGCCCCACCAGCCCTTCCCGCAGCCCCACCAGCCCTTCCCGCAGCCCCACCAGCCCTTCCCGCAGCCCCGTTGCAGACCCGCCCACCCTGGTTCGGGGGAACCCAGGTCAACGCAGCCCTGAACATTCAGCTTCAACTTGAAGGTCAAGGCTCGCAAGGCTCCGCGGGGAATGTCCAAAATATGCAACCATCTAGCGGTAACCTTGATGATGGCATGGCGAATAATATTAGCGGCGAAAGTGTGGACTGACAGGTGAGCAACGAGCAGGGTGCAACGGCACTTGCCGGTGAAGATGTAATGGGCCCCACCGGTCGGCCCCTAACGGAGTTCCCGGAACCTCCCGTGCTCACCTCTCACGGCCCAGCGCGAGTAATCGCCATGGTGAACCAAAAAGGTGGCGTGGGCAAAACGACGTCGACCATTAATTTAGGCGCAGCGCTCGCCGAATCCGGCCGCAAAGTGCTTCTTGTGGATTTGGATCCGCAGGGCGCGTTGTCGGCTGGCATGGGGGCGAACCCGCATGAACTCGATATCACCGTGTACAACGTGATGATGGACCGCAAGGTCGACATTGCCGATGCCATTATTCACACGGACGTAGCGAACATTGATCTGTTGCCCGCAAACATTGATCTGTCGGCCGCGGAAGTGCAGCTGGTCAATGAAGTTGCCCGGGAACAAGTTTTAGCCAGTGCCCTGCGCAGGGTCGAAGACGACTATGACGTCATACTCATTGACTGCCAGCCCTCACTGGGCCTGCTGACAGTGAACGCATTGACAGCCGCGCACGGCGTGATCATTCCGCTGATTTGCGAATTTTTTGCCCTCCGCGCGGTGGCCCTGTTGGTGGAGACCATTGAAAAGGTCCAGGACCGGCTCAACCCGGGCCTGCAGGTGGATGGGGTACTCGCCACCATGTATGACTCCCGCACGCTGCACGGGCGTGAGGTCATTACGCGCCTGGTGGAAGCGTTTGGGGACAAGGTTTTTGAAACCGTCATTAAGCGCACCATTAAGTTCGCCGATGCCTCGGTAGCTGCCGAACCCATTACGTCCTACGCAGCCAACCACGCCGGCGCCGATGCGTACCGCCGTTTAGCCAAGGAACTCATTGCCCGCGGTGGTTCCCCCTAACTTGAATTCACCAACGCAGGCCGCGGGGATCGCGGCGGAGCTTGCACCGCAGGACAGCATGGGTCAGGACACCAAGCCGCAGGGCACCGGACGGTTTGAAGTTACGCTTGATAACTTCACCGGCCCCTTCGATTTGTTGCTGGGGCTGATTTCCAAGCATGAAATGGACATTACCGACGTGGCGTTGGCCACCGTGACGGATGAGTTCATCAGCTATCTTTTGGCCCCCCAAGATTCAGGGCAAAAATGGGCTTTGGATGAGGCCAGCGAGTTTCTGGTCCTTGCAGCCACCTTGCTTGACCTGAAAGCTGCCCGCCTGCTTCCCACCGGCGAGGTGGAGAACGACGACGACCTGGCACTTTTGGAGGCACGGGACCTTCTCTTCGCCCGGCTCCTGCAATACAAAGCGTTCAAACACATTGCCTCCTTGATGGAAGCTGAATTAGACAGCGAAGCGCGCCGCTTTCCCCGCCAGGCTGGCTTGGAACCGGCTTTCGCGGCGCTTCTTCCGGAATTGATTTGGCGTCACACACCCACGGAATTTGCCGTGCTGGCCGCCCGTGCCCTGGAACCCAAGGAAACGCCGAACACCGAAGTCGCGTTGAGTCATTTGCATGTCCAGCCCGTGAGCGTCGAGGACCAGACCGCGCTGCTCGTAGCCAAGCTGACAGCGGGACGGCCGAAGGATTCGACAACAGAGTGGGAAAGTCCACCTTTGAGCTTTACCGAACTCAGCGCCGGTGCGGAGTCCTCGATGGTGGTGATTGCACGGTTTTTAGCACTTCTAGAGCTGTTTCGGGACCAATTCGTGCTTTTCACGCAGGTGCAGCCGTTGGGTGAGTTGCAGGTGCGTTGGTGCGCGCCGGCACTGCCAACGGCAGGTTCGGCAACGCCTGCGGCCAGTAACGACAACAGCAACGACAACCAGGCTGTGGAGGTGACGTTGCCATGACGCAGGAATCAATGCCGGCGGAATCGATGGAAAGCACCGCCCACGTGCGGGCTGCCGTGGAGGCGGTGCTGATGGTGGTCGACGAGCCGGTGGCTGAGGAGGCGCTTTCCGCCGTCGTGGGCTGGCCCACAGCTGACGTACGTGAGCTATTGCACGATCTTGCCCGGGAGTACGACGGTTATACTAGTAAGGGTGGCACCATACCGGTGCGCGGCTTTGAACTCCGGCAACTTGCCGGGGGATGGCGTGTTTATTCACGGGCCGCGTATGCGGACATCGTGTCCCAATTTGTTGTGGACGGCCAAACAGCCCGACTCACGCAAGCGGCCCTAGAGACTTTAGCGGTAATTGCCTACCGCCAACCAGTATCCCGGGCCCGCGTTTCCGCCATCCGAGGCGTCAACGTGGACTCTGTGGTGAGAACGCTCGTGCAGCGGGGACTGATTGAGGAAGTGGGCACCGATCCGGTGTCCGGGGCATTCCTATACCGGACCACGGCGTATTTTCTGGAACGCATGGGGATGGGGAGCGTGGATGAATTACCGCACATTGCCCCTCATCTGCCCGGCTTGGAAAACCTTCAGGATCTTGACGAACCACACTTTTAGCTCGACCCAACATTATTAAAAAGCTTTCTTTAAGGATTTAAATATGACACCGTCACCCCGCTCCGGAAGCGCTTCCGGAAATAACCAGCCGCGTGGGGGCAAGCCCCGTTCCGGCGCACCCAAGTCCGGCGCCCCCAAGTCGGGTGGCTTCAAATCCGGCGCCCCCAAGTCGGGTGGCTTCAAATCCGGCGCCCCCAAGTCGGGTGGCTTCAAATCCGGCGCTCCCAAGTCCGGCCCGCGGAAGCCGAGCCAAAGCGGTGCCCGCCCGTTTAAAAATGACCAGTACGGCAATACTGTCCGTCCGGGCAAGAACCGGCCCACCGAGCAAAATCGCCGCCCCGAACGCACCACGGATGACATTGACATGCACAACGCCGAGGGTGTGCGTCTGCAGAAGGTTATGGCCATGGCAGGCGTGGCTTCACGTCGCCTGTGCGAGGATATGATCCTTGAAGGCCGCGTGCAGGTCGACGGCGTGACAGTCACCCAGCTTGGTTTACGCGTTGATGCCGAGACGGTGGACATTTCCGTAGATGGCATGACCATTCAAACCAATGATTCGCTGGTGTACATGGTGTTTAACAAGCCCAAGGGCGTTGTCTCCACCATGGATGACCCTGAAGGCCGCCCATGCATCAGCGACTTTTTGAAAAAGCGTCAAACACGTGAGCGGCTTTTCCACGTGGGCCGGCTCGATACCGGCACCGAGGGCCTGTTGTTGTTGACCAACGACGGCGAACTGTCCAACCGCCTCAGCCACCCCAAATATGAAATTCCGAAAACGTACCTGGTGCAGGTCCGCGGCCCCATGGCCCACGGTATCGGGGCCCAGCTCAAGGACGGCGTGGAGCTCGAGGACGGCTGGCAAAAGGTTGACTCCTTCCGCCTCGTCGATTCAACTCCCGGCCATGTGTTGGCAGAAGTGGTGCTGCACTCGGGCAAGAACCGCATTGTGCGCCGCATGTTTGCCGCCGTCGGGTACCCGGTGGAGCGCCTGGTGCGCGTGAAGTTTGGGCCCATTGCTTTGGGCGATCAACGCCAGGGCAGCGTCCGCGTTTTGGGTCGTCACGAAGTGGGCTACCTGCTTGCCGATGTAGGGATGTAATCCACGGATGAATCCTTCGCACTTAAGCGGGCCGGTACTGGTCCTGGGCAGTGGACTGCTGGGGGCCAGTATTGGTTTGGGGCTGCGTGCCCGCGGGGTGGATGTCATTTTGCAGGATCCCTCACCGTCAGCACAGGCCGTGGCCGTGGACATTGGCGCCGGCCGCGCCTTTGACCCTGCCCAAAAACTCGTCCCGCAGCTGGTCGTGGTTGCTGCGCCGCCGGATGTTACGGCAACCGTCATTGCAGATGCGCTGGGACGCTACCCGGCCGCCGTCGTAGTTGACATTGCCAGTGTGAAGGGAGCCATCTGGACGGAGCTGGCAGCCATGAGTGGCCTCGATGAGGCAGCCTTGTCCCGCTACGTGGGCACCCACCCCATGGCGGGGCGTGAGCGCTCCGGGCCCGTGGCCGCGCGGGGGGAACTCTTCAACTCCATGCCCTGGGTGCTGTGTGCGTCGGAGTACAGTTCAACGTACGCCGTCAAGGTGGCGCACTCGTTGGCCATTGACTTGGAGGCGGTGGTGTTCCGCTTTAGCGCAGAAGAGCACGACGGCGCCGTCGCCCTCGTTTCGCATCTGCCGCAGGTCATGGCTTCGCTGGTGGCCAGCCGCCTGCAGGACACGCCCGCTCACGCCCTGTCCCTGTCAGGCAATGGGCTGCGGGATGTGACACGCATCGCCGCCAGCGATCCGGCCCTGTGGGTGCAAATCCTCGGTGCCAATGCGCCCCAACTGCTGGAGATCATGCAGGGGGTGCGGATGGATTTGGACAGGCTTATTGCCACCCTGAGCGCACCCACTGCGCCCGGAGCACGTTTGGATCTTGCGCAGCTCATCAGCGAAGGCAATGACGGGCAGAGCCGCATCCCGGGCAAGCACGGCGGCCCCGCCCAGCAGTACTCCTGGCTGACGGTCCTGGTGGATGACAAACCAGGACAAATTGCCAAACTGCTCACTGAGATTGGCGACATTGGCGTCAATGTTGAGGACCTGCGCCTGGATCACTCGGCGGGTTTGCAGGTGGGCATGGTGGAACTGTCAGTGCTGCCCTCCCGCAGAGTGACACTCATACACGATTTAACGGCACGTGGTTGGAAGGTACTTCAATGAGCACAATGGATGCAGCACAGGGCGGGGTTGGGGAAAAACTACCCTTCCGCCAAGGAAAACCGCTGGTGATTGCAGTGGACGGCCCCTCGGGCTCGGGCAAATCCAGCGTCAGTAAGGCTGTGGCCCAACGTTTGGGTTTGGCGTTCCTTGACACGGGCGCCATGTACCGCAGCGTCGCTTGGCACTGCCTCAATGGGCGCATTAATCTTGCCAATGCTGCCGCCGTGGAGGCTGCCGCGCGGACCCTGCACATGGAGCAGACCCTGCGCCCCGACACGGAACTGTTCCGCGTCAATGGCATCGACGTCACAGAAGCCATTCGCAGGCCCGAAATTTCCGCCATTGTCAGCGCGGTTGCCACCAACCTTGGCGCCCGGGCTGAACTGGTGCGCCGCCAACAGGCCATCATTGCAGAGCGTCACCGCCGCATTGTGGTGGAGGGCCGGGACATCACCACCGTCGTGGCGCCCGATGCCGAGGCACGTCTGATCCTCACAGCCAGCGAAGAGGCACGCCTGCGCCGCCGCGGCCTGCAGCTGGGCGGCACGCAGAGCGCTGCACAGTTGCACGAACAAGTGCTGCACCGCGACGCGAAGGATGCCACAGTGGTCGATTTCCAGCGCGCCGCCGACGGCGTGTACACCGTGGATTCCTCGGATTTGGACTTTACCGAAACCGTGGACGCGGTGATCGCCGTCGTGCGTCAGGCAGTCCACGCGGATTCAACTGCATGAGCCAGGGCATGCAACTGTTCCTTACAGCCGCGCCACCCCCGGGCAGACCGCAGGCACGGCCCTCAGCACAGCCTTTTGGGGCGAACCGCTGGCGGTGAGCCGGGGACGGGGAGTTTCCAGGCGTGTTTCAATGGACAGGGCAGGCAAACTCCTTCCGCCAACAACTGGCGGACCAGATTTTTCTCACGCACCAACCGCAACCGGGCAGCAAATGCCCCTGCATGACCACTTCACAGCAAAAAGGACAGCAACCATGAGCGACCCAACGTCAGCAACGCCCGCAAGTGCAGGTGAACTTGGTCATCAGGACTATGAACCCACAGGTACCGACCAGATTGCTGAGCGACTCGCGGCAATCACGGACGAGGACGCCGAAGCACGAGCTGCCGGCCTGCTCGCCGGTTTAGCCAACTACGAGCTCGACGATGAGGACGCGGCGCTGCTGTCGGGGGAGTTCGACGACGGCACCAGCGCAGATGCCCTGCGTCAAGACCCCGTGCTGGCCATTGTGGGACGACCCAACGTGGGCAAGTCCACGCTGGTGAACCGTATCCTGGGCCGCCGCGAAGCAGTGGTGGAAGACACCCCCGGCGTCACCCGTGACCGGGTGCAGTACACGGCGGAATGGAGCGGGCGCAACTTCACCCTGGTCGATACCGGCGGTTGGGAACGCGATGCACGTGGCCTGGACCTGCGCGTTGCCGAGCAGGCTGAAATTGCCGTGGAAATGGCCGACGCCGTACTGCTGGTCGTAGATGCCGTGGTGGGCATCACCGCCTCCGACGAGTCCATTGTGCGCATGCTGCGCAAGTCCAAGAAGCCCGTCATCCTGGTGGGCAACAAGGTCGATGACATTGTCCAGGAGGCGGACTCGGCAACACTGTGGGGGTTGGGCCTGGGCGAGCCGTACCCCGTTTCGGCCGTGCATGGCCGCGGCGTGGCCGACATGCTGGACCGCGTCCTGGATGTCCTCCCCGAATTTTCCGCCGTTGCCGGCCTTGAGCGCTCCGGCGGCCCGCGCCGCATTGCCCTCATTGGCCGACCCAACGTCGGCAAGTCTTCGCTGCTGAACAAGCTCGCCGGCTCCGAGCGGGTGGTGGTGGACAATGTTGCCGGAACCACCCGGGACCCCGTCGATGAACTGATTGAGCTGGGCGAACGCACCTGGCGTTTTGTGGACACGGCCGGCATCCGCCGTCGCGTGCACATGGCCCAGGGAGCCGACTTCTACGCTTCCCTGCGTACCCAGACAGCCTTGGAAAAAGCCGAGGTTGCCGTGGTGCTGCTGGCAGTGGATGAAATTCTCAGCGAACAAGATGTGCGCATCCTGCAGCTGGCCATTGAATCAGGCCGGGCGCTGGTGCTCGCGTTCAATAAGTGGGACTTGATGGACGACGAGCGCCGCAAGTACCTGGAGCGCGAAATTGAGACGGACCTGGCGCACGTGAACTGGGCGCCGCGGGTAAACATTTCAGCCAAGACCGGCTGGCACAAGGACCGGCTGGTTCCTGCCCTGGACCTGGCCCTGGAGAACTGGGACCGCCGCATCCCCACGGGACGCCTCAATGCATTCCTGGGTGAACTGGTCTCCGAGCACCCCCACCCCGTGCGTGGCGGTAAGCAGCCGCGCATCTTGTTCGGCACCCAGGCCTCCAGCCGTCCGCCGAAGTTCGTGCTCTTCACCACCGGGTTCCTGGATCCCGGTTACCGCCGCTTTATTACCCGCCGCCTGCGTGAAACCTTTGGCTTTGAGGGAACCCCCATTGAAGTGAGCATGCGCGTGCGGGAAAAGCGCAGCCGTAAAAAGTAACCGCGTCTCTTGCGTGGCGGCACTCTGACTCGCCTGCCGCCACGCGAGATCCCCATCACAGCCGGTTTGGTCAAAGCAGACCTAAATATGGGGTAAACTTTTTTGCGGTGGTTCGGCCAAGGGAGATACAAAATCCCTGTGGAAGAACTTTCGGGCTGTAGCGCAGCTTGGTAGCGCACTTGACTGGGGGTCAAGGGGTCGCAGGTTCAAATCCTGTCAGCCCGACCAAAAAATCGCTCAAACACTGGAGTAATTCCGGGTTTGGGCGGTTTTTTTATTGCCCCGACGCGATTGGGCTTTTCGCTGGATTCCACGGGGCCCAGCTATTATGCCCGCCAAATGTCCCTCATTTGAGACATGCGCGCGAGATCTCCGACGCCTGGCAGGGTTAGCGCCTTGCGCTGGAAAGCTGCTGCGCAGTGAGGGCAAAAAGGTCAGCGGACCCGGCGGTTGCAGCACCCAGTAGAGACAAACACTGCGGCAGGAGCTGCTCCGCATAAAACCGCGCCAGCACCAGCTGCGTATGAGCCCGTTGTGCATCACTGCCGGCAGCAGCGGCAAGGGCCCCCCGTGCCAACAACCACGCGCTGAGGCACAAGCCCCACATGCGTAAATACGGCGTCGACCCTGACAACGCGGCGTTTAGATCAGTCGGCGTGGTGCGCAGCATCCATTCGGTGGCGTTGTGGAGGGCATCGAGCTGCCGGCCCAGCTCGGTGCGCATGCTGGCAAAATCGGCTCCGGCAGCGGCCAGCTCCGGATCCAGTGCCTGCATGGCGGCAATGAACTCCCGTACGGCTGCCCCATCACGCAGGGCGAGTTTGCGGCCCACTAAATCCGCTGCCTGAATGCCGTTGGTTCCCTCATAAATGGCGGCAATGCGCACATCCCGCACATGCTGCGCGACTCCCGTCTCTTCGATGTATCCCATGCCGCCATGGATTTGCAGCGCCAAAGACGTAAGCTCGTTGCCCATATCGGTGCCAAATGATTTACAAATGGGGGTCAATAACGCGACTGTTTCAGCGGCCCGGGAACGTGCTGCAGGGTCGGGGTCATTGTTGCTGCGGTCAACGTAACTGGCATCCAGGAGCATCAAGTACCGTAAAGCCGAAATGGAGGCCCGTTGGGTCAGCAGCATGCGTCGCACGTCGGGGAAGTCAATTATGCCTGACTCCGCACCAGCGCTGCCCGCACCGGCACCTTGCCCGCGCTGCTGTGCGTAACTCAATGACTGCTGGTAGGCGCGCTCTGCCAGGGCCACACCCTGTGCACCCACTGCCAACCTGGCACTGTTCATCATGACAAACATGATGCGCATGCCTTGATTTTCTTCGCCTATCAAGTACCCTGTGGCATCGCGATAGGACAGCACGCAGGTGGGGGAGGCGTGAATGCCCATTTTGTGTTCCAGCGATAATGTGGCGACGCCGTTGCGCTCTCCCAGCGAACCGTCGTCGTTAATTAGGAGTTTGGGCACAATAAAACACGAGATGCCGCGTGTGCCTGCCGGAGCCCCCGGGGTGCGGGCCAGGACCAGGTGGACTATTTGCCGGGTTAGGTCGTGATCACCGTAGGTGATGAAAATTTTTTCCCCGGTAATGCCGTAACTGCCATCTGCCCGCTGCACGGCGCGCGTGGTGAGTGCCCCCACATCCGATCCCGCCTGCGGTTCCGTTAGATTCATGGTGGCTGCCCACTCGCCGCTGACCATGTGGGCCAGGTACTTGTCCTGGAGCGCTGTATTGCCGTAGTGCAAAAGGGCCTCAATGGCGCCCTGAGTCAACAGCGGGCATAGTGAAAACGCCATATTGGCGCCCGTCATGAGTTCCTGGATGGCAACGCCAAGGGTGTGCGGGAATCCGCCACCGCCGTAGGCCTCGGGAAGTGGAACGGCACCCCACCCGGCCGCCACATACTGGGCGTAGGCGTCTTTAAAACCATCCGGAGTCTGCACCGAACCGTCGGAGAGGAGCTGGGATCCCTGCTGGTCCCCGGATTGATTCAACCCAGCAATGGTGTGGGCTACAAAGTCCCCGCACTGCTCTAAAAGTTCGACGGCGGTTTCCAGGTCGGCGTGCTCAAAACCTGGCAACTGGGCAATGTCCGGGTATCCCACCACGTGTTCAAGGGCAAAGGCGAGATCGGCGAGGGGTGGCTGGTAGGGGCTCATGCTGGTCAGCGTACAGCTGCCCCTCATCTTTGTGGAAGGGCTTTGTTACCACTCGGTACAAAAGGGTGAGACGTGCCGGATGTGTGAGCTGCAGCTCAACTATGCCCAGTAATGGTGTACCCGCCCACCGGGGCGGGTACTGTTTTAGGTAGCCAAGGCGCTTTTCTCAAAGTTAGCGGCGGTTAGGCCCGTACGAGTATCTCGCCGATGCTCTGCGGGTCGTTTTAGCTTAAAGCCAGCTCAGCCCGCTGACGTCACGGTGCGCAGCTTACGGCGGCGACGCAACCGCGCTCTTCCCAGCACAATGACGGCTACGGCACTCATGACCCCGGCCAGCATAAATATTTGGCTCCACGTGCCGAACCAGTGGGCGCTGATCGTCCAGACGGCCCGCGCCTGCACGGCAGTTTGCGTGCCACCGTAAATGACGCCCAGGGTGAGCACGTTGGGAATGGTCAGCAATACGGCTGCCGCGCCCAGCGCTACCCCCACCCATTTGTGGAGTTTTCGGCGGCATTGCCAGCCCACTAAAAGTGGCGCGAAGGAAAAGGTAAAGCCATAAAACATCCCCAACAAAACACTATTTTCTTGCTGGTCACCTATCTGGTCCTCAATGAAATTTGCCCATAGTAGCGGCACCGTTACCGAGGCCACCAAATACCCAACAACAAGCACGACGGCGGCCACGGCCGCTGCAATGACCCGGGCAAGCACGGGAGACATCTTGGCCCTGGCCGGGGCGGGCGACGCTGCTGATTCAGTCATAAATGAATTATCTCAGATTGCCGGTGGGGTACCTTGGCTTGCGCCCGTGACGCAGCGGACTTGTCAAGATGTGTTTGAGCCTAAAGACTGGTGGTGTCCCTTGGCGAAAACCAGCACCCGAAAGGCGCTTATTATGAGCAACATTCCCGCAGATTTATCCTATACAGCAGAACATGAATGGGTTGTGGCGCCCACTGCCGAGGGTGTGGTGCGTGTTGGTATCACTGATTTCGCCCAGGACGCCCTCGGAGATGTGGTGTATGTCCAGATGCCCGAACCCGGCACCGAAGTAGCTGCCAGCACCGTAGTGGGTGAGGTGGAATCCACCAAGAGCGTCAGTGATATTTACGCTCCGTTGGCAGGAACCGTCACCGCACGCAATGAAGCCCTGGACGCTGATCCGGCCCTGATCAACTCCGATCCGTACGGCACGGGGTGGCTGATGGAAATCACCTTGGCGGACCCCAGCGACTACAGCACACTTTTAAGTGCGGGCGAGTATCAACAAAAGGTAGGCTAGAGAATACATATGACTGGGGCCCGGTGGGTTCTGGCAAAATTCTAATGCAGCAAGGAGGAGTACCAATGGTTGACACAGGTAACGGTGTCGGGGTGAATGACCAGGCGGGCTCCCAGGATCGGCCCGGCTCGCCAGAGACGACGTCAATTCATCTGGCTCCCGTCCACTCCGGACCCACGTCGGTACCAACCTTGGGAAGTGATGAGCAAAACGCCGTCAATGCGTTGCCGGCAGGTTCGGCATTGCTCGTGGCACATCTGGGGCCCAATGAGGGTGCCCGTTTTCTCCTGGACAGCCAAGTCACCACGGCCGGACGTCACCCGGACGCCGACATTTTCCTGGACGATGTGACGGTTTCACGACGCCATGTGAACTTCATTAAATACGACGGCGGCTTCGAAGTCATTGACGCCGGAAGCCTTAACGGCACGTATGTCAACGGAGACCGCGTCGACAATGTGCGTCTACGTAACGGTAACGAAGTGCAAATTGGCAAGTTCCGCCTCACGTACTACTTCAGCCCCAACAGTGCCACTGCGGACGCCTAGGAAACTGTGGCTTCCGTAAATGCCGGTGCGGGACGTCGATGGGTGGATATGTCAGCCGCCCCTCGGCGTCCCGGTGCTGTATCCGTCCTGAACATTGGCGAAGTCCTGGCGCTGCTCTGCACCGACTTTCCCTCAGTGACGGCCTCTAAAATTCGTTTTTATGAGGAAAAGGGACTCATCACACCCCAACGCACCCCAGCTGGTTACCGGCAGTTCCGCGAGTCCGACGTGGAACGGTTGCGCTTTGTCCTGGCCCTGCAACGGGATCATTATTTGCCGCTCAAGGTGATCCGTGACTACCTTGAGGCCATTGATGACGGGCGCACCCCGGATAATCTTCCCGCGGGGGTCTCCGTAGCTCCGCGCATGGTGTCCGAGGACCTGGCCCGCGAACTGAGCCGCCGGTCCCGCCAGCTCACCCCGGAGCAGCTGCGGAGTGAATCAGGAGCCAGCGAGGAACTGTATGAGAGTCTGCTGAGCTATGGGCTCATTAGTTTGCGTCACGGCTATTTTGACGATCACGCCCTCAAAGTCTCGCAGGCCTGCACGGCACTGGCCGCCCATGGCCTGGAGCCGCGGCATTTGCGGCCCTTTCAAGCCGCTGCTGACAGGGAATTCGGTCTCGTGGAGCGGGCGGTGGGCCCCGTCTCATCCCGGCGCGACGGCACTTCCAGCCTCCGCGCCGCTGAAGCCGCGCGGGAAATTGCGGAACAGTGCTTGAATCTTCACAGTGCGCTGGTGCAATCCCGCATCGCAGGGATGGAAGCATCATGATAGAGGTGGCCATTGTGGGTGTCCGCATTGAAATGCCCTCCAACCAACCGCTGGTGCTTTTGCGTGAGGTTCAGGGCGAACGCCATATCCCCATTTGGATTGGAGCCTCCGAAGCCACTGCCATTGCCATGGCGGAACAGGGCGTGGTGCCGCCGCGGCCACTGACCCATGACCTGCTTTGCGCAGTGGTTCAGGCGCTGGGCCACACCATTGCCCGGGTGAACCTGACAAAGGTTGACGACGGCGTCTTCTATGCCGAGCTTGTCTTCAACAACGGCACCACTGTGAGCTCCCGGGCCTCCGATGCCATAGCTGTGGCCCAACGTGCCGGCTGCGCCTTATGGGCTGCAGATGCATTGATGGACGAGGCCGGAGTGGTGATCAGCAGCGAAGTGCTCAACAGCGAAGACGATGATCTTGAGTCCGCGTCGGCCGAGTCGGATGACGCCAAGGAACGTGAAGTACGCCAGTTCAGGGAGTTCCTCGACGAGGTGGAACCCGAAGACTTCGAGAAGTAGTCCCCGCCCATACCAGCTTTTATGGCCGCCTACTAAGGTTAAAGCTGAGGGTGAAACTTTCGACACGCTCAAATTGATGCCTGCAGGTCTTTGACCTTGGTCCCGTACCGTTCTAACGTCGAAGTATTGAGTTTCCCATTGCAAGCTTTGGCTGGCCCGGGCACACTTGAGGCAGGAGTCACCATTGCTTGGCCTTAGGCACCGTGTTGCTTTGGACCTGGCGTACTGCCATCGATCCGGGGGACTGTGAACAGGAGGATCCACGTGAGTGTCACCAGTGACGGCGGCGACGTCTGCGCAGTCGTTACGCCTAGTTCCGTCCTCACAACCGGCGCGCAGGGTTTACTGTTTACCGAAGATCTGCCCTTCCTTGATGAAAATGCCGGATACCGCGGCCCCACGGCGTGCAAGGCCGCCGGCATCACCTACCGACAGTTGGACTACTGGGCGCGCACAGGCCTGGTGGAACCAGCCGTTCGCAGCGCCGCGGGTTCCGGCTCGCAACGGCTTTACGGGTTTCGCGACATTCTCGTATTAAAAGTTGTTAAACGGCTGCTGGATACGGGTGTTTCACTGCAGCAAATTCGCAGCGCTGTGGAGCACTTGCGCGAACGCGGAGTGGAAGACCTGGCGCAGATCACCCTCATGAGTGATGGGGCGTCCGTGTACGAATGCACTTCTGCCGATGAGGTTATTGACCTGGTCCAGGGCGGCCAGGGAGTGTTTGGCATTGCCGTGGGCCGGGTGTGGCGCGAACTTGAAGGCAGTCTCGCCGCTTTGCCCAGCGAACACGCACCCATTCTGGGTTTTACCGACGACGAGCTGAGCCGACGGCGCGAAAATCGGCAAATTTCCTAGCCCAACCCCCACCGCACTATCCGCGGTAGAGGCGGCTACGGGAGATTTTAATAAGTTGACCAATATTCACTTGGCCCTTCATGGAAATACCCAGACCCGTGGTGGCATCGGCGTGTGGATCCAAATCAATCACCGGGGTGGGTATGCCGGCGGCCAGGGCTGCCGGGGCCAGTCCCAGGGTGACTGATATCTTGCCGACCCCGCCCTTGAGGCTGCTAATGCTCACTACTTGCACGGACGGACCATAACCCTGTGCGTTGCGTACCCAATCGTGTTCAGCGTGCGGGGAATCGCTGCTGTGAAAAGGAGCATTCGCCTGCGGCCTCGCTGGAATACCACCAGTCCACCGACGACGTCGCACTTGGTTTTACATGGCACACCGCTTGCCTTGGTCCCGGACTTTATTACGTGCCCGCGTGGGTGTGCGTCGAAGGATTTGCAGAACCCGGGGTGCTGCGGCGAGGATGGCACCACTTTGGCCAGCGGAAAAATATACTGACCAAAGCGCAGTTTCCAATAGTTTGTACCAGAAGTTGTCTTTCAAGAGATGGTGCTGGTTCACGCCCGTGAACCGCCAACACCCATCTCACGCGAGGTTTGGTACCCACTTCCGCCAGGCGGTGGGGTTATGGACCGTAACACGATCGTTTACACAGGAGTGAGATGTTTTCCAAGATTCTGGTTGCCAACCGCGGCGAGATTGCCATCCGTGCTTTTCGTGCCAGTTACGAATTGGGCGCCAAGACAGTTGCTGTGTATCCGTACGAGGACCGCACCTCCTTTCATCGCCAGAAGGCCGATGAAGCGTACCTCATTGGTGTTGAGGGGCATCCTGTGCGGGCTTACCTGGATGTGGATGAGGTGATCCGTGTCGCCAAGGAAGCCGGCGTGGATGCCATTTATCCCGGATACGGATTTCTGTCCGAGAACCCGCAGTTGGCGGCCGCTGCCCGGGACGCCGGGATCACTTTCGTCGGCCCCCCCGCAGAAGTGTTGGAGTTGACCGGCAACAAGGTCCATGCCTTGGCAGCCGCCCGCAAAGCAGGCATTCCCGTCCTGGAGTCCAGTGAACCCAGTTCCGATCTTGAGTACCTCATGGAAGCAGCAACGAAAATTGGTTTTCCCATCTTTGCCAAGGCAGTTGCCGGTGGCGGGGGCCGCGGCATGCGCCGGGTGGAAAAGGCTGAGGACCTGGAGGAGGCACTAAAGTCTGCCATGCGCGAGGCCGACGCAGCTTTTGGCGATCCCACCATGTTCCTGGAGCAGGCCGTGCTGCGCCCGCGGCACATTGAGGTGCAGATCCTCGCCGATGGTGAAGGCAATGTCATCCACCTCTTTGAAAGGGATTGCTCGCTGCAGCGCCGTCACCAAAAGGTAGTCGAAATTGCCCCGGCACCAAACCTGGATGAGGGCATTCGCCAGGCCCTGCATGCCGATGCCGTGAAGTTCGCCAAAGCCATGGGCTACGTCAACGCCGGCACCGTGGAGTTCCTCGTTGACACGGTGGGGGAGCGGGCCGGGCAGCACGTCTTTATTGAAATGAATCCCCGCATTCAAGTGGAGCACACCGTCACGGAGGAAATCACCGACGTCGACCTGGTCCAGGCCCAGCTGCGCATTGCCGCGGGTGAGACCCTTGCAGACCTGGGATTGACCCAGGACACCGTCCACGTCAAGGGTGCGGCGCTGCAATGCCGCATCACCACTGAGGACCCCACCAACGGTTTCCGGCCCGACGTTGGAAAAATCACCACCTACCGCTCCGCCGGTGGGGCGGGCATCCGACTGGACGGCGGCACCATTTATGCAGGGGCCGAGATCAGCCCGCACTTTGACTCCCTGCTGGTCAAGCTCACCTGCCGGGGACGTGATTACAAAACGGCCGTGGGCCGGGCCCGCCGGGCCCTGGCCGAGTTCCGTATCCGGGGCGTGTCCACCAACATTTCCTTCCTGCAGGCCGTGCTGGAGGACCCCGCCTTCATTGCCGGCGACGTGGCCACCTCGTTCATTGACGAGCGCCCCGAACTGCTCAATTCCCACGTGTCCTCGGATCGTGGCACCAAATTGCTGAGCTGGCTGGCCGACGTCACGGTGAACCAGCCCTATGGTGAACTGCAGGCCGTGGCAGATCCCGCCACCAAACTCCCCGACGTTGCCGAGCAAAGCGCACCGGCAGGGTCGCGCCAATACCTCGCCGAGGTGGGGCCCGTGGCCTTTTCCGCGGCGCTTCGCGCCCAGACAAACGTGGCAGTGACAGACACCACCTTCCGGGACGCACATCAATCCCTGCTGGCCACGCGCGTGCGCACCCGCGATTTGCTGGCCGCGGCTCCGGCAGTGTCGGTGCTGACCCCGCAACTATTGTCAGTGGAGGCCTGGGGCGGGGCCACCTACGATGTTGCCCTGCGTTTCCTTGGAGAGGATCCGTGGCAGCGTCTGGCCCAGCTGCGTGAGGCCCTGCCCAACATTTGTCTGCAAATGCTGCTGCGCGGCCGAAACACCGTGGGCTACACCCCGTACCCGGCGGAGGTCACGGATGCTTTTGTCCAGGAAGCTGCCGCCAGTGGCATCGATATTTTCCGGATCTTTGACGCACTCAATGATGTGGACCAAATGGAACCTGCCATTAGGGCTGTGCGTGCCACGGGCACGGCCGTCGCTGAAGTGGCCCTGTGCTACACCGGCGACCTGCTGGACCCGGCCGAGACCATTTACACGCTGGAGTACTACCTGGAACTGGCCCAGCGCATTGTCGATGCCGGCGCGCATATTCTAGCCATCAAGGACATGGCCGGGGTGCTTCGCCCGGCTGCAGCAGCCAAGCTTGTCACGGCCCTGCGCGAACGCTTTGACCTGCCCGTCCACCTCCACACGCATGATACTGCCGGCGGCCAGCTGGCTACGTTGATGGCGGCCATCAATGCCGGGGTCGACGCCGTCGACGCCGCCTCTGCGCCATTGGCGGGTACCACGAGCCAGCCCTCCGCCTCGGCCCTGGTGGCGGCATTGGCCCACACCGAGCGGGACACCGGCATCAGCCTGACAGCCATCAGCTCCCTGGAACCATATTGGGAGGCCGTGCGCCGCTTGTACGCACCCTTTGAGTCGGGCTTGGCGTCGCCCACCGGGCGCGTATATATGCATGAGATCCCCGGTGGGCAACTTTCCAATTTGCGCCAGCAGGCCATTGCGTTGGGACTGGGGGAACGCTTTGAGGAAATTGAAGACATGTACACGGCTGCTGACAGGATTTTAGGGCATCTGGTCAAGGTCACGCCGTCGTCCAAGGTGGTGGGCGATCTGGCCCTGCACTTGGTAGGCATTAGGGCTGACCCCGCCGATTTCGAGCAAAATCCGCATAATTACGACATTCCCGACTCCGTGGTGGGCTTCCTCGCCGGTGAACTGGGTACCCCGCCCGGGGGGTGGCCGGAGCCGTTCCGCAGCAAGGCGCTGCAGGGGCGCACCATCACTGAACGGGTCGGCACGCTCAGTGCTGAGGATAGTGTCGCCCTGCAGGGCGACAGTGAAACCCGCCGCGCCACGCTCAACCGGCTGCTGTTCGCAGGACCCACCAAGGAGTTTGAGCAGGTGCGTGAAAACTACGGTGATGTCTCCGTTTTGGACACCCGCGATTACCTGCATGGTCTGCGCCGCGGCGTGGAACACATCATGGCGTTGGGCAAGGGCGTGCGCCTCATTGCCGAGCTGGAGACGGTCTCCGAGCCCGACGAAAAGGGCATGCGGACAGTTACGGCCAAGCTCAATGGCCAAAGCCGCCCTGTTGTCGTCCGTGACCGGAGCGTTGAAAGCACTGTCAAGGCCGCTGAGAAAGCCGATCCTGCCAGCCCCGGGCAGGTGGCGGCACCCTTTGCCGGTGCGGTCTCGGTCAAGGTGGCTGTGGGCGAGGTGGTGGAGCCGGGAGCCACGGTGGCAACCATTGAGGCCATGAAGATGGAAGCGTCCATTACGACGCCGGTGGGCGGAACCGTGGAGCGGCTGGCCGTCTCGGGCGTGGCGCAGGTCCAGGGAGGGGATTTGCTGGTGATTGTCTCTTAACGAATCAAGGCGGCTGGCGAGACACGGCGGCGCCGGTTCCTTCGCGGGCAGTAAGATTTTCCCGGTCGCTGGGCGACCTTGAAAATCCATCCCCGCTCAAGGAACCGGCGCCGCCTTGTTTGTTGCGCATTGCCGTGCTGTTTAGGCCGGTTTGTTGCTGGAGTAAATTTCCTCCACCACCGAGTCAAAGTCCTTCATGACCTGGGCCCGCTTGACCTTCATGGAGGGCGTGAGGTGTCCGGAGGTTTCCGTGAAGTCAGTGTCAACAATGCGGAACGATTTAATGGCCTCGGCGCCGGAGACGCTTTGATTGGCCTTGTTGACGGCGGTTTGCACGGCTGTCACCACCGTGGGATGCACGGCAGCTTCCGCCACGGTGATGTCCGCCGGCAAGCCGTGGGCCTTGCCCCACTGCGGGAGCGCCTCTTCGTCCAGGGTGACCAGCGCGGCAATGAAGGGACGCTGGTCGCCCATGACCACGCACTGGGAGACAATGGCGTCGGCCCGGATTTGGTCCTCTAAAAGCGCGGGGACCACATTTTTGCCGCCGGAGGTGACAATGATTTCCTTCTTGCGGCCGGTGATCCTCAAGAAGCCCTGCTCATCCAGCTCACCAATGTCCCCCGTTCGGAACCACCCATCGACGAACGTTTCCGCGGTAAGGTCGTCCCGGCCGAAGTAGCCCTTCATGACGCAAACGCCCTTGGCCAGAATCTCCCCATCCCCGGCAATTTTAACCGCGTTGCCGGGCAAGGGGGCTCCCACCGTGCCGATCCTGCTGAGTTCGGGCCGGTTGACGGTGATGGGGGCGGTGGTTTCCGTCAGGCCGTAGCCTTCCAGGATTTGCAGCCCGATCCCATGAAAGAAGTGTCCGAGCCGTTCACCCAGGGGGCCGCCGCCGGAGACGGCGTGGCGTACCTGCCCGCCCATGGCGGCCCGCAACTTTGTGTAGACGAGCTTGTCAAAGACCGCGTGCTTGACTTTCAGGCCCACCCCGGCGCGGCCGTCCTGCACGGTGCGGGAATACTCAATGGCGGTTTTTGCCGCGGCGGCGAAAATCTTGCCCTTGCCCTCGGACTCGGCCTTCAGGGAAGCTGAGTTGTAGACCTTCTCAAAGACCCGTGGCACTGCCAAGATGAACGATGGCTTAAAGCTCTGGAGGTCCGCGAGGAGGTTCTTAATGTCGGGGGTATGTCCCACTTTGGCTCCGCCTGCCACCGCCAGGACCGAAATGTACCGGGCAAACACGTGGGCCAGCGGCAGGAACATGATGGTCTGCGCCCCCGGCGCCAGGACAGTGGTTCCCAGCACCGCATAGGCATTTTCGCTGAGCTCAACAAAGTTGTGGTGTGTGAGCATGCAGCCTTTGGGCCGCCCCGTGGTGCCGGAGGTGTAAATGATGGTGGCCAGATCATCAAGACCATTGGCCGTGCGGGCGCTTTCGAGCACCTCATCGCTGACATCCTTACCGGCTTCGCGTAGTTCATCGAGGCCGTCACCTTCCAGCTGCCATACATGAGCCAGCGCGCTGAGGTCCTCATTATGGGCACCCTGGCGCACAATATTTTCATGTGCCGGGGTTTCCGCGAAAACAGCGACGGCGGTCGAGTCACCTAAATTCCAGGCCACCTGCGACGGGGAAGAGGTCTCATAAATCGGCACGGACACTGCACCGGCAAACCAAATGGCGAAGTCCACCAGCACCCACTCGTACCGGGTTCGGGCCATGATGCCCACGCGGTCACCGACGTTGATGCCTGAGGCAATTAAACCCTTGGCAATGGCACTGACATCGGCATGGAACTCCTTCGCGGAGACATCAATCCATACGTCGTCGGCATTGCGGCGGGAAAACAAGGCCGGGTTTGTCTCCAGCTTTGCCTGACGGAGCACAAAATCTGTGGTGTTCATGGCCCGGGGGCTGATCACCTTGGCCGGAACGGTCATCTCTTGCACTATAGCTCCTTTGATATGCGGGCCCGAGAACCTGTTGCTTCACTCTAGCTGGCCACCGGATAATTTCCGGGAAAAAAATGTTACTCCAAGGTAACTTTATGTTGCGCAGCTCACAGTATGTGCCCCATAACTGTCAGGAGGCTGCGGATTAGACTGTGTACATGTTCCCTCCGCGCCGCGCAAGCAATCCTCCGTCGACCGGGGAACTGTCCCTGGGCATCGATATTGGTGGTACCAAAGTGGCTGCCGGGGTGGTAAATGCGCAGGGCGTGGTTTTGGAGGAACTACGCAGGGACACTCCCGGCCGGGACGCGAGGGCCGTTGAGAATGTCATTGTTGCCCTGGTGCAGGAACTCCTCACACGCCACACCATTGCCACTGTGGGTATTGGAGCTGCCGGCTGGATGGACCTGACGGGTGCCACGGTGGTGTTTAGCCCCCATCTTGCCTGGCGCAATGAACCGCTTCGAAACACGCTGCAGGCGCGTTTGGACAGGCCCGTCCTTGTCACCAACGACGCCGACGCCGCAGCCTGGGCGGAATGGCGCTTTGGTGCAGCCCGGGGCCGGGACAAGGTGGTCATGCTGACCTTGGGGACGGGCATTGGCGGGGCGTGGGTCGTAGAAGGCCAAGTGGAGCGGGGCAGCTTTGGCATGGCCGGGGAATTTGGACACCAGATCATCATGCCCGGGGGGCATCGCTGCGAATGCGGGAACCGTGGCTGCTGGGAGCAGTACGCCTCCGGAAATGCGCTGGGCCGGGAAGCCCGTGAACTGGCGGGCAAGCACTCTCCCATGGCCGCCGGACTCTTGGCCGCAGCACATGGCAGGCGCAAGGATATTACCGGCAATCTCGTCACGGCGCTGGCGTTGGAGGGCGAGCCCACAGCTCAGGAACTTGTGGGAGAGGTGGGGGAATGGCTGGGGCTCGGCATGGCCAACCTGGCCGCGGCCCTGGATCCTGCCCTCTTTGTCATTGGCGGCGGCCTCAGCGCGGCCGGGGAACTGCTCCTGGAACCCGCGCGCCGTTCTTTCCGGCGGAACCTCACAGGCCGGGGCTACCGTCAGGAAGCCGGTATTGTTGCCGCGGAGCTGGGGCCCATGGCCGGGTTGGTGGGGGCAGCGGATTTGGCCCGGGTGCAGCGCCTTCCCTGAGAAAGGCCAGCAGACCCTGAACCATTGCCCCTAAACCACTGCCCTAGACCACTGCCCCGTCACCGCCGTCGTGATCGCGGTGGTTGGGCAGGCGGGAGAGCAGGTAGCCAGTTCCGGCCAAAAACGCCATAATCACGCCGATCGTCAAGAGCATGGGCATGCTGCGCCAAAAAATAGCGGCAAAGACCAGGAACAACGGGCCGCCTGCGGCTCCAATCCAGGACAGCATGATGGCGGGATCGCTGGTACTGAGACTGGGCAGTTCCGGAGGGACAAAGCCCTCACCGTCGTCAGCATCCTCAGCCTCGTAGTCCCGGGGACCGGAGGAGCCGGTACCGGCTAAAGCACTGCCCCGCTCCTCAGCGGACAGCTCTGGCGGGACCGGTGCCAGGTGTTGCTGCCAAACTCCCAGCGGATCAAAATCCGCAACGCCCTTAAGCCCCGATGCGGACCCTTCCGCTGCGTCACTGACTGAATCCGCGCCGGTCGTGACGGCACCGGGGGAGGAGGTGCCGGCGTCGTCCATGAAGCCATCCTGGGGTTCCTCCAGGCGGGCAACAAGCTCCCGCCACACTTGTTCATCACTGCCGCCGGAGTGCGGGGTGCCTGCGCCGGAATTAGTTGCCATGAAGGGCCCTTTGAAAGAAAGCAGTGGAGGCGTTGAAGATGTGCGGAGCGTCATTGTCCATGGTGGCTACATGATAGCTGTTTTCCAAGGGCACCAGTTCCACCTCCGGGCTGCCAATGCGTGCCCGCAGAACATCGATGCTGGAATCAGGCACCACGTGGTCAACCGTGGAACGGAAGATTAGGGCCGGGGCACTGACCTGGGGCAGGAGCTTGGTGGTGTCCGCAAACAGTTGCCACAGTTGCTGGACGCCGGCTACGGGGGTGCGGGTATAGGCGCCCTCGGTGACATGTGCTTTCTTAATGTCATTGCCAATGGCCGGCACGCTGGGCATGCCATATCGCAGCAGACCCGCATACCTTGCCCGCCTGTCATTAAAGGTCAATCCGGGGTTCACCAACGCCAGCCCCGCCACCGGGTGCAGTGCGGCAACCCGCAGCGCCAGCGCTCCGCCCATGGAGATGCCGGCCACGAACACGGCATCGCAGCTGCCGCGCAGCTCCAGGTAGGCGGCCTCAAAGTCCCTGTACCAGTGCTGCCATGGGGTCTTGGCCAGTTCCCGCCAGCTGGTGCCATGACCTGCCAGCAGCGGCATGCTCACGGCAAAGCCGGACGCGGCCAAATCCGCGCCCCACGCCTGCACGCTCAGGGGGGAACCAGTGAAGCCATGGCACAACGCCACCCCAATGCGGGCCAGTTCCCCGTGGCCTGGCGAACGGAACGATTCAGTCATGGCCAGGGCCTCTCCCATGCAGCCACCTGGAGGGGACCGCCGGTGGCTATAAATTTGTGTGGCGTGGTGGTGCCAGCATTGTTTTGGCTGGTCTGTCACTAGACTACTGTTATTAAGTCCACAAGCGGGGTACCGCAACAAAATGGAGTTCGCCGTCCAGCGGCGGCGCCAGAGGAGGCAGACCGCCGTGATTTATTGGGTGCTCAAGAATTTTTTTTTCGGCCCTGTGCTCAAGGTGCTCTTCCGTCCATGGACCAAGGGGCTTGAAAACCTGCCGGTGGATGGCCCGGCCGTGCTGGCCAGCAACCATTTATCCTTCTCCGACTCCATCTTTATGCCCTTGATGGTTCCCCGCCCCGTGGTGTTTTTGGCCAAGAGTGACTACTTCACCGGCCGTGGCATCAAGGGCCGGCTGACGGCGGCTTTTTTCAAACTCACCAACCAGTTGCCCATGGACCGCTCCGGCGGCGCTGCCTCAGCGAACTCGCTCAGCACAGGTGTTGAGGTTCTCAAAGGAGGCGGACTGCTGGGTATTTATCCAGAAGGTACCCGCAGCCCCGACGGGCGGCTGTATCGGGGCAAGGTGGGAGTCGCCAAGCTGGTGCTCACAGCCAATGTCCCCGTTATTCCCGTGGCCATGATTGGCACTGACAAGGTGCAGCCCATTGGGCGGCGCATTCCCAGCATTCGCCGTCTGGGAATCATTTTTGGCGAGCCCATGGACTTTAGCCGTTACCAGGGAATGGCCGAGGACCGGTTTGTGCAGCGTTCCGTCACGGATGAAATCATGTATGAGCTCATGCGCATTTCGGGCCAGGAATACGTGGATTCCTATGCCTCGACGGTGAAGGAGAAAATGGCCGCGGAGAAGGCGGAAAAGACGCTTAAAAGTGCACCGGCCAAACCGCCAGTGGATGACGTATCCGGCGTTGCCGCCGTCCGCATTGAACCGGCCCCCATCCTGGCCCCGGGCACGGTGAGCGTCATTGGTGCCAGGAAGGAACCGGCACGACCACAGGGGCCGGGCGCAGCTTCCCCCGCAGACGCGCCCCTCGAAGCCCCTTAGGGCCCCGCTTTCCAGTCTGCCATGACGCACGATTTGCGCAGCGCCCGGCAGTTCCTTGTCGCTGGCGCATCTCACGGAACGGACACGTTACTTCAGGTCTTGAATTCGGGGCTAGGCTTAAGGGGTGACTGAACTATCCTTTGACGCCCCGCCTGCCCCCGCTACCGGACTTCCCGTTCCCGGTGCCGCCGTCTATCCCGGGCTTGACGACTGGCGCAAGCTGCCCATCGCCCAGCAGCCCACCTGGCATGATGCAGCGTCGTTCGCACCCACTGTGAAGGAACTTTCCACCCTGCCCCCGCTGGTTTTTGCCGGCGAGGTGGACGTGCTCCGGTCCCGGCTGGCGCAGGCCGCTGCCGGTGAAGCGTTTTTGCTGCAGGGCGGGGACTGTGCGGAGACCTTCGAGGCCGCTACGGCGGATAGAATCAGCGCCCGGGTCAAAACCATTTTGCAAATGGCAGTGGTTTTGACCTATGGGGCCCAGCTGCCGGTCATTAAAATGGGACGCATGGCTGGCCAGTTCGCCAAGCCGCGCTCGTCCAATGACGAAACGCGCGACGGTGTGACACTTCCGGCATACCGTGGCGACATTGTCAATGGTTATGATTTCACCCCCGAATCGCGTGCCCACGACCCGGCACGCATGCTGAAGGCGTACCACACCTCCGCATCCACCTTGAATTTGATCCGGGCCTTCACACAGGGCGGCTTTGCTGATCTGCGCAGCGTTCATGAGTGGAACAAGGGCTTCACCGCCAATCCCGCGCACAGCCGCTACGAGCGCCTGGCGCAGGACATTGACAGTGCCATTAAGTTCATGGCTTCCTGCGGTGCGGACTTCGATGCGCTCAAGACAGTGGAGTTTTTCGCCAGCCATGAGGCCCTCCTGCTTGACTACGAGCGGGCACTGACACGCATTGACTCACGCACCGGCCTGCCGTACGACACCTCGGCGCACTTCCTGTGGATTGGGGAGCGCACCCGCGACCTGGACCAGGCGCATGTGGACTTCCTCTCGCGGGTCCGCAACCCGATTGGCGTGAAGCTTGGCCCCACCACCAGTGCCGACGATGCGCTGGCTCTCATTGAGAAGCTGGACCCGAACCGGGAGCCTGGCCGACTCACATTCATCACCCGCATGGGCGCAAAAAATATTCGGGAGAAGCTGCCCAACCTGGTGGAAAAGGTGACAGCTTCCGGAGCCAAGGTCTTGTGGGTGACCGATCCCATGCACGGCAACACCGTCACCTCGCCCAACGGCTACAAGACACGCAACTTTGATGACGTCATTGATGAGGTCCGCGGTTTCTTTGAGGTCCACCAATCCCTGGGCACCTTCCCAGGTGGTCTGCATGTGGAAATGACAGGTGACGATGTGGCCGAATGTCTCGGCGGCGCCGACCCCATTGACCAGGAAGCGTTCCTCACCGGTTACGAATCCGTCTGTGATCCGCGCTTGAATCACAAGCAGTCCCTGGAAATGGCATTCCTGGTTTCCGAGGCGCTGCGCAAGTCTAAATAGTTCGCCCGCAGAGCGTGCCTTGACCAACGATGCCGGCCCCACCCCTTTTGCGAGAGGGTGGGGCCGGCGTCGTTGGTGGCAGGTCCGCCAGCTCACTGGGCGGTAAATGACCGTGCCATTAATGCTGGGGCTGTTAAATTACGCGCAGGGTGATGGTGCTGCCTTCCGGAGCCGAACCGCCCTGCGGGTCCTGGAAGCGGACGGTGCCAAAGAAGCCGCCCAAAAGGTTCTCCACGGAGACGTTAAACCCTAAAGCCTTCAGTTCACTCGTGGCGACGCCGACCTGCTTGCCCACCATATCCGGCACAGGCACCATTTTCGGTCCCTTGGAGAGGGTGAGGGTGACCTTTTGGCCGGCCTTGAGATCACCACTGGACGGTGTCTGGGAAAGCACCGACCCCGCGGGCACGGTGGCACTGTTGAGTTGTTCGGAAGCCACGACACCGGCCAAACCCACGGCCTGCAATTGGGAGAGGGCTTCGGATTCGCGCATGCCGGTCACCAGGGGAACGGGAATGGGAGTGGGTCCCTTGGAGACGTTCACCTTGACCTTGGATTCGGCCCGGAGCTGCTGACCGGCCGCCGGGTCCTGGTTGAGGACAACCCCGGCTGGAACCACCTCATCAAAACTTTCACTCACCGTGCCAGTTGCCAGGGACGCCCCAGCGAGTTTCTGCTTTGCTTCCTCGAGTGTATTTCCTGTTACGGCAGGTACTGAAAAGAGCACGGGGCCGCGCGAAACTTGAAGGGTGACCCCGTGAAACTTGCGGATGGACGAGCCGGCTCCGGGATCGGTCGCCACAACTAAACCAGCAGCGACCTGCTCATCGAAGATCTCTGCCGTGGGGATGGCTTCAAAACCGGCAGCGAGCAGGAGCTCCTGCGCCTGGGGAACGCTTTTATTGTGCACATCGGGCACCGTGGCCAAGGCGCCGGGACCCAACGCCAGGAACCAGCCCATGACGGCCACCACCGCGAACAACACCGTAACCAGCAGTATCCACAGCAGGGCCCGGCGCCGCGGTTTGGCAGGACCCAGGGTGGTTCGTGGCGTGGCTGCCGCCTTCGCGCGTGCTTTGGCGTCGGCAGCGAGCTGACGTTTGCTGCGGTGCACGGGAAGTGGACCGGTGCCGGGGGCGTGGGGATCCTCAGCGTAGAGCTGCGCACCGGCGGGAAGCACCGACGTATGGAACTGGGGGGAAGCAATGACGCTGGTGGCATCTGCGGGGTCCTCACCGACGGGGACCTGTACGGAGGTGGCTATCACCTCCGTACCCTGAGCGGCCGCGCTCTGTGCTGCCCGGGTTTGAGGGGCCCGGGTGTGTTCCCCGCGGGTCTGCTGGGTGCCTGCCACGGCCCGGATCACTGCGGTTCGTGCAGCACCCGTCGCAGCGCTGGGGGCGGCGCCTGGCACAGCGCCAAAATCCAGTTCCTGCGGACTGAGCGTCTGGCGGATGTGGCGCAGGTCCTCCAGCAGGGCGGCGCCATTGGCCGGCCGGTGGTCGGGGTCCTTCTCCGTCATGTAACGCACCAGCTCATCCATGACGGGGGGTAGTCCGGGCACGGCCAGGGACGGTGCGGGAACAGCGTCTTGGATGTGTGCCATGACTACTGCCACGGGCATTTCATTGCGAAAGGGCTGCTCACCTGTCAGCAACTCATAAAGCATGATGCCGGCTGAGTAAATGTCGCTGCGGGCGTCCCCGCCCTGTCCTTGGGCGAGTTCCGGGGCAATGTAGCCCACAGTGCCTAAAAGGGTGCTTGTGTTGGTGGAGGTGGTCACAGCCCGGGACAGGCCAAAATCGCCAATTTTCACCCAGCCCTGATGGGAAATCAGCACATTTTCCGGTTTCACGTCGCGGTGCACCAGACCGGCGTGGTGGGCTGCGGCCAGGCCTTCCACAACCGGGTCCAGTAGATCCAGTGCCTGGCGCGGACTCAATGCGCCATTGCCTTTAATGACATCACGCAGCGTGTAGCCGTCGATGAACTCAAAGATCAGATAGGCGTGCTGCGGGCCTGCGGCATGGTCATGAATTTGCACTACATGGGGGTGGGACAAACTGGCAGCACTTTGGGCCTCGCGTTGCAGCCTGGCTACGAAAGCTTCGTCGGCAGCCAAGTGCGGTCGGAGCATCTTCAGAGCAATGTTGCGCCCAAGTCGCTGATCGTTTGCCAAGTAGACGGTGGACATGCCACCGTGGGCCACCTTCGAAAGCACCAAATAGCGGTCATCGAGCGTGGTCCCTATGAGGGGATCGGCTGGTTGTTCTTGCACTCTTCCAGCTTAGGAGGGGAATTGAAAAGGGACCGCCAGCAACACCGTGCCGGAGGTCCCTTTTCTTGAAGCGCATTAGGGGGATGCTTGTTAGCGGTACATCTCGCGCTTGGCTTTGACTCCGGCAACGTAATCAACTGAATCCGGGAACAGCCCATTGATGCTGACCGAGTACTGACCCTGGTAGTAGCCGGCGATCGCCTCATCCTCGGTAGCTGCCCCCTGGTGCAGCGCACGGATAATGGCCAATCCAGCCGTCACGTTGTCGTGGGGATCGAGCAAGTTCAGTTGCCGGCCCACAAGGCCGGAGGCCCACTCACCGGAGTCAGGAATAACCTGCATGGTGCCAATGGCGTTGGCTGGAGACACCGACTGGTGGTTGAAGCTTGACTCCTGCTCAGCGAAAGCCAACGCCAGCGCCGGGTTCACACCCATGGAGGCGGCCGTGTTGGCCACGAGTTCCCGCATTTCTCCCTGGGAGGGAGACGGGGCAGCCAGGAGCGCGGCCTTGTTTCGGTTTGCGTCACCCACCACGGCATCGGGGTAGGTGTAATGCAGGAACGTGTTGGAGACCTGCTGATCCGCAGGCAGATCCGCGGGCGCCGAAGAGCTGGGGGCAAGGGTTGCCAGGTCACTGGAGGCGGTGGCTACCCCCGGAATGGTCAGGGACTTGCCGGCGTAAATGGTGCCATTGGCCGTGGTGCCATTGGCGGCGGCCAACGCAGCCACCGTGATTTCATGCTGCGCGGCAATGGCTGTAAGCGTATCCCCGGCTCTAATGACATAGCCTCCGCCAGCTTGCTGGGCGGCGGGTGTTGGAGCGCTTTGCGACGCGCCACCGGTTTTAATGGATTGGCCCGGATGAATTAACGTATCGCCACTGAGATTGTTCAGGGCGAAAAGGGTCGACAGGCCCACCTGGTATGTTGCGGCAATGCCGCTGAGGGTTTCTCCGGCACGAACAACATGAACTCGTGCCCCGGAAGCGGAGTCCGTGCCGGTATTGGCGGCAGCGGTGCCTGAGATTGACAAAACCTGGCCCGGCATAAGTATTTTCTCTGCGGAAATATTGTTTTCCGTGAGCAATGATTGCAAGGAGACCTCGTGGGAGGCGGCAATGCCCCAGAGCGTGTCACCGTCTTGCACCGTGTGCTGCGTGCCGGTCGGGACAACGCGCGGCATGGTGCCAGCCACAACGGCGGCGGGGATGCTTTTTTTGCTGGTACGGCTCTGAACTGCGGCAAGTACTTTCTTGCCGTCCAAAGTGCCGTGGTTGCCGTGAGCTAACGGCTCGGCTTGTGCCGGGGCGGCAGTGGCGGTGCCTGCCATGACGAAGGAGGACAGCACGACGACGGGGATGGCAGCCGTGGCGACGGCTACACGCCGCTTGGTACTGGATGTGGAAAGGCGCGGGAAAGTCATAGGCGGGTACCTTAATGTCTGTTGTTGAAGCACGACAACCATTGTCGTTGCTTGGGCCAAGTTGATTAGAAGCGAATTTACACTAAATGCGCGCCCACGGGGGACTAAAGCAGTCTTCGGGGGAATATTTGTACCCTTGGCACTAAAATGTGGGAACCTTTTAGGGTGAGTAATGTTGAAACAGTAGTCAGTTCATGGTTGCCCCTTCCCGACGTCGCCCAGATGCTTGAGCTTTCCATTACAAGGGTCCATGCCCTTGTTAAGGACGGCAGCTTGCTTTCGGCCCGGGTTGGCGAGCGCAATATCAGGGCGGTACCGGCGGAATTTATTGCCGGAGACCATATTTTGGAAAGTCTTCGCGGTACCATCACGGTTCTTCGTGATGCAGGCTTTAATGATGAAGAGTCCATTCAGTGGCTGTACACCGCTGATGATTCCTTGCCGGGGCGTCCCATTGATGCCTTGATTGAGGGACGTAAAACGGAGATTCGACGTCGGGCCGGTGCGCTGGGCTGGTAACAGGGTCCCAAAGTTTTACCACAACAGGCCCGGCACGTGGGAAAGTGCTGGGCCTGTTGTCCCTGGTGCTAAGCCGAGCGGGAAATTGCCGCCTCGGCCAGTGCGGCAAGGGCCACGGCCACGGCCGGCTCCAGGGGGAGTTGATCCAATGCCGCAAAGGCTTCACCGCGCAGGGTGGAAATCATTTCCTCGGCGCGCGTCAAGGCCCCGGAATTACGCATCATGGCGGTGAGACGGGCAACGTCGTCGCCGGTAAGATCCGGGCGGCCCAAACTTTCATGCATGAAGGTGCGATCAATTTCCGTGGCCGACTCCATGGTCAGGCCCACCAGCACCGTGCGCTTCCCCTCGCGTAGATCATCTCCAGCGGGTTTGCCCGTGATGGCTGGATCGCCAAAGACCCCCAGGACGTCATCGCGCACTTGAAAGGCTTCACCGAGCGGGAGGGCGAAGGCGCTGTACCCCTCAAGGAGGGCAGGAGCGGCACCGGCCAATGCGCCGCCCAGCACCAAGGGATGTTCTGAAGAGTACTTTGCCGACTTATAGCGAATAATGGCAGCTGCCCGGGCCACGGCTGTTTCACGGGGCTTGGATGGACCGGCAACCTCCTCCAAAATATCCAGGTACTGCCCTGCCATCACTTCCGTACGCATAATGTTAAAGACGTCGCGGGCGCGGCTGTTGGGGGCGGTGGTTATCCGGGCGAACATTTCCTCACTGAGGGAAAGGCATAAATCCCCGGCCAAAATTGCCGCTGCATTGCCAAAACGCTCCCCCTCCAGGGCCCAGTTGCTGTCTTGATGCAGCGTGCGAAAACGGCGGTGCACGCTGGGCCCGCCACGCCGGGTGTCAGAACGGTCAATAATGTCATCGTGAATAAGAGCCGCCGTTTGAAAGAGCTCCAGCGCCACACCCGCCTGCACAATGGTCTGCGCACCCGGGGCTCCGCCCGCGCCACGCCAACCCCAGTAACATAAAAGCGCCCGCATCCGCTTGCCACCAGTGGCCAAAGCCCTAATGGAATCCAGCAAGACCAAGGTGGCGGGGGAGATGCGCTCCAGCAGCTCGTACTTCTCTGCTAAAAACTGTTCCAGCACCGTGGCGACGGCCGCTATATACTCTTCCCGTTCGGCGTCGTGGGCTGTACTGGTCGGGGCAGACATGGCGTTCATACTGTTGGACATTCCTTGCTGTGAGATGACGAAGGGGTGCAGACCAGGCCCGCTCAACGGGCTCCAAACAGTTACTTAAAGGAAGCCCGCAGGAGCGTAACTCCCACGGTGAAGGTGGACGTGCCGGCATCTTCAATGACCGACACGGTGGCAAGCTCCTGCCCGCCGGAACGGACAAAAGTCTTCAGGGGCAGTCCGTCCACCAGCTCTCCGGGCTGGGCTGCGAATCCCTGATCAGTAAAAACCTTGGAGTAGTAGCCCAATACCTCGGCGGAACCTGCTGCAGTGGTTGCTGTCACCGCGGCGTTTGAGACGGGACCTGCACGTTCAATGCTGGAGACCTGCGTTTGGGCCTTGCCCATCAGTGGAACAGCAACTGTGGGGAAACCCTCAATGAGTTTTTTGACGGCTGTTTGCGCCGTGGGAACACCTGCAGGACTGGCGGCCAAGGAGCTGGCGGCAGCGCCCGCGGACGCTGCCGCTGTAGGTTGTTGTTCAGAAGCGCCGGCAGAAGGGACTTCGGCGGAGGGGGCCGGATCGCCGGGGGCGGAACAGGCGGCGGAAAACAGTACGGCAGCACCCACGGCAATGGCCAGCCAGCATGTGCGTGGAACGGGTCCAGTTGATCTGCGAAGGGAAGCGGCGTAGGTCATGACGAGTCCTTAATTTTCGGTGCCGGGGCGGTGGCATCCCGATTAGTTTACTCACTTGCGGCCCAGGGCAGGCAGCGGGCAGGAAAAGAGACGCTTCGGTGGCGCCGGAAGTGCCCGCCCCGGCTCACTAGACTAGGAAGGTGAAAGTGGAGCAATTCTCGCAGCAGGCACCTGACCAACGCGGTTGCACAGTGATGCATGTGGACATGGACGCGTTCTATGTCTCCGTCGAACTGCGTCACCGGCCCGAATTGCGGGGAAGAAAAATTATTGTGGGTCAGCCGGAGGGCCGTTCAGTGGTGTTGTCGGCCTCGTATGAAGCGCGGACGTTGGGCGTGCGTTCGGCCATGCCCATGGTCACTGCACTGCGTTTGTGCCCCTCCGCCATTGTTCTGCCACCACAGCACCATGAGTACAAGAAGGTGTCCGCCCAGGTCATGGCGGTGTTTCATTCCATCACTGACACGGTGGAGCAGCTCAGCGTGGATGAGGCTTTCCTTGATATCAGCGGTTCCCTGCGGCGGTTGGGTACGCCGTTGGAGATCGGGGCTCTCATTCGTTCGCGCATTGCCGCAGAGGTGGGAATTACAGCTTCGGTGGGTATGGCTGCCAACAAGTTTGTGGCAAAGGTCGCTTCCACCCGATGCAAACCCAATGGCATGCTGCTCATTGAGAAGGAACGCACCGTGGAATATCTGCATACCCTGCCAGTTGAAGCGTTGTGGGGTGTGGGGGAGAGGACCCGCGCGGTCCTGGCCCGCCTGGGTATTTTTAGTGTCGCTGATGTTGCCGGCACCCCTGTAACTATCTTGCAAAAGGCCCTGGGCAGCACTGGCGCCGGCCTGCATGCCCTGGCGTGGGGCATTGATCCCCGAACAGTGACGAGTGCGCGCCAGGAGAAAAGTATTGGGGCGGAGGAGACCTTTGCACAGGACACTGACGACGACACAATTCTCACCAGGGAGCTTTTGCACCTGTCACATAAGGTGGCGGGGCGGCTGCGGGCGGCGAATCTCAGTGGGCATACGCTGGCGCTGAAAATAAAGTATGCAGACTTCACCTCCATCACCCGCTCAAAGGCACTGGGCGCCGGCACCGACAGTGCAGCCCAAATTTACGCGGGTGCTGTGGCCCTGCTGGCGTCCCTGGGGCAACGTTCGCAAAGTGTCAGGCTCATTGGGGTACGGGTGGAGCGGTTGGACTCCATGGATACTGCACCACTGCAGTTGGCGCTGGATCCAAGAGCTAACAATGCCCGTACGGCCGAGCTGGTTGGCGACGCCATTGCCGCACGTTTTGGGAGCGCCAAAATAGTGCCCGCCAGATTGCTAAGACCTCCGTCTCAGAGCGCGTAAAAGCAACTTCACGACGTGCTTTGCACAGGATTGCCACCACGGGTTTCAGATCGGCCAAATCAAGCCTATTCTTAGTGCTAAGGAGTTGACTCGATGATGGATTCACCTACGGCTAAGATAACCCGTGACCTGCCTTCGCTGGTCCCGGTAGCGGGCTGTGGGGAATCATTGGGACGCCGAAGACGTTAGAAAAGTACAAACGCCCACGGCCTGGACCTGAAGGAGGTTCTCATGCCCCTCTCTGAGCATGAGCAGAGATTGCTGGATCAACTTGAACAGCAGTTACATGCGGATGATCCAAAATTTGCCAGCTCATTGTCGTTGGCACCCGGACGCTCCTTTTCCACGCGCAATGTGGTGATAGGCGTCTTAGTTATGATCACAGGGTTGTTGGTTCTCCTCGGAGGAGTTGCCCTACAACTCATTATTCTAGGAATCTTAGGTTTCTTGATCATGGGCGGAGGAGTTTATATTGCCACCTCAAAATCCAAACACGGCGCTCCAGCGTCCACCGGCGCAGCACCCGGGGCAGGGAATCAAGCGAAGCAAAAAAGTGGTTTCATGAGTGGCTTGGAAGAAAAATGGGAAGAACGGCGTCGTGAGCAGTAACGGCACCCGGCACCGCTCACGTACCGGCTAAAAAAGTGGCTTTGCGCCACACAGTGAAACGAAGGGGCCCTTAGGGGCCCTTTTTTTGGTGCTCCACAACCTGCGGTGGTGTTCCCCACCGTGCACCCGGGCCAACTCCGAAACCCTCCACTTTCACTCCAGGAACGCTGTAAAACCGTAAATATGGGGCTCTAAAAGGGGTCAGAAGCCGTTTCCGACCTGCCCGGGGGGAAGTGCCGCATTTTTCCCTCCACCACCCACCACCTCAGCAAATCCAAGTAATCATGCGGTTTTTGGCCCTTAATATGGGCCGACATGGACGTCATTTGGGTTGACGGTGGAGGATTGTGGAGTAATGTGGAGGAGGTAAGCGCAGAATGGGGTGTTTTGTTCCAGTCTTGACTATAAAGGCGGTGGCTGTTGTTTCTCGGAACACACTCGCCGCGCCTTGATGACAAGGGCCGGATCATCCTCCCCGCCAAGTTTCGTGAGGAACTTGCCAATGGATTAGTCCTCACCAAGGGACAGGAAAACTGTATTTACGTCTTCAGTGCCAGGGAATTTGAGAAGGTCCTGACCAATATGCAGGATGCGCCGTTGTCCAACATGGCGGCTCGGGACTACATTCGAATTTTTCTTTCCGGGGCCTCGGATGAGGTGCCGGATAAGCAGGGCAGGGTGACTATTCCAGCCACCCTGCGACAGTACGCAGGTCTTGAGAAGGAACTGGTGGTCATTGGGGCTGGCAGCCGGGCAGAGATTTGGGATGCTGCTGCATGGCATAACTACCTGGAAGCCAAAGAGACGGCGTTCTCAGCAACTGATGAGGTCGCCATCCCGGGAATCAATTAGTTCCGGTTGCCACTATAAGTAAATACCGTTGTCTTGCATGAGATCTCCAGCCGCCCAGCGCCACTGATCCTGACTCACCTTCCCCGGAGCCAGGCCCTGCCGGACATGGTGCGGAGGGGGATCTGGTTCAAGACAACCCATCGCCATGTTGCGAACAGGAGTCGGTATTTGAACCATGGCAAGAACGCATCATCATTGGATTTAGCCGCATGTGCTTTGCCCGTCGGGGAGTAGTTCTCCGATCGGGGTATGAGTGAAGAGAAATGGAAGTTGTATGGCCTCGGACAACACCACGCCACCCACGTCCGAACGTCACACACCCGTTTTAAAGAACCGTTGCATCAACTTGCTGGCCCCCGCCTTCGACCTGGCACGCCAGGCCGGGCGCACACCCGTAGTGGTGGATGCCACGCTGGGCATGGGCGGCCACAGTGAAGCCATGCTCCAGCGCTATCCAGATCTGCACTTAATTGGCATTGACCGGGACATTCAGGCACTGGACCTGGCCGGAGAGCGACTGCGGCCTTTTCAGGACCGTACCGATCTAGTGCACGCTGTGTATGACGAGATCGCTGATGTCCTCGATGATTTAGGCATTGCGGGGATTGATGGCGTGCTCATGGATTTAGGGGTGTCATCCCTGCAGCTTGATGAGCGTGAGCGTGGTTTTGCCTACTCCTTTGACGCGCCGCTGGACATGCGCATGGACACCAGCCGTGGACAGACGGCAGCCGATGTGGTGAACAATTACTCCGAAGAGAACCTGGTGCGGATTATCCGCACGTGGGGTGAGGAGAAGTTCGCCGGGCGTATTGCCAACCATATTGTGGCAGCCAGGGACAGGGCCGCGCTGACCCACACCGGCGAGCTGGTGGACCTCATTCGCAACGTGGTTCCGGCCGGTGCCGCCAAGACCGGTGGCCACCCGGCAAAGCGCACCTTCCAGGCCCTGCGCATTGAGGTCAATGAGGAGCTTAGCGTACTGGAAAGGGCCGTTCCCGCAGCGGTCGATGCCCTCGTACTGCATGGCCGTGCCGTGGTGATGTCGTATCACTCGCTGGAAGACAAAATTGTGAAGAAGGTTTTTGCGGCCGGATCCCAATCATCGGCGCCGGCAGGTTTTCCCGTGGAACTGGAAGAGCACAAGGCCACTCTCAAACGCCTCACCAAAGGCACCGAAATACCCACTGATGAAGAAATAGCCGAAAATTCCAGGGCTGCCTCAGCGCGGCTCAGAGCAGTGGAAAAAATCAAGATCAGGAGTGCATCATGAGTCAGCCTGCCGCACAGCCCCAACAGCTCAGCGTCGGTAATGCGGCCCGTGCCCTCAAGCCGCCCCTGACAGGGCAAAGCCCACACTCTGCACCCCTGAAGCCGTCAAAAAGGGCACGTACGCCCCTGGCCCTGGTCACCTCCACCCCCAAGCGCAGCCGCTCCCAACTGGTAGTGATCTTGTTCCTGGTTGTCGTGGCAGCCATGTCGGTGGTCTTAATCATGAGCATTTCAGTATCCAAGGGACAGTACGAACTTGTGGGACTAAAATCGCAGCAATCGGATCTGCTCAAGTCCAATCAAGCGCTCCAGCAAGAGATAGCCGCCAAGCAGGCACCGCAAAAACTGGTGGTCAGTGCAGCCGCCCTCGGCATGGTTCCTGCAGGCACTACCGGTCAAATTGACGTTCGCACGCAAACCGTGAGCGGTTCCCCCCAGCCGGCACCGGCAGATGTCAAGGGATTAGTTGTCATACCCCCGGCCCAGGTGGAAAAACCCAAGCCTGTTGCAGTGGCGCCGGCACCCGTTGTGCCGCAGAGCCCTGCTGCCAAGGAAGCGGCACTGGAAGCCAGTAAAGCAAAGACGGAGGCTATGCCGCCTGTCCTTGAGCCGGAAGCGCAGCTGCATGGCGGGAGCATACCCGCGCCCGCACAAAAGGATGGCTAAGCTCCGGGGCAGCAGCTCCAACCCCTGCGGCAGCGTTGGCTGCCGCATACGCAATAACTCAAGGAATGGCTCCAGTGGTACACAAAACCGCCAAGTCAGCACACGGTGCGGCTGTACAAAAACTAAACAGGGTAGGGAGCCGCCGCATGCGGCTGGGCTTTACCTTGATGATGGTGCTCTTGTTAGTCATTGCCGGCCGGCTGGTCCTGGTGCAGGGCCTGGATGTGGGCCAGATGGCGCAGGCCGCTGAAAACCAGCGCACAGTGGTCCAAGCACTGCCAGCCCTGCGCGGCAAGATTATCGATGTCAAGGGACAGGTGCTGGCGGAAAGCATCATTCGCTATAACATCACGGTCTCTCAGGTGAATTTCAACGAGTATCCCGAATATGAGCACCGGACCACGGACCCCAAGACCGGCGAACAGAAAAAAACCACCTACACCAGCGACCAGGGTTTGGCGCAACTGGCCAAGGTGCTGGACCTGAAGGTGGAAGATATAAAGAAAGCCGTCACGGGGGACAAGGACTTCAACTACATCACCCAGGATGTCAGCCCACTGGTGGAAAAAGAAGTCGCAGCCTTGGGCATCCCCGGTATTTATTCTGAAGCCGTTACCAAGCGTGTCTACCCCATGGGTGCCGTTGGCGGACCCATTGTTGGTTTTGTCGACCCCGACGGCAACGCGCTGGCAGGGGTTGAGCAAACCATGAACGACAAGCTGACAGGCCTGGACGGCAAGCGCACCTATCAAGCAGGTAAGAACGGCATCATCATTCCCACCGCCCCCGTGCGGACGGAAGCGGCAGTTGACGGGCAAACCATCCAGCTCACCATCGACCAGGATATTCAGTACTACGCCCAGCAAGCCGCTCAACAGCAAAAGGAACAGTACAGCGCAGAGTGGGCCAGCATCTCGGTCATTGAGGCGAAGACTGGCAAGGTCATCGCCTTGGCCGACAGCGACTCCTATGATCCCAATAACGTGGGTGCCTCAAAGCCAGCCAATATTGGTTCCCGCTCCGTACAAGCTGCGGTGGAGCCCGGTTCCACCAGTAAAATCATGACTGCGGCGGCTCTGGTGGAAGAGGGGCTCGCGACGCCCATGAGTGAGTATTTGGTTCCGCCCACCCTGACAGTGGACGGTCAAACCTTTTCGGACTCCTTTGTCCATGGCACCGAGCAACGCACCCTGGCAGGGATTATTGCTGATTCCCTGAACACCGGCACCGTCATGGCCGGGTCCAAGCTGAGCCTGCAACAACGTTATGACTACATGCGTAAATTTGGCGTTGGCGAGAAGACCGGCATTGAGCTGCCTGGGGAAAGCCCTGGTATCCTGGCGGATTGGCGTGATTGGGACGGCCGTCAACGCTACACGGTGTTGTTTGGTCAGGGCGTCGCCCAGACCCCTTTGCAGACGGCCATGGTTTTTCAAACTGTCGCCAACGACGGCGTCCGGCACCGGCCCACCATCATTGAATCCTTCACGCAGGCTGACGGCACCGTGAAAACCATGCCACAGGATCCCGGAACCGAGGTCATTCGACCTGAGACTGCGCAGGACGCCCGCGACATGCTTGAAGGGGTGGTGACCATGACTGATTACAAGGTGGTCAACGTTCCGGGTTACCGCACCGGTGGCAAAACCGGCACGTCCGAGGCTCCGGCAGATAATGGTGTGGGCTTTGACGGCTTCACCTCATCATTTGTCGGCATGGCGCCTATGGACGATCCGCAATATGTGGTGGCTATTACCGTCCAACGACCCCAGGGAAGCATCTATGGCGTCACTCAGGGGTATACCTTTAATCAAGTGATGGGTCAGGTGCTGCGCAGTTACGACGTGCCGCCGTCCACCACCGCGCCTGTTGAACCGCCGAAGTTTTATAAATGAACCTCGACCCCCACTGCGCCACAATTGTAAAGGAATTCACCCACGTGCCCCCCAGTAACCCGCCCGCTCCACTGCGCCCCCAACGCCAGCCCGGGGTATCCCTGGCACAGCTGGCGCTCCTTTCAGGTGCCGGGCTGGATTCGCGGTTCAGCAGCGCCGTGGGCGGGGAACAACCCACCGCGCATGTCACGGGAATCAGCCTGGACTCGCGGGCGGTTCTCCCCGGAGACCTTTATCTGGCGTTGCCCGGGGCCCAGGTCCATGGCGCCACGTTCGCCGGTGCTGCCGCGAAAGCCGGTGCCGCAGCCATCCTGACCGACGACGCCGGAGCCCGCTTATTGAAAGCGAACGTCAGTGTTCCCGTGCTCACGGTGGCTGACCCGCGCGCCGTCACCGGAACGTTGGCAGCTGCCGTCTACGGCGGCACTGGCGGCCTGGAACTTTATGGTGTCACGGGAACCAATGGCAAAACCACCACCACGTACTTTTTAAACTCTCTGCTGCAGGCCTGCGGGAAATCCACGGGCCTCATTGGCACCATTGAGATACTGGCTGGCGGTGAAGCCATCCCCAGCAAGCTGACCACCCCTGAATCCACCGACATTCACGCCCTGTTGGCTGTCATGGCCGAGCGTGGATTAGCGGCAGCCTCCATGGAAGTTTCCTCGCATGCCCTAACGTTCGGCCGGGTGGATGGGGTGAGCTTCGATGTTGCCGGCTTTACCAATCTCACGCAGGACCATTTGGATTTGCACGGTGACATGGAAGATTACTTTGCCACGAAAGCCCAGCTATTTACGGCAGAGCGGACCCGCAGGGCCGTCATTACAGTCGATGATGCGTGGGGGAGACGTCTGGCGGAGCATTCCGTTGTCCCCACCGTGACCTTGTCGACGCAAAATGCAGCGGCGGGTGACCCTGCCGGCGCGGCAAACTGGCAGGTGTCCGGGCTGCGCCGTGACGGGATTGGTTCCCGGTTTGAGCTTCACGGCCCTGAAAACGCCCGCCTGCTGGTGCATACCGGCCTGCCGGGTTCCTTCAATGTCTCCAACGCTGCCCTGGCACTTGTCATGGTGGCCGAGCAGCTGTTCGCCACGACGGCCCGGGAACAGGTGCTGGTGCACTTGCAAAAAGTCCTCGATCAGCATGATCCCTTCACTGTTCAAGTGCCCGGACGCATGCAGCTTGTGGGTTCAGCCCCCGTTGCAGTGGTGGATTTTGCCCATAACCCTGACGCGCTGGCCAGAGCGTTGGATGCCGTGCGGCCCACAGCTGCCGGTGCGCGGTTGCTGGTGGTTTTTGGTGCCACGGGGGAGCGCGATGCCACCAAACGTCCCATCATGGGTGCTGTTGCCGTACAGGGGGCCGACGTGGTGATTGTCACTGATGACGATCCACACGGCGAGGACCCCGCCGCAATTCGCGCCCAGGTCATGGCCGGGGCCGAGGCAGCCAATGCTGACCTGGGACTGCATAAAGTGGTGCAGGAATGCGCGCCCCGTGCGCAAGCCATTGCGCACGCCGTGAAACTGGCAACTGCTGAAGATGTCATCCTGGTGGCCGGACGGGGCCATGAAATTTACCAAGAGGTCAAAGGTGTCAACATCTCCCTCGACGACCGGCTCGAACTCCGGGCGGCCCTGGCCGCCCGTGGGTTCCTGCTCACCAACACAAACGCAATTGAGTCCTGAACCAATGATTGAAATTTCTGCGGCGCGTATTGCCGAACTGACCAACGGCACCTTGACTGCCAGTACCGACCCGGGCCTGGGCGTCGTGATGAACCTGACAGTCACGGATTCCCGTGAGGCCCGTGCCGGGAGCATGTACGTGGCCAAGCCGGGCGAGCATGTCGATGGTCATGACTTCACAGCCGCCGCTTTTGCCGCCGG
>JBBSSM010000011.1:0-64867 GCA_038242155.1 Actinomycetales bacterium | reverse complement strand
ACCCGCATCGCCTGGCCCCGGCATCACGACCCCGGACACGTGATTCGTTGCTCGCTCTGGCGCCGACAACACCAACACCGGGCCCAGCAATGCCATTACAAAGCACGCGGCCACACCCTACAAACGCGACTGTAGTACTAGGCCGGCCGCGGCCCCGCAGGATACCCACCACTGCTGACCGCAGGACGGCATTAAGCAGTCCAGATGGCCTCACGTACTGCAGCACTTAATTGCATGCCACGGCCCGCTGTGCAGCCGGCCTCAGCCCGTGCCGGGACGTAACCAAAGCCCACCCCATACAGTGGATCCGCATATCCCAACGCCGCATTGGCGCCTTCGTGTCCAAAGGCCTGGGCACTACCAAAGTCCATACGCGGGTTGGCGGTCATGAACGTCACTGCGAAGGAGCTGACTTCGCAAAAGACCCGGTCCAGACCCCACACTTGTTCCTGGCTCATGCACTCAATGGTCTCCGCCGTCAGGAACGGGCCCTGACCGGCAACTCCCGTCGTGGCGGCGGCATACACCCGGGCCAATCCCTCCGCTGATCCGACGCCCGCACCGCTGGTACTCCCGGCCGCGCGCACACTGCGGATATTAGGCAGTTTCAGCAAATTTCCCGCCTGTACATTACCGGAAACCCCTGCAATGGAACCGGGATCAAAAAAAGTGGGGGCAGGTATCTCATCAAAGAGGACAGGACGGTACCGCGCATCCTCGGACTCGGGCAGGCCCAGGTACATGTTGACCGCATAGGGGGCGCGGATGCGGCTTTCATAAAGATCCTGCAACTTCCCACCAGTGACCCGGCGGCACAGCTCCTCCAAAAACACGCCCATGGTGAGTGCATGGTAGCCAAAAATACCCCCGCCAGGCCGCCACATTGGCGCCATGGCTGCCAACCGTGCCGCCACGGCCGGCAAATCATTGTAGTCTTCCATGGCAAATCCACCCTGCACGCCCACCAGGCCAGCCTGGTGTGAGAGTAACTGGCGGACAGTTATGGCACCTTTGCCGCGCTGCGCAAACTCGGGCCAATAGTTTGCCACGGGGGCATCCAGATTTACCAGCCCGTCTTGAACCAGCAGGCTAAAGGCGAGCGCAGCCACGCCCTTGGAGCAGGAAAAAACACCCGTGAGGGAATCGGCTGCAATATTGGGCCCACCCACTAAATCCACTACTTTATTACCCTCGAAGTACACAGCCAGCTGCGCACTGTACGCAGGGTCGGCGGCGAGCATGGTGTTGAAAAGCTTCCGGACGGGGGCGAATTGTGCAGTGACAAAGCTCTGTGCGGTGGTGGCGGCAGCTTGCTGTGAAGTTGTCATAAATCCACTCTAGGGAACGTGTTGGCGCCGGGGGAACCGCGCTCCACAATAAAACCCCCGCAGCATGACGCTGCGGGGGTTTTATTGGGATCAAAAAAGGATTTAGCTGTCAGTTTTCACAATGTAAACGTCACAGGGTGCATTGTGTGAAACGGCGTTAGCCACTGAACCCAGTACGCGTGCCAGACCCTGCATGCGGATGTTGCCCACCACAATGAGTTCAGCCTTGAGTTTGGTGGCTTCCTCAAGGAGCACTTCGGCAGGTTTGCCCAGTGCGGAGGAGTACTCGGTCTTGACGCCACTGATCTTCAGCTCCTCGGCGACCCGCTGGGCCACGCGCTCGGCTTCATCAGCCGTGGAGAGAAACCACTCGTCGTTGCCAATGGAAACCTTCTCAGTCTTGTCCTCACCAAATGCCGTCACAACGCGCAAGGTGCGGCCTGTCGCACGGGCCAAATCCGCTGCAACACGGGCAGCCTTCATGGACGTTGAGTTGCCATCCACACCAACAATGATAATTCCAGCCATTTTGCTTTAGTCCTTTGCTTGATTCAAACGCTGACGCGGTGGGCACCAACGCCATTCTTGTTCCCTACTGTAGCCATAAAACGGCGCTTTTTAGCCCTAACGTGCGCCAACTTACGTCCTTATTAAGCGGATGCGGCAGTTACTGCCTGCGCCAACACCTCCAACACATGCACATAGTCTTTCCCGGTGGCGCGGGTCATCCCCAGTTCACAGGTCCGGTTACAGGAAGCATGTACGGCAGCGCCCATGGCCACCACCTCCGCGGCTTGGGCAGCCGTGGCCGACGCCGTCAACTCCGGATGCAGCATGCCCCGGTCCCCTGCAAAACCGCAGCAACCCCAGGAGGAGGGAATGTGGACAGTTTTTGCAACGGCCGCAGCAACCGTCACCAGTGCGGGGTTCAATCCCATCCGCTGCGATGAACAGGTGGGGTGCAGCGCCAATGACTCGACCTGGTCCCACCCTCCGTCCAGCAACGGCAATAACTCGGTGGCAGTAAACTCCACGGCATCGCGCACCCGCAGCGGCCGTTGGCCGGGCTGGGGCTGTTCGCTTTCAAGTGTGTGCAGCAGCCCCTCGGTACAGCTCGAGGCATCACAAATGACAGCCAGTTCTCCATCCCGCGTTGCTTCCCGCAAAAGTTCCAAGGTCCGTGCATGCATGTCCGCCAGGCCGCCGACCATACCTTTTGAGGACCACGGCGTTCCACAGCACGCTGCGGAAATTCCTTTGGGAACCAGCAATTCAACTCCCGCGGCTGCGCACAGCTGCTCAAAACTTGCCTGCACACCGGGCGCATCCTGGTCCGCGGCCCCAAACATGACGTTGACGCACGCGGGGAAATACACGGCCGCCGGGGCTCCCTGAGGTGCCGGCCGGCGTCGGGCCCTGCCTCCTGCGGGAAGCTCAGCCGAATACAGCGGCAACGCATCCTCACCCAAAATTTTCCGCGCACCCCTGTTGACTGGCTGCACGACGGCGGCTGGCACCTTTGCGGCCATGCCCAGTGCCAGCGCGGCGCCCTGCGTGACGACGCCCCAGTGTTGCGCGGCAGCACCCCAAAGGGCGCTCTTGGTTTTACCGGCTCCCTGCGCACGCAGGTGCTTCACGAGGGTGCCTGTGTTGATGTCCACGGGGCAGGCAGTCTGGCACATGCCATCCACAGCGCACGTATCCACCCCCGCATAGCCATAGTCCCGGGCCAGGGCGTCCGCTAATTCCAGATCCCCCGCACGGCGGGCCGTTTCCATGTCCCGCAGGGCCACAATGCGCTGGCGTGGGGTCAGTGTCAGGTTTTTACTGGGACAGACGGGTTCGCAATAGCCGCAGGAAACGCAACGATCCACCTCGGGGTCAACGGAGGGCGGCGATGGTTTTATGTGACTCAGGTGCGCTAAGGGATCATCGGTGAAGATGACACCGGGGTTGAGCATGCCGGCAGGGTCACACAACTCCTTGATGCGGCGCATCACCTCATACAGCTCATTGCCGTACTGCCGACGCACAAACGGTGCCATGACGCGGCCCGTGCCATGCTCGGCCTTGAGCGAACCACCCTTTCCCAGCACCACCTCCACCATGTCCTCGGTAAATGCGGCGTAACGACCCAGTTCATCCTTAGTGGCAAAGCCATCCGTCAACATGAAGTGGATATTGCCATCCTTGGCATGGCCAAAAATGACCGAATTTACATAGTTGTACTTGCTGAAAAGTGTGTTTAGTTCCCCGCACGTTTGCGCCAAGGCCGGCACGGGGACAACCACATCTTCCAAAAGTGCCGTGGTGCCAGGCGGGCGGGCTCCCGCTATGGACGCGTACAGTCCCTTGCGTAAATGCCAAAGCTCGGCACGCGTCCGGGTGTCGGAACTAAACTCCGCCGTATCGGCCAAACCCAGTGTCCCTGCAAGTGCCGCTGCCGCAGCATCGAGGGAGGCCAGCTCCGCCAAGTCACTGCTTTGATATTCCACCAACAAGGCCGCGTGGTGTGCCACCGCCAGATCGCGCACCACAGGGGGGACGCGCGCCAGGCCTTGGCCAACCCTGAGTGAAAGCGCGTCCATGAGTTCCACCGTGGCGGCGCCACTTTCCACCAGGGCTGGCAGAGCAGCATTGGCAGCTGCCAGGTTTTTAAACACCAGCAGGCCGGTGGTGGCATGTGCCAGCCGTGGCACTGTCCGGAAAACCGCCCCGGCGACAAAAGCCAAAGTGCCCTCGCTGCCCACCACTAAATGAGTCAAAATGTCTACGGGGTCAGTAAAATCCAGCAATGAGTTCAGCCCGTAGCCCATGGTGTTTTTCATCGCGAATTGCCGCTCAATGGTGGCGCGCAGGACTGGGTTGCTGCGGACCTGCCGAGCCAGCTCACCCAGGCCTTGGAAAAGTTCAGGCTCCAGCGAGCGCAGCGTGACCGAGGCATCCGGGACGCCAGTATCAAGGACCGTTCCACTCGGCAACACCAGTGTCAGTGACTCCAAAGTCCTATAGGCATTGTCGGTAATTCCACAAGCCATGCCCGAAGAGTTATTGGCCACCACCCCACCAATGGTGCAGGCCGCCTCGCTGGCCGGGTCCGGGCCAAACTTGCGTCCGTAGCGCAGCAGGCGGGCATTGAGGTCCCGCACTGTGACACCGGGCTGCACCCGCACGCGGGCGCCGTCGTCGAGCACTTCAATGGCCCGAAAGTTCTTGCGTACATCCACTAATAAGCCGCCACTGACGGCTTGACCACTCAAGCTGGTACCACCGGATCGCAATGTCAGGGGCACCTGGTGTGCAGCACTTGTCTGCATGAGGGCGGCCACTTCGGCTGCACCCGAGGGCTCCGCCACTGCCTGGGGAATAAGCAGGAAATGGGAGGCATCATGGGCGGCGGCATGACGATCCAAAGCGCTGGTGCGCAGCTGCCCCGCGCCACCCATCGTGGCGGCGAACTGGCGCAAAAGTGACCCGCCCAGCGGTGTCCGATGTGCCTGCGCCGACATTTATACCCTTTCGTTGCCACCCTGCGTCCCCAGCACGGGCGCCTGTTCCGGATCCTTGAGCATGCACTGTACGGTACTGCATTGGCTAAGAAAATGGGGGTGCCGCACAGCTGTTTCAATGGTTGCTTCATGGCCGGTTGCCGGCTGGATCAAGTACCTGCCCGGCTGCGACCCCCACTGGGCGCCGCGGAGCGCTCGCCGGATTCACCCATATTCTTTGCGGCAAATCATCAGAGTCAGTCAGTAACATGGGCCCATGCCTGCCGTTTTTACTCCCCGCCGACGCGTGCAACTATTTGTGGTCCCCCTCGTTGCCGCTTTTTGCATGGCCTTCATCATTGGTGCAATTGTGTTGGACCGCGAGGGCGCGGATTGCCCCTCCCCCACGTGGAACAACCAGCTGCACCTGCAACTGTCGCCCACCAGCGCCAAGGCCGTTCAGCCGGCAGCCGTCACGGCCTGCATGGGTGAGGAGTGCGTGCCGCTTGCGCCTGCTTTCGCCAAGGCCTCTTCGGGCACCACCCGGGCACTCATCCATGAAAGGGACGGGTCATGGCAACTGTCCCTGGGCGCACAGCCTGCCGGTACCATCAGTTTCACTGTCTACGACAAAAACGGCGCAGTGCTTTCAAATCAGTCCACCAAAGTAAACTGGACCCGCATTTCCGGCAATGAGCGCTGCGGCGGTGCCATGGCCGACGTCAGCATGGTCCTGGACATGCCCTAGTGGCATGAGTTCAAAATACGTTCAGCGGTTGAGGAAATGAATCAGGACCCCGGCGCCCCACGTACCGGCGGCGAGTGAGGCAAAGCCAAATTCCGCCAACATGCCCAAGCCGGTGGCCTTCAGAGCAGCCACAGAGGATGACACGGCCGGCTTAATCTCGCGTTGTCTGGCATATTCCGACAGGAACAAACCCACCGCAAACCCCACCAACAGGCCCACTACGGGGATGACGAAAAAGCCGACTACGCCAAGGGCGAGGCCAAACACCACGGACCTGCCGGGAATTGACCTTTCCTTCATCACCCTTCCGGTCAGCACCGCACTGGAGGCCATCCCCGCGGCGGCCAGCACCACGCCAATGCCAAACACTGTCCAGCCCAGGGGGGATCCCAGCACAATGGCCCACACCAGAAGGCTGATGATGATTAATATGCTGCCGGGCAGCACGGGAATGATGATTCCAGCGACCCCCACCACAATGGCGAGCCCGCAGACAACTGTCCAAATGATCTGTGCATCCATGCTGCAATCGTGTCACGCTGCAGTGGCTCCCACTTACGGTGCTTCCCACTAACGGTGCTTCCCCGCAGCAAAAAGACCCCGCGCCCCAACCTTGCCGAACCTTTCATAATGTCCGCTCCCGACGACCGCCAGCCTAGACTTTGCCTGTGACTACTCAGCCAAAGACTGTCCCTCAGCACTTAGCGGGGGAGCAACCACACCGAAGTTCCCGCAAGGTTTCGGTCTTGGCCGCGGTTACAGGCGTCCTCACCTTCGCCATGTACTCCTTCTTCTCCCAAATCCAATGGCACAGCTTCACCGTCAGGTCCTGGGATCTGGGCATTTTTACCCAGCTGGCACAGGCCTACGCAAACTTTGACCCGCCCATTGTGAGCATCAAGGGTGAGGGCTTTAACTTATTGGGCGACCACTTCCACCCGCTCCTGGTGTTATTGGGTCCGGTATACCGCCTCTTCCCGAGCGCCTACACCTTGCTGGTGGTGCAAAATGTGCTCCTGGCCAGCTCGGTGGTGGTGATCAGTCATTACGCCGTGAAGCGCCTCGGCACCATCACCGGCGCCTGCCTCGGTGTGGGCTATGCCCTGAGCTGGGGGCTGGCGTCGGCCGTGGAAGCGCAGTTCCATGAAGTGGCCTTTGCCGTCCCCCTGCTGGCCCTGGCCCTGGTGGCCTTCATGGAGCAACGCTGGCGTTCGGTGTGGATCTGGGCCTCGCTTTTAGTGTTTGTCAAGGAGGATCTGGGTCTGACGGTCCTGGTGATCGGCCTGGTCATGGCATGGCGTGCCCGGGCCTCCGCAGGGCTGTGGCTGTCCCTGTGGGGTGTGGCATGGTTTGTGCTGGCCACCAAGGTCATCCTGCCGGCCATGAATCCCGGTGAGCAGTGGGCCTATGAAAGCCAGTTGGACATTGCAGGTCTGTTCAGCAACCCGGCGTCCGCCTTTCAAGCCGACAAGCTCACCACGGTGTTCCTGCTGGCAGCCATCACCGCCGGGTTGTGCTTGTGTTCTCCCCTGACCCTCATTGTGCTGCCCACCCTGGCGTGGCGTTTCCTGTCCGAGCTGCCCGTTTACTGGGGTCAGGAGTGGCAGTACAGTGCTGTCCTCATGCCGGTGGTTTTCTGCGCCGCAATTGACGCGCTGTCACGCCGGAAGGTGCTCAATTCCCAGCGGCTGCGCCTGCTCATGGGCGCCGCCATACTGGTCATTGCAGTCGCTTTGACCAGTCAATACGCCTTTTGGAAACTTACGGATCCAGGGAAATTCTTTCCCTCCACCACGTCGGCAGCTGCCCAGGCGGCCCTGGCTGCAGTGCCCGACGGGGTCACAGTGGAAACTGACATTTCGCTCATGAGTTACCTCGTGGACCGCACGGAGGTGTACTGGGTGGGCAATCGGAATCCAGCTCCGGATTACTTCCTGATCGACATTGCAGGTGACCCCCACGCCACCGCCACCACTGCCGAACAGCAGGCCGAACAACGCTTTCCCGGCACTTCCTTCACCACGGTCCATGCGGCGGACCGTTACCAAGTAGCCAAGCGGGACTAGGCACGACGGCGGCAAACCGGGTCCGCCGTCGACCCCCAGCCCACGGCCCTGGTTCCCAGCAGTGCGCCCTAGTCGACGCCCTTAATTTTCACCACAAACACGGCGCCCAGCAGTCCAATGACGGCGGCCACGACATACAACGTTACATAGCCACCTAAAAACGCCACCAGCGGCCACGCAATCAACGGTGCAATGACCTGCGGCAGTGAACTGGCCACATTAATCACGCCAAGGTCTTTGCCACGGCTTGCCGCCGAGGGCAGGACCTGTGTCAGGAGGGCAAAATCCACCGCCAGGTATACGCCATAGCCAATGCCAAGAACTGCGGCACCGAGAAGTGCCCCGGTCCATGAAGGGAGGAACGCCAAAATCAATGATGCCAGGGCAATCATTGCCGAGGAGGCAATGACAAAGGGTTTGCGCCGGCCCACGCGATCCGACCACCGGCCACCAATGACGGCAGTGATCAGCGTCAGTACCGCATAGATGCCCGTCAAGATCAGCACCCCTCTTTCCGGGTTCTCAAATCCCACGGCGTCCTTGAGAAAAAAGAGCAGGTACAGGGTCACTAAATTGTTCCCAATATTGACTAGAAAACGGGTAATCCAAGCCCAGCCAAAGTCGGGGAAGCGGCGCGGAGAGACCCAAAAGCCCTTCGCAAACGCAGCCCAGGCAAAGCGCGGCCGGTCCTGGGCGCTGAGCACGTGATCGTTGGAGAGGAACAAGTACGGCACCATGCCGGTCAGCAGCCCCACGGCGCAGATAATAAATCCTGTGGAGTAATTTCCGGCCACTACGGCACCAATGGCGGCGCCCATGAGAATTCCCACCACGGTTCCCATGGAGGCGAGCCCGCCAATACTGCCGCGTTGCCGCACAGGTACCTGGTCGGGAACGGCGGCAGAGGTCGCTGCAAGTGCCCCATTGCATCCCAACTGCACCAAACACCAAAGTGCCGTCATGGCGGCAATGCTGGGAGCACCGGCCAAACCAATGAGACCGAGGGCGCCCAGCAACGCACCAATGAACACCCACGGCACGCGGCGGCCAAAGCGGGAGACGGTTCTGTCGCTGAAGGTGCCAAAGAGAGGGTTGGCCACGAGGGAAACAGCTGCTCCCGCACCCGTGACAAGTGCCAAAATGCCCTCCTTGTCGGCCTCACTGAAATACGCTGCCTGTTGGCCCAGCAACACTTGAATGGGTGCAAAAAAGGCAGCGTTGATGCCAATATTGACCAACACAATGGAAGTGATCCACCGCTTGCGGACGGCGGCAGTAGGTTCAATGAGCGCCATTCCCACCGTGGCTGCGCCTGCGCTGGGGCCGGATTTTTGTCGCTTCACGGCTGCGGCGGCCTCCTGTGCGCTATTACTGTGCTGCTTCTGTCTGGTCTGTTCGGGGTCCTGTCCGGGTCTGTCCCAAAGCCGGCTTACGCAGCAGTTTAGTGCCGCACACAGACGCGCCGCAGCTGTTCAATAATGCGCAACCCCTCCACTGAATCGAGGGGATCCACCGGGACCGGCCCGCCGTCCAGCACAGCTGCTGCCAGCAATTCATAGAATCGCAGAAAATTCCCACGCTCCGTGGGGATTGCCACGAGGCCCTCCTCCAGACCCAGTGTCCCCCAAGCCTCCTCCGGATCTACTCCATAGGCGGCATCACCGGGCAGGATGCCGGCTTGAATTTGGGCTTCCTGAACATCGGCAGAGTGTTTCAGGTAGCCGGCCCGGGAGCCAAGGACCCGGAGCCGTGGACCAATTTGCGCGGCGCAAAGGTTGAGCCACAAATGTGAAATGACGCCGTTGCTGTGGTGCAGGGCCACAAAGACGTCGTCGTCCGCACGTTCCTCGGGCCGGTGCGCGGCAAGCTCCCCGTACACCTGCTCCACTGGTCCAAACAGCGAAAGCGCTTGATCAATGGCGTGGGTCCCCAAATCAAACAGCACACCTCCACCCTCCTGGGCCGTGGCCTGGGCCTTCCACGGCTTGGTAATCTGCGGCTGCCAGCGTTCAAATCGGGATTCAAAACGGTGAACCGTGCCCAGCGCACCCTCAGCCAATAACTTTTGCACCGTGAGGAACTCGCCGTCCCAGCGCCTGTTTTGATAGCTGGTGAGCAGCAAATCCTTTTCCTTTGCCAGCGCGACCAGCGCTTCTCCCTCGGCGCTGCTCAACGTAAAAGGCTTATCGACCACGACGGCGCAGCCCGCCTCCAAAGCCCGTCTCGCCAAAGGTGCGTGGCTGGCTGGCGGGGTTCCCACCACCACCAAGTCCACGTCGGTGCCGTTGTTGGCTTCATCCCACTCATCACGGCTCAGCACTGTCACATGGGGATAAGCGGCGCGGGCCTGTGCCTGCCGCACGGGGTCGGAGGTCACAATGACCTCAAGGCTAAAATCCGTCAGAACGCTCAGGGCAGGAGCATGAAAAACACTGCCAGCCAATCCGTAGCCCAGCAGTGCAGTGCGAATTTTACGCTCCATGTTCCTCACACTACAGCCCACTACTATGTTTTTATGACATTAAATGCGCCGAGAATCAGCTCCCCGCTGGACGTTGCCGAGCAAGCAGCCCTAGCCCGCGCACTGGACTCAAGCGATGACGTGACTGTCTTTGTTGACGGCACGGCGCATCGCCTCAGCGCAGGAGCGAGGGAATCCGTGCTGGATTTGCTGCAGCGGCTTTCCCAGGGAGATGCCGTGAGTGTGGCCAGCATCGCCGAGCTGCTCAGCACGTCCCAGGCGGCCGAACTGGCGGGCATTTCCCACACGTTCCTCCGTAACCTCACCGATCGCGGTCACATAGCTGTGCAATACCGCGGCTCACACCGGCGCATCCGCCGGCAGGACGTCATGGCCTGGCTGGCCACCCAAAAGGATGCGCACAGTTCCTAAGGCAGTTCCGCAGGACAGTCCGGTCCGCTGGTTTGGCGGGGCAGTTCCGCAGGTCCACGCAACAATCCGCGCCGGGTCAGGCATCCTGTTAGGGTCGGCGCATGGACGGTTCATTGGGGAAATTTGTCACCGACTTCAGTGCGTTGGTTGAGCTCGCTCAAAAGCAGGCCACCCAGGTGCCCGACGGCAGGCGGCTGCTCAAGGAACTGACATTGTTCCTGGGCGTGTCACCGGCTGAGTTGTCGGTGGTGGTGGAAGAAGTTCCCTCCCACCGGCTCGTGGACGCCGACATTTTGCTGGCGGAAATGGCAGCGGCCGATCCGCGCAGCCAGCTATTGGGGATCGGCTGCGGGGACCATCGTGCCCACATATCGTTTAGCGACATGATCCAGCAGTCGCTTAGTTACGCAAATTTTCCCCTATCCCAGCCGGACTACAGCAACGTCGCGGTGGGACCGGCGGAACAGCGCCAGATTGTTTCATTTGGAGTGTGGCTGTTTCACCACGCCGGCTCGCCGGTGGCGGTGTTGCAGCGCGCAGCCAATCCCCAGTTCGGCCGCCAGCAGGCAGTACTGGAAGTCCTCGTCGCCGAGCCTGCCACGGCCGCAGCCCTCCTGGCCGAGCTGCGCCACGGCATGGAATCACGCAGTGTCTTTAAAGGCCAAATCATTTCCCTCACCGCCAGCGACTATGGTCCCAGTATTGGCGGGGTGACGTTCCATGCCCGGCCGGAGCTCAAGAGGGAAGACGTGGTGCTTCCGGAAGGGGTTCTGGACCGCGTGGAGGGACACACCCTGGGCATTGGCCTGGCCGCAGCGACCCTGGGCTCTTACCGCCAACACCTTAAGCGCGGATTGTTGCTCTATGGGCCTCCGGGAACGGGCAAGACACATACCGTGAGGTACCTGCTCAGCCGCAGTGCAGGGACGACGGCGGTGCTGCTGTCCGGTGGTTCGCTGGCCCGCATTGCGGAGGCCGCCAAAATGGCCCGGGCCCTGGCCCCGTCCGTGGTGGTGTTGGAGGACTGCGACCTCATTGCCGAGGACAGGAGTTTTGGTCATGGTCCGCAGCCGCTGCTTTTTGAAGTCATGGATGCCATGGATGGTCTGGACAATGACAGCGACGTTGCCTTCGTGCTGACCACCAACCGCGTGGACATGCTGGAGCGGGCACTGGCGCAACGGCCCGGACGCGTGGATCTGGCGGTGGAAATTCCCCTCCCTTCCGTCAATGAGCGTGCAGCCCTGCTGCAGCTGTACTCCCAAGACGTCGGGTTCCCGGCAGAAGCGGTGTCGGCTGCTGCTGCACGAACAGCCGGGACCACTGCCTCGTTTGCCAAGGAACTCATCCGGCGCGCAGTATTGGCGGCGTCACTGGCCGGGTCGGCACCGGGCGAAAAGCACCTCGGCGAAGCCATTGATCTTTTACTGGCCGAGGGCGAATCCCTGACCCGCAGCTTGCTGGGGAGCTCCGCTGCCGGCCCGGCAGGGAAGCAAATGCCCTCCGCAGCTTCTGCACCTTCTGCCCCTCAGACCCGTCACGCCCCTGAGACCCATCCCACCCCTGAGACTGGGGCCTCCAAGAACTAGAAGAAAACTTTTGATGCATATTTGGCAACAATAGTTGTATCCTGAGCACGTGAATACCTCAGCCTCCGGCGCCGTGGGTGCCGCAGAAATTCTGCCCGAAGAAGCCATTGATGCCTTGACCCGGGCCGAAGAAAGCGCCATTCCCGCGCAGGACGCCGTACCCGGCGCCCATCGGCACGACTCCCTGGTCTCCGCCCGGGCTGCAAACATTAAACAATCTGCCGTGCGGGATGTCTTTGAAATTTCCATGCAGCCGGGACTAGTCTCACTCGCTGGCGGCAATCCCTACTTGCAGTCCCTGCCTTTGGACCGTTTGGCCGAGACGGCGGCAACCATCATTGCGCAGCACGGACTTGAGGCACTGCAGTACGGCGGAGGACAGGGCACGCTGGAGTTGCGTACGCAGATTTGTGAGGTGATGGCAGCCGAGGGTATCCACGACGCCGATCCGGACAATGTGGTGATTACAGCAGGTTCCCAATCAGCCCAGGACATAGCCGCCAAGGTGTTCTGCAATCCCGGCGATGTCATTTTGCTCGAAGACCCCACCTATGTGGGCGCGCTCAACACCTTTGAGGCCTATGAGGTGGATGTACAGCCCGTAGCCGGTGATGAGCACGGCATCCTTCCCGCCACCTTGCGGACACGCATTGCCGAGCTGCAGGGTAAAGGTAAGCGCATTAAACTGCTGTACACCATCCCCAACTTCAATAACCCTTCCGGGGTGACCCTCGCCCCGGAGCGCCGCCAGGAAATCATTGATATATGCCGAGAGGCGAATATTCTGGTGGTGGAAGACAATCCCTACGGCCTATTGAAGTTTGACGGCGTCCTGCCTGAGCCCCTGCGTGCCGCAAATCCCGACGATGTGCTGTATCTGGGTTCCTTTTCCAAAATTTTCGCCCCCGGTTTACGCATTGGCTGGGCGCTGGTGCCTGCCCACTTGAAGCAGCGATTTTATTTGGCCAGTGAGGCCGTCACGCTATGCCCGCCCTCATTTAACCAGCTCCTGATCAGCAACTACTTGGCCAATTACGACTGGCAGGGACAAATCCGCACTTATCGGGCGCTGTACCAAGAGCGTTGCGAGGCGCTTCTGGCTGCCCTGACGGAATTTATGCCTGCGGGTGTTTCCTGGACCCGCCCCGCAGGAGGATTCTTTGTCTGGCTGACACTGCCCGAAGGAATTGACACTTATCCCCTGTTGCAAAAGGGCATAGACGCGGGGGTGGTCTTTGTCCCTGGCGCTGCCTTTACGGCAACGCCAGGTCCCAGCAACAAGCTGCGTCTGGCGTTCAGCGCCGTGCCCCCGGCTACGCTGCGCGAAGGTGTGAAGCGCCTGGCCCCGGTCTTAGCCGGGACCATCGCGCAACAGGCTGCGGCCGCCAACTAATCCAGCAGCAGCGCCGGCTCTTCGAGGATGGCTGCCACATCTGCCATGAACCGGGCGGAAAGGTCCCCGTCCACGACGCGGTGGTCGAAGGAACCGCCCAGTGTGGTGATCCAGCGGGGAATGACTTCCCCATCCAGCACCCACGGCTTTTGCTTAATGGTTCCAAAGGCCACAATAGCCACCTCGCCCGGGTTGATGATGGGGGTCCCCGTATCAATCCCCAGCGCACCAATATTGGTGATGGTCAGCGAGCCGCCCTGCATGGCAGCTGGCTGCGTCCTGCCGGCACGCGCCGTGGTGGCCAGCTCGTTCAAGGCAATGGCCAGTTCCTTCAAGGACAGCTCCTGCGCGTCCTTGATGTTAGGGACCATGAGACCCCGGGGCGTGGCTGCGGCAATGCCCAGGTTCATGAAGTGCTTAATGATGATTTCCTCCCCGGTCCATGTCGCATTGACCGACGGGTTCCGTGCCGCCGCCCAAATGACGGCCTTCGCCAGGATCAACAGGGGCGAAACCCTAATACCCTCAAAATCACGGGAAACCTTCAGGCGCTTCACGAATTCCATGGTGCGTGAGGCGTCCACGTCCACAAAAATGCTGACATGTGGAGCCGAGAAAGCACTTTCAACCATGGCCTTGGCGGTCGCTTTGCGGACGCCCTTGACCTTGATCCGTTCGATCCGGGGGTCCTGCGCCAAACCGGAAGCGATGGCAGGGGCCCAGAAGGTACCTGCCTGATCCTGCTCGGCCACCCGCTGCTCCTGATAGCTGAGCAGGTCCTTATGCGTGACCTCACCACGCACCCCGGTTGCAGAGACTTCATTGAGGTCGATGCCCAGGTTTTTCGCTGCCTTGCGCACGGGAGGTTTGGCCAGCGCACGTGCGGACCGTGGCAGTTGCGCGGGCACGTTCGACGTCGGCGCGGGCATGTTCGACGTCGGCGCAGGTGCCGGAACTGGCGCAGGAGTGAAAGCTTCAGCGGCCACCGGAGCCGGCACTACGGGAGTCGGCACTACAGGGGCCGAACCCACCCTGGGCCGGCGCTTGACGGCGTCGGCCTTCGGACCTGAACCTACCAGGGGCTTCATGGTTTCAGCTTCAGCCGTGGCCGCCACAGGTATCGCGGGCACCTCCGGAAGGGTAGCAGTTTCCGTGGCAGCCTCCGCACCAATGGCAATGATGGGCGTACCCACCTCCACGGTCTCCCCCTCGGCCACCATCAGCTGCGCCACCATGCCTGCGTAGGGGGAAGGCAGCTCCACAATGGACTTGGCGGTTTCAATTTCCACAATCACGTCATTGACGGCCACAATATCGCCGAGCTTGACCTTCCAAGTGACAATCTCGGCCTCCAAAAGGCCTTCGCCAACGTCGGGAAGCTTAAAGAACTTGAGGGTAGACATGGGTGCCTTCCTAATATGCGAAGGCGCGGTCCAGCGCCTCCAACATGCGGTCAATGTCCGGGAGGTAGTGCTCTTCGACCCGCGCAACCGGGTAGGGCATGTGGAAGCCACCTACACGGATGGCGGGGGCCTCCAAAGAGTAAAAGCAACGTTCGCTGATGCGCGCGGCGATCTCCCCGCCAATGCCCCCGAAGGTAGGTGCCTCGTGAGCTACCACCAAGCGTCCCGTCTTGGTCACCGACGCTTCCACGGTGTCAAAATCAATGGGCGAGATGGACCGCAGGTCAATGACCTCAACGCTGCGCCCGTCCTCGGCCGCTGCGTTGGCTGCGGCGAGGGCCACGGGCACCAGCGGGCCGTAGGCCACCAATGTTGCGTCATTGCCCTCGCGCACCACGTGGGCTTTGAAGGGGTCACCGGGATCATTGTCAGTATCCACCACGCCCTTGGACCAATAACGGCGTTTGGGCTCAAAGAAAATTACCGGGTCCTTGCACTGCACTGCCTGCTGAATCATCCAGTAGGCATCATTGGCATTGGACGGAGTGATGATGCGCAGCCCTGCCGTGTGGGCAAACAACGCTTCCGGCGATTCCGAGTGATGCTCAATGGAACCAATGCCGCCGCCGTAGGGGATACGGATGACCACGGGTGCGCTGAGCTGGCCATCGGAACGGGTGTGAATCTTGGCCAGCTGCGTGGTGATTTGATTGAAGGCAGGGAACACGAACCCATCGAATTGAATCTCACAAATGGGCCTGTGGCCCCGCAGCGCCATGCCAATGGCTGTGCCTATAATCCCGGATTCGGCCAAGGGAGTGTCCATGACGCGGTGGGCGCCGAATTCCTTTTTCAAGCCCTCGGTCACACGGTACACGCCACCGAGGGAACCAATGTCCTCGCCCATAAGGAAACTCTTCGGGTCATTACCCAGCGTGGCACGCAAACCTTCATTGATGGCCTTAGCAATGGTCATTGTGCTCATGCTGCACCGCCTGGGTTCTGCGAGTTCTGGGACTGGGCGTCTGTGAAGGATGCTTCATAATTTTCAAACCACGCCAATTCCTCTGTCACCAGGGGATGGGCTTCGGCGTAAACCGTGGCGAACTTTTGGCGGATGTCCGCACCCCCTAAGGCCAGTGTTTCCTTGCGGACATGCGCTGCCAGCTCGTCGCCGTCGTGCTTGAGCTGCTCAAAGAAGGCGTCATCTATGATGTTTTCGGCCCGAAGGTAGGTCTCGAGGCGCTGCAGCGGATCTTTGGTTTTCCACAGCTCCTCCTCAGCGAGCAGGCGGTACTTGGTAGGGTCATCGGCCGTCGTGTGCGCACCCACCCGATATGTGGAGGCCTCAATGAGCACGGGGCCGTGGCCGTTGCGGGCATGGTCCAGCGCCCACTGCGTTGCGGCGTAGACGGCCAAAACATCATTGCCGTCAACGCGAAGACCGGGGATGCCGTAGCCGCCGGCACGGTTGACCAGGGGAATTTTAGACTGCACTTCGAAGGGCACGGAAATGGCCCAGTTGTTGTTTTGGCAAAAAAACACCACGGGAGCGTTATAAGAGGCAGCAAAGACCATTGACTCGTGGACGTCTCCCTCGCTGCTGGATCCATCCCCGAAATATGCCACCACGGCAGCGCGTTCCGTGGCGGGATCAAGCATTTGGTCACGTTGAATACCCATGGCGTAGCCCACCGCGTGCGGGACCTGGGCCGCCAGCACCAGGGTATAGAGGTGGAAGTTGCATTCCCGGGGATCCCAACCGCCATTGGAGACACCGCGGAAAAGTTTCAGTAGCGCCGCCAGATCCAGGCCGCGGGTAAGGGCCACGCCATGCTCACGGTAGGTGGGGAAGGCATAGTCGGCGCCGGTCATGGCACGGCCAGAGCCGATTTGGGCAGCTTCCTGGCCCACCATCGGAACCCAGAGGGCCAGTTCGCCTTGGCGCTGCAGGGCCGTGGCCTCCACATCAAAGCGCCGTACCAGCGCCATGTCGCGATAAAAACCCCTAAGTATTTCGGGGTCAAGGCTGTCCACGAACGGGCTAAAGTGCTCGTCGTAGTGGCGGGTGCCATGTTCATCCAGTAGCTGCAGCGCTTCGTCGGGGCCCACAGGATTCCCCTGCAAAACACCGGCGGTGCGTAGTGAACTAGTGGCAGCTGGTTGGGCGGCGCCCATGCTGACTCCTCGTCTGCCAAAATCAAGGTGCCATGCACCGTGTTCCGACTCGGTGGTACTGATACATGCCTGTGTGGGAATCTCTTCCGGCAGGCGCATATTCAAAGGTTTTCGATTTACAACTGTATCGGTAGCGGCTGGCAAAATGAGCCTTTGCTAATCGCTGGGATCACTGTGGCGTATTTGTATAGGCCGCACAGACTTCCAGAAACCGGCTGTTGCCTGCCACTTCGCCAATACTGACGCGCACACCCTCATCGCCAAAGGCCCGTACGGAGAGGCCCTGTGAGGCGGCGAGGGCTGCGAATTCTTGGGTTTTCTGGCCCAGGGACAGCCACACAAAGTTGCCCTGCGCATCCGGAATCGTCCAGCCCGAATTGCGTAGACCGCTTACCACGCGGTCCCGTTCGTTGACAAGGCTTTGTACCCTTTCCACAACTTGTCCATAATTTTCCAAGGAAGCGACAGCTGCAAGTTCGCCAATGGTGGACACGGCAAAGGGTGTGGCCGCGGTCCGCAGATACTGGGTAATCTGCGGTTGTGAAATGGAATACCCCACCCGAAGGCCAGCCAGTCCATGCGCCTTGGAGAATGTGCGCAGCACAATGACATTGGGGAATTCGCAGTACAGCTTCACCCCGTCCACTGCACCCTCCATACGGACAAACTCCTGGTAAGCCTCATCAATCACCACCACAATATGGGGGGGCACAGCGCGCAAAAAGTCATGGACGTCCTGCGAGCGCAGTGCGGGACCCGTGGGGTTATTGGGCGTGCACAGCAAGATCACCCGGGTGTTGATAGTGACAGCGGCAGCCATGGCAGCAAGGTCGTGAGTGCCGTCGGAGCGGACGGGGACCTGCACACTTTTAGCTCCGGCCAAGCCAACACAGATGGGGTAGGCCTCAAAGGAACGCCAGGCGTAAACCACCTCGTCCTGGCCGCCGTCGTCATTTTGTCCTGCAAAGGCAGCCAGGATCTGATTTAGGGCCCCCAAACTCCCGGCGCCCGTGACAATGTCCTCCGCGGGGACGTCCAAAAAGTCACTCAGGGTGTTGCGCAGCAGGGTGCTGCCGGGGTCGGGATAGCGGTGGACTCCCGTGGCTTGGCGGATGACCTCTTGCACCGGCGGCACTGGTCCCAGTGGGTTTTCATTGGAGGACAATTTGAAACTCTCCAACCCTGGCACGGCAACTGGCGGCTTTCCCGCCACGTACTGTGGCAAGCGGCCCACAGCGGGGCGCGGGTATATGCCGGTTGGTCTTGTGCTGTTGGACTCGTTCATGGCTCCAGCCTAATCCAGTGCAGTTGAGCCCGCGCTTCACAGAGCAGAGTGTGGAACCATGGTGGCATGGGAAGAATTGTGCTTCGGATTGCCGTTAATGCCCTTGCTTTATGGGTAGCCGGCTGGATCCTGCCCGGCATGAGCATTGACGCCGCCACGGTCCTCCACGGTGACGTGGCGGGTGCCCCGGGCAGCGCCGGAATTATTAATACCCTTTTGGGATACTTGTTCATTGGTCTGGTCTTTGGTGCTGTCAATGCGCTGGTCAAGCCGGTGGTGAAGCTCCTTTCATTACCTGTCACAGTGTTGACCCTGGGCTTGTTCACGGTGGTTATTAATGCCGGGATGCTGTGGCTAACGGCTTGGTTTAGCGCCTTCACGCCAGTGCAGTTCACCATTGACGACTTTTTCTGGACAGCCATCTTGGCGGCACTGATCATTAGCGTGGTTTCTGTCATTGCTGGAAGCGGCGGCGGCGCAAAGTCCCGCCACTGACCTTTGGGTGCAATGTCCCGCCACTGACCTTTGGGTGCGATGGTGCGAGATGTCCCTTAGCGGGCGCCGGGGGTGTAGTCCTTTCCGGATTCCGGTGCTGGATTCCGCGTTGGGCCCCGCGGCGGCGCCACCTTATTGTTGTCCATGCCTTGGAACACCCATTTGCGGCCAACCACTCCACCGGCCGCCACACCTCCCGCCGCCACACCCAAGAGCTTCCTTAGTTCTTCCTTGGATGCACTGACTGCCGGATCATTACTTTGATCCAGCGTGGCGGCATCTAAAAGGTAATTTTCCAGTGAATGTGCCTGCTCTAAATCTTCCAGCAAACCCCCGGTCACGGGAGGGCGGTGTGAGGTAACGGTAACCCAGCTTTTATGCGGGGGCGGGGCATGAAAATCCGCTGCAGTGACCAGGTCCTGGTCATTTTCCAAACCCAAAACGGCAATATCTTTAGCGACCGCCGCATTTGCCGCCGGCGCTCCAGCAATGATGATCATGCGGACATTGACTTCCTGAAGAAAGGCCGGGCTCGCGGCTGCTGCAGCAGCATGGATACCTCCGCCACTATGCCCGGTAAGCACTACGTCTTGACCGGGCAAGGCACCGGCACCCTGCAGCGCCGCCTTGATCAGCTCTTGAATGAGGACTTCCTGTTGCTTGAACTGTTCCTGCTTAGCAGCCGTGAGGGCTTCTAAGTTGCCCTCCATGTCGAAGGGATTGTTGCCGTCCACTGTGGACCATTCCTCGGTGCCGGGCAAGTGCACCACCCACACGCTGCTGCCATCGGGGCGTGTCACCTGGATTACCCCAATGGATCCTGGCGGGTAGGCATAAGCGTCGTTGCTGCCCTCAAGCATGGACTTAAACGTGGCCTCAATGTTCCAGGACTGACCGTTGGGCGCCATGACGGGGCTGGCGGCGGAACTTTTAAGGTTCCATTCCCGGGGAGGTACGGGACGCACCAATAACGTCCCCGGTTGTGCCAGGGCCGTGTAGTCAAAAGTTTTACGTAGAAAAAGTGCCGGTCTAAGCCCAGTATCAGCGGCGTTTGCATGCCGCAAATTGACCAAAAAATACATCAACGCAATGCTGGGACCCAGGGTGCCTGCCAAAAAAGCGCCACCGTCTCGCAGAGCAGCTTCCGTGGCGTTTCGCAACCCATCCCGCTGAGCCTGCCTCACCCATTGCGAGAAATCCACTGCCGACGTCAGCGGCCCCAACGGACCAGCTGCCCACAGGAACAAACCGCCCTGAAGCGCATCGAAACGCCTCAGGACAGCTGCGGCATGGGCATTGCGGGCCTCGACGGCTGCATAATTACCGGCAGCTTGAGCGGCTCGCTGCGCCAATTGGGCCAGTCCGGTCTGCGCCGCCCCGCACCTCCATTCGGCCAGCACCATGGCATCTAGCACGCCGCTGGGCACGGTGGTGGCTCCAGCACACACCTGGCCCAACCATAAGCGTTCGGCTTTTAGACGGTCCAGCAAGGGGTCCATGAGTTGAGCCGTCCGGGCCAACCCCGCAGCACTTTCCACAATTTCGGCCATGGTCCAGTGGATGGATCCGACCCCGCCTTCAATGGTGAAGCCCGGATCGCTGCTGCTGCCGGCGAAAGTGTCATCAACCATTAGGGCACGCCTCCCGGGGAGCCCGGCTGCGCAGCCAGTTCCTGCGCAGCCAATAAAACGCCATATCTGCGCACTGCCCCGGCTGCGTCCTCAATGCTGCGTCCAGCGCCGGCAATATCCAGCTCCCGTTGAGCCAGGTCCTGCCGAAAGGCCGTGGCCGCCAGGGAACTCCAATCCACCGTGAACCACGTATCCAAGCGGCTGCGTAGGGCTTGTAGTTCAGTGGCCACTTCCAGCAAACGTTGCGCCACCACCGCCACCGCCTCAGGCGACGGTCCCGCCGTCGTTCCTGTTCCGAAGGTAAATTCCGCTGCATTTCTCCGTGGAAAGTCCATTGTGCTCCCTTGAAGCCCCCGTTGCTTCCAGCGTAGAAAAACCCCTGCTGTGCCACCACCGCCGTCACCATAAATGTGCGCCGACCAGCTCGTGGTCCCAGCTGTGGAGGAATGGGCGGTTCATGAAAGAATTGCGGCATGTCTGATTTTGCAAAATCCACAGCCCGCATTCCGTCCGGCCGCGTCTCCTTGGCAGCCTCCTCTGAGCACATTGCGTTGAGCCCCCTTGACGGGCGCTACTTCGGGGCAGTGGCACCGCTGGTTGATTACCTGTCCGAGGCGGCCCTGAACAGGGACCGGGTGGGTGTGGAAGTTGAATGGTTCATTCACTTGACCAACAACTGCGTGCTGCCGGGGACGGAGCCGCTGACAACTGAGCAGCAGGCAGGTTTGCGGACCATCGTCACCGAGTTTGATGCAGCAGCCGTGCAGGAACTGGCAGACATTGAAAAGGTCACGGTTCATGACGTCAAGGCCGTGGAGTACTTCATTGGCAACCGTCTGGCCGCCCTGGGTCTGGAGCGGCTCAAACCCCTGGTCCATTTTGGCTGCACCAGTGAGGACATTAACAACCTCTCCTACGCCGTCGGCATCAAGGGTGCCGTGGAGGATGTGTGGCTGCCTGCTGCGCGCGCGCTCGTGGCCAAGATCGCTGACATGGCCGAGCAGAACCGCGCCGTGCCAATGCTCTCGCGCACCCACGGCCAGCCAGCCACGCCCACGACCCTGGGCAAGGAGCTGGCCGTCACGGCACACCGCCTGACCCGCCAGCTGGACCGCATTGCCCGCACCGAATTCCTCGGCAAGATCAACGGCGCCACCGGAACCTATGCCGCACACTATGCCTCCGTCCCCGCCGCAGACTGGCAGGACGTCGCGAAGACCTTTGTGCAGTCGCTGGGCCTGACGTGGAACCCGCTGACCACCCAAATTGAATCCCACGACTGGCAGGCCGAGCTGTACGCGGACATGGCCCGCTTCAACCGCATACTGCATAATTTATGCACCGATGTGTGGAGCTACATTTCCATTGGCTACTTCGTGCAGATCCCGGTCCCCGGCGCTACCGGATCCTCCACCATGCCGCACAAGGTCAACCCGATCCGTTTTGAAAATGCCGAGGCCAATGTGGAAATCTCCAATGCCCTCCTAGATACCCTGGCTGCAACGCTGGTGACCAGCCGCTGGCAGCGGGATTTGACCGATTCCTCCAGCCAGCGCAATATTGGCGTGGCGTTTGGCCACTCCCTGCTGGCCATCAACAATGCCCTCGGCGGCCTGGGCCGCCTGGATACGGCGGAAGCGGTCCTGGCTGACGATCTTGACCACAACTGGGAGGTCCTTGCCGAAGCCATCCAGATGGTCATGCGCGCCGAGGCCATTGCCGGCGTGGACGGCATGGAGGACCCCTACGAGCGGCTCAAGGACCTGACCCGTGGCCACCGCGTCGATGCCCTCCGCATGCAGGAGTTCGTCTCCGGCCTGGGCCTGTCAGCCGACGCCCAGTCACGCCTGCTGGATCTCACCCCCGGCAAATACATTGGCATTGCCGAATCCCTGGTGGATCACCTGCAAAAGTAATTTCCCGTCCGTTCCAAGGACACGGACGACGCCGGCACCCAGAGTTGCGCATCCCGCGCTGCCCTGGGTGCCGCGTGGTTGGGTGCCGCGTGGCAAAAAGCGCGGACTGTGTTTTTTTCCACAAAACCACCGCCGCGTGACCCGTTGAGCGATACATTGGCAGTTATGGACAACAACCGCGGCATTACCTTTCACACCCGCAAGTGGGTCCGCCCCGAAGACCTCAACGCCAACGACACGCTTTTCGGTGGCAGTTTGTTGCGGTGGATCGATGAGGAAGCGGCCATTTACGCCATTGTTCAGCTGGGCAACCGCCGCGTTGTGACCAAGTACATGTCCGAAATCAACTTTGCCTCCTCCGCAGTTTTGGGTGACCTCATTGAAATGGGATTGACCGCAACGCATTTTGGCCGGACCTCGCTGACCATGCGCGCCGAGGTACGGAATATGTTTACCCGCGAGTCCATCCTGACGATCGAGAAAATTGTTTTTGTTAATCTAGGTCCTACCGGTGACCCCGAACCGCACGGCTTCAGCACCATCACCTACGACCGCGACCGCATTCCCGCCCTGCAAACGCCGCTCTATGCCTCTACCCTTGATGAGTGAGTGAATTAGAGCAACGTCATGTCGGAGAACTGGTCCAGCCCATTATTTTATTGGTGGATCGTGAAGAACCAGCCAGCGAACACCATGGCATTGCGGCAGCCGCGCTGGCCTCCGTTCAAGCCTTTTTGCAGGACCAGAGGAACCCCGACTGGGAGTATTGGGCCGCCGGTGCGTTTGCAAAGTCCGTCCGGCGAGCCGACGCCAAAATGTTCGCCAAGGTGCTTGCCACCTTCCCCCACCATGCGTTAGCCAAGGTGGGGGAAGGCAGCGCTGTTGGCTTGCCGCCAATGCCCGCGGACGATTTGCCCAAGTTGCTGGCGAAATTGCAGGTCTCGGGCACGCAGCTGCCAGAGGGCACTCCCCTGGCGGCGCAGTCTCTGACAATTGTTCTCAATGCAAGCCTGGAAATGTCCACGGGCAAGGCCAGCGCCCAAGCTGCGCATGCATTGTTTGCCTGGGCGCTGGAGTCCCAGCCCGCAGTGGTGGAGACCTGGATGGCCGCTGATTATCCGCTAAGTGTTGCTGAGCTGCCTGCCAAGGAGTTCCGCAAGGGAGCCCGCAAATCCGCAGGACCCGTCATCCGGGATGCCGGGCGCACTGAAATTGCCCCTGGCTCCACCACCGCCTATGTCACCCGCGCAAAAATCGCCTAGCCACCAGCTCTATTCGGTGGCCGCGAGCTGGCCGCACGCTCCATCAATTTCCTTGCCGCGGGTATCGCGCAGCGTAGTGGGCACGCCATGGTCAATGAGCGTGTCAATAAATTCCTGCATCACAGCCGGCTCCGAGGAGGTCCAAATGGAACCGGGGGTGGGGTTCAACGGGATCGGGTTCACGTGAACCCAGCCGCGGCCGCGCTGGTTGAGTTTCTTCGCGAGCAGCTCGGCGCGCCACGGGTGGTCGTTCATGTCCTTGATCAATGCGTACTCAATGGACACGCGGCGGCCCGTGACCTTGTAGTAGTTGTACGCGGCGTCGAGGGCGTCATCTACCTTCCACTTGTCATTGACGGGGATCAGTTCGTCGCGGAGCTCGTCGTCGGGGGCGTGCAGGGACAGGGCGAACGTGATGGCAATGCCTTCTTCGGCCAGCTTGTTGATGGCCGGCACCAGACCCACGGTGGAGACGGTGATGCCGCGGGCACTCATGCCCAGACCCTCGGGCGCCTCGGCGATCATGCGGTGCACGGCGTTCATGACGCGCTTGTAGTTGGCCAGCGGTTCACCCATGCCCATGAAGACAATGTTGGTGACGCGCTCGGCGTCGTGCCCGCCGTCACGGCGCAGGTTCCCCAGACCGCCCTCGGCAATGACCCGGTTGGCCTGAACAATTTGGTCAAGGATTTCCGCCGTGGACATGTTGCGGGTCAGTCCGGCCTGACCCGTGGCGCAGAAGGGGCAGTTCATGCCGCAGCCGCACTGGGAGGACACGCAGAGGGTGACGCGGCCCGGGTAGCGCATGAGCACGGATTCCACGAGGGAGCCGTCAAAGAGACGCCACAGGAACTTAATGGTGTCGCCGTTGTCAGTGGTGAGCCGCTTGATCTCGGTCAGCAGCTTCGGGAACATGGTCGCGGTGATCTCGGCCCGGCGGTCCTTGGGCAGGTCGCTCATGCGCTCGGGATCGGTGGTGTAGTGCTGGAAGTAATGTACCGAGAGTTGCTTGGCCCGGAAGGCCGGCAGGCCCATCTCCTTGAACTTCGCCTCACGCTCCGCCAGGGTCAGGTCAGCCAAATGCACGGGCGGCTGGGAGACGCGGGGGGACTTGAACTGCAGCAGCGGCCGCCCTCCCGGGTCCTTGGCCTGCTTCCATCCCTCGGTGGCAGGCATGACCTGGGCCGCACGGCGGGCAGGGCGTGTCTGTGGGGCTGCCGCCGGAGTTTCGGCGACAGCAGGGCTGAGGGTGTTTTTGGGAGGACTCATCCTTTCCATTGTTCCTTATTTCGTCCCAACTGTCCCGCCCTGGCCGCCAAGGTCACATTTTTGTTCTGGTTTGGTGTGACTGCCGGGGGTAAACATTTAAGCTGTGTTCATGACATTTTTAGTCTTGGCAACAGTTTTAAGTGTCATTTTTGTGCTGTTGCGCCGCCGGGATCCCCGGATGCTGCGTAACGGGCTGGTGTTTGTGGCCGCTGCAGCCTGCGCTGTCGCTGGAAGTGCCGAGGTTTTGAGCCAGTGGTTTCCATGGATGCGGTGGATCACCCTTGTCCTGCTGGCGTTGACGCCCCTGGCGGTTTTGGTGTTGGCTGCCTTTCTCATTGCCAACGGTGCCCGCATGCTCCGACGGGAAGGACGCAGCATGGCTAATCTCCTGTCCCTTCTGGCCGGTTTGGCCATCCTGGGATTGCCTGTGCTGGCCCTGCTGCTGGTGGGCACGCTGCATCCCGTGGCGGTGGGCCTGGCAGCCCTGCTCTTTCTCCTGTGCAGTTATTTTGGCGTGGTGTTTATCATTTTTTTGGTTTACGCAGTGGCCTACGAGCGCATGAAACACCCAACCGCCCCGGCCGCCGTGATCATTCTGGGCACGCAAATCATTGGCGGCGAGGTGACGCCGCTGCTGCGCTCGCGCCTGGACAAGGGCTTGGAACTTTACCGGCAGTCCCCAGCAGGGAACGCACCCTTGTTGATCCCTTCCGGCGGGCAGGGAGCAGATGAACTGCGTTCTGAAGGCGCAGCCATGGCACAGTATCTGCTCGACGCCGGGGCCTCCGCCGGCGACGTGGTGGCGGAGGAGCGTGCGGTGAACACGGCTCAAAACCTGCAGTTCTCCACGGCCTTGGCCCTGGACCAAGGCCGCGGCAGTCCCTTGCTGGTGGTGACCAATAACTACCATGCCCTCCGCGCAGCGCTGCTTGCCCGCAAGCTGGGAATAGTTGCCGATGTGGTGGGTTCCCCGACAGCCGGATACTTTTTGCCCAGTGCTTTCCTGCGTGAGTTTGCCGCCATCTTGGTCGAGCACAGGAAGCTGCATGCCTTCCTGTGTCTGCCCTTTGTAGTGCTGACGGCGGCACTGACGGCGGCACTCAGCAACGTCTAATACACCCCACTTAGCCCCGGGGGATATTGCGCAGGTTGGAACGGGCCATGCTGACGGCTTCCCCAGCACCCTTGTTCAACACGATTTTGGACATGGCGGAGGCAAAACCAACCACTTGTCCGCCCTTGATTTTGGGCGGAATGGACAGCGCCTGGGAATCAGTGATGAGCTCGACCAAAGCTGGACCTGGGTGGGCAAAGGCCGCCCGGTAAGCGTCGGCAATGAATGCCGGATCGCTGACCCGCACTGCATGAAAACCCATGGCCGCGGCAATGGCTGCATAGTTCACATCCGGAACGTCCACGGCAAAGTCCTGCAGCCCATCGACCAGCATTTCCAGTTTCACCATGCCCAGGCTGGAGTTATTGAAAACCACAACCTTAACAGGGAGTTGCTGAGCTGCTGCGGTGATAAGTTCACCGAGCAACATGGATAGGCCGCCATCGCCGGAGACGGAAATGACCTGCCGCCCGGGGAAGGCCGCTTGGGCACCAATGGCCTGCGGCAAGGCATTGGCCATGGACCCGTGAAGATAAGAACCAATGAGCCGCCGGGTGCCCAGGGGGTTGATGTAGCGGGCAGTCCACACATTGCACATGCCGGTGTCGGCAGTGAAGATCGCGTCTTTATCGGCAATCTCATCGAGCAAGGACGCGGCATACTCCGGGTGGATGGGCACCAGTTTGTCGGCCTTGCGGGTATAGGCACCCACGGACTTGTTCATGAGCTTGTCGTGTTTTTTAAGCATTTGGTTCAAGAACCTGGTGCTCTTTTTCTCCACCAGCAGCGGCATCAGCGCTTGCAGCGTGGGCAACACATCCCCTTGCACGGCAACGTCCACATCGGTGCGGCGCCCCAAATGCGCCGGGTCGCGGTCCACCTGAGCTGTGCGGGTGTCAGGTAAAAATTGCTCGTAGGGAAAATCAGTGCCCAGCAAAATCAACAGGTCGGCGTCGGCAATGCCTTCGGCCGCAGCACCATAGCCCAGAAGTCCCGTCATGCCAATGTCGTAGGGGTTGTTGTACTGAATGAAGTCCTTGCCGCGCAGGCTGTGGCCCACCGGAGCCTTGAGCAGCTTCGCCAGGGCAACGACCTCATCATGGGCGCCCTGCACACCTATGCCGGCAAAGATAGCCACCTTGCCGGCAGCGTTGACGGCCTCGGCCAGTTGGGCAACGCTCTCGGGGGCAGGCACGCGGGATGCTGGTTTGGAACGGCTCCACTGCGGGGTCGGTGCGCTGGCGGACAGGCTGGCAATGTCACCGGGCAAGGTCACCACAGCCACACCATTCAAGCCCACGGCATGCGAGATGGCACTGTGCATCACGCGGGGCGCCTGTTCCGCGGTGCTGATCATCTCCGAATACACGGAGCACTCGTTAAACATCCTGTCCGGGTGGGTCTCCTGAAAAAATCCACTGCCAATTTGTGCACTGGGGATATGGGAGGCAATGGCCAGCACGGGAGCACCCGTTCGATTGGCATCGTAGAGGCCGTTCATCAAGTGCAGATTTCCCGGGCCACAGGAACCAGCACAGACGGCCAGCTCCCCCGTCAATTGCGCTTCCGCTCCCGCCGCAAAGGCCGCAGCCTCCTCATGGCGGACGTGAATCCAGTCGATCCCGCCTTTGGCGGAGCCGCCTGTCTTCCGTACTGCATCCACGAGCGGGTTCAGGCTGTCTCCCACAATCCCGTAAATGCGCCGCACTCCGGCAGCTTGCAATTGTTCAATAAGCTGACTGGCAAGTTCCTTGGCCATGAGGGCCCTTTCGTCAGATGGGTCTTTCGAATGGTTACTGGCCAATATAGCGCCCCCAGGCGGTGGGCACAGAGAGCACTCCAATAAAGCTTCCGCTCATCTGAGTCTCATACGTACGCTCATTTGATAGAGTGGGATGAAGATCACGTCCCTAAGGAGCTACACCATGCTGCAACTCACTGCCGAGAGCCTGACCCGCCTGCCAAAATCCGTAGCGGTTCCCACCTACGACCGCTCCAAGATCGCCACGGGAATCGTACATTTTGGCGTGGGCGGCTTCCACCGCGCGCACCAGGCCATGTACCTGGACCGGCTCATGAACGCCGGAAAGGCACTTGAGTGGGGCATCTGTGGCGTCGGTGTTTTGCCTCATGACGAGAAAATGGCCCGCGTCATGACTGAGCAGGACTGCCTGTACACCATGGTCCTGAAGCACCCCGATGGCCAGCGCGAGGCCCGCGTCATTGGATCCATCACCGAATACCTCTTTGCCCCCGCGGACCCGGAGTCAGTTATTGAAAAGATGGCCTCCCCCAACACCCGGATCGTTTCACTCACCGTCACCGAAGGCGGCTATAACTTTCACCACGTCACGGGTGATTTTGACGCGGACAACCCCGACGTCGTGCATGACCTTGCACCCAACACCACCCCGCGCACAACCTTCGGTCTCGTCACGGAGGCGCTGGCCCGCCGTCGAGCCCGAGGCATTGCACCGTTTACGGTTATGTCCTGCGACAACATTCAAGGCAATGGCGACGTGGCGAAAAAAATGTTTACGGCGTTTGCGGAGCTGCGCGACCCCGACCTTGGGACCTGGATGCGCGAGAACGTACTGTTCCCGAATTCGATGGTGGACAGGATCACCCCCGTCACCACGGATGAGGACCGCAACACCATCGCCGGGGAATTCGGCATCGCGGATCAGTGGCCCGTGGTGTGCGAACCCTTCGAGCAATGGGTGTTGGAGGACCACTTCACCCTTGGTCGACCGTCGTTTGAGGACGTCGGAGTACAGGTGGTGGACGACGTCGAACCGTACGAGCTCATGAAGCTGCGCCTGCTCAATGCCAGCCACCAGGCACTGTGCTACTTTGGCACGCTGGCCGGCTACACCTACGCACACGAGGTCGCCCAGGACCCTTTGTTTGTACAATTCCTGCTCGATTACATGAATTTGGAGGGTACACCAACCCTCGCTCCGTTGCCCGGCGTCGACCTCCCACTTTACAAGCGCACCCTGATCGAACGCTTTGCCAATGAGCACGTCCGCGACACACTTGCCCGTCTTTGTGCCGAGAGCTCGGACCGAATTCCCAAGTGGCTGGTCCCGGTCATCTGGATTAACCTGAAGAACGACTGCGGGATTTCCCGTTCCGCTGGCATCGTCGCTTCCTGGGCCCGGTATGCCGAAGGGACGGATGAAACGGGTGCGCCCATCGTCGTGGTTGACCGCCTGAAGGAGCCACTTATGGCTGCGGCGGCCCTGCAGCGGGAAGACAAGCTGGCTTTCCTGCGCAACCGCGATGTTTTTGGGGATCTTATGGACAACGGGCGGTTTACGGAAGCGTACTTGCACACTCTTGAGACGCTGCACACCCGCGGCGCCCGCGCAGCCGTGGAAGAGCTCGTGGCTTTGGGCCGCTAGACGTTCCACGGCCGTCGGAGCGGGCCAAAGGTGAACGCCCACCGCCGCGACGCCACTGCGCTCCGGCGCGGCTCCGGAACCGTCAGGTAGGCAGGCTTTAGAGGCAGCTATACCCCGTATGCGGCCCGCCGCGCTGTGACGTACCGTCCGCGCACAATGGCACCCCATCCGCCGTCGGGCGTGAAGGACTCCTCAATTCGCCGACCCCAGACGGGCAGCTCACCGGTGGCGGCCCACGCGGCTTGGCGGGCAGCCCCGAGCGCCACATATTCACGTTGTTCGGGCACGTCCACCGGCACCCCAAACACCGTAGCGGCAGCCTCGCGCAACGCACGCGACTTGGAGCCACCACCTATGAGCAGCACCCGTTCCACCGGGACGCCAAACGTGGTCAGCGCTGCAAGTGCATCGGCCAGTGAGTTCAAAACGGCCAGAACAGAGGCCCGGGCCAGGTTCTCCGGGGTCATGTTGGCTCGCGTCATGCCCACTAAAGTACCTGTGGCATCGGGTAGGTTCGGGGTTCGTTCACCGTCGAGATAAGGCAGCAGGGTCAGCCCGCCGGCATCGGGTGCCGCCGCGCGCGCCAGCTGGTCAAACTCGGCCAAACCAACGTTGAGCATGGCAGCCCCGGCCGCCATAATGCGGGCTGCATTGATTGTTGCCAGCAGGGGCAGGTGCCTGCCGGTGGCGTCGGCGAAGCCAGCCAGCTGACCGGAAACATCATGTACGGGGGCATCGGAGACGGCAAAGACAGTGCCGGAGGTGCCAATTGACACCACGATTTCGCCGGGGGCAATTTCCAGGCCAAGCGCGGCACCGGCATTGTCCCCCATGCCAGCGCCGACGACGGCGGCACTGACGCCCCAGCGCGGGAGCAGTTGTCCGGCACGTTCGTTGGGTGCGAGCACCCGAGGCAGTGCGGGTACGGCACCAAAGAACTGTTCCAACAGCTCGGGACGGTACTGATTTGCCGTGGGATCGAAGTAGGCAGTTCCGGAAGCGTCACTGCGATCCGTGGACCACTCGCCCGTAAGTTGCAGGTTCAACCAGTCATGCGGCAATCCCACGGTCTTGAGCCGGGCTGCGGCATTGGGCTGCGAACGCGCCAGCCAGGCAAGTTTTGTCAGCGTGAAGGAGGCAACGGGAAGCATATTGACAGCTTCAATCCACGCTTCGGCGCCCAGCTTGGCCACCATGTGCGCCGCGTCCTCGGCGCTGCGCACATCGTTCCACAGCAGCGCCTCGTGAACCGGCTCATTCTGGCCGTCCACCCCCACCATGCCGTGCTGCTGGGCAGCCACAGCCACCCCCGCTATCCGCTCGCCCAGGGCGTCAATGCCCGCCTGGTGCCAGGCCTCGGCCAGGGCCGCGGTCCAGAGACGCGGGTCAACGGCGGTTCCATCCGGATGCGCGGCGGCGCCGGTGGCGACCAAGGCGCCCGTGGCCAGGTCAACCGCCACGACCTTGCAGGACTGCGTGGAGGAATCAACACCCACTACCAAGTCGGGAATCACTGGGACACCCCCTGGGTTTCCATATCGCGCTTGAGTTGCAGCGCCAGGGCTTCATCAATCACCAGGGTATGGACAATGCCTGCCGCGATGCAGGCCCGCACAGCAGGGGCCCGGCCCGCTCCATAGGCAACACCCACCACCTTGGGCGTGCGGCGCAGTTGCGAAATGCTGACTGAAACGATTCGGGCGTCCAGCTCGGAGCGGATCGGCGTCCCGTCCGCGCCAATCAAACGGCCTGAACACTCGGCCACCGCGCCTTTGCCAATGCCGTCTTGGCGGACTGCATTGTCTACCCGATCCCACACCGTGGATAAATTTGGGGCCCAGGCGCCAATGGCAACAACCGCCAGGTCAAGCGAATCCGCCTTCCGCATTGCCTCGGCGATTTCCGGCTGGCGACCCAATCCAACCGCTGTTGCCGCACTGTCCACCATCAGGGGCGCCCACATGGGCCAGGTTCGGCCCCCACCCACACGGCCCAGGCGCTGGATAATATCCAACGGGTTGCCTCCTCCCGCGACGGGCAGCGCACCAGCCAGCTGGACTATGTCGCACTTGGGCAGCTCGGTGACATGACCGACGGCCACATCCAAGGTCCGTGACCACGAAATGCCAATGGTCATGCCCATACGCGCCTCGCGCATGATCTCCTCCGCGACCGCACGAGCCAACAGGTCATGATGCTGGGCGTTGCCTGCCATCGTCCCCACGACTACCACCTTGCGAATGCCCAAAGCCTTGGCCAACACATCGGCATCAGTCTCCACTTCTCCGCCGGGGCGTCGAATTTCAATGTGGACGATTCCTTCGGCGCGGGCTTCATCGAGAAAGCGAGCCACTTGAAAGCGGGAAATCCCGTATTCCGTGGCAATCTCAACCTTGGACTGTCCGTCCAGGTAGTAGGCCTGCCCAATACGGGCAAGCAGCTCCTCATGGGATATTTCCGGCACGGTGCGCCTTTCTAAATTAAACATTTGAGCGTTTGATCTTGCTCAAACGAGTATATATGACTAGAGTCACTTAACAAATGAGCAAGACTAGTTTCTCAAATGAGCAACGAGATAGTGAGCGAGCAATGAAGTTCCCCCCACTCCGTGCCGAGAAGGCACCCCGACAGCAAACACGGAAAAGAGCTGCCGGCTGGCTGGCCATTGCCGCCACTGCTGCGCTTGCCCTAAGCGGCTGCACATCCGCCGGTCCCGCCCAGGACACCCTTGTGGTGGCCATAGTGGCCAACCCGCAAATGAAGGACGCCATCTCTCTGCAGGACGATTTCCTGGCCAAGCATCCCAACGTCAACGTGAAGTTTGTGACACTGCCCGAAAATGAGGCCCGCGCCAAGATTACCGCCTCGGTGGCCACAGGCGGAGGTGAATTCGACGTCGTCATGATCTCCAACTATGAAACCGAAATGTGGGCGCAGAACGGCTGGATCGAAAATCTCCAGCCCCTCGCGGACGCCACGGATGGTTACGACACAGATGACTTCATTCCCACCATCAAGGATGCACTCAGCTACCAGGGCAGCATGCACTCCGTGCCGTTCTATGGCGAGTCCTCTTTCCTGGTGTACCGCGAGGATTTGTTCAAGGAGGCCGGCATCACCATGCCGGATAACCCCACCTGGGATGAGATCGGGGCCATTGCCCGGCAACTCAACGATCCGGCTGAGGACTTCGCGGGCATTTGTCTGCGCGGACTGGCCGGCTGGGGTGAGGTGATGGCACCGCTGGGCACGGTCATTAACACGTACGGCGGCCAGTGGTTTGACACTGACTGGAATGCCAAGCTGGACACCCCCGAGGTCAAGGCGGCCGTCACCGACTACGTCGGCCTGCTGCACGACGCCGGTCAGCCGGGGGCCGCGACCAGCGGTTACGGCGACTGCATCACCCGCTACAGCCAGGGCAAAGCTGCCATGTGGTACGACGCCACGGCCATGGTTTCCTCCATCGAAGATCCCTCGTCCTCATTGGTTGCCGGAAAGTCGCAATACGCCCCGGCGCCGGTGAAGAACACGGAATCGGCTGGCTGGCTCTACAGCTGGTCATTGGCCATCCCAACCACCAGCGAGCATAAGGATTCGGCCTGGGACTTCATCTCCTGGATGACCAACAAGGATTACATCAAGCTGGTGGGCAACGAGATCGGCTGGGAGCGCGTCCCTCCGGGCAGCCGTCAGTCAACGTACCAGATTCCAGAATATGCAGCCGTCGCGGAGGCCTACGCCAAGCCCACCCTCGACGCCATGTACGGCGCCAAGCAAGACACCAGCATGGTCAACCCCGTACCGTACCCCGGCCTGCAATTTGTGGCCATCCCGGAATTTCAGGACCTTGGCACCCGAGTCAGTCAACAAGTTTCCGCCGCCATTGCCGGACAAAAATCTGTTGAAGCCGCCCTGCAGCAGGCCCAGCAGTTTGCGGAACCCGTGGCCATGTCCTACCAAGAAGGAGGCAAATAATGGCTGCCACGCTGGTCGACAAGCACAACCTCAAACAACACGCCCGCAAGAGCTCCCAGAGCACACAGGACAGCTCCGGCATGTCCAAGGCCGAAGGTTGGCGCCGCCGCGGCCCGCTGCTTCCAGCCCTGATTTTCACGATTCTCATCACCCAGCTGCCGTTCCTCGTCACCATCTGGTACTCGTTGCGCAACTGGAACCTGCTGCGCCCCGACGGCAACCAGTTCAACGGCCTGCAAAACTATGTGGACATCTTCATGGATTCCACGTTCCGCAGCTCGGCCCTGAACAGCATCGTCATCACCCTCGGCTGCGTGTTCTTTGCCATGATTCTAGGCATCATCTTCGCCCTCATGCTGGACCGCAAGTTCCGCGGCCAGGGCGTTGTCCGCACCATGCTCATCACGCCGTTCTTGATCATGCCCGTCGCCGGGGCCACCCTGTGGAGCATCTCCATGTTGAACCCGAGCTTCGGTTTGGTGAACTGGGTAATTTCGTTGGTGGGCATCCCGCCGGTCGACTGGACGTCCCAGCATCCGATTGTCTCCATCCTCATGGCGCTGGTCTGGCAGTGGACCCCTTTTACCATGTTGCTGGTGCTGGCCGGGCTGCAGTCCCAGCCTAAGGACGTCCTCGAGGCCGCGCAGATCGACGGTGCCGGCTGGACCAAAACGTTTATCTGGGTCACGCTGCCTCAACTGCGCCGTTACATTGAGCTGGGCGTGCTGCTGGGCACCATCTATGTGGTCAACACCTTCGATCAGATTTACCTCATGACCGCCGGCGGCCCAGGCACCGCCAGCGCCAACCTGCCGTTCTACATCTACCAGCGGGCCTTCCTGGGTTTTGACATTGGCCAGGCAGCCGCGATGGGCGTCGTGGTGGTCATCGCCACCATTATCATTGCCACGTTCGCGCTCCGCCTGATCTTCCGCAGCTTTGACGCAAAGGACTAAGCCGTGACCACCACCATCACTCCTCCTGCCCCCGCCCCCCTTTCCGCTGAGCGGAAGTCCCGTGAAGCACGACGGCGTTTCTCCGGTTCCGTCATTACCACCCTCACGTGGCTGGTTGCGTTTGTTTTCTTCGCTCCCGTGATCTGGCTGGTCATGACCGCGTTCAAACCGGAATCAGCTGCAGCATCCAACCCACCCGTGTTCTTCTTCATTCCTACATTTGAACAGTTCGAGGCGGTCCTGGCCAATGGTGCCGGCACCTACTTCCTCAATTCACTCATCGCCACCGGTGTCTCCACCGTTCTTGTGGTGCTGCTGGCCGTGCCTGCAGCCTACGCCGTAAGCATCCGGCCGGTGAAGAAGACCCAGGACGTATTGTTCTTCTTCATTTCCACCAAAATGCTGCCCGTGGTGGCTGTCATCATGCCAATCTATGTGATTGCCGGGCAGCTGAAGGTGCTGGATAATATTGGCACGCTGATTGTCTTGTACACGGCCATGAACCTGCCCATCGCCGTGTGGATGATGCGTTCCTTCTTCCAGGAAGTCCCCAGCGAAGTCCTCGAGGCTGCCGCGATGGACGGTGCCGGACTGATCAAAACCCTGCGCACCATCCTGATTCCCATGGTCACGCCCGGCTTGGCGGCCACGGCGTTAATCTGCGTGATCTTTGCCTGGAACGAGTTCTTCTTCGCCCTGAACCTCACGGCAGCCAACGCCGCCACGGTGCCTGTCTTCCTCGTCTCGCAAATGACCAGTGAGGGATTGTTCCTGGCCAAACTCTCGGCGGCGTCAGTGCTTGCTTCGCTGCCGGTTGTCATTGCTGGTTGGGTGGCCCAGAAGCAGCTCGTCCGCGGACTCTCCATGGGTGCGGTGAAATAAAAAAATGACAACTGAACAGTCAGCAACTGCGGGAACGCCCACCTTCATGACGGTCTCGGTTCTGGTCCGCCAAGGCGAATTGCGCACCGAACAACGTCCTGTCCCGGTCCCCGGGCCAGGCGAAGTGCTGGTGCGGATCAATTCGGTGGGTGTGTGCGGCTCCGACACGCACTATTTCACGGAGGGTCGGATCGGCAGCTTTGTTGTCGACGCGCCGCTGGTGCTGGGGCATGAGCCGGCGGGCACTATTGTAGCGCTGGGTTCAGGTGTCACTGGCCGCTCAGCGGGCCAGCGGGTCTCCTTGGAGCCGGGCATTCCCGACCCGCTGTCAAAACAGTCTTTGGCCGGGTGCTACAACCTTGACCCCGGCGTGCGCTTCTTTGCCACGCCTCCCATTGACGGCGTCTTTGCCGAATATGCCGTGCATCCGGCGGCATTTTGCCACCCTGTCCCAGACTCAGTTTCCGACGACGCCGCGGCCCTGCTGGAACCCCTCAGCGTGGCACTGGCGGCCCGTGCCGCGGGTAAAATTCAACTGGGCGACAACGTCCTCGTGGCGGGCGCCGGACCCATCGGGCTGCTCATCGCCAAAGTGGCCCAGCTGGCTGGGGCAACAGTTACCTTGACGGACGTGCGGGCCGAACGCCTCAAAATCGCGGAAGCATACGGTGCAGTGCATACGTTCACGGCCAGCGAGCAACCCCCTGTCGTGCCGGAATTCAACGTCTTCGTCGATGCCACCGGCGCCGAACGCGCCATCCTGGGCGGGCTTTCACGGCTTGCTCCGCGGGGACGTTGTGTCCTGGTAGGCATGGGCGCAGACACTGTTGCCCTGCCTGTGCCTCTGGTACAGGGCCGCGAGCTGGTGATCACGGGGACGTTTCGCTATGCCAATACCTGGCCCACAGCCATTGCCGTGGCTGCAGCCGGCCAAATTGATCTTGACGGTCTGGTCACCTCAACGCATGGTTTGGATGACGTCGAGGCCGCTCTCACGGCTGGCAGCAATCCAGGAGCGTTGAAGGCCGTTGTCCGCCCCTAAATTGGCCAGTTCCCCGTCGCGGCCCTTTTTAGCAAAGCTTTTAACCGCAAAAATGCTGACGGGACTGAACCAGCTGGGGGCCTGACAGTTACCCGTCAGGCCCCCAGTAACTACTGTGAAATTATCGCCCGGACTTTGAAATTATTGCCCGGTCTTCCGGGCGCCAATCAAGGTGCTGACAGCGGAAAACAATGGGTGCTCCGGTGCCAATCCCGTAATTCGTGCCGTGGCGTCGTCGGGCGTGTGGGTGGCAACAATTTCAGCCAACTCAACCGCTTCGGCATCGCTGGCGTTGTCAAACCCCAAGGCGGCACTGACGGCCTTCAGCAAAGCCACGGGCGTGATCCCCTTTTCTGCCAGCTCGGCAGCGGGACCAATGAACCGCTCGTGCCGGCTGAGCTTGCGCAGCGGGGCGCGGCCTACGCGGGTCACCGTGTCCGGCAGGAACTCATTGGAGAACCGCACCAGGATCTTTTGGACATAGGCTTCCTGCTCCGCCTCGTCAAAATCATGCTTCTTCACCAACAGTGCCTTGGTTTCCTCCAGCACTGCCCGGACCTTGGACTTGACCGTGGGATCGGCCATGGCCTCGGAAATCTTATCAATGCCTGCGGCGTAGCCGAAGTAGGCCGTGGCGGCATGCCCGGTGTTGACGGTGAACAGCTTGCGTTCAATGTACGGCCCCAGATCGTCCACGAAGGTAACACCTTCAATGACGGGTTCTCCGCCCTTAAAGGGGGTTTTGTCAATGACCCATTCAAAGAATGTCTCCACCGTGACGTCCAGGCCCTGGCCCGGTGCCTGGTTTGGCACAATCCGGTCCACGGCCGTATTGGCAAACACCGCGCAGGCATCGACCTGAGCGGCTTCCACCGCCTCATTGCTGCGGACAGCTGCTTCGAGGATGTCGGTGGCATTGATGGCATTTTCACAGGCCATGACCTGCAAGGGCGCCAGTTCACCACTTCGGGCAGCAATACCGCGGGCAATCAAGGGTGCAACGAACTTTAAAATATTGGGTCCCACCGCTGTGGTGACCATGTCCGCCGTCGTAATTTCCGCAACGACCGAGTCCGCCGCGCTTGCCGAATTCAGTGCCCTGAAGTTTTCAACGGTGCGCACAATCGCATTCTCGCCCACTTCATGGACGTCGTAGCTGGTGGCGGCCGCAAGATCATTGATCAGCCCTTCGGCCACATCAGCGAAGACAATTTCATACCCTGCGTTGTGAAGCAGCAGCCCCACAAACCCCCGGCCAATGTTGCCTGCTCCAAAGTGCACTGCTTTCATCAGGCATTCACCTTTCCAAAGATGTCGAGAACTTCTGCAACCGTGTCGGCCCGTTCCAACCGGGCCACCTGCTCCTTGTCCGTAAAGACCCGGGCAATGGAGGACAAGATGGCCAAGTGCTCGTTGTTCACTCCCGCAACACCTACAACAAACTTGACAGGCTTGCCGTTCCAGTCAATGCCCTCAGGGTAGCGAATGATGGAAACGGCAGAGCTGGAAATGTTGCCCTTGGCTTCATTGGTGCCATGTGGAATGGCCAGAAAGTTGCCCATGTACGTGGAAACGGATTCCTCGCGTGCATGCATGGAACGCACATACTCGGCATTGACAGCGCCGCGGGCCAGCAGCAAGGCGCCGGCTTCATCAATGGCGGCGTCCCGGGTGGTGGCTGTGCCGTTTAAAATCACGCTTTCCGGCGCCAACACCTCACCGTCCACAGCTGCTTCAGGGCTGGCACCTGTCACAGGCGTCGCAACGGGAGCGGCGGAACCGGAGTTCCTGGCCGTTACCAGTTCAACTATTTCCTGATAGCGGGGGCTGTTCATAAAATTGTCCACGGACACGTGCACGGCACTGGCCGTGGACGGGGCCGCCCGGGCTGCGAGGTCCTGGTGCGTCACCACGACGTCGTAGCTGTCCGTGAGATTGGCAATGGCCGAGTTGGTGACCTTGACCTCCGGGAACCCGGCTTTTTTAATCATATTGCGCAGCACGGAAGCACCCATGGCACTGGAGCCCATGCCGGCGTCGCATGCGAACACCACCGTGTTGATGGGTCCGGTAGCACCGTCACCGGCGAGCGCGAAGGCAACTGAGCTTTTTTTGCCCTTGAGGCCTTCCATCTTGGCGGTGGCTTCACCGAGATCGCTCTCGTCGGGGGCCTTGCTGACCTTGAGAATGAACGAACCAATGATGAAGGAAACCCCCGCCGCTGCCAATACTGACAGGGCCACGCCCAGGTAGCTGTCCTTGGCTGTCATGGCAAAGACCGCGAAGATGCTGCCCGGCGCGGCCGGAGCCACCAGACCGGCGCCGGTGAGGACCAGCATGAAGATGCCTGCCATACCGCCGCCAATGGCTGCCAGAATCATGGCGGGCTTCATGAGGATGTAGGGGAAGTAGATCTCGTGAATGCCACCGAGGAACTGGATGACAGCTGCGCCGGGGGCGGAGGCCCTGGCCATGCCCTTGCCGAAGATGGCGTAGGCGAGCAGGATGCCCAGACCGGGGCCGGGGTTGGCTTCCAGCAAAAAGAGCATGGACTTGCCATCGGCGAGCGCCTGTTCAGTACCCAGCGGGGTGAGAATTCCATGGTTGATGGCATTGTTTAAAAACAAGACCTTGGCAGGTTCAATGAAGATGCTGGTCAGCGGCAGCAAACCGTAATTGACAAGGAATTCCACCACCAGTCCGGCGCCGTTGCTGAATGCCAGCACCAGGGGTCCCACAACGTACAGACCAACTATGGCCATGATGCCACCGAAAATGCCGGCAGAGAAGTTGTCAATCAACATTTCAAAGCCCGGCTTGACCCGGCCTTCCCATACCCTGTCAAGCTTCTTCATCAGCCAGGCAGTCAAGGGTCCCATAATCATGGCACCAATGAACATGGGAATGTCGGTGCCCACAATCACACCCATGGTGGCCACGGCGCCAACAACGCCACCGCGAACGCCATGGATCATCTTGCCGCCCGTGTAGCCAATCAGCAACGGCAGCAGGTAGGTGATCATGGGGCCCACCATGGCCCCCATGGTTTCATTGGGCAGGAACCCTGCGGGAATGAACAGCGCCGTGATCAGGCCCCACGCAATGAATGCGCCAATATTGGGCATGATCATGCCCGAGAGGAAGGTGCCAAATTTTTGCACCGCCACGCGTGTGCCGCCCTTGGGGGCTGCCACTGATGGTGTTGCCATGTTAAGTCCTATCCGTGAGGCCTGCGCCTGCGCAGGAATAGTTGGAGGGTAAAAGCTGGGGTTTTAAGAATTTTTGGAGATCCGATCCAGCCACTCCAGGAACAACTTCAACTCCGAAGTTGTCAGTTGCTCCGGGTGGGATGATTCAAGTGCTGCATTGAGGGCAATGGCCGCCACGACCACCGACGACGACCCCACGGGTGCTGCGGCTGCGCTCAGCTCGGATTCGGAGGAAACCGCGGAGATGACTGCTTCACGGGTCATGTTCGAGAGGTCAAAATTGCGCTGCTCCGCGGGTTCGGAGATCAACATCAAGGTGACGCCAACGTTGGCAGCCAAAATACTTCTGGCCGCTTCTTGGGGGGAAACGCGCAGCTGGCCGGCAACAGCTGCCTTTTCCAGCATCTCCTGCATGAACCCTTCGGCTTCAGCAATCCGCACCGGACGGCTTTCGGGGCGAATATTGCCAAACATCACTGAATACAGCTGTGGGTTGTCAAGCCCAAACTGCAGGTGGTTATCCCAGATTTGCCGTACATCCATGAGCGGATGCCCGGATGCCACCACACTGTGTTCCCCGGCGACGTACTCTTCAAAACCAGCATCGATCACTGCATTGAACAATCCGTCCTTGTCACCAAAGTGGTGATAGAGCGTAGGTGCAGTCACTGCCGCCAGCGTGGTGATTTGCCGGGTTGAAACGGGACCGCCACCAGAACCTGCCAATAGTTCTGCCGCAGCTTTAAGCAGCCGTGCCTTGGGCGGAAGCTGGCTGTCGTAGTTCATGACTGCTACCCTAACACCTATAACAATGCTATATGAAGTGAATCACAGGGTAACTTTAAGGCATGCCGCACCCGCGGAATGAATCCCGCAGGCACTGGAGACCAGCTCCGCCGCCAGCGACAAGGAATTGAGGACGTTCAATGCAGAATTTCTCAGGAGTAGGGGTCAGTCCCGGACGCATTACGGGACTAATCCGGCAAATGCCCAAGCCGCTGGCTGAGCCAGCCGCTGGCGAAAAACTAAACGATGGACTTGACCCAGCCGATGCGGTGGCCTCGCTTAAGGCAGCTGCCAAAACCGTTCAGGTGGAACTGCAGGAACGCGCCAGCACTGCCCGCACCGACGCCAAAGCCGTGCTGGAAGCCACGGCGCAAATGGCCGTCGACCCCATGCTCTTAAAGTCGGCCGTGAAATTAATCAATGCGGGCACCTCCGCTGAACGCGCCATTTGGGAATCTGCCGAGACAGTAGCCACCATGCTGGTAAATTTGGGCGGATACATGGCTGAACGGGCCACCGACGTCTTGGACGTGCGGGCCCGGATCGTGGCCGTGCTGCGCGGGGTTCCCGCCCCTGGCATTCCCTCATCCGACGTGCCCTTCATCCTTGCTGCCGAAGATTTGGCCCCGGCCGATACAGCCACGCTGGATCCCGACAAGGTGCAGGCACTGGTGACAGCCGGCGGCGGCCCGCAATCCCACACAGCCATCATCGCCCGGTCATTGGGCCTTCCTGCCGTGGTGGCGGCCATAGGCATTGATGAACTGGCCGATGGCACGGAGGTTTACGTTGACGGCGCAGCCGGCACCATCTCCACAGCACCCGGTGACACGGAACGCGCAGCCGCGGCCGCCTGGGCCGCCACCGCCTCGCAGCTGTCGGTCTTTGACGGGAACGGCACGACGGCGGATGGTTACCTGGTGCCCCTGTTGGCCAATGTGGGGGGCGCCAAGGATGCCCAAAAGGCTGCGGCGGCCGGCGCCCAAGGCGTGGGGCTGCTGCGTACGGAGTTCTGCTTTTTGGAACGTGAAACCGAACCCACACACGAGGAGCAGCTGGCCGCCTACCGGGGCGTCTTCGACGCTTTCCCCGGCAAGAAGGTGGTGGTCCGAACCCTCGACGCCGGTGCCGACAAACCCCTGCCGTTCCTTACGGACGCCACGGAACCAAACCCGGCCCTGGGGGTGCGTGGATACCGCACGGACCTGTCCTCCCCGGGTGTGCTGGCCCGCCAGCTGGCGGCTATTGCCGAAGCCGCACAAAGCACCGACGCCGACGTCTGGGTCATGGCCCCCATGATTTCCACCGCCGGAGAGGCAGCGGATTTCGCAGCCATGTGCCGCGCTGCAGGTCTTGACACACCCGGCGTCATGGTGGAGGTTCCGTCGGCTGCCGTGACAGCCGACGCCATCCTCCGGGAAGTGTCTTTTGCCAGCCTGGGCACCAACGACCTCACGCAGTACACCATGGCCGCCGACCGTCAACTGGGGCCCTTGGCGGCGTTGAACAACCCATGGCAACCCGCAGTGCTGCACCTGGTCCGTCTCACTGTGGCAGGATCGGTGACGGAAGGCAGCGGCAAACCAGTCGGGGTGTGCGGCGAGGCCGCAGCGGACCCCGCGCTCGCCGTCGTCCTAGTGGGATTGGGTGTGTCCACGCTCTCCATGACGGCCAGGTCCTTGGCAGCGGTGGGCGCTGTTTTGGCTACCGTGACACTAGCGCAAGCTCAGGAAATCGCTACACTGGCACTGAAAGCAAGCAGTCCCGAGCAGGCACGGCAATGGGCACGAGAGAAACTGCCCGTCCTCGCAGAGCTCGGACTCTAAGCAGATACATGGCGGGGTCCACAGATCCTGCCAAACCAACGTAATCCTAGGAGTTATTTTGTTCGAACGTAAAGCCACAGTTGCCAGCAGCTCCGGGCTCCATGCCCGCCCCGCATCCCTTTTCGCTGCTGCCGCCGGTGAAGCGGGCGTGGAAGTCACCATCGCCATGGAGGGCGACCCAATTGACGAGGCCATGGATGCCAGCAGCATTCTGTCACTGATGACTCTTGGCGCCGAACACGGCAGCGTTGTAGTTTTGCGGGCGGAGGGCGAGGGCTCCGAGGCAGCCTTGGATTCCCTGGCAGCCATGCTGGAAACCGATCTCGACGCGGTGTAGCTTTTCCTTAGCCGCCGGCCACGGACTGGATGATCATGAGTTCCTGGCCGGCGGTCACGCGCGACTGTAATCCGGCGCCGCGCCGGACGTCGTCACCGTCAACATAAATATTGACGTAGCGCCGCAATGCCCCGGTTTCATTGCGTACCCGGCGGCCAAAAACCGGATATTGCGCCCCAATGGCATCCAACAGCTCCGCGACCGAGGCGCCATCACCCACCTCCAGCAGCAGATCCGGGTTACCGCCCACCAGGGGCTGCAGTAACCGGGGTACCAGCACCGTTACCTCGCGGGCCATGATTTACTGTCCGAGAACCGCAGCGCGAACGCATAAAACGTCGGGCAGCTGGCTGAGCACCTCGGCAAAGTGTGCACCTTCGTCAGGGCTGGCGTAAACGGAGCCACCGCGCGTGCCAAAATACACGCCCGCCGGTTCCGCGGTATCCACCGCCGCCGCATCCCTGAGCACCACGTTGTACTCCGGGTCCCTCAGGCCATCCGCCAAGCGTGTCCAGGACGCTCCGGCGTCGTCAGTGCGGTGAACCGCAAGGTGGCCGTCGGGCGGGATCCTCTCGCCATCTGCCTTAATGGGAATCACCCACGCGGTGCCGGAGCGGTGGGGGTGAGCCAGTATGGTGAAGCCAAAGTCGGTGGGCAAACCCCCGGCAATTGACTCCCACGTATCCCCGCCGTTACTGGTGCGGTAGACGCCGTGGTGGTTTTGTGCGAACAAGGTGTCCGGCTCCTTGGCGTCACGGGCCACTTTGTGTACGCATTGGCCAAATTCTGGGGGCGGATCCGGCATGAAGGGCGCACCAATGCCGGTATTCCTCGGCCGCCACGATGCTCCCCCGTCATCACTGCGATACACGCCGCCGGTGCTCATGGCCACATGGACGGTGTCATTTGCGGGGCTGGGAAGCACGGTGTGGGCGGCTGCGCCACCGTATCCGGCACCCCATTCGCTGCGGTGCGGATGGTCCCAAAGTCCGCGGTTAAGTTCAAAGTGCCGGCCGCCATCGGTGGATTTCCAGACGGAAATGGGTTCACAACCGGCCCACACAACACCTGGACGGTTGGCCGTGTCTGGCTGGATTTGCCACACACGCTCCACTGCGGCATGGGTGTCCGGCGGGAACACAATGGCACCCTGTTCTGGTTCCTGCCAGCTTTCCCCCAGGTCATCCGAATGCACCACCGTGGGCCCCCAATGCTCACTGCGCAGACCCAGCAGGATCCGGTTCCGTCCCCCGCGGGTATCAATGGCAATGCTCGGTATTTCCTCCATGAGAAAATGTGGGCCAGTGAATGAATAGTTTTTGCGGTCAGTGCTGGTGCCCAACCACAAACCCTTTTTGGTCCCCACCGCTAATAAGGTCCTCTGCGCATGCTTTTCCGGCGTACTCATGGTTTAAAGTTCAGCACCAGGATTACAGGCCCACAAGGGGTAACCGGTCGGTAATATATGGCCAATGGAGCGCGCGTACGTCCCCGCTTTTCGCGTACCCCCGGACATGCGCGAAAAGCGGGGACGTACGCGCGGGGTTAAGAACTGGCAAAAGGAAGCCTCGAAACATGAAAACCGCTGTCAATGTTTCAGGCATGGCCTGCAAGCGCTGCGTCACCTCCGTCAGTGAGGAAATCAAGGAACTTTATGGCGTGGAGGGCGTGCACATCACCCTCAACTCCGGCGGCGTTTCCCAGCTCACCATCACTTCAAACCAGGTACCCGATTCAGCCGCCATTGGCGAAGCCGGTTACTTGCTGATTCCCAACAGCGCCTAAGACACGCCTGAATGACATCCCAGGACTCCTCCGACGGAGCGTCCGCAGTGCTGGCACGTGGCCCTAATCCGCTACAGTTGCTGTGCTTTGGCAGGCGTGACATGCGTGGGTTCCACTGCGAGCTCCACAACCTGGCTTGGACCACGCCCCGGGGATCCGCGGAGGTCGTCGAGGCGCACCATGACTACGCCACCCATAATGCACAGCCCGCCCAGCAGCTGGATGGCACGGGGCAATTCCCCCAGCAGGATCCAGGCCCAAATCACTGCAAACAGCACTTCGAAAAGGGCCACAAAGGACGCCACTTTAGAGCCCAAGCCGCGGGTGGCGACAATGCCCACAACATAGGCAAACACGGTTGTTACAAGCACCAATCCCAGCACGGGCAGCAGCCAGTGCACCTCCTTCCCGGCAAAGACGGGGTTGTTGAAGGTAAAAGCCATGGGCAGTATTCCAACCACGCCCAATCCCACAATCATGACTGCACCCACCGCCATGCCGCCCCCCGCCATGAGCAGTGGAGGGACGTTGTCATTGGCACGTGCGGACATGACAAAGTACACGGCCGAGCACACGGCCGCCGCCAAACCCCAGAGGATTCCTGCAATGCTCACCTGCTGACCGCCAGCTAAATCAAGCACCAGCACAAGTCCCGTCATGGCGCTGATGGCCCCAAGGATGGTGGGCAGCCGCGGCCGCTGCCGCGTGGCTGCCCAAGCCCATGCCACCAAAAGGACGGGAGAAAGATACTCCAGCAGCAGCGCCACCCCCACCGACAAATGTTGTACGGCATTGAAATAAAATAATTGGCACAGCGCAATGGGAACGACGCCGTAAATTGCCATACGGGGCAGGGAACCTCTCACCGTGTGCCAGTTGCGCACCAGTGAAATCACCACCGGAATGAAAAGAACCGCAGCGGCGCCGCCAATACGTGCAGCCACAGCCGCTCCCGGGGACCAGCCAACATCAAACAGTGATTTGGCAAAGGAACCCGATAGTGCAAACGCTGCCGCTGAGACAAAAGCCAGCAACAGGGCAGGTGAGGTGACAATGCGACGGCGGGGTGGCAGTGAAGGTGGCAAGGTAATCTCGAATGTCAGGAGTCAAGGAAGTTATACTAGTGACACTATGCCCAGCAATTATCAGGAGTCAAAGTGGTCTTTAGTCATGACACTGAACTTTCCCTCATCTCTGCCGTAAATTTAATTAACACGGCACCCTCCTCCCTGAGTGCAGCAGGAGTCGTCAGTGGCGAGGATTCCCTCACGACCCTGGCTCACCTTGATAATTTCGTGGAACGCGAGCAATTCTCGGGTGCGCGGGATCGTGACGTAGCTGAGTTGGCTGCCGTACGCGCCCTGCGCGATGAGCTGCGCACCATGTTTACGGCAGAAGAGGAAGCCATGGCCGCCCAGGTCAATGCACTGCTATTCCGGGCTACTGCGGTGCCGCAGTTGGTGAAACATGATCACTGGGATTGGCATTTACACGCCACGGTTCCCGCGGCACCTTTGGCACTGCGCATTGGCGTGGAGGCAGCCATGGCCATGGCCGACGTCATCCGCAGCAAAGAGCGGGAGCGGCTGAAAGTCTGCGCGGCCTCCAATTGTTGCGCAGTGGTCCTGGACCTGTCCAAGAACCGCTCACGCCGTTATTGCGATACCGGCAACTGCGGCAACAGGGCCCACGTGGCCGCGTACCGTCGTCGTAAATCCGCGCCAGCGCCCGAAGAAACCCAACGCTCATAAAACCAGCGGCAAGTGCTTACTTCATGGTTCCCGCAGAGACCGAGCCTTGGAGCTGACGTTGGAACAGGATGTACATCACCAACACCGGGACCACCACAATGATGGCGGCGGCGAACAATGCACCAAAGTCCACTGCGTACCCCATTTGGCCGGCGTAGGCGGCAATGCCTTGGGAGAGCACATAGTTCTCCCGATTGGTGTTGATGGCCACGGGAATCAAGTACTGGTTCCACAGTCCCAGAAAATTGAAGATGGCCACCGATGCCATGCCCGGTTTGGCCATGGGCAGCATGACCTGGAAAAAAGTTCGCCATTCTCCGGCACCATCAATTTGCGCAGCTTCGGCAATTTCCCCCGGTAGAGCCTTGAAGAAGGAGAAGAGGAAAAACACGGTAAATGGCAGCGCAAAGGCCACATAGACAATGATGAGTCCGGGCAGCGTATTTAACAATCCCAGGTTCTTCAAAATAAAGAACAGCGGCACAATGGCTAAGAACACCGGGAAGGTCAGCCCGGCAAGCATGAGGTAATACACGGTACGGGAGCCGGGGAACACGTAGCGGGCCAATACATAAGCGCACATGGCGCCGAGCACCATGACAATGACCAGCGCACATCCCACCACAATCACCGTGTTAAAGAAGTACGTGCCAATACCGGCTGTGTTCCACGCGTTGACGTAGTTCACAAACTTCCAATCCTGCGGAAGCGCGAACGGTGAGGCGAAAATCTCCGATGTGGTCTTAAAGGATGACAGCAGTGTCCACCCCAGAGGGATCAGTACCATGAGGGACCATAGGGCGAGCATGGTGTGCGACACGCCTGCCACCACGTTGTCACCCTTGGTTTCCTTAGCCCTGCGCTCGGTGTGCGCGGGGGCGGAGGGCCGCCTAAGCAGGTTTAAAGTCATTATTCAGACACATCCTTACTGCCGCCGGTCCACTTGTTGACAGCAAAGACCAGTGCCGAGAAAATCAGCGTTATTACTGCCAAGACCACACCCATGGCACAAGCAAGGCCGAATTGACCCTTGGTAAAGGCTGTACTAAACAGCTTTTGGGACATCACCAACGTGGAGTTACCCGGACCACCCGTAGAGTTTAAGACGGACATGTAGACAAATGCATCCAGTGCCAAAATGCCCATATACACATACGCCGTTTGAATGTTGTCGCGGATCAGCGGAATAGTGATGCTCACGGCTGTGCGCAGGCGTCCTGCCCCATCAATGCGGGCTGCTTCAAACGTCTCCGCCGGGATGCCCTTAATGGCGGCAATGAACAAGATCATGTAAAAACCCACGAAGCCCCACACAATGACCACCATTGAGGCAATCATGGCAGTGCGGGAGTCACCGAGCCAAGCAAAATCCTCGGCAGCGTCAATCCCCACGCCCGTAAGGATTCCATTGAGCAAACCATTGCTGGGATTAAAAATTTGGGACCAAATAATGCCAATGACCACGGCAGGAACCACATACGGAAAGAACGAGATCACACGGTAAAAACCAGCCGCTTTCAAACCACTGATTTGTCCGCGGCTGCTGCCGCCAATGGTGACGAGGGTGGCCAGGATCAAAGAAAGGATGACAGTGACCACGGGCAAAAAGAGTGCCAAAACAATTGAGTTCCGCACTGAAATCATGAAAATATCGTCGTTTATTAGTTTGACGTAGTTCTCCACACCAATAAACGGCATGTTGCTGTCGAAGCCGCTCCAGCTCGTCATGGAGTAATAAATCGCCTGAATAAACGGTGAGATGACAAAGACTAAATAAATCACCAGCGGCAGCCCCAAAAAGACTGCCATGAAGCTGACCTTGTCAAATGTCAGTTTTTTTCGCCGCCGCCGGACAGTGGCGGCAACGCCCCTGGCCGGCCGCACCTGAACTGGCGCTGGTATCACTTCACTTCAATCTTCTTGACCGAGGAATCATTGGCGACCTTGTCGGTGATGCTTTGCAACGCTTTGGTGAGGGCAGCGACGTCGAGCTTGCCGTCAAGGAATTCGTTCCATGGCACCAGCATGTCCCCGTTCATGCCGTAAGTGTCAATGAAGTTCCACGTGAAGATGTCCTTGCCAGCCACTTCCAGCATGCCGGTCTGGGAGACCAGCGCAGTGGAGCCAAAACCATCGGCTGGAACAGTGCCCTTGACCACTGTGGGCGCCAGTTTTTCCTTGGCAAAGTTGCTGGCCGCTTCCTTGGAGAGCATGGTGCGCAGCAATTCCTTGCCGGCAGCCACATTTGCGCCCTGGGAAGGAATGATGAAGGGTTCACCACCGGCGGAACGAACGCCCGTCTGGGCAATCTTGGGGCTGGCGGAGACAACCGGCACCGGGGCACCTGTCATTTCGAATCCGGCTTTGGTCTGGTCCTTCATCTCATTTTCAATCCAGGAACCCGAAGGGTAGAGCAGGGCTTCTTGGCCGTTGCTCCACTGCGCCTGAGCTGCCGTGAAGGCAGTGCCCGCGCCACCTGGTTTAAACATGCCGGCCTTGACAATTTTCTCCATGGCCATGAAGACGCTCTGGACTGCAGGCATTGACCAGCAGTCGGGCTCGAGGTTTTCCAGGGCAACGCGCACCTCGTCACCGCCTTCCTTAATGGCTGATTCAATGGCCATGGTTTGGTAATACGTGGCGGCTTCCTTGCCCCAGACGAACAGGAACTTGCCCTGCTCCTTGGCCTTGACACCAAGTTCGTAGGCTTCGTCCCACGTCGTGGGAACCGTCCAGCCGTTTTCCTTGAACAAACTGGCCGAGTACCACCATGCATAGATCGTCAGGACGTAGTTGATGGCGGCCAGCTTGCCATCGAATGTGCCCGGCGCCAGAACACCGTCGAACAGAGTGTCGGCGATCTTGGTGCCTTCGAGATTGTTGGCATCAATAACGGACTGCAAATCTTCCAGCTTATCCAAAATGGTGCTGAAGCCAATGGACTTTGCACCCGAATTATCAATCAAATCCGGCGGGTTGCCACCGACAAAGCGGGGTTGCAGTTCCTGTGCAATGTCAGTGGATGGGTTAATGCTGACTTCTAGCTCGGGGAAATTCTTTTTGACAATGTCGCCGGCGAACTCAACATAGTCAATGCCGTAGCCGCCCTTAAAAATTACGGCGTCGAGTTTGCCGGTGTTGGCCAACCCAAAAGGATTCTTAACGGGGTCCACTTCGCCAGTGGGGGCGGCATTATCTGAGCTGGTGGAACCACCGGCACAGGAAGCCAGCGCCCCACCCAGTGGCAAAAGAACTGCCGTGGCGAGGGCGCCGCGCAAGAATCCGCGACGCTGCAAAGGTTTATTGTGAATATTCATTTGTTGTACTGCCTTCCATTGATGGTACGAGCACTAATTCGGTCCTGAAATAAATCAGTCCGTTACGTCAAATGCCTTGCATTCCATTCCACATAGTGAATTCCTCCTGTATGACAACGGCTTCACGCATCACGTCTGAGCCGGCCAGCGTACCGGCTAACCAGAGCCGTGTTGTGTTCGTCCCCGCCTGGAACATTTGCCGACACATAGATAGGCGGGGGTTCTCCCGCACGGACCAGACTCTCAACCGTCTCAATGGTCAGCAGTTGCGCAATGTACGCGGCAGTGATTGATGAGACGGCGCCCACCCCTCCGCCGCTGGAAATTTCCATGGTGGTGTCACCAAAGGGAGCCCTATTATCGATAACAATGTCGGCAATATCGTTTAGACGCCTACCGCTGGGGTGCTTGGTGTCCACCGCATTGGTGTGCTCCAAGCTCGTTACGGCAATCACCTTGTGACCGCGTTCTTTGGCGGCAAGGGCCAGACCCACAACTGAACCGTTCACTCCCGAGTTGGAGGCAATGAGGAATATATCGCGTGGATCAACAAGGGAAAGATTAAAAAGCTCCTCAGCTACGCCTACATCCCGTTCTAAAACCGACCCCGCCAACGAATCAAGTACTGCTACGTCGCGGTCACCATGAAGTACCAGATCTCGCAGGGCAATCTTGCTGGTAGGGATCAGCCCGCCTGCCCTGCCCGCAATTTCCATGGCAAAGGCTTCGGAATGCCCCGTGCCAAAAGCTTGAATGACACCGCCATTGACCAGTGTCTGCGCCAGGGCATCGACGGCTTCGCTTAACCCGCCTTCACACGCCCACGCTGTAATGGCATCCAAGCGGGTGCCAACTTCCCGACTGAAGAGCCCTATGGAATTACTGATGGCCTTCATCCCCCCTTCGAAGAGCGTGGCGCCCTATGGGTGCCCAGTTCCAGCCGGGCAGCCCGCGTAGGACGACGGTGCGGAGAAACAGCCATGGCTGAAGCTGCAAGTTTTGAGGTGGTTTGAGCAAAATTGACCTGAGCTACAAGAAGATAAAGCAGGTCAATAACCAAAAGTTGGACATGCTTGGCAGACAGGTCATCCGGCTGCAGAAACTGTTCATGAACAGAGGTGATGATGGATTCATCCGCACTCTCCGCCAACGGCGAACCGGGGTTATTGCTCAGAGCAACGGTCAAAGCCCCAGCCTCACCTGCTTCCCGGAGCATTTGCAGCGTCTCTTCCGTGCGGCCCGTATTGGAGATGCCAATGGCCACGGAGTTGACGTCCTGGATCGCTGCACTGGTTAGTCCCTCATGCACTTCGGACCAGTGGTGGGCATTTATGCCGATTCGATAGAGACGCGACTGCAGTTCCTTGGCCATCACGCCGCTGCCGCCAATACCGTAGATATCTACGTGCGAGCTCATGGCAATACGGCGGGCAATTTTATTCATCAAAGCCAAATCCATTACCGCAGCGGTTTCTCCAAGGGAGCGTGTGTGGGCGTTGACCAAAGTGCTCAGGACATCACGAGGTGAGTCATCCGGGCCGAAAGCCCGGCCAATGTCAGCCTTCCACGATTCCCGGGCATCGCTGCGGCCCATGTCAGAGGCAATACTCACCCGGAAGGGCACGTACCCCGCATAACCCAGTAGCCGGCAAAAACGTGTCACGGTGGCGGGCGAAGTTTTTGTTTGTTCAGCAAGCTCCATGATGGAAAGTTCCAGCGGGGCCTGGGGATGCTGCAAAAGGAAGGAACCAATCTTCGCCATGGCCGCCGGCATGTCAGGGAGTTTTGCCTGAATGCGGTTCACCACGCCGGCAGCTGTTGCAGTTGCCATAGGTGACGATAAGGCCGACATGTGAAAATCCATTTCTTTTGACTACCAATACAATGAAAACTATTCTCATCTCAAATGTAAGTCAAGTCACACTCAGCCACAGAATGGTAACAATGCCAAATTTTCTTGCCCTCGACGCTGGCGGGACAGCCACGCGGGCCGTGCTCTTAAATACTTCCGGAGAGTGCTTGGGTTACGGCATGGCAGGCGGCGGTAACCCGGTTTCCCGCGGTTTTGAGTCGGCTTTGGCGGCCCTTAACCTTGCTGCAAAACGTGCAGTGGCTGGCAGCAAAGCACCCGTCGGCCACGTCCTGGTGGCCACGGCGGGAATGTCCTTGGAACCACCCCTGAAATTGCTCCGGGACAGCTTAACCATGCTGGATCCATCAACGCAACTTATGATGGAATCTGATTTATTAGCGACTTTTTACTCCGGAACCTTTCACGATTTTGGACATGTCCTAATAGCTGGGACTGGCGCGGTGGGTGCCCGGGTGGCGCAAAGCCAACTGCTTTCAGTAATTGACGGAGCGGGATGGTTGTTAGGTGATACTGGTTCGGGGTTTTGGCTGGGCCGAGAAGTTGCTCAAGCCGTCGGTGCGGCATTGGACGGCAGGGGTCCGCTCACGGCACTGACGCCGCTCCTTCTTGCTGAACTGGGCATTGAACTTCATCCAATGGACCGCATCCAAGGAAGGCTCCGGGCACAGCAGCAATTGATTGCCAAGGTGTATGGGCAAAGCCCCATCGAGCTGTCCCGCTTCGCCCCGCTGGTATTTGCAGCGCCTCTCGATTCCGTCGCTCAAGATATCGTTAGCCGCGCCGCCACGGCACTTGCTCACACCTTATTAACTGCAGGGTTAGCTGCAGGAACGGACGCGGCCAAAGGAAACACACAAAGCGGCGCTCCCCTAACTGCGGGGCCACTGATTTTTGGCGGAAGTGTTTTGACCAAAGGCCCATTGATAGCAACCGCTGTTACACAACAGCTCTCTGCCGCAAGTGGTGCGCCTGCAACTCCAATTCTTGTGGAGGATGGCGCGGTGGGCGCGTCAGTAATGGTACTCAAACGCAGTGGCGTGGACGTTGACGCGCAGATTTTCAACCGAATTCAAAGCAGCTTGGCAAACCTCAGACGGCCGCATTAAAAACGCAAACCCCTCTGGATTGTTTATTCGGCCTTAGCTCTGGGACCCTGAAGTGTCATTGCCGGAGGGATCTTGCTTTTTGATATTGCTCAGGCGATCCGAAGACTTGCGATTCACGCCCGATCCCTCACTAAGATAGCTGTCGTTTTCCTTGTGGCCCATCACCAGCAATGAGGCGATAAGCAAGGTGGCTATAAAAGCAATCCCAAAGGCAATACCGGCCAAGTCCCAGCGCAAGCCATTCTCGATCCCACCCGCGGAAACCACCAACGTGATAAGACCAGCAACTGCGCCCAGGGCTGCTGAGAAGCTGAGGGGGAACTTAATGGAAGCTCCGGAATTTTGTTTCGGGTTCTGCGGCTCTACGTTGCCCACACTTGGTCCTTTGGCTTGTTCGGTGTTGCGCGCACGACATATTTTCTACACGAGGTAGAACATTCAGTGTTAAGTTTAGCGGCTTTTACTGCCACTACTGTCATGACGGAGCGTGAGAGCGGACAGTGCCCAGAGGGCACCTGACATGATGGCACCACCGCCCACAACACCCAGGAGTCCATGTGGGCCTGCTGCCACAAAGAAGGGCAATGCTATTCCCGTGCCAAAGCCAAGGACCGCGGAGATCATCCAATCGCCCTTCAGCGCGCGGCCAGCCACCGGTCCTGCTTTTCGGGTTCGCAGTGCGGCAAAAAGTTCCGCCGCAGCCAATGCTGCGAGCGCCAAAGCCCCCAACCACGCTGCCATGACAGCACTTGCGGAAATGGCGACCACTACAGCTGACACGGCTAAGAACCCCGCTGCGCCGCGAAGGGGCAAACCTCGAGTGTCACCGCGGGGCAGATTCAGGGTTCGCACAGTCCAGTACTGAACCGCAGCCAAACTCAGCAAATATCCGGCCAGGCTTACACATAAACCCACGGTTCCAGGAGTGGGCCAGAACACGGTGAGTAGACCGAATGCTAAAGTGACGGCGGCACGCAACAGCAGCGGCTGCCACAGTGGCGTGGGACCGGGTACGGAGATGGAGACATCGGCTGGGTGGGGATAGGCAGTTTCACTCACTCATCAAGTCTAGCGGTGGCTTGCGGAGACGCCGACCTGCATCCATTTGTCTGCGCGTATGCGCAACCCCAGGGTCAATGCCCGCGCTCCCATGTAGCCCAAGCTGAAAGCGGCCCAAAGCCATAACAATCCGCCTCTCGTGTCGCCAAGTTCGGCCCGGTGCACCCATAGCAACAACGGCAGATAAATAGCCAGGTTAGCTAGTCCTGCCAGAGCCAAATAGCGCGCGTCACCTGCACCAATCAACACCCCGTCGAGCACAAATACATAGCCTGCCACGGGTTGTCCTATGGCAATGACCAGCAGGGCTGCCGTCAAAGCAACATGGATGCGCGGATCATTACTGAAGATCCAGCCGACTCCGCCGGAAACAGCCGCCAAACCCACTCCCGTCAAAAGACCAAAAACAAGCCCCCACTTCGTCATGGTCCGCGTCAAGTTGCGGACTTGGGAAATATTTGCTGCTCCGAGTTCTTTGCCAATGAGAGCTTGCGCGGCAATGGCCAAGGCATCCAAAGCAAATGCCAGGAAGGTGAAGATTGTCATGGCTAGCTGGTGGGCAGCTAAATTGTTTTGCCCCTGCGCGGTGGCGACTAAAACTGTTGCGAGGATGGCCACGCGCAATGACAAAGTTCTCAGCATAAGCCAACTGCCCACACTGGAAACCCTGCGGACGCCCAGCCAACTGGGCCGCAGGGACAGCTGGTGCTCCCGTGCGGCTTTCACCACGATCATGAGGTAAACAGCTGCCATCCCCCATTGGGCAATGACCGTCCCCAGTGCCGCGCCGCCCACTGACAAATTCAGGCCGTAAACCAACACAAAGTTCATGACAATGTTTACCCCAAAGCCAGCCGTTGCAACTATCAGCGGTGTTTTTGTGTCCTGCAACCCCCGCAGTACGCCCATGGCAGCCATGACCAGCAGCATGGCAGGGAGGCCGGCCAGGCTCACTATAAGGTACTCATGTGCGTACAGGCGTAGTTGACCGGTGGCACCCATGGAACGCAGGAGTCCATCACTGAAAAAAACGCCACCCACTGCAAGCGCAACACCCAGCGCAAGCGCTAACCAAAGGCCGTCTCGACCCACGGCCAACGCTTCAGCTGCTCGACCGGCACCCAAAAGCCGCGCCACGGCAGGCGTAGTGGAATATGCCAAGAACACCATAAGTCCCACAACCGTCTGCAAAATCGTTGCAGCCAAACCCACCCCTGCCAGCTGCGGGACACCAAGGTGACCCACTATGGCTGAGTCGGCCAACAGAAAGAGGGGCTCGGCAATGAGGGCGCCAAAAGCTGGTATTGCTAAAACTCTAATTTGCCGCGCTGTGGAGCGGGAAGCTCCCACGGAACGTTCGGTTGACTTCACGTGGCCGGCCTCTAGTAGCCGCCGCCAGAGTCCGAAGCCATGTTGGCGAAGCGGGAATAATGTCCTTGGAAACCCACCACAATGGTCTTGGTGGGACCGTTACGGTGTTTGGCTACAATCACATCGGCCTCACCCGCGCGTGCCGATTCTTTGTCATAAATGTCTTCACGGTGCAGCAAAATCACCATGTCGGCGTCCTGCTCAATGGATCCTGATTCACGCAGGTCAGAAACCATGGGCTTCTTGTCAGTGCGCTGCTCCGAACCACGGTTCAGCTGTGAAAGCGCCACAACCGGTACCTGCAGCTCCTTGGCCAGCAGCTTCAGCGCACGGGAAAACTCGGAAACTTCCTGCTGACGTGATTCCACACGCTTTCCAGAGGACATGAGCTGAAGGTAATCCAAGATCACCAGTTTCAAATCATGCTGCTGCTTAAGTCGTCGGCATTTAGCGCGAATTTCCATCAGCGACATGTTGGGTGAGTCGTCAATAAACAGGGGAGCGTCATTCATCTTGCCCATGGTTGTGGCTATTTTGGACCACTGGTCATCCTTGACAGTGCCCTTGCGAAGGTCCTGCAAGCTAATGGTGGCCTCGGCCGAAAGCAGGCGCATGGCAATTTCATTGCGCCCCATTTCCAGGGAAAAAACCACTGTCGCCATATTGTGGTCAATGGCAGCCGACCGTGCCCAATCAAGTGCGAACGTGGATTTACCCACTGCCGGACGAGCTGCAATGACTATCATTTGACCAGGGTGCAGACCATTGGTCAGCTCATCAAATTCATAAAATCCCGTGGGCACTCCGGTCATACCCTCACCCTTGTGACCGGAAGCCTCAATTTCATCCACCGTGGATTCCATGACGTCTTTGAGGAGTACATAATCCTCTGTGCTGCGACGCTCGGCTACAGCGAATATTTCCGCTTGGGCTGCGTTGACCACGTCTTCAACTTCGCCGTCTTGGGCGTAGCCCATTTGCACGATTTTGGTTCCAGCCGTGACTAGGCGGCGCAAAACTGCCCGCTCTGCCACAATTTCCGCATAAAACCCGGCGTTGGCGGCCGTAGGCACCGACTGGATGAGCTGATGCAAATACGCAGCCCCGCCGGTCTTGGTAATCTCGCCACGTTTGGTGAGCTCATCTGCCACGGTCACGGCATCGGCAGGCTCACCCCGGCCATACAAATCAAGGATGGCTTCGTAAATGCTCTCGTGTGAGGGGCGGTAAAAATCATTACCGCGTAAAACCTCTACAACATCGGCAATGGCGTCCTTGGACAGCATCATGCCGCCCAAGACGCTTTGCTCGGCGACTAAATCCTGCGGCGGCGTCCGGGCAAAATCCGGTTCGCGGGAGGAAGTTCCTTGTTCGGTGGCGGGTGCCGCCATGGTGGTGCCTCTTTCTGCCCTGCTGGCGGGGCTTCCCGCAATGCACAGGGTGTTTAGTAGTACTGCCGCTCCTGTCAGCGTTACCAACAGGACGAAAAATGTCACGGCTGGTACGGAGAGCTCAACTGCAACGTTAGACGCTGCAAGAGGTTCCACCAACCCCGTTATCCACTACTCCTGTGGATAACCGGTGCATTAAGTGCCCCCACTTGTGCACAGTGTGGGGATAAGCTTGTGTATAACATTTATTTACCCGCAAAAAATACGCTGTGACCTGCGCAAATAACGGATTAACCCTGTGGAAAACCTAAAATTTTCCGGCTGCCCCGGGGTTAGGACAATAAACACCTTGGAAGGTGCGGGACGGTCCAAAAAGTGATATCCACAGTTATATACAGTGGTGTGGATATCCACTCGGAAGACCATGCCGCCGCCGAACGCCGACTGGGGCATATTTTTAATCATCCCCATCAGCGCTCAATCATCTGCAGCTCGACAGGGGGTCGGGGCTAAACTATTGGCAATGACAGGAGCTCCTCGTGAACGTCAACCAATCACCCGCCAGCACGGGGAAGACCACTGCGTCCACTAACAAGACCTCCTCTACAGGGAGCGGACCCGCGCGAATTCATTGGCGCCGTAGATACCAGCAAGGTGCTCCGCGAAGATGCGCTCACGCTGCTGGAAATGATGCAGGACGTGACAGGCCAACGGCCTGTCATGTGGGGCCCCAGCATGGTGGGCTTCGGGCAGTATCACTACAGCTACGCGTCGGGCAGGCAAGGTGACGCACCCGCCGTCGCCTTTTCACCGAGGAAGACAGCGTTGGTGATTTACGGATTAACCTACCCTCCGGCCGCCGCACCATTGTTGGAGCAGCTGGGTAAATTCAGGTCAGATGTTCACTGTGTTTATATTAACAAACTAGCCGACGTGAACATGGCTGTGTTGCGCGAACTCATAGCAATGACGTACCAGTACTGCGTAAACATTGGAGCCCCGCAGCCACAGCCGGAATAACCATGCACCACAAGCAAAAGGTCCGGTTCCCCTGCGGGAACCGGACCTTTTGGAGCTATGGAGCGGGGTATTAGCCCGCAACCACGTTCAAGGTGATGGTCGCTGAAACGTCTTCGTGCAAACGAAGGGTTGCAGTGTGCTTACCTGTGCTCTTAATGTGCGCCGGCAATTCAACCTTGCGCTTGTCAATGGTTCCCAGACCTGCAGCGGCAACAGCCTTTGCAACGTCGTCGGCCTTGACGGTACCGAACAGACGGCCGGTCTCGCCTGCCTTCACCGTCAAGGTGACAGCCTGCGCCTGAAGGGCGGCAGCCTGTGCCTGAGCGGCTTCGGTGGTTGCGTGAGCGTGAGCAACACGTGCAGCCTTGATGGCGTCCACCTGCTTCTCGCCACCCTTGCTCCAGGTCAGAGCGAAGCCGCGGGGCAGAAGAAAGTTACGTGCGTAACCGTTCTTTACCTCAACGATGTCGCCAGCGGCACCGAGGCCGCTTACTTCGTGGGTCAAAATGAGCTTTGCCATGTTATTTTATCTCCCTTAACCGCGGCCAGCGCCGGAGTAGGGCAGCAGTGCAACTTCGCGGGCATTCTTAATTGCCTGGGCGATTTTGCGCTGTTCCTGAACGGTGACACCCGTGACGCGACGCGCACGGATCTTTCCGCGATCAGAGATGAACTTGCGCAGCAATGCTACGTCCTTGTAGTCGATGACTGTAACGTCAGCGGCCTTCAAGGGATTGGACTTTGGTTTGGGCTTACGGAGTTCAGCCTTAGCCATCGTGGAGCTCCTTAGTGTTAGTGGAGCCCGTGGATATTAATCCGCGGGATGGTGTGTGCAGCGGATGCCGCACATTGTAAAATCTTTTTAGAAGGGGGGTTCGGAGTTATCCGGACCCGCGCCCCAGCCGCCAGTCGAACCGCCGGGCGTAGCCCAGGGATCAGCTGCCGGTGCGGATGACTGCTGTTGTTGACCGCCATTGCCGCCGGAATTACCGCCGCCAAAGCCGCCTTGTCCCCCGCCGGCGTTGCCGCCACCGAAGTTTCCGCCGCCCTGGCCGCCTTGGCCACCGAAGTTGTTCCCACCCTGGCCGCCGGAGCGTTGGGTGCGATTAACCTTGGCATTGGCGTAACGCAGCGAGGGGCCGATCTCGTCGACCTCGAGCTCCATGACGGTGCGCTTTTCGCCTTCTTTAGTGTCGTAGGTCCGCGACTTCAGCCGGCCTGAAACAATGACGCGCGTTCCCTTTGTCAGGGATTCGGCCACGTTCTCTGCCGCTTCACGCCAAATTGACGCGCGGAGGAACAGCGTTTCGCCGTCCTTCCACTCGTTGCTCTGGCGGTCAAAGGTCCGCGGAGTCGACGCAATGGTGAAGTTCGCTACTGCTGAACCGCTCGGGGTAAACCGAAGTTCTGGATCACCGGTGAGATTACCAATGATCGTGATAGTGGTTTCGCCTGCCATCTGCTCCTGCTTCCTGCTAAGTGTTTTCCTACGGTGAAAAAGTTAGTCAGTGTTAACCGAAATTATTCGGCAACAACTTTCTGCTCTTCCGGACGGGTGATCTTGGTGCGCAGGATGGTCTCGTTGATCCCAAGCAAGCGGTCAAGTTCCTGAGCGGTAGCAGGCTCAGCGGTGAAGTTCACCACGGCGTAGATACCTTCAGACTTCTTTTGAATGTCGTAAGCCAAGCGACGACGGCCCCAAATGTCCACCTTTTCGATGGTTCCACCATCGGTGGTAATGACATTGAGGAACTTCTGAAGCGACGGCTCAACGGTACGCTCATCAACATCGGGGTCGATGATTACCATCAGTTCGTAAGGACGCATATGTGAACCCACCTCCTTTGGGCTAGGCGGTTACGGCATTTCCGTAACAGGAGGTTCATTTGCGGTGTCTCACTGACTTCGGATTGCTTTGCAGCAGCTCCGGCGCCAGCACAGACTTATCTATCTTACCGCAAGCACGACGCCGGGCACTCACCCTTGTGGGTAAGCCGCACCACACGCAAGCGTGGTGTGGCGCCATGGCTTAAAATGGCAGTAACTCCCATTTCTCCTGCCGAAAGGCTTCGCCATGCGCCCAACTGACTCTGCTGTGGCGCAATGGCATGCCCAGCAACAACTCCGGCTGAGCCCGGCATGGAAATTGCTGCAAAGTTCACCCTGGACCCTGGCTTTTCTCCGCGCTGAGTTCACGGCAACCCGGCAGCGGGTTCCGTTGGAGGAATTCCATGCCAGCCTGGCTGACTTTATGAAGGAACTGCGCGCGGAGCACCTGGGCCTCAATGAGGCGTGGCAGGCCTCGCACTACGCCGATTCCTGGGTGCGCAGCCAATTCCTCTCACGGCCCATGGTGCAGAGCGCGTTTTATTACGAACCTACTGCGGCGACCGCCCGGGTCCTGGCTTTTATGGACACATTGATGGGGAACCGCACCAACCTCAATAGTTCACGTTTAAGCACCTTACTTAACAGCATTGAGACACTGTCACAGCAAAGCAACCCCGACCCGGAGTCCCGCATCACGGCCCTGGAGGCGGAGATAGCGGAGCGGGAACAGGAGATTCTCGCCCTCCGGGGCGGTGCCACCCCCGCCACACTGTCCAATGACTCAGCCGCCGCAGCAGCCCGCAGCGTCCTGGACCTGGCCGCGAGCCTGCCAGCGGATTTCAAGCGCATGCGCGACGGCGTTGAGGTCATGTTGCATTCCATCCGTACTGAAATCATGGAATCTTCCCTGACGAAGGGCGTGGCCGTCGGGCAAGTGCTTGCCGGTGACAAGGCACTGCGCAGCACGGCCGAGGGTGAAACCTTCCAAGGTTTCACTGAGTTCCTCAACGACCCCGTTTCCCAAGCACGCTTCAGACAATCGGTCAATGATGTCTTGGAGCGTGACTTTAGCGGCCAGCTGAGCACCGAGGAACGGAACAACTTAGCCTCACTGTTGCGGGAAATGCGTCGCCAAGCCGCCGAAGTTCATGCCATTTACGGGCGCCTGTCGGAAAGCCTGCATGCCTACGTGCAGTCGGCGCAGTTCCAAGAATCTGTGCTGCTGCGTAAATCCATCCACGCCGCCGAACAACTCGTCGCCACCGCACCACTGGGGATCCGTACGGCAGTGGTCGAACCGCTACTGTACGCACCCCAGTTTGAAACCGTGGCGCGACTGGGTATTTACAACCCCGAAGACCACGTCCCGCCGCCGAAGTTGGCCGCGCCACCGGCCCTGAGCGACGCCGATATTCACCGTACCCCCGCCACACCGGCAGCTGACATGCCCCAGCTTCATGCCGCCGTCGCCCGTGCGCGCCAGCTGCGCAACGGCACCGCCACCTTGGCAGACGTGTACGGCTCCCTACCCCCGGAACAACTGCATTTAAACACCATTCGGGGGCTGATTCTTGCCGCCCGCGGTTCCGAAAACAATGTTGACGAGCGAAAAACCCAAACGGTGCTCTTCACCCAAATTGATGGAATCCAACGTTCAGCCACCATTCCTCTAATCACCTTTACAAAGGACTCCACAGTATGAGCAGTTCCGAGCGCGCACTCTTTTCAGGAGACACCGGTGCCTTCCCGCTCGAGATGCGGCAGGCACTGGTGCGGCTTCTCCGCGGGCCCTACATTGACGGGTTTGCGGATCCTGCACTGTGGACAACTGTTTTGACCCACGCGCCAACACTGCAGCAGTATCTCAGCGAGATTTTCGTGCTGCTCACCATTGATGACGAACGCAAAATTGCCCTGTTGACGCCTGCAGACATTGACGCCGTGCACACACAGCCCATAGTGGCCAGAAAACCACTGCGACGTGAGGAAACGCTCCTGGCACTGCGGCTGCGGGTACTTTTGGACCGTCACGCCGGCACGGGAACGGATGTGGGCATTTCACGCGCAGGAGCCCGCGAAATACTAGCTGAGCACCGTCAGCCTGGAACAGTGGACGATAAGAGATTGGATGAACAAACTGATGCGGCACTGGCCCGGTTGCTGAACTTAAAGCTCATCCTGCCAACAGAATTGGAGGGGGAATATCGTGTGAGCAACGCCTTGGCGTTGGCTCTGCCGTTCGACTCCATTGAACACATTCCTGCCTACCTTGCGGCCATTGATCACTCCACCGCGCTAGAGGCCTTTGACGCGGCTGGCGACCAGCTGGAAAACTTCGATGAGCCTGTTCAGGAGAAACTCGCGTGAGCATTGCAACGACCTTGCCTTTCGGCGAAGAACTCAATCCCGGTCAATTCCGCCTATCCCAAATTCAAATCGTTAATTGGGGCACCTTCCATGGCCGGCACAGTATGTATGTGGACCGTGCGGGAACTCTTTTAACAGGGCACCCCGGTGTGGGTAAATCCACCCTCTTCGACGGTATCCAGCACATTTTCTATGCAGCTCCGCGCTTGAACGAATCAGCGCATGAGGCGTCGAACCGAAAGGATCGCCGCACCACTTTCAGCTATATGCGCGGACGGAAAATTAAAACGGCCGACGGCGTGGCTTACCAACGCCCCAGCGCCACGTGGTCAGCTACAGCCCTGGTGTTTGAGGACGGCCTGGGCAGGCAAGTCACCATTGCAGCGCTCTTTGACCTGCCAGCCAATGGCTTGGAAGGTCAGGTGGGCAAGCACTACATCATCCACGACAAGCCCCTAAACACTGAGGCCTTGGAAAAGCACGGCAGTCGCCGTTTTTCGCCGGCGTCCCTGCATGCTGCATTACCGGGTGCTGAAGCCTTCGATGTGCACAGGACCTTCGCTGAACGCTTCCGGCGAAAACTAGGCATTCACAATGACAAGGCCTTCAGCTTGCTGCGCACCCTGCAAAACGGGAAAGGCCTTGACAAGGGCGTGAATCGCTTTTTCCGCTACGAAGTCCTGGATAAACCAGCCACGCTGAGCGCTGCAGCCTCGGCCATTGAGGACTTTAGCCATTTAAGTGGCATTTACCGGCAGCTCGAGGACGCGCGTGGACAACGCGATGCCTTGGCGCCGGTCCCCGAACTGCACCAAAAACTACGTGAACTGGAACAAAAACACTCTCGGGTCGCTGAGCTGAAGAGCGTTCAACTCCCGCTGTTGCGCCAGCAATTCCAGGCAGAGCTGCTGGCGGCCAAAGCCGTAGCTCTCGAGGAAAAGCGTGCCCGCCTGCGTGCGGACATTGCGGCGGCCGCCCAGCACAAGGATGCGCTGACCCAGACCGTGGCAACACTTGCCGCTCAGCATGCCAGCCACGGTGGGCAGGCCATTGAAAATTTGGAACGTGAGATCCGCACCGGCAAGCGTGAATTGGCTGAGCAACTGCGAATCCGGGAGGTGGCTCAAGCAGAGCTCGACGCCGCCGGGCTTAGCTACGACTGGAGCGCTTTGGGTTTGGCTGCGGCCCGCACGGCTGCCATGACCGGCGTCGAACACCAGTTAGAAGATACTGAGACAGCCCGCGCCTCCGAGTACCAGGCAGTGGCAGCAAGCGTCAACATCAAGGCCCAAGAGAGGGCACTACGAGCCGAGATCACGGCCTATCAACGGCGTGGCTCTAATATTGACTCGCGGAGTTCCGCGGCCCGCCGTGCCATTTGCGCGGTCACTGGCTTGGATCCCACTGACATGCCGTTCGCTGGCGAGCTGGTGGATTTAGGTGGCGGGCACGCATCGTGGCGCCCGGCAGCCGAAAAAGTATTGCGTGCACTGGCCACCACTTTGCTGGTCCGGGGCAAGGACATCCCGGCAGTGACCAAAGCCATTGACTCCTTGGAAGGACACGGAAAGCTACGCTGGATTGACTTGGGAGTACCCACCAAGCCGGCGACGGCGGGGCGGAACCACCTTGTCACGAAACTGGATTTTCACGACTCCGACGCCGGCGATTGGCTGCGAGGGAAGATCACCAGTGACTTTGCCTTTAGCTGTGTCGATAACGAAACGGACTTACATCGGCATGCCAAGGCGATTTCGGTGGTCGGAACAGTAAAGCTCAACAGCTCCGTCTTTGAGCGTGACACCCGCACCATCAACCCAGCGGATTATCTTTTGGGTTTCAACAACGTGGCAAAAATTACCCAGCTTGAAGTTCAAGCCCAAACGTTGCTGGAAGAACAGGCCAGCTTGGAGTTGGCAGCTTGCTCAAAGAGCAGGCCCTTGTTAGATTGGCCACCCTAAAACGCATTGCCAGCGACGAGCGTTCCTTTGCGGAACTGGATGCAACTGCCCTAGCCAAGTCATTGACGCAACTGCAGGAGGCTCTGCAGCAGACCATCGCAGGCAGTACTACTTTGGCTCAGCTTAGCGACGCCCTAGCAGGTGCGAGGCAGAATCTTGAGACCGCAGTAGGCCAGCTGGCTGTGCTGCACCACGACCTCTCAGCCGTGGAAGATAACCTGGTGGCAGTCCAAGATGTGCTGGCCAATGGTGATTCCATTGAGACGGCGGCGGAGTGGGCAGAGCAAGCCCTTGCCCCGTACCTCCTTGAGGGCATGCCGGAAACCTTGGATGAACTTGAGGTCTTACTGAGCCACATCGCAGTCGACCTTGGGGAACGCGGTGCAGCTATCAAGGAACGTATATTCCGGACCGAGGGCGCGCTGAATGAAATTTTCAAGGCCTTTGCCCGGCAATTTGGCCCTTCCATGAGCGCCAGTTACGGTACCGGTGTGGAATCCGTTGCCCACTATGAGGAATTGTTTAGCAAGATCGTGGCCGATGGTCTGCCTCAACGCCAAGAAGAGTTTAGAGAGTACTTTAACAACCGCTCCTACGAGCGTTTTTCGGATTTGTTGCACCTCCTGGAAGAGGAACGCCGCTCCATTGAGGACCGAATCCTTCCGCTGAATCAAATTCTTGCGGACGTCCCATTTGAAAAGGGCAGCCGCTTGCGGCTGGAGGTGCAAACAACTATTCCGGATGAGGCACGTACGTTCCGACAAGAACTCAAGGATGCGCTGGGTAATGCCTACACACAATCATCTGAAGAAATGATGGCCAACAGCTATCAACAACTGGAACGCCTGGTCACGGCTTTGCAGGATCCCGCATTGGCTCACTGGGCCGATACTGTTTTAGACGTCCGTCAGCATGTGACTATCAGCTGCAATGAGCACAGGCCCACTGGCGAGGTGGAGCTTGGGCTGGAACCCGGCACACTTTCCGGTGGAGAAGGCCAGCGTTTTACCTCGTTCATTATGGGCGCGGCATTGGCCTACCAACTGGGAATTGATATCCAGGGGTACAGCACCTATGGCACTGTCATGATCGACGAGGCATTCATTCAAGCCAACTCGGAGTATGCCGGCGCTGGTATCAATGCGCTGCAGGAATTCGGCTTCCAGCTGCTGTTGGCCGCCCCTGAAGACAAGGTGGACTTGTCCCGCCACCTTGGCTCCGTCACGGACATTATTAAACATCCCCAAGCAAGCGTTTCCGGCTTTGTATCCACAGGCAAATCCACGGCAACGGCTACTGACATTATTCTGCGGTAACCACTTGTGCGTCCGGTCGCCTGTTGACCGGGCGCACGACTGGTTGAGGCTCCGTTGCAGCAGGCCCGCTTAAATGTCGGTAGGCCCACTTAAGTGTAGGGAGGCCCCGCACCTGTGTGGTGTGGGGCCTCGACCTGGTGGTGTTGTCCGGCGGTGTCCTACTCTCCCACATTCTTCCGAATGCAGTACCATTGGCGCTGTGGGTCTTAGCTTCCGGGTTCGGGATGGGACCGGGCGTT